>NZ_QFOA01000074.1 GCF_003248505.1 Sphingobium sp.
CCGCCCCCGCATCGGGGGAGCCATGGGGTTCTGGGCAGTGCTGGAGGCACCGATGGTTTTTATTTCCAACCGCCATTTTTGGCTGGACTGTCAGGATATTGCGCCGAGATGACGGCGGCTTTCACCTGCGCAACGCTTGGCATTCAGCCGACGGTGCGCCACTCGGACTACATCGGCGCGTGGCTTGAAGCAATGCGGGCCGATGAGAAGGCCATATTCCGGGCGGCGAGCGCAGCCAGCAAGGGCGCCGACTATCTCCTCGCTTTTGGGGAGGACCGGTAGTGATCCAGCGCATCGCCATGTGGCAGCAGCGGAGAAAAGAGGCGCGCCTGCGTGACGCCTTTCCGGAGATCGAGGATCAGAAGATGCGCCGGATGCACCGGGCAGTGGCATCGCTGCCTGCCCTGCACCATGAGGTGTTCCGGCTGGCGCGCTTCGAGGACCTGACGACCGATGAGATCGCCGTTCGCCTTGGCCTTTCGAAGCGGCAGGCCCGCAGGCATTTCGTATACGCCCTCGTCATGCTCGTGCAGTCGATGGACCGGCAGGAACGTGAGGGATGGTGACAGACGGCGCTGCCGCCCGGTCAGCCCGGCGGCAGCATCATTTTCTAAGGGCGAGGACCTGACGAGGGGAACTCAGGCGTAGTCCTCGACCGAGTAGAACATGGGATTTTGCAGCCACTGGTCGATCGCGGCGCGACGCCAGCCGACGCATCGCTGCGCGATGCGGACCTGTCGGGGGAAGGTCCCGTCCTGGACCTTGCGGTAGAGCGTCGCGCGCGACAGCCCGGTTTCCTTGAGCACCTGAGGCAGACGCACGAACGCATTGGGAGAGGCGGTATTCATGTGGCGCATCCTTCCTTTTTCGAGGTTTGGATTGGCCGGCCACGAGTAGAATTGGGGCATCCCTGGAAAAGCGCAACTGCCTGAGAAACCATGACATGCGGCATCGGCCGCGAATAGACCCCCAAATGTACCCGGGTGCACTCTAACGACCCCCTATGGACACTCGAAAAAAATTTTGAGTTCAGCAGGTCAGACCGCCGCCCAGCCGCCGTATCAGGCCGCCGGATGGGCATGATAGCCAAAACCGGCTCTCCAGGCGACCCGACTCGGCCCGCCGCGTCACCGCCCGATCAGGATCGCGCTGCGCGCCGTGCCGGGCATGTGTGCCCTGTCACCTCCGCGACATGGTCGACAAGAGCGGAGATGATCTCGCGGACTTCGTCGCTGCCGAAGCCCCCGTCGTCAGGCTTTATCCCCTGCGCCCGACTGAGGCTGTTCCATTTCCAGTAAGGCGACAGTATGGCCATCAGCTGTTCAGTCGCGGCATTTTCATAGCCGAAAGCCGTGGCATTAGCGTAGGCCAGCGAGCGATCGACATGAAGGCCGATGTACTTCGCACACCACATGTCGGGAAAGCCAACGTCGAGCAGGTGCGAGGACATCGCCAGCTGGGCGACGATCCCCGCCGAGTAGAAGAAATAGGCCGTGTCGTCGGCCATGCCCGACGTCAGCGACCCCATGAACTCGCCAGCGCGCAGATAGCGCTCCAGGCTGAGCGCCCGCCCTTCGCGGGTACGCAGCAGTCGGACGGGCCGCGCATCGTAGCGGCGCCAGAGCGTACCGAGCTCGGAATTCTCACTCGGCAGGGTGATGATGGCAGCGCCGGGCGAAGCGGCGCCAAGGGTGCCTGAAGTAGTAGGAACGATCGTGTTCATATGTACCTCCGGTCCGCGTCGGGGCGGTAGCGGAAGGTTTCAGGGCATCACGCGGACCGACCCCGAACTCCCGCACGCTAACGCGCGGGAGCCGCCGGAGCTGGTAACATGCCAATGACATGCGCCGCCGCCTTTCACCCGAAGGTTTGGACATGCGCGACGGCACCCCGGAAAAACATGTTTTCCGAGTTGAGCCATTGGCGGGATTACCAGTCCCGGCGCCGCCTTTTGCGCAGCGCCCTCGCACGATAACAGACGCGAATCCGCGCGCCAAGTTTTGCGTGAAAAGTGGGCAGGTTGAGACCTGTTCGCTCAGCCCTTTGGCGAGGATGCCTGGACGATCTTCGAGCGGCGGCAGTCCCTCCAGCCCGCATCGCCCTTCGGCACGAAAGCGACGAACTCGCCATCGAGCATGAGGGTGCCTTCGTTGCCGGCATAGCGTTCGCTGATTGCCGAAGGCTTGCGCGGAAGCGTCAGTTTCCGGGTGCCGATCTGCACCTGCGCACCCGCGGCGCCGGTGCGCAGGAGAAACTGTTTGCCGACCGCGCAAGTGATGCGCTCGGCCAGTGCAAGCGGCTGAGCCAAGGCGAGAGGTGCGACCGCGCCGGCAAACAGGGCAGCAGTTGCAGCGAAGGAATACAACGCTCGGCGGCGCATGCGGAAAGCTCCGGTGAGGGTGAGCTTTCTTAAACCTCGCGCGACTCGCTGGTTCCCGTCTCAAGGGCATTGCCGATCATCGCGGCCAGTGTTTCCTCGGCGCGTGTGCGGATCGCCTCGTCCTTGGATTCCAGGTCGTGCCGGATCCATTGCGGCGCGCGCTCGATGACGCCCAGGATAATGGCGGAAGTCGTGTCATTCATCGCCGCGCCTATGGCGACGGCAACCCTGGGCGGCAAGCGGCTTGCGGCAGCCTGTCGGTACCGGCAGGAATGGGGTCATGCGCGTTGCGATTTTCAGCTGTCTCCTCCTGCTCGCTGCGACGTCGTCTGCCGCGCGCGCCAATCCGGACAGCGTTCCGCTTCTGTGTGGTGGAAGCGACGTCGATCTTGATGCCCGACCGTCAGGCCCGTCGGATTTGCCGGGCACCTATCGGTGCAGCGAGGAAGGTGTGACGATCACCTTGCGCCTCATCGCCGATCGCCGCTTCGAGCAGCGCATGGTCGCTGACGAGCCCATGTTCGAGACCGAAGGCGGCGGACTGTCGCGTGAGTTTAACCTGAAGGGCGAATGGCGTGTCGAGAACGGCGAGGGGCACCTGTTCGCCCGACCACTGCACGAACCACGTCTCAGCCTGGTCGAGGCCAACCGCGATCCATCCGTCGCCCTGCGCATCGAGGTTCGTACGGCGGATGGCCAATCGCCATCCGATCTCTACGTCGGCCAAGGCGAGGATGCCAATCCCCGCTCGGCGCTCGATGACGGCGTGTTGACCGTGCCGGCAGAAGAAGGCACGGCGCCCGGCAGGCGCTGGATTTTTCGCAGCGGTGACAATCGGCGGCTTGCTTCCGTCGATGTCACGCCGGGCGGCACGAACAGCTGGAGCTATATCTACGAGCCCAGCGAACTCGAACCTTTCGATCACCGCGCGCTCTTTACCGGCGATGCAGTGGTTGTGCCGCTGGGCATCGCCGGCGCCGTACTCCGCCGGGTCGGGGGCGAGCCCTGAACCGCATCCGCATCGTCGGCAAATGCGCGCATGCCGCGCCGTCGCCACAAGGTCAGCGCCTGCTCGCGATCATCGCTCCGCAATTTGCTGGCTGCTTCGACCAGCAGTCCGAGCAGCACGGCGCGATCATCATCGACAAGTTCAGCGAGACCGGCCTTCACGACAAGCCCGCCCAGTTCGATCAGGTGCCGTGTTCGCTCGCGCCGCTTCACTTGCCATTCCCGCGTGTCATGCCGTGCCCGACCGGCTGCGAGGCGGCTCATCGCCGCGCGGTTCCGCCGTAGACCCGCCCGGCTCGCTGCCAGCGCCTTGGCGAGTGCTGCCAGCCCCGGCTTCCCGCTCGCCTGAAAAGAACGCAGCGCCCCGCCTGCGCCACGCCTCCCGCTTGGCATGATCGCTCGTCGCCGCGATCGCCAGCAGCGCGCCGGCCAATTCCTCGACAGTCAGCACGTCGGCACCGGTCGCGGCGACCAGTTCGCCGAGCTGGCTTGTCTTGCGGGTCTTGAGTTGCCG
Organism: Sphingobium sp.; assembly: GCF_003248505.1. Classification (GTDB taxonomy): domain Bacteria; phylum Pseudomonadota; class Alphaproteobacteria; order Sphingomonadales; family Sphingomonadaceae; genus Sphingobium. The sequence continues at coordinate 3,903 of NZ_QFOA01000074.1, forward strand.
GGCCTTGTCATTGAGAGCCTTGAGCTCGGCATTGTAGTCGCGTGGTTTGCGCATCGTCCGTCCTTCCCGTTGATGGTGTCGGACGAACCAGTTATCGGCATGATGATGCCCTCTCAATAGGGCGAAGCCTTCTGAGCCTTTGTGATCCCGAGGCAGATGAAATCGTTCGAGGGCGCGCTTATACGTCGTGCCGACGTGCACTTTCAGGGGTAATTGGCAGGTCGTCATGGCGATCTACCACTTCTCGGCCAAAGTCATCTCGCGCGCCAACGGCTCGTCCGCCGTGGCAGCGGCCGCCTATCGTTCCGCCTCGCGGCTGCACGACCAGCGGCTGGAGCGTGCCCATGACTTTTCCAACAAGGCGGGCGTCGTTCATTCCGAAATCCTGCTGCCCGATGGTGCGCCCGAGGAGTGGCACACCCGCGAGCGGCTGTGGAATGACGTCGAGGCGGCCGAGAGGCGGAAGGATGCCCAGCTTGCCCGCGAAGTCGAATTCGCCATCCCCCGCGAGATGAGCCAGGCCGAAGGGATCGCGCTGGCGCGCGACTTCGTCGAACGCGAATTCGTGGCGCGCGGCATGGTCGCCGATCTCAATGTGCACTGGGATATCGGTGAGGATGGCAGCCCCAAGCCCCATGCCCATGTGATGCTTGGGCTTCGCGAAGTGAGCGAGGAAGGCTTTGGCGCCAAAGTCCGCGACTGGAACCGGACCGAACTCCTCACCCATTGGCGCGAAGCGTGGGCGGAACATGTCAACGAAAGGCTGACACGGCTCGATATCGACGCGCGTGTCGATCATCGCTCGCTTGAAGCACAAGGCATCGAGCTGGAGCCCCAGCACAAGATCGGCCCGGCTGCCGCACGCATGGTCGGGCAAGGGCTCGAAAGCCAGCGGCTCGACGAGCACCACGCTATCGCCCGCGCCAATGGCGAGAAGCTGCTCGCCCATCCCGAGATGGCGCTTGAGGCGATCACCCACCAGCAGTCGACCTTCACCAACCGTGACCTCGCGATGTTCGTCCACCGCCACAGCGACGGCAAGGACCAATTCGACCAGGTGATGGCAGCGGTGAAGTCCTCGCCCGAGATGGTGAAGCTGGGGAAGGACGGGCGTGGCGAAGACCGCTTCACCTCGCGGGCGATGCTGGAGGCCGAGCAGCGTCTGGAGCGCCAAACCGCTACGCTGGATGCGAGGCGCCATCATGGCCTCTCCGACCGGCATCGCGATCTTGCGGTGAGCCGGGCTGAAGCGCGCAGGATGGTTCTCTCACCCGAGCAGCGCGGCGCGCTCGAGCATGTGACCGGTGCACGCGGGGTCAGCAATGTCATCGGCTATGCCGGAACCGGAAAGAGCGCGATGCTGGGTGTGGCGCGAGATGCCTGGGAAGCCGCCGGCTACGACGTGCGCGGCGCGGCCTTGTCCGGCATCGCCGCCGAGAACCTCGAGACCGGCTCCGGGATTGCCTCGCGCACGATCGCCAGTCTTGAGCATCAATGGAGCCAGGGCCGCGAACTGCTGACAGACAAATCCGTTCTCGTCATCGACGAGGCGGGCATGATCGGCACGCGGCAGATGGAGCGCGTGATGCGCGAGGCGGAAAAGCGCGGGGCCAAGGTGGTGCTGGTCGGCGATCCCGAGCAGCTGCAGGCAATCGAGGCAGGCGCATCGTTCCGCTCGATCGCCGAACGGCATGGCGCGGTCGAGATTACCACGATCCGGCGGCAGTCGGTGGACTGGCAGCGTGATGCGACGCGCCAGCTTGCCACCGGGCGCACCGGCGAGGCGCTCTCGGCCTACGAGCAGGCCGGGCACGTTCATGCCGCCGAGACGCGCGAGCAGGCGCGCACAGCCCTCATCGATCGCTGGGACAGGGAACGACAAGCCCGGCCCGATGTCAGCCGTATCATCCTGACCCATACCAATGACGAGGTGAAAGAACTCAACGATGCGGCCCGGACCCGCCTGCGGACAGCGCAGCTGCTGGGCCAGGACGTGGGGCTCGTCGTCGAGCGCGGCGAGCGCAGCTTTGCGTCCGGCGACCGTGTTATGTTCCTGAAGAACGAACGCAGCCTGGCGGTGAAGAACGGCACGCTCGGCACCGTCGAGCACGTCAGCACCATCGGCATGCGCGTGCGGACGGATGACGGGCGATCGGTTTCCTTCGATCTCAAGGACTATGCTCATGTCGATCACGGCTACGCCGCGACGATCCACAAGGCGCAGGGCATGACGGTGGACAAGGTCCATGTGCTGGCCACGCCGGCGCTCGATTGGCACGCCTCGTATGTGGCGCTCTCGCGGCACCGCGATAGTGTCGATCTCCATTACGGACAGGATGACTTTGCCGGTCGGGATCGGCTCGTCCGCGCGCTCAGCCGGGAACGCGGCAAGGACATGGTGTCGGATTACGCACGTGAGCCTGCACCTGTGGCGAAGCGTGAAATCACACCGACGCCAGAGCGCGAACCACAAGCTCGGCGCAATCCTTTCGCAGGGCTACGATTCAAGGTGCAGCCGGAGCCAACGCCTCGGCAGGCCAGCCCTCTCGATGTGGCCGTCGCGCGCTACGCCCGCGCTGTGCGCGACATCGAGCGCATGCATGGTCAGGGGCTCACTCCGATCGTCAGCCAGAGGCATGCCGTCGAACGGGCCAGCCGCGACCTCGATGCCCAGCGCCCGAATGGCGCGAAGGATGCCTATGCGGCGATGCGCCGGGACCCGTCGTTGATGGATGATGCGGCCAAAGGGAAAAGCGCTCGCGCCATCCAGGCGATGCAGATGGAAAGCGAGATCCGGGTCGCCGCCGATCAACGCGCCGATCGCTTCGTAGAGGAATGGCAGACCCGCACCCGCCAATTCTTGCGGCTGCAGAAAATGGGCGATCATCTTGGCACCGACCGGGCGGCAGAGCGAATCGATTACCTGTCAAAGAGCTTCCATCGCGACCCCGAACTGGAATCCCGGCTTCGCATGAGGTCTCATGAGCTGGGCTTCAAGCCCCGGGAGGGGAGCAGCTTGTCTCGTGACATCCAGGAATGGATCGGCCGCTCGCGCTCTCGTGGCTTGGAGCGTTAGGCCTCGCGCATGACCGAAACCGACCCACCAGCCGAGCTTGATGCAACCGAGGCGTTCGAGGCAATGAACCGCCGCCTTGCCGGAATGTCAGCGGCGATCGACGGCTTTGCCATGCGCTTCGACGACCTGCAGGAGCGCGACTACAGCAAGGATCTGGCTCAGATCGACGCACGCATCGAACGGCTGGGAGAAGGGATCAACATCCTCAGCCGCCGCCCGGCAATGGCTTTGACGCCGGAAAGGATCGCAGGCCAGATCGACGAGGCAGCGCAGAAGGTGCGGAAGGCCGAACAGGTGGCCTGGGGGCAGGCGCGCCAGCAACTCAACGTCGAGGCCAACTCCATCCGGGAAGTAGTCTATTCTGCGCGGGAAGCTGCGAGACAGGATCGGTGGCTCACGGTTTGCATAGGAATAGGGATCGTGGTTGGCGCGGTGCTGATGTTCGTCGTGCCTCGCGTGGCGCTGGACGTCGTCCCGAACAGCTGGTTGTGGCGGGAAAAAACTGCTTTAGCGGCCATGGACCATGATGGTTGGACAGCCGGCGAGAGGTTGATGCAGGTTTATGATCCGAAGCGATGGGAAGGCGTAGCCCTATTTCTGCGCCTGCCGGAAAAGGATCGCGCCGAGTTTTCTAGTTGCATCCGAAAGGCGTATGATAATGGGAAGGATACTATTTGCCCTGTCCGCCCCAATATCGCCGCGAAGAGCAGATAATTGCCTTGAAAAAGGCTTTCCATAATTATTGCCACAGGTCAAAAGTTCCAAACTTTGAACCTAATAATTTAAGCTGGAAAGCACGCTCATATCAGGACTTGGAACTTGCCGGGCTACCGCCTTTGGGGCGGCCGCGCTGCGTAAGTCGCCGTTCGCTCCGGGGCTGCGCTACGTAGGCTTGACGGCTCGCCTTGGGACTTTCGCGACTGTCGGGTTCGGAGCTGAAATCGAGGTTCGCTGCCGTCCGTCTAATGTGTGAGTCGCCTTCGCAGATCCGATGGGGGTCACGAAAAATTAGCAGTTTCAAATAGGGGCGAGAATCGCTTTGCTCCGTCAGCCCGACGTGGCACGAACGGCGGTGCGGCCATAGCAATTGCTCCAACAAGCATCGCATGGCCTAAACTGAAGCTAGAGAACGGCCTTGCCACCAAAATATCGAAGCCGGGTCCCATCGAGACGTCCAAGACCTGTAGATCGAAGGATCGTGCTCACCGGGAATCCATCCCACGAGCGAAGTAAGCAGTCTTGGGCTACCGGCCTCAACGCCTTCCTCACCACAGTGGTGGCGGTATCAACCTTCTTCGTCGGTGTTGCCCAATGGCGAACCTCGGAACGTCAGACTGAAATTGCGGATGCGCTGGCGCAGCTCGAATTCGCGAAATCCGAAGCGAAGTTCAAGATCGAAGCATCCAAGGATCTCACCCCGTTCAAGACCGGCCTAACCGATCGTCAACTCTTGTTACCAACATCGGTTGCTATAACGCCGCTGGAGGGAGCTCGCGAGCTCCAACTTATCGATGTCCCAGTGACGATTGCGCTGGCTGACCCACTTGGCGACATGGCTTGTACGATTGAAGTTAGAGGTCTCTATTTGGAGGATGCCGATAACGTCGCCAAGCTGTGGGAGCCGTCGACGAAGTATCTGCCACAGCTCCTCATGCATTTAGAAGCTCATGGTCTTTATGTATTCGACCGTAAGCCAGTCGCGCGCCTTACATTTGTCGATCTGTTAGGCCGTCCCGGAGTTAAAAGGTATCAGCTCAGCGGTGAAGAGTTTATCGGCCCAGACGAATCTGGAATGCCCCTCTATTCTGGAGCTTGGTCAAAAGGAGAAGGTTTTTACACCGATGATGGAATGCCCGAAAAATTCTGTCCCAGCGCTGCCAACCTCATCAAGGCCGCGTTGAAGGAGGCCGGCGGAAAGGCTGGCGAGGAGAGCCCGCGTGAGAGAACCCGCCAAGCATTCAAGGCGTCGGGCTGACGTCGTCAGGCGCCGCTTTCATTAGTTTCGATCGCGTCGAGAGCCATTCGCCCTTCGTTGCGTATTCCTGATCGCGCTTCAACTCCGCTACTCGCTGATATAGCAAAGACGATAGTGTTATGAGGAGTAATTTCCCGATTGACATTCACGACACTCATTGTGTGTGGATCGAAAGCCCAATCATTCCAGCGCCACATGCTTTCACCAGGAACCTGGACCACGACATATGAGCCGCGGCGCAATCGTGCGGATGTCCTACTGTTGCTGAAATCCAGGCCCAAATTGAAAGACTGAACCTGCTTGTTCCAATCTCGCTTCAGTAGGTTTTGTGTGATGCCTCCAGCTAATGCAACTAGTTGCGGCAAGGCCGGCTGGATCGTCCCCATGAGCTTAAGTCCATCTTTAAACACCGAGCTTTGAAGCGTGTCTAGAATGATCTGGTCACCAGAGTTTCCAATTAACCCGGTGCGAACTTTGAACGACAGACCGTCCTGTGGAACTGTAAGCCCCGTAAAAATTGGAACTCCACTCATGCCAGCGCGTGCTTTATCGGTCGCATACAACACGGTTGCGAATTGGAGATCTTGAGCTTCCGATCCAGCTTGATCCCGGCCTTGAAAGTCAAATAGAATCTTGTGCGTCCCCAGTCCAGGATAGCTGTGGACCTGAAATGCATCGAGAGTGACCTTAATTTGTTGCCCGATGAGCGAATGGTCTGCATCCACATGGAACGCTGGCTTGATCGCAATTAAATCGTCATTGGCGCTCCCTTCATCGATAAAGCCAAAGACATGACTGGTTTGCTTCCAGGGAGGTGCAAGCCAATCGCCCATTCCTTGGCCGCGCACGGCTGCCTCTCGGAAGGTTCTCGCTTCTTCGGTATCGCCCAAATATTCAAGATAGTCAGCTATCTCTGCATCACTGCGGTAACCAAGGCTATGTTGCTCATCAAACTCGATCATCTTTTCACCTTCGCCTGTAGTACGACCCGCCGCCTGACGGATGCTGCGATATTTGCATTAATGGTGTCGGCGACCTCAATCGTAACGGCAAGGGCGTAGGGTACTTTGATGCCAGTCATACCCGGCATTTTGGTCGCAGCCTGAACATTAATTTCGAAATTAGAATCCTGGCTGAAGGGAATAGCCTTCTTGTTCCCCTCATAGACCGCATGGATTAGTGTTCCCCGTTTAGCAAAACCCACCGCGGGCTGATGTCCCACACGCTTGACCCCCTCCCACAGACCAGAATTTCCGAGAGATCCCAATATCGCTAGGCCGAAGGTCCGATACTGTGAGCTGTTTGGTGACACGGGTGTCAACCAAGCCAAGGTCACCACGATCCTCCTAAACTCCGTGATCGAGCTCAACTCATCTGGAAGCGGAATTTTCCATTGCTGCCGCTCGCCGTTGCGAATGGTGTCCTCACCGAGCAGCGTCACCCGATGTCCTTCACCGCCTATGACGCGCTCTTGATCAACTGGCCCATATCCCATTGCGCGCGATACAGCCTCTTTACGCCGAACGAGATGTCCCGCCGGAATATGAATGTCGGTCATTCCTTGGCCAAGATCACCCCAGCCTGCCCCGTGCGCAATCAGTGCCTTTAATACGCACGGCGCTGTTTCCCGCTTATACCATGGTACGGTGCCGTTTATCGGTGAATCGTCAAGGACGTCGCCGATCAAAAGGCCCATCCGAGTGGCCAACGCCGCAGCGTTGCTCGTGCCGGCCGACATTCGGGTGAAATCCAATCTCCCTTGGTGCGGATCAGGCATTGCCACGGCTTGACCAAATCGGTCCGAATGTTCGCGCCCATGCACGCGTAAAATGGAGCCCTCTGTTGGGTGAGCCACCTGCCGTCCGCCCGGCAACATAACATCAGGTTTAACCGATCGGTTAAAGCCATGACCCAAGCCTGAGCCAAGGATTGGCATCGGCAGCTCGCCATATGGATCGGTGAGATTAGCGGGGAGCGTCAACGTCGAACCGTCAGCATGTGCTGCCGCCACCGTGAGAGCATTCACGGACTCCGCTGGCGCGAAGATCGTGCGTTGGGCTTTGGAGGCATCGATTCCACGCAACATTTCAGCACGTCGATGCTCCGGCGTCGCTTTCCTCATATCAGCGCCAGTTGGGTACCCAGGCACCTCGAAAGTATCTCGGATATTCCCCGCACTGACTACGAACAAGACGCGGTACGTCCATGATAAATAGTCCAGCAGGCGAGCCCAAGGGCTAACATTCCCAGCAAACCCAAAAACTTCATCGCAGATTGAGTGATTGATAATGATCACGTCGCGACCGCTTGGATCCAAGCCGCCGGTGCCTTCCTTCAATTCCTTCACAGCACGATAGATGATGCCCAGTGCCAGCTTGTCCTTGGGAGGCGTCTCATACGCGCCGTCGGGCATGAGGACCGGGACCACCTTGAGGCGGCGGTCCAGAGGTTGGTTCTCTTCATGGAGATCGCCGCGAAGGATAAGGGACGCCATCGCTGATCCATGGAAACGCTTGTTCACTGGCGCCAATGTGTCAGCGACATCTAGTTCGATTACGTCCAGTCGGTTGCGCAACTTAATGTGATTTTCGACAGGCCACCCGTCGATCAAGGCTCCTATGGATGCGCGCGTCGGCTCATCTTCCGCATCCTCTTCATCACCCGTTTCACTGGTAATGAGTTCGTCGATAGAGAAGCGAAAGCCATTCTGGGGCCTGATCGACATAATATCGTCATCCAGCGCCAATGGCCCTGACCGCTCAAGGATCGACTTGACCGCCGGCCCAGGTAGATGGACAAGCGCAGCATGATAGCGGATTTCATCGATCCGCAATTCGTCCAAGATCTTGCCGCCCACAGCATCCACTGTTTCGCGAAACTCAGCGACCGCACGATCCCTTGTCGCGGCGTCCCCACGATACCAAAGATCGACCTCAACTCGGAGATCTTCTTCTTTTTGCAGTGCTTGTTCGTCTTTCAGTCGCTTGCGGGTTGCTTCGCCAATTCGGTCTTCTGGCCCCCAAGGCCGCAATTGGTGGAGCAAACCAAAGAGCTTCCACCAATCGGTGTGCTTTTCCGGCGCAGGCTTTCCATCCTTATACAGATTCCATAAATTGCGGAGGAGTTCAAAAGTAGCCTTGGTCGGCATCCCAAGGTACAGTGCTCCTGACATCTCATCAGGCGCAGCCTCATCAGCATCCAAGAGGAAATCGAAGTCATCCTCCGAGAGCTCGGCTTGGAAATCTTCCGACCCGTCCTCTTCGTCCTCATCTTGGTGGTCGTCAGGATTAAAATAAGACCGGACACCGCGCAGGATTGCGACCTCTTCGGCGAGCCATTCTAATCCGATCTTCTGAGCTGCGTTTACAAAACGGTCGGGAGATCCAATGATCTCGATCACTAGAGCCCGTTCTGGTGCAAGCGAAGAAGGGTTATCCGCGACCTTTATGTCGTCGCGGTCCAGAATATTCTCGAAGCTTTTGTCGAGGGCTGCGCCTATGCGTCCTGACTGATCTTGGCTCGAGATGCTCCTTCGCCTTCGCCGATCAGGCTGACCTTTAATGAAATCGAGCTTCTCCTTCTTATTCCGATTTAACGGAAGAATTTCCCTCGCCATCCTCAGTAGCCACTCCAGTATTCACGCCGAAACGCCGCTTCCAGGCCTTTAACTGATTCATAATAATGACCTTAGGCGTTCCCTTGACGAGCACGATCTTGCGCTTCACGTCCAGCAAAAATTCCTCGGCTTCTGCAAAACTGCCCCCTTCAAGCTCACGAGCCAGGGCTGTCGGATCCATTCCCAGCGCTTTTCGATCAGCGCCGATCTGTGAAAGCCAACGACGAAAATCCGACCGCGTCGGCATGGGAAGTTCCAATCGCAGCTGAAAACGCCGCCAAACCGCTTTATCGAGAAGCTCCGGATGATTGGAAGCGCACACGATCACTGTATATGAAGGAAGGTCATCCATCTGAAGCAGCAAAGACGAGACGACGCGCTTTATTTCACCAGTCTCGTGTATGTCGCCCCTCTCCTTGCCGACAGCATCAAACTCGTCGAGAAAAAGAACGCACGGCGTAGAACGCGCGAAATCAAACACCCGCTTCAAGCGAGCGGCCGTTTCACCAAGGTAGCTATCGACAACAGCATCATACCGAACCGTGAAAAACGGGACGCCCAGTCCATACGCTATTGCTTCTGCCAGTGTCGTTTTGCCATTGCCGGGGGGGCCAGCCAGCATTACGCGATGACGCGGGTCAAGCGAGTTCGCACGGAGTGTATCGGCTTGCTGCTGCTCCTCAATGAGGTCACGGACTTGCGCATCTACCTCAGCTGGAAGCGTCAGATCATCGATGCTCCGCCGGGCCGGCCGTTCAATTAGAAGATCTCGGACCTTGTCAGGCAGGAACGTACCTCCGATCGCTCGAGGGGCTGGCCGCGCCTCTGACGCAGCAGCACCGAGCGCTTTAGCGAGTCGATCGGCCAACGTATGGTGCTGTTTTCGACGCGCCTCTGCAACCAGAGCAGACACGATCCGTTCCAGCTTCGCGTGATCATTCTGTGCGCCAGCTTCTGCCAGCTGTACTACTAGGTCAGCTCTACTCATCGTTTACCTCGCAGGCCTTCCCGTTTCCGAGTCAGCCGACTTTCGTTCATTGACAGTCCTGCCCGCTAGGTCAAGGTCGATTAGCGACACCAAGTGTAACATCATGTCACGTAAACGGGTAACACTTTGCGTATCCAAGCCAGAAAACTCTTGAGAAATCGTTCGGGTTTCGAGCTGGCTTGTCGGCGCTCCGATTAATTTAATGATCTGCTGCTTTCGTTTCTCACGTGGCGCAGAGGCCCCATTTAGATATCTATACAAGTCTTGCCGTTTTATCCCCAAAATCCGAGCTGCCTCGACGCGGCTCGCCTGATTATTAACGAACTCGCGTAGGTCGGCGTGAAACGGATCGGTGGCACTCATAACGCCAATCTGGCCTTCTTTTGTGACACTTTCAAGTAAAATGATACACTGTGACACATGTAATGTGTCACGAAAGCAGACGGGCTGGACCTGCGAACCAAGAATTCGCTGTTGAACGGCAAAGATGGGTCGGTTTTGCCGATCGCCAAACGCCGCGTTGTGGGACGAACCCGTCGTTCAATTATTGAGCTTTGAACGGCTGATTCGGACGATAGCTGTCGTTAATGCCATCCCAGAATGTGTCTGACGACTATGGTCTTTTGAAAGCGAGGGTCTTCCCGTTTTCTGGCAGCGTACCTCCGGTTCGACCAGGGAATTTCCTTTCTCATAATATGAATTTGTGGCTTATTCTCATCATAACTGTGGGAGACGCGGTTCCATGCTACGATCCAGGATCATTGGTGCGGCCATGGTCGCCGCGCTTCTTCTACCTGCGCCCGCCTATGCAAGGCGGCATGATGACTGGCATGACAACCATCATCACCATGACCGCAATAATGATGGAAGTGCTGTGGCAGGCGCCGCACTTGCCATCGGACTGATCGGCATTGCCGCTGCCGTTTCCGCCAAAAAGAAGCGAGAGGCCGAGGATCGGCGCGACGGCTACCGATATGGCTATGGCGACAGCTATGGCAGAGATGCGTTCTCGCCGGCGCGTGACGTCAATTGCTACCGGGGTGAGCGCCGCTGCTTCGTCCGCGGTCAGTTTTCCTACGAATGGACAGATAGTCAGTTCGGCTATGATCCTTATCGCAGGGGGTATTGATCATGGTTCTCCGTCATCTCTGGATTCTCGCCGCGCTCGCGGCTTCCCCTGCTGTGTCGGCACAGACCAAGGCTTCAGCGGCGGTGCCCGACACAATCAAGATGGATTTGGCTGCGACCGACGCGATCCGCTCCGTGCTCGACGGCGCCTTCGACGAAGGCCACATCGCCATGCTCCAAGCGCTTGGGCACCAGCAAGCCGTCGCATCCACCTGTTCCGGCTTCGAGATCGATCCGAAGGCATTTTCCACGGAGTTCGACCTCATCTATGATGACTCGGCCGGAAAGCCGCGCAGTCTGGATGCTAACCAGCGCGCCGAGGTTGAACGTAAGGCGACACTTGCGCTGGGCATGGCCTTCGGCGCCCAGATCGCCATCTCTGCGAACGATCACCAAGCCTTTTGCCAGACTGCTAACCAGGAACGCGCCAGCGCGAAGGCGACCCATCTGATCTGGACCAAATAAGCGCGTGCGCGTGAAGCCAGACTGGCGACCCGCCGTGTGCGTCTACCTGATCTACAATGCCGTTATCTTCGCCACTTGGAGGGCGGTCGGCTCTCGATATACCGACATGGTGTCCGAGCCCGTCGCCTTCAAAAGCTTGGTCCTGCCGCTCAGCCTCGGCGCCATATTCATGGCGGCCGCGGTTACAGGGCTTGGCTGGTGGGGACCAGCCCTGAAAGAGGAGCGTCGAGGCGGGCCGAAATGGGCTCTGCCGCTGATGCTCACCGGTATGGTCGGCATAGTCGTGGTGAACGGCGCCGCAGCGAGCTGGTCGACATTCTCGCCATCGCACCTGACGATGCTCGCTGTTGCCGGTGTCCTGGTGGGGTTCAACGAGGAACTCCTCGCGCGCGGCGTTCTTTTGACGGGCGTGCGGGGTACAAGCGCGAACGAGATCTGGGTCTGTTTCTGGGCGTCGCTTCTGTTCGGCGCGATGCACATCCCCAACGCGCTGTTCGGGATACCGCTCGTGGCTGGTCTCATCCAGTGCGTGTTCGCTTCGCTGATGGGCGGCGCCTTCTACGTGCTGCGCCGGATCAGCGGCAGTATCTGGTTGCCCATGGTCATGCATGGCGCATGGGACTTTACCTCGTTCAGCACCCAAGCGTCCGGACAGATGCCACTGCTGTCGCCGCTATTTCAGTTCGGCACGTACATTCTTGCCCCCGTCGCGATCACCGCCGTTTTACTTCATGAACGTCGGCTTGCGTCTCAATGACAGGCCACTCAGCCTTAGCATAGGGGTGATTCCAAGCGGGCCGGAATGAAGGTTGCGAATTATGCGAACCTGATCGACAACATTAAAAAGACTTGTTCCTTCCTGGGTCCGGAGATGTGGCGCACGTGCCTAAACTATATGCAGCTTTGGTCACGCTAGCCTTGTGGTCAGGCAGCCTTTTCAGCGCTTCACCGGCAGCAGCGTAAGGTGCAACCGCCAGTTCGCCAGCAGAATTCGCGCGGATGGCGGATCACCTGCAGCAGGGCCAATGGGTGTGGTCCCCGGCGATTTCACCGTCCGGTCCATTGCTGGTCTATGTCGACCTGTCCCGGCAGATCGCGACCGTCTACCGCAACGGCGTCAGGATCGCCGTCTCGACGATCTCTTCGGGTAAGCCGGGTCAGGAAACGCCTACCGGCGTTTTCACGATCCTGCAGAAGGATGCGAAGCATCGATCGAGCAAGTACAACGATGCGCCGATGCCCTTCCAGCAGCGACTGACATGGGACGGGGTAGCGCTGCATGCCGGGGGGGGGGCTGCCAGGCTATCTCGAAAGCCATGGCTGCGTTCACCTTCCCTATGACTTTTCGCGCGAGCTGTTTGCGATCACATCGCTGGGTGCCACGGTCGTCATTTCCGGCTCAGCGGTCGACCATATCCGCACGAGCGACGCCAGCCTGATCGTTCCGATCGATGCCAAGGGACAACCCTTGCCGGCGCCGTCCCTCCAAGGAGACTTCAGCTGGACCCCGGGGCTTTCCCCGACAGGCCCGCTCACGATCATCGTCTCGAAAGCCGACCAGCGAGTGGTCGTGCTACGCAACGGCGTGGAGATTGGCCGCAGCGCCGCAGAAGTGAACGACGATGACCCCGGTTCTCATGTCATCACGATGATAAGAGGGCAGGACGGCCGCCCGCATTGGCTTTATGTAGGTTTGCCCGGCCATGAAGAAGAGGTCGGGCACGAGCTTGACGAAGCGACGATAAACCGCCTGCGCCTGCCGCGGAAATTCTATGAGCTGGTGCGCGCAGAGCTGACGCCAGGAGCGACAATACTCATGACCCGATCAAGTTGCGTGGCGACAACTACGATGGCCGGTTGAGCGGCAACTATGATGGCCGGTAGGATCGGTTGTCTGGGCTGATCGTAGGGAGGGGCGTAGCCCTGACC
>NZ_QFOA01000163.1 GCF_003248505.1 Sphingobium sp.
CGAACGCTTCGTCATCGGCGGCGTGGCGGTGGCCGATGCGCCGGTCGCGCTCCCAGCCCAGACCGAGCCGGCTTCGGCGGCAGGCCACCCCTTCCTGGAGCGGCGCGAGCTGGCGATCGTCAATGTGTCGGGCGTCACCGGCACCGTGACCGTCGATGGCGAGAGCTTCACCCTGGGCAACAAGGACTGCCTCTATGTCACCATGGGCGCGAAGGATGTGGTCTTTTCCGGCGCAGGTGCGCGCTATTATCTCGCCTCCTGCCCCGCGCACAAGGCGTTCACGACGCGCCTGATCTCGCTGGCAGACGCGACGACGCTCGAACGCGGCTCCCTGGAGGAATCCAACGAGCGCACCATCTATCAGTTGGTCATCCCCGGCATTTGCGAGAGCGCGCAGCTGGTCATGGGGCTCACCGTGCTCAAGCCCGGCAGCGTCTGGAACACCATGCCCCCGCATATCCACGAGCGCCGCAGCGAAATCTATTTTTATTTCGAGTTGGACGGTCCGGCCGATCGCGTCTTCCACTATATGGGCGAGGGCGATGCGATGCGGCATATCGTGATGGCCAACGAGGAAGCGGTGATCTCGCCGCCCTGGTCGGTCCATATGGGATCCGGCACCAAAGCCTATGCCTTCATCTGGGCGATGGCGGGCGAGAACCAAGATTATACCGATATGAACGTGCTGGATATCTGCCAACTGGCCTGACGTCTTTCTGCCGTCCTCTTTTTCGAGGGAGAGGCTGGGGGTGGGGGCGGCGAAGTCGCCGGCGCCGCCACCAGCGTCGAGCGCTACTGAACGGCGCACCCACCCCGTCCCCTCCCTGAATGGGAGGGAGGAGACTGATATATATGACAAACCCCTTCGACCTTACCGGCAAAGTCGCCATCGTTACAGGTGCGAACACCGGCATCGGCCAAGCGATCGCTCTGTCACTCGCCGCGGCGGGCGCGGACATTGCGGCGGTTGGCCGTACGCCTGCGCAAGAGACGGTGGAAAAGGTGCGCGCGCTCGGCCGCAAGGCGGTGATAATGTCGGCGGATCTCAGCAGCATCGAACCGGTGCGCCGGGTGGTGGATGAAACGGTGGCGGCGCTCGGTGGGGTCGACATATTGGTCAACAATGCTGGGATCGTCCGCCGCGCCGATAGCGTCGACTTTACCGAGGGAGACTGGGACGCGGTGATCGACACCAACCTCAAGGTTCTGTTCTTCCTGTGCCAAGCGGCGGGACGGCACATGATCGCGCAGGGTTCGGGCAAGATCGTCAACATCGCGTCGCTCCTGTCGTTCCAGGGCGGCGTCCGGGTGCCAAGCTACACCGCGTCCAAGAGCGGCGTGGCGGGGCTGACCAAGCTGCTGGCGAACGAATGGGCAGCAAAGGGCGTGAACGTCAACGCGATCGCGCCGGGCTATATCGCCACCAACAATACCGCCGCGCTGCAAGCCGACGAAACCCGCAACCGCCAGATCCAGGAGCGCATCCCAGTGGGCCGCTGGGGCGATCCAAGCGATATTGGCGGGGCCGCTGTTTTCTTGGCCTCCAACGCGGCCGGCTATATCCACGGCCATGTTCTCGCCGTCGATGGCGGATGGCTCGCGCGATGAGGTAACATGCGGGGAGGCGTCCGTCTCAAGGCGCGCCCGTCGATTGCCCCACCTCGATGCATGGCGTCACCGCATCGATCTTGCCCGTCCGGCCCGTCATGGTGAAACGCATCACCGCAGCATTGAAGCCGACAGGATTTTCCATGTTCATCATATGCCCGCTATTGGGTATGATGACATGCGGTACGGTAGGAAAGGCGGTCGCCAGGCCGTTGCGTCGCCCCCGGTCGGCATCGCCCGTCATTATCTGCACGGGCACTGGCCAAGGCCGCGCACGCAGCCGATCAATCAGCGAGCGTCCG
>NZ_QFOA01000164.1 GCF_003248505.1 Sphingobium sp.
TTTCGTGGCCGATACCGAGCAGCCTGATTTCACCGCAATGACGGTGCAGTTACTGAGCGCCTATTTCTCCAACAATCAGGTTCCGGCCGGCGACATCGCCGGCATCATCGAAGCGACCCGCGGCGCGCTCGAACGGAAGGGCGACGTGGAAGTGCCAGCGGCCCCCGATCATGTTCCTGCTGTATCGATCCGCAAGAGCCTTGGCTCACGCGAACACATCATCAGCATGCTCGATGGAAAGCCGTACAAGACCCTCAAGCGGCATCTGGCGGTCAATGGAATGACACCCGCCGAATATCGCGAGCGCTATAAGCTTCCCAAGGATTATCCCATGGTCGCGCCTGCCTATTCGGAACAGCGGCGCACCGTCGCGCAAAAACTCGGCCTTGGACGGCGGGTTGGCGCGAAAGCGCAGGATGCTGCTCCGGTGGTGGAAGCATCACCCGTAGTAGAGGCGGCGCCAGTTGTCGAAGCGACACCGGCTGTCGAAGCCACACCGGCAGTTTCGACGGAAGCTAAGCCCAAGCGCGGCCGCGGCAAGGCGGCCGCTGCCAAACCCAGCGAACAGGCCGAAATCGTTGCGCCCGAGCCAAAGCCTGAACCTGCGAATGTGCCCGCACAAGCAGAAGCCGCGGCAATAAAGCCTGCCAGAAAGAAACTGGGAGTACAAACCGCACCGCGAACTGCGAAGGCCCCGACAGCATCCGTGAAGGAGCCTTTGGAACCCGCAGTATCTGAGCCCGCAAAGGCCAAACCTGCCAAGCCAGCCAACGGGAAAAGGGCAGTTGGAAAGACCGCAACGCCAACAGCTGCGGCATCCACGAAGCCGAAAGGTGCAGGGCGGCGGGTATCCGGTGTAAAGCAGAAGAAAGCGCCTGTTCCAGCACCGACATCCACGGAATAATGGTCACCGACGAGATATGGGTTTATCCAACCCATATCTCGTCTGAACGCTGACCTTGCGAGCATCATCGGTCGCGCAATGGGGCGCACCGCGGCGAAGACTAGCTCCGCTCTGCCATAATCCTGGCAAGGATGTCGCACGCACGGTCAGGAGGCAGGAAAATCCTGGTCTTGAAGGCGACGACCTCACTGAATGCTCCGCAAGCCTTCAACCAGGTTCGATCCTCGGGTCGATAGTCTCGTATTTCGAGGCGCGCACTGTCGTTGACATGAACCCGGGCAAGTCTGGCCGGACCAAGACCTGGGATCGATACTCCGCCCACCGAACGCGCACCATCGATGATTTCGTCGGGACCAAGAGCTGTCGCGCCATCGAGGCCGAACTCCCTTTGGATCCGTTCGACGGCTGCTGGATGGATGATGCGCCCCAGGATTGAACCGCCCACGCCATCGTCGATCCGCCAGACGCGCACGTCATCTTCCGGCAATTTATGCCATATGGGCAACAGCAGCCCGGTTGCCATGGTGATCGTTTCGACCATGAGATTTTCCGTCGCTTCAGCCACTTCCCCCTCCCAAAAGACCTGGAAAGCATCGGGTTCGATCTCGCTCCAATGGCTGGCTTTTAGGGCCGCTCTATCCATGCGGAGCTGACCGCTGGGACGAATGAGATAGCAGCGTTCGATCCATTTGCCATCGTCGTCCTGTCCCGGCCATGTCGGCATGCGCAGTGCGACCCGGCCGGACCGGGCATTGCGGAGCCAGGCAATATTGTCCGTGTTCTTGCAAATAAGCTGCAACGCAGCCCAGTTGGTAATCGGTGGCCGCCGGTGCAGTTCCAGACGCAAAAGCAGTGTCTCGGCGCCGATTACAGGATCGGTGCGCAGCAGACTGTCGGAAAGCAGAACCACTTTCTCGGCGCGGATGGTTTCAATGCCCAGGTCAAGCGTGCCGGCAGCGCGCGCCGCTTCGACGCGGTCCTCGACCAACCC
>NZ_QFOA01000075.1 GCF_003248505.1 Sphingobium sp.
CAGTCACCTTAATTATCTGGAGTAAAACCGATGTCTTCATCCCGTAAATCCGCGCCTGCGCGCGAACCGCTCGACATAAATCTCGACTGCAAAGAATATATGATCGATTATCTCAAGTCGGCCTTCCCGACCCGGATGATGCAGGTCTTCAAGGGAACTGACGACAAACTCCGCTCGGAGCCGATGATCGATGGCGATGGCTCGCCGGTGCTTTGCCAGGCCGCTATCGAGGCCCGTGAGGACCTCATCGAGCAACTTTGTGCGATGCCCCCGATCCCGGGTGCGCTGGATGAGTTGATCCGGCATTTCGGCACGGTTGCTGTCGCCGAAGTCACGGGCAGGACCCGTCGCATCGTGCTCGACGCCAGTGGCCGCCAGCAGATCGAGCGGCGAACCGCCCGCAGCAACATCGCCGAGGCCGACGCCTTCATGTCCGGGCGCAAGGCGATCCTTGCCTTCTCCGATGCTGGCGGAACCGGTCGCAGCTATCATGCCGATCGCAACTGTCCGAGCGCTCATCGGCGGCGAGTCCATTATCTCCTCGAGCCGGGCTGGCGCGCGTCGAGCGCGATCCAGGGGCTGGGGCGTTCCAACCGGACGAACCAGGCCACCGCCCCGATCTTCCGCCCCGTGACCACCGACTGCTGTGGCGAGCGCCGCTTTATCAGCACAATAGCCCGACGGCTGGACAGTCTCGGCGCGCTCACGCGGGGACAGCGACAAACGGGCGGGCAAAACCTGTTCGATCCCGCCGATAATCTTGAGAGCGACTATGCCAAGGACGCGCTCGGCCAATGGTATCATCTGCTCTATCTCGGCAAGCTTACCAGCGTATCGCTGGGCGAGTTCGCGCGGATGACGGGGCTCAAGCTGCTCGACGATGAGGGCGGCGGGCTTCTCGACACGCTCCCGCCGATCCAGCGCTGGCTGAACCGATTGCTCGCGCTGCGGATCGGTACGCAGAACGCGATCTTCGAGGAGTATCTGGCGCTGATCCAGGCACGCATCGACGCCGCGCGCGATGCCGGCACGCTCGATATCGGCGTCGAGACGATCAAGGCCGAGCGCATCGTCCAGCTCGACGAGCAGATCCTGCGCCGCGACCCGGTCACCGGCGCGGAAACCAGGCTCTCACGCCTCGAGCTTCACCGCAGGCCTCGCGCCACCTCCTTTGCCCGCCTTATGGAACTCTGGTCGGAAAACGACGGTATCGCGTTCCTGAAGAACGGTCGCTCCGGTCGTGTCGCGCTCAGGGTGCCTTCCTGGTCGATCCTCGACAATGAAGGTCAGTCAATCCGTGTCTGGGAATTGATCCGGCCCGCCGGGACCGAGCGCATCCGGCATGCGAAGCTCGCGGAAAGCAATTGGGACATCGTCGATGCCGCCCTTTTCGAGGCGGCCTGGGAGGCCGAATGTGCCGAGATCGCCACAAGGGTCGATGTGCAGACGATCAACATTGCCACGGGGCTGCTCCTCCCGGTCTGGAACCGCTTGCCGGACGACGATGTCAGGGTCTGGCGCATCTCGGACGACGCGGGCCACTCCGTCCTCGGAAGGATCGTTTCTCCGTCCGGCTTCGAGAAGCTTTCCCAGGCCTTCGGCGTGACGATGGCAATCACCCTGTTGCCTGCGGAGATCGTTGCCGCCGCGCGCGCCTCAGACGGCGTCGCTATTCCCGGGCTGGCGGGATCGCGTCTCCAGCGATCCTATGTCAACGACGAAGCACGGCTGGAGATCAAGGGTTTCCCGCCCGAGAAGCGCGAGTGGCTGAAGTCGATCGGCTGCTTCACCGAGATCATCAGTTACAAGACGCGCCTCTTCGTGCCGACCACCCGGGCCGAAGAGACCCTCGGCCTCATCCAACAGAGTTCGGGCTGCGTATGACCGGTCCGGGGAGCTCGGCGCGCCTCAGAATCACCGTCCTTTGCGACTCTCACGGTTGCGGGTCTGCCCACCGAGGAAGGGGAGGAGGGACTGAACGGGGTCGGCGAATGGGTCGCCGATGAACCTCGGAGACCTGCCATGGCCGATCCCACGCCCGATCCAATCAGCGAACTCTTCGTCGAGTCCTTCAACCTCGATCTCACCGACCTGCACTCCACCGCCCGCGTTGCGCTGCCGACGGGCGGCAATCACACCGATACGCTGGAATTGCGCGATGACGACGGGAACTTCCTATGCTTCGTGCCGGCCGATGCGTCCCCAGAGATGGTCGCGATTGCCTACCGCCTCTACGGTCAGGGCCTCAACATCGGTGTCCGCGCCGGCGAGGCGGCTGCATGGGCGAAACTGCGCCATCTGATCGGCGCCGCCGCGGCGACCGAGGCATCCTGAAGCGTACGGCGCCTCGCCGGCGCCAGGCCTGCGACGGACCTCTTCCAACCGTTCTGATCGGCACAAGCGTGAGCCCTCCCCACCGGAGGAGGGAAGGGGGCGGTGAGTGGCGTGCGGCGGGGCATCGGCGACGATGCCCTGCGCGCTCAGCAGCTCAGGAGATTTCCCATGAATATGATCGCCACGCTCGATCGCCCGGTGTCGGGATCGTACAAGGTCGATATCAGTCGCGGCCGCAACGTCAGCCGTGTGTCCTCGGAATGGTTCTCGCGGCCCGAAGACGAGCGCTACATGTCACTGTCGAGCCTTTATGACAGGGTTCTCGCCCGCGCCGAGGCCGCGACCACGCGCATCGTCGAGAGCCGCGCTGTCCGGGTCGAGGCGCGCAGCGACAATCCCGAGCGCCTGTCGCTTCTGGTGCCAGGCAGCGACCTGCCGGTTGCACCCACTAACTGGTCGTTCGGCCAGATGTGCAGCCTGGTCGGCGCCCCCGCATCCTATTTACGCGACCTTCCCGCCGCCCTCGCCGGGATAAATCTGCAGCATGGTCTGATCGCTCATCGCGGCGAGCAGGTGAAGCTCCTTCAGACGCATGACGGCCGCACCGAACTGCGCGCTGTCACCGGCCCGGACTATGGCCGTATCTGGGACCATGAGCTGGTCGCTGCGGTAATGAAGTTCGCAGGCGACGGCGTCGGCGATACGCGCTGGAAGGTGCCGGGCGTGCTCGATTGGGGGACGATGCGCTACAACCCCTATGTCGACGTCACGCGCGACACGACGACGCTCTATGCATCCGATCGCGACGTCTTCCTCTTCCTTGTTGACGACACGCACCCGATCGAGGCCGGGAAGTTGCCCAACGGCGACCCGGATCTCTATTTCCGGGGCTTCTACTGCTGGAATTCCGAGGTCGGCTCCAAAACGCTCGGAATCGCGACCTTCTACTTGCGTGCGGTGTGCATGAACCGGAATCTCTGGGGCGTGGAAAATTTCCAGGAGATCAATATCCGCCATTCCAAGTTCGCAGCCAGCCGCTTCGCGCAGCAGGCGGAACCGGCCTTGACCCACTTCGCCGATTCCTCGCCATCGCATTTCATCGACGGCATCAGGACGGCGCGTGAACGGATCGTGGCACGGACTGACGAAGATCGCAGCAGCTTCCTGCGCAATCGCGGCTTCTCCAAATCGGACACCGCGAAGGTGATCGCCACGGTCCTCGACGAAGAAGGCCACCCAGCCGCATCCCTCTACGATTTCGTTCAGGGCATAACCGCCGTGGCGCGCCACAAGACCCACCAGGACGACCGCCTCGACCTTGAAGGCAAGGCTCGAAAGCTGCTCGAGCGCGCAAACTGATCCCCGGCGCCGTTCTGGCCGTCAGGGCTTTCTCGCCGCGGCGGACGCCGACGGCTGGTCCGGCGCCGGCTCCATCAATGAGGGGAGAGCCCCGATGAGGCGCCTTTTCCAGCAAATACTTCGATTTCTGCGGTGCCGCGTGCGGCCAGGCTGGAAGATCGAAGCGTACGACGCATCGGTGCGGGGCTTTGTTGACCCAGCTCCGACACGCGCGCCCGGGCGTCCTGTCGATGCGTCCGCCTACCGTACGGCGCTCGCTTCGCTGTCGGCCGGGCGGCGCGAACTCCTCCAACTGCATCAGATTGATGGCTTGTCCTTCATCGAGATCGCCGAGATGAAGGGCACCTCTGCGACCGATGTGGAGCGCGAAATTGGCGCTGCACTCGGCCAGCTCGCGGTCTGCCTCGAAGCCGATGTCGATGCTCCGCCGAGCCCGCCCTCCGATTGAAGGGTTGATCGGGCGAAGCCATTTGGGCTGTCTTGCGCTGATGATCCGCCTCAGCAACTCGTTGGTGCAACGTCGCGCCCTCTACAGCCGGCTTCTCGCGACCCTGCCGGAAGTAGTGATGCTCGACATATCGGCGCCGTTTGCCGGCCCGACCCTCCCGCTCGGGCGCTATTATCCCATCATCGTCGAAACCGATGCCGAGCGAACCGAGCTGGATGCCTTCCTCGAGATTGAACGGGAAGCGGTCGTCATTCCCGCTCTCCTCGATCGCCGTCCGTCGTCGCTGACGACAACCCAGATCACGCTGGCGCAATATGCTCAGCCAGCTGCGGATTGGCCGTTCCTGCTATTATGCCACTGGCCGCGCCCGTACACCGAACTCGTCGCGGCACCTGCCGACATGTTCGCGCGGGAGCACTACACGATAGAGGTGCTGGGCACGGCCGCCGAACTTCACGATCGGAGCCGATTGCTGCTCGACACTCTTCGATCCGAACAGGAGATCCAGGTCAACATCGTGCCCGCGACCGGACCGGCGATCCGCGGGAACGCCTGAGAAGTCGGCGGTTGCTCGGTCGATCCCGGCGTTGGCTGTCCATAGTCCCGGCTCATTCGATCAGACGCCGGCCGCACGCCGCTGCGGCCTCGCCTAGATCTTCGTGATCGTCTCGCGGAATCGCGATTCGAGGCGCTTTGTCACATGGACGAGCCGCAAGTCGGCTTCGTCGATCGCCTCGACAACTTCCGGCGAGGGATGCCGATATCCTTCTTCCCGTTCATCGGCGGCCGCGATGCAAATGCGCAACGGCGCCCTGAGCAGGTCGCTGTGGAAGTTTGCCTTGGAGCCATGGTGCGGAAGCAGCAATGTGCGCGTCAGCGCCAGTTCGCGGCGATAGAAAGATCGCCATTTGGCGCGGGGCTGGGTGGACTTCAGCTTGGCATCGCCGGTGCCGATCCAGCCTGGCGATTCAGTGTCCGTGATCATTTCCCATCCCCAATGATTCTCCATCCTTGCGCGGACCTTCCATGCGTCCGTTTTTGTCTCCGGACCGGAGTACAGCGACATCGACACCGCATTATGCTTTTTGCCGCTGCCGTCGGTCAGGATCGCTTCGTAACAGCGGCGCAGCTTCGTACGCCCGTCGGGCGTCTTCAAAAGGATCTTGAGCGCCTCTAGGTCGATTGCCGTTCCAGGCGGGACGCCGAGCGCTGCCAGGATCTTCTTCTCAAACTGACGGACCCTGTCGTCGCTCACGCGCGGGACGAAGGGCTTGAGGATCCAGTTAAGGGGCGCTCCGCCAAGAACGACCGCGATATGGGCGTTCACCTCCATCTCCAGAACCTCCGCCTGGCCGGCGGCACCTTGCGTGACGGGTCGCGTACGACCCTTCTCAATCAGGCACGGGCCGCGTCCCTCGCCGCGCGGTTCAGGGTCGGGCCGCTCCGGAGGCCGCTCGGAGAACAGGTCGGGGTCGTTACCGTTGCGCACGAACACGACGCGCCCCACGCCGCGGCTGCCGAACCACGCAGCCGGCTCGAACTGGGCTTGAACGAGCGATGCGGTGAGGCGCCGGTCCTCCGCCTCCGCTTCGGCAAGCGCCATCAGGCGCTGGCTCGTGGATAGATACGGGAGATAGACCGTCCGGACATCGAGCCTGGCGAGCAAGGTATCGAGACCGTCGACATGATCTCCGTCGAGATGCGATACGAACAGCGCGTCGACCTGGGGAACGCGCCGCGCATAGGCCGCTACGATCGGCTCGAGATTGGAAACGTTGCGGGCACCGCAATCATAGACATAGTGGATTGTCCCGCCGGCGGTCTCGATTGCCCCAGTCGAAAAGCAGCCTTGGCCAACCGGCCACTGAGCCCTGATAATCCGCACGCGCATCCACTCCGATCCGAAATCTCAACCTCACCGCAATTCACCCTTTTGCGCATTCCGAGAGGTGTCGCATGCTCCTCTTCGCGGTGAACCCCTAAAATCTGATGCTAGCCGGCCTGGTTAAGCCGTTGAATCAGGGAGGATCGCGGCCCGGAACCACGCTAGCGGCGACGGCGCGAATCCATTGGTTATTTGCTCAGCGTGAAGGACTTGCCGACGAAGATCGCGAACTTGAAGTCATCGTCCTTGGTGAGATAGCCGAACCGCAAACCACCCATAAGACCGTTATCCTCGTCGCGCGCGAAATAGATCGGCAGGTCCAGCGCGACGTCATTCGAGAGCGCATCATATTCGAGGCGCGGCCCGAACCCGAGGTCCCGGATCAGTCCATAATCGCTGATCGGGAGAAGATAGCGAAACTCCGGCGCGAGGACGATCTTGTCCGTACGCGTTGGTCCCGCGAGTGGCCCAGGCACGCATGTAACCGTCGTCGCTCCGGCCGCTGGGACCGGGCAGGTCGTATTCGCCTTCTCCGCCTCGAACGACCGCATATAGTCCGCATCGAAACTGAACGATCCGCGATCAACCGGGAAGAAGGTCATGCCAGCGCCAGCGCTGAACGACACTTTGCGATCCGTCTGTTTGGCGAGACCCGGCACCGGGTAATAGTTGAATTCGTCATAACCGAGCGCGCCGCGTAGCGAGAGCGCAAAGCTCTTCTGGAGCGTCCCTCGCGCGTAATCGCGCTCATATTCCTCAAACTCTCCGCGTGTCATGAAGGCTTTCTTGAACTCGGGATCGAGCCTCGTGCAGCCTTTAGGGTATGCAGGAACCGCTCGTCGGCAGCGTTCCCGGGCCCTTTTCAGGATGGCGTGCTGGCTATCCGCGCTGTTGGTCAGAACCCGGCCGCTGAAGAATGTGTAGCCAAATTCGAGCTTCGACCCGGTCGCTAGTCCGTCCAGCGTGGCGAATGGGGTCTCGTCATCCTTGGACAGAGGCGTCGACAGCGTGAGATTGAAGCTGTCATTGTAGATTGGCACGATGCCGTTCCGCTCGGTGCCGCCTCGGTCCTTCGACCGGGTGAAGGCAAGCGTGGCCTGCCCACCCCCTGTGCCGCCGATCAGTTCGAATGCGGCGACTGAACCGTCCTTCAGCGGGGCGAGCGGTCGGTCGATCGGTCCGGGAGGTGCCACCTGCCATGGGGCATCCTGTGCCGCGGTCTGAACCGGAGGCGACGGCCGGGGGCCGGTGTCCGGCACCGTGAGATCGATGCTGGGAATTTGACCTTGCGGCGGGGGTATAGCTGCAGTCTGGGTCTGCGGGGCTTCGGTGGCAGGTCCCAGGCGTCCCTCGACCGCGCTCAGGCGCTCTTCTAGCGTCTTGATCCTGTCCTGGGCGGCGTCGAGTTGGGCCTCAAGCTGCGCCACTCTTGCCTTGTCATCCTGGGCGAGCGAAGGCGTCGCCAGCACGAGTGCGCCAGCTGCGAGCAGGATAGCTACGCGCCTCATGCGGCCACCGTGAATTCGTCGCTGGAATGCGTCACGCCATAATGCGTTTCCACCTCGGCAACGAGTGGCGCGATGACCTGGCCTCCGGACTTGTCGAAGCTCACCGTCGTGCTCGCGCCCTTCGGCCCCTCGCAATAGACGGTGACCTCATACTTCGTCCCCGACCATATAAAGACGTTGATCTCGTCGCTATTCTCGAAGGGGAGCACGCGATTATCGATCAGGACAAGCGTGCGCTTGACGAGCTTGTTATCCTTGCGCGTGACTTTGACAAGTGTTTTTGCCATAGCAACCTCCCCCCAAGGAAACGAGAACGCCATAAGAATATAATGGCGAGAGGAGACTGCGGTATTGTCGGACGCTTGTCTATTATTATCCGACAATGCTCCACTTTGGACTTAACGGCTAGAAACGGCAAATTTGCCAATCAAATGCAGCACTTCGTGCGGCCAAATGGAGAGCGCTCCTGCTCCCATCATGACCTTGGTCACGCCAATGACCAAAGGAAGTCTTCGCGACTCGACTTTGCCGCGGGGCCGGCCGCAGCCTCGACCATGGCCGCAACAACCCTTCGGGCGAGGCTGCGAGCCTTGTTGCGATCGGCGCTCGGTACCTTGTCAGCAAATGATCGCCCGTGGACGAAGCGGCTGCGCAACTCGAACAGCTCCTCATAGACCGTCGCTGCCGCCGGATCCTGCAAGAGCGCCGCTATGCGCGCCTCCAGCCGTTTGCCGGGGGCCAATTTTGCGTTGCCCGGCGGCGCCTTGCCCCGATCGGCCAACATCCCGAGCGCGGCTTCGATGGTCGTCATATGCGCCATGATCTGATCCATCCCTTCGGTGAAATAGCCGCGGACCAGAAAATGCTGGATCGGTGTCGAGAAAAGGTCCGACTGTGCTGCCATAAGGATCTTGTCCCATCGCGCCTGATCGAGCCTGGCGAGACTCTCATCGGCCTGGCCCGACAGATACAACGTTACCGGACGCTCATATTCCTCGCCGCGCGGGCCATAAGCCTCTTCAAAGGTCAGGGCCTCCGCCGTGGGGGGCGTGCGAGGACGAACGAACAGGTCGCCTGTCTCCAGATGGACCCAGGGAATCAGGAACCCACGCCAGTCTCCGCCGACGCCAACGAGCGAGGTCCACTCTTCCCACGGCTCGAGCAGAAGCGGGAAGAGAGCCTGAGTGACCGCGGGCGCATATTGTCCGGCATGAACATCGATCGCGCCCAGATCGCTGGCCATGTCATAAAAGAAGGGCAGGGCACGCCGCCCGATCTCGGGCACCATTTCCTCGGTCTCCTCGACCACCAGCCATTGGACCCATGACAGGCGAGCGCTGTCGAGCCGGTGGGAGGGGTAAAGGCGACGAAGGGCGCAGTCGTCGAACAAGTCAGCCAGTTCGTCCTTCCCGAACTTGCGCAGCGTGACCGGTCCGAAGGCCATTTCCGGCAGGTCGTCGGCAAGATCCAGCGGGCAGAGGTAACGCCGTGTGATGGATCGCGCCTCAAGCGCGGCCACCAAGCGCGCGGCTGCCTCGTCGACTGTGACGTCGCCTTTCTCGGCTTCAGCTCTTTGTGAGCAGGGCAGCCCGAGTGCGCGCAGGGCGTCGGACAGTGCGAAGTGCAGGCCGAAACTGGCCTTCGCGGCTGGGTAATACGCCTCGCAATGCCTCGCGAAAGCGACGAATGCCGGGTCCGCCAGGAGGTTGTCCGGGCCGGGTGGCGGCAGCGACCAGAGGGGCTGGAGCACCGCCCGCATGGTTTCGAGCTTCACCCCGGCATCGAGTGACTGGGATATCGTTTCGTCGGTCATGGCAGCACAGTAGCGGCTTGGAATGGCGCACCAAGAACCGTTTCGGTAGCGCTTCGGACGGACCTGCCTATTGGAAGGGCAGGCATCAAGGCATGGAGCCGCTCCCTATAACCGTGGCCACCTGACCCGTCGCGACAACTTGATTGCCTTGATTGCCGGATGCGCCGCACAGCGCCACAAGCTCTCCTCCAGGCGGGCGACGGCGTGGCTCGTCCTTCCAGTCACACCAGCAGCGGCTCTTGCGGGGGGTAGACCCTGGTCGCGGGGAGGCTTCCCTTCGGGAGGACCTTGAGCACGTCTTGCGCGGGCACGGACGGGTCGAGCCAGTCCGCCCATTGATCGCGCGTGAGGGGGATGATCTGGCGCCGGTGAAAGGGCGCGATGTCATCGCCCGGCTCCATCGTCAGCATCGTGAACGCCTCGCCGATCTCGGGGTGCGAGCGCCAGATGCCCGCGATGCAGAACCAGCGATGGTCCGCGAGCGTGAACAGCCATTTGGTCTTGCGCTTGTGCCCCGGCTCGGGCGGCGTGAATTCATAAAAGCCATCGGCAAGGATCAGACACCGGCGGGACGTGAACTCGCGGTCGTCCGAACGGAAATTATAGACGGGCTTGCCGCCGGGCCCTGGCCAGCTCCACCTACGGTTGATCAGCTCACCTGCGCCGCGTTCGCCCTCGACGCTGCGCACGATCGGGGCGATGTCGGTGATATTGATGTCCTCGCGCGCGGCGACATTCGGCGTGCCCTCCGGCATCTTGATCTTGATCTTGAGGTCGTCGAAATCCTCGGCGATCGAGGCGATGTCCACCTCGAGACGGTAATCGTTGCACATTGCTCGTTTCGACTCCTTGCGGCTCGCTGTCGTTCCTTTTATGTTCCACGAATGGACTCGGCACCGACGCCCTTTGATACCGATGCGCCGCTTGGCAGCCGGCGCGCCATCATCCGGCGCAATCCGGAGGATGTCCAAGAAGTAGAGATGGTCGAGGCGACCTGGGGTTCCAATCCTCGGTTCAGCGACGGCATCGCCTATCGCTTCGTTCGCTCCGAGGGACAGACCTTTCCCAGCCATCGCTGCCTGATCCCGGCCTCCGAATTTCACATGACCGTCGGCGACCGCCGCTATCGGGTGACGCTAGACGGCGGCAATTTCTTCTATCTCACGGGGGTCTGGGAACCGCCCCTGGGGGATTGGCCGCTTTCCTACCGCATCGTCACCGTCGCCGCGAACCCCGAAGTCTCCCGTTTCCAGGATCGCCACGGCGCGATCATCCATCGTCGCCAAGTGATGCAGTGGCTCGATCTCACGGTTCCTGTGGGTGACCTCCTCGAGACGCCGCCCGCGCGAACCTTCGTCATCGAAGAAACCACGAGCGGCGCGCGCCAGCCTGTGCTGGCGCTCTGATCGCTGCGCCATGAGCATGTTCCAGTCGTTCGCAGGGTGCGGCCAGGCCGATCTGTTCGGCGCACCTTTGCCGCCCGGGCTCGCCTATTCTGAGGCGTTCATCACGCCGTTCGATGAGCAGGGGCTGATCGCGGCGATCGACCACGCTGAGCTAAGCCCGTTCCGGTTTCAGCAGTGGACGGGGAGGCGGCTCACCCACAGCTATGGCTGGCGCTATGATTTCGAGACGGGCGTGTTCGCGCCCGCCGACCCGATTCCGGATTGGCTGGAGGCGCTGAAGGCAAGGGCATCCGGCTTCGCCGGACTGACGCCCGGTGATCTCGTCCAGGCACTGCTCATTCGCTACGATCCAGGGGCCGGAATCGGGTGGCACAAGGACCGACCCGTGTTTGAACACGTCATCGGCGTATCGCTCGGCAGCGAAGCCGCGATGCGGTTTCGCCGTCGGACCAGTGCCGGTTTTGAGAGGATGTCGGCGCCGGTGGCGCCGCGCTCGATCTATCATCTCTCCGGCGAAATCCGCCACGATTGGGAGCATAGTATCGTGCCGATGGAGACGCCGCGCTGGTCGGTGACCTTCCGCAGTCTGGCGACGCCGCAGCGACGAACATGAGAAGCCGCGACGCGTATCCGCGTTGTTTCGGCGTCGACGGAACCACGCCCGCAAGCGCGATGGCCTTGCCTCTCGCGAATTCGGCAGGGGTCTAATTGCTCAGCCCGGCTCAACACGGATTTTGAGCAAGCGTCCGACTCTTGGAGGAATGAGGGAGAAGGAATGGCGTGCCGCCGGGTTGTGCGTGCGCGTTCGCGCCTGGTTCCGGGTCGAAAGCGCTCGCATGCCGGACCTGGTGAAAAGCTGCAGCAGGATGCGCCCGAACGGGAAGGAAGGCGCGTCCCACCATCCGTCGCCGTGTGTATGCGCGGCCACCCCGGCTTCCGCCCGGCGGCACAGTCAAGCACATGCGTCGGACGACATTCGAGTTGCGGTGCATATCCACCGCTCGCACTCCAGCCATCGCTGATCTGAGGCCTAGCGACCGTGACACCGTTTGTATTTCTGTCCTGAGCCGCAAGGGCAGCGCTCATTCCGGCCAACCTTTTTGCGTGCCTCAACGGACGGCGTTGCGCCGCTCCGCCGGTCGAAGAGGGCCTGGAGCGGCGGAGGAACATCGACACGACGCTGGGGAGGGCCTCCATAGCGCCGGACGTCACTGATGATCTGCTTCTGGTCCTGAAAGGCGGCGCGATGGTTGGGATCCATCGCTTCCTCATATGGACGAAGGCGCTCGACCTCATTTGCTGCCGCCTGATGGTCGCCGCAGTAGGCCAGCACTACTGCATAGAGCGCTCGAAGTTCGAGCACGTCGGAGGTGAGGCCGATGGCCTGGATGACCGGGAAGATGTTGCGTTCAATGGTGTACCGGGCAGACACAAAGTCATTCACCCAAACCAGTTCGTCGACCAGGTCCATCCCGACGCGAACGAAGGATGAGAATGCCTGCGCGAGTTCGTAGAATTTCATCGCATGAATGCGCGCCATGGTGGAGCGCTGGCTCTTCCGGCCGGCTGCCTGCGCGAGGAGATCGAGTGTGTCAGCTAGATGTTTCAGTTGATCGGTAACATCACGGCCCTTGGGAAGGAGCGGCCGCAACTGCGGCGGATTACGGCCGATGACATCGGCTGGTGTTAATCCCAGCGCTTCGTAATATTCTTCCACCAACTTGCCCGCTTCGGCAACGGCTGTCGTGTTGTCTCCCAGCTTGAATAAGGCGAGTGCCCGATTGTAGCGGAATACGCGCATATGCTCGGGCTTGGCGGGCACCCGGCCTTCGACGAGTCCAAGCATTTCCTGAACCCCGGCGGCATTACCGATCATGGACATGAGCAGCATGCGCTTCATGCCCCAAGCAAGCCACTCATCCTCACCGAGGTCATGCTCGTCGAGAAGAGCCTTCATCGCATCGATGCGGGCCTCGCCTGGCTCGAATTGTCCTGTGCGAAGATCGTTGAAGACAAGGCCATCGAGCGCCCAAAGCCGGATTTCGGCTTCTCCATCGCCATCGGCCGCGATTGCCAGCAGGTAAGGTTCAATCTCAGGCCAGACGCCCATTTCATGAAAGAGCTCGTCAGTCGCGAACTGGACCAGGATCATCGCATCCCCCAGTTGACCGAACAGACGAATGAGAAGGCCGAGCTTTCCGATGCTCCAGTCCTGCCGGATTGAGCGAATGATTATGCCGCGAAGAACCTCCTGCACCTTCTTCTCAAGATCAGGACCGCGCGCCGCCAGCTCGCCTTTGCCGAGCATCCTCACAGCGTCGTGTATCTTGAGGCCCGTCACGCCAAACAGCTCGAGCGCCCCGGTAGAGGGTAGCGCTCTCAAGCGGGCCGCTGCACCCTTCGCATCAAGACCACATGTCTCTTGCAGCAGCTGGGTCGCCTCGTCCTTGGAGAGGGCGACATCGGCAACGCTCAGTAGGGCAATGGTTTCGCGCGCGTCGGCGGGCAGACCCTCGAACGCCCTTTTCAAAATAATTTCCTGCGCCGTTTCGACAATGTGCGTCTGTGCCTCCACATCTTCGCAGAAGGCGCGGATCGCTCCACCATAGTCACGCGCGGCGACCGCTGCCGCGTTGAGGACATAGAAGGGCAGGCCGCCCGTCAGCCGCGAAAGGCGCTCACAGTCCGCGAAATTCGCAAGGCAGCCAGCATCGTGCGCGGCCGCTGCAATAGTATCCTCATCCCAGCCGTTGAGCGCTTCGGCCTGGATATTGAAACCGGCCTCAAGCGCAGCGATCCCTGGGCCAGGCTGGCAGAGAAGCAGCAGACGCAAGTGCGGCGCGCGGCTGACGATGGCCTCAATGTCGGAGGCAGGAATGCGATGGGCGTTGTCGATGACAACGTCGGCATGCAGGCCCTCTTGGCCGAGCGTGACGCTCAAGGTCCCGAGCATGTCGAGACCACTGGCGCCCGGCAGCAGAATCTCACCGAGCTTGCCGCTCGAACGCCCG
This sequence comes from Sphingobium sp., assembly GCF_003248505.1. Lineage (GTDB taxonomy): Bacteria > Pseudomonadota > Alphaproteobacteria > Sphingomonadales > Sphingomonadaceae > Sphingobium. Next base: position 13,765 of record NZ_QFOA01000075.1, read on the forward strand.
TATATCCTCCCGGCGACCTCACGCGCGACGGCGGAGGCAAGCGCAGCACCGGGCATCTCGACGACATCGATATAGGTGACAGGAAGGGGGGCGTGCTGCGCGGCTTCTGCGACCCAGGCTGTCTTGCCGGCACCAGAAAGCCCTGCGATGATGCGGACTGGCTTCTCTGCCAGCAGCGCTGGCTCGTTCATCTGCGCGCGGTAGACTGATGGGGGTGCCGGCAACTCCTGCATCTGAACGACAAGCTGCTCGAACAGGCCGGGCAGTTCTGCTCGTGTGAAGCTGTGATCCTTGCGTGGCGGCGATCCAGCCGATGCGAGCATGACGAGGCTCGCCAGCTTCCAGGTCAGTGTCTCGGGCCGTAGCAACGCGAACGGGAGCTGGCCCGCGAGTTCCGAGCAAACCGCGACGGCGTCGGCGAGATCGCGAGGCGGACGGGGCAGGCAAGACGGGGTCCCCTCAGGACCATCGGGCCAGTGCAACTCGACATCTTCCGGCCAATCGGACGTGGCAATCTGCTTTTCCAAGGGGCCGTTCGGCGCAGCATTGGAAGCGATCACGAAACTCGGGCTGCCCGGACGCGCGCCCTTGCGGTGCTCCTCCCTTATTTCCTCGAAACGCTCCAGAGCGCCCGAAATGTCGCCCGCAGCCAGTTTATCGGTACGCGTCTTGACCTGAACATAAATCCGCCGGTCAGGCAGAACGATCTCAATGTCTTCGTCGCCTTCGACGACGATCCGCTCCACCCCGGCTGCTCCCGCGAGCAGCAGGCATGCCGCGCCAAACAGGTGCTGATAGAGGAAGCCGCGATGGACTGCCTCGATCCGAATGAGCTGTTTTTCGTCGATGACCGAAATGCCATCAACCGGGAAAATTTCGCCGCTGGAAGTCGCGGCCTCTAAGTCTTCGGCCAAGCGAACCTCGCGATCGAGCAGATGGTGAGCGGAGGATAGCGCAAGACCCCGATCATGTCACGATCCTGCGGGAATGTTACGCCTCGGTTCTACTATTAACCTATTCTTCTTTCAGAGCTATTCGTCCCCTTTGGGGTTCTTCCACTGAAGATCAGTACGCCGCAGATTTGTCTTCGCAGCACTTCAAAGGCTCCCCTCCATCCCTCCTTCGGACAGCAAAGGAGAACAGCGAGAATGGATTTAGATCAAGAATAGCGCCGGTGCTCGTTGCGCGTATCCAGGATCCCACAGGATGCCGCGATCGCTGCCTCGCCGACCGACGCGCCTAGACCGACACCTTGCGATATCCGTCGCCGCGCACAAATCCGGCCTCCAGGCACCACTCGCGCGTGAGGCCGGCGCCCGTGTTGTTCGAATAGGCGCTGGCATTTGACCGGAATCGCAAGAATGACGGCCATGAGGTGGGGGAGGGGTGATTGGTCTTGACGTGTACCATCGCCTTTTCGCCGTTGCGGATGTCTGTTATGGGCTTAACCGCATAGTACTCACCCCAGTCATTGGTCTCCTCCAGCACAAGATGCGTGACGGTGTGGCGGCTTGAGGGGCGTCGATCCGCGACGAGTTTCGCCGCCGCAAGATGGTCCTCTCTGCGGTCCCAGTGTCGGAAATAGATGTTCGAGGCGCAGCCGAGGACCTGCATGGCGTTGAGCGCCGCGATATCAGCAGGCTTCGTTCCGTCGACCCAGTGCGCTCTTGCCTCGCTGCTGTAGACTGCGCCGTCGTATAGGATCGCGCAAAGCTGCGAATTCAGCGGCAAAGCAAAGATCGCGCCGGCCGATTTCACTCCGAAGCTGTTCAGTGCCTTGTGCCGGCGTTGGAGATGCAGTCGGTTCGTCAGGATCGCGGGGTTGTCCGACGTGACGAAGGGCATGTCCGTGTGATTGCGGACCAGGCAAAGCTTCAGGTCATCGACGATCTTCATGGTCTCATTGAAGTGCAGCATCGCTGCCTGCACCGCCGCCAACATAGCCACTCGCATCGGTGGAACCGAGATGTCGGAGCCCGGTACGTCCTGCAGCGCCAGAACCATTTCGCTAGCGGCTCGCGAAGCGGATTCAGTCCTAAGATACTGGAGATAGGCAAAGCGCTTCAGCACGATGTTCACCCGCCCATCGACGGTTGGGTGACCATCCTCAAGAAGCCGCACCACTTCGCCGTAATGGTTCTCGACGAAGTTTATCGCGCTCTCGAGCTTGGGGTCCTTTCCGTAGAAATAGTCGCTCGAACACTGGTTTCTGACCGGCGCATTCGGGATCGGCTTCATCTGGCGCAGGTTAATCAGACTGATCGCCAGATTTTCGCCGTCGAGGCTGAACGGCCTCAGATGAACCTTCGGTACGAAATGCTGATTCTTGTTGAACGCCATTTTCTCGCCTGCCGCTAGTCGCGCGCTGCGCCGCGGATCACTCGCCGCGAAAAGTCGTCGACGGCCAGGTCTTCCAGCGCCTCGAGGGCATTCTCAGGTCGCTCTGTCGTCATTCGGAGCACTATGCCGCGTTCGATCCTTTCAGGCGAGGATTCACCAGTGCAGTTCGGAACAGCGGCAGCGGCGATCACGCGATATCAGAACGGTTTCAGCACCACGAGCAGTGCAATGATGGTCACCGAAGCTGAGGATCAGCGTGCAATAGGCACCCCCTTCGTGGGGTGATCGGCGTGCAAAAAGGACCCCTTCATCCCGGGGATTTAGTTGGCCGACTGGTTTTGAT
>NZ_QFOA01000076.1 GCF_003248505.1 Sphingobium sp.
TTCTTGCAGCGCCCATCAGAGTAGCCGATCCTGGGCCGCTCCAGTCGCCATAGCCCGCGAGCCAGAGCCGCGGCTCCTTGATCGAGCGCTGGCCATCGACCAACACGCGCCCATCTTCCTCGACCACACCGAGCGGTGCCAGGTGATCGAGCGCAGGGCGAAAGCCGGTGCACCAGATGATCGCGTCGACTTGCGTTTCCGAACCGTCGACCCAGACAACGCCCTTGGCCGTCATCCGTTCGAAGGGGCGCACAGAACTGAGGTCTCCGCGCGCGCGGGCTTCCTTGACCGGGGGGACCATGACGATATCCCCGATGCCGCCTACCGGCGTGTCGCTCGGGCCAGCCTTCATTCGCGCGACTGCGCGTTCGAACAGGACGCGGCCATCGACATCGTCGGGCAGGAATAGCGGATCGTGGGCTGTGACCCACAGGGTGCGTGCGACGGGGGCCAGCTCTGCCATAATCTGGGCGCCGCTGTTGCCGCCCCCGACCACCAGCAGCGTTTGCCCGCTATAATCCTCGGGACGGACATAATGGGCCGAATGGACCTGCGCGCCCTTGAATGCGTCGCGCCCCTCGATTTCGGGGATGTAGGGATGCGACCAGGTGCCGGTGGCGCTGACTACCGCACGAGCGGCGAGGCGGCCCTTGTCAGTCACCACTTCGAGGAGCTCATCGGCACGCTCGACAGTCTCCACCCGGACCGGGCGCCGGATCGGGAACTCGTATCGCGCCTCATAGCGGCCAAGATAATCGAGAACATCGTCGCGGGTCGGATAGCCTTCATGGGCGGGCGGCGGCATCAGCCAGCCCGGCAGCGAACTGTAGCCGGCGGGCGAGAACAGGCGCAGCGAATCCCAACCATGCCGCCAGGCGCCGCCGGCACCATCCTCGGCATCAAGGATCAGGAAGTCCGCCCCGGCCCGGCGCAGGTAGTAGCCCAGCGACAGCCCCATCTGGCCGCCGCCGATGATGACGATGTCGTGCGTTTCCATTCCTCAGGCCTGAAGCCAGCGCTGGAGATCGTCGGTCTTGGGAAGACCTCCGGCATGAACCACCTTGCCGTCGATGACGATGCCGGGCGTCGAGACGATGCCGAATTTGGCGATGGCCTCATAGTCGGTGATCTTCTCGACCGAGACGTCGATCCCGAGCTTGGCGGCCTCGACCTTGACCATCTCTTCGGTGGTCTTGCAGCGGGCGCAGCCCGGACCCAGAACTTTCACTTCTTTCATCGCATTATCCTTTCATGAAAACAGGAAATTGAACAGGAACCCCACAGTCAGGATGCCGGAAGCAACCACCGCGACGAAGACGGCAATCAGCTTCACGCTCAGCACCTTGCGCAGGATGATCATTTCCGGGAGGGACAGGGCGATCACCGACATCATGAAGGCGAGCACGGTGCCCAAGGCAGCGCCCTTGCCGAGCAGGGCCTCGACGACGGGGATGATGCCGGCGGCATTCGAATACATCGGCACGCCGAGCAGCACTGCCGCAGGCACCGACCACCAGGCGTCAGCGCCCATGATCCGCGACAGCAATTCGGCAGGGACATAACCGTGGATGTAGGCGCCGACCGCGATCCCGGTGATGATCCAGTACCAGACCTTGCCGACGATCTCCTTGACCGCGTCCCAACCAGCCTCGAACCGGTCGAACCAGGTCAGTTCGTCGGGCTGGAGATCGACGTCGCCTGCGCGAATATTGCGGACCCACTCCTCCAGCCAGCCTTCGAGATGGAGGCGTCCGATGACCCAGCCCGAGACAATCGCAATCATGAGGCCGAAGGCGAGATAGGTCAGGGCGACCTTCCACCCCAACAGCGCGAAGAGCAGGCCAAGCGCGACCTCGTTGATCATTGGCGCGGCGATCAGGAAGGAGAACGTGACGCCAAGCGGCACGCCTGCGGAGACGAAGCCGACGAACAGCGGCACGGCTGAGCACGAGCAGAACGGCGTGAAGATGCCGAGCCCGGCAGCGGCGACATTGCCAAGCCCTTCGCGCTTGCCCGCAAGGATCGCACGCGTGCGTTCGGGCGAAAAGAAGCTGCGGACCACGCCCATTGCGAAGACGACGAGCGCCAGGAGCATCAGCACCTTGGGCGTATCATAGATGAAGAATTCCACCGACGAGGCGAGCGCGCTGCCTTGCGGGATTGGCAGTTGCACCACTGCCCAGCGCGAAAAGGGCTGGAGTTGCCGGTAAAGCGCGAACCAGATTGCCACGGCGAGGGCGATGCCGCCGATCCAGGCACCGGTCGATCGCTTGAGGGGAAGGCCCTGCGTGGGCATGTCATGCAACTTTCATTTGGGCGGCGATCACCGCAGGCCTTGCCGCAAGCACGGCATCAATGATGGCGACCCATGCCTCAGGGATATCGGGGTTGCGGCGATAGCGCACCCACTGGGCGTCTCGCCGATCCGTGAGCAATCCGGCGGTCCTGAGCCGCGTCATATGGCGCGACATGCGCGATTGCGATGCGCCGAGACGATCCATCAGCTCGCACACACAATGCTCCTGCCCGTCCCAAACGACCTGAAGCGCGGCGAGCCGTGTCGGTTCGGACAGGGCCGCCAGCAGATCTTCGAGGGAGGAGCGGGGGATCATGCCAATGCGCATATGCGTCCATCCGCATGAATCCATTGACCTTGGTCAAACCGATATCTGGCTCGGTGTGCATGTCGATACGCGCCACATGCCGCGGGTGCGGGCAGTCATGGATGCTTTCGTTGAGGCTCTGCGGAGCAATTCCGCAATCCTCGTTCCCGGGTCTTGAGGTAGCCGTCTGCGCTGGGGTTTGCCGACTTGTTCGCGGCCATGCATCCGGATGAATGCTGGCCGGAGGCATGTGTCCGCCGGTTGCATCCACTCGCCCTGCCAACAATGACGGATTGGCAAATCACGTCACGATTTTTTCTGCATCAGTCGAATCCATACAATCGCAAATCCAGAAAGGATGTAAGCGGGAAAGCGCGACCCGAAGGGCTCGTGGCTTTTGTGCTGCGTGTTCCTGACTTTCAAAGCGGTTCCTGGACTTGGTCTGGCGAACCGCTTTTTTTTGCCGATTGCATAGTTCAGAAACAGCAATCCCACCTCACATCGGTTCGGCGCAGCCCTTCCGCAGCTCGTCATGGACCAGGAGCTCAACGGCCACAGGGTAGCTCTTGTCCGACATGCCGTCCGAACAGCTGGGTGTCTTACGGGTCCGCAATACGAACGGTCGACCGTCAAGCGCGCCCGTCCACATGCCACCAAGCTGCGTTGCCGTGTACCGGGTCCAGAGCCGGGTGCCGGGCTGATCCTCCGGGTGGGAATAAGTGACGCAGCGACCTTCGATTCGCGCGGCCCAGAATGGTTCGGTGCCGATTGCGCGCATGGGCTGTGCCGAAAGTTCCCGGCCGTCCTGAACGAGGCAGGGGCTGACCGTTCGGCCTGGCATTCCCGCGCGCGGTGTCCCCACTGCTGCCCGGTTGCGGCAGCCGGCGACGAACGACCCGACAACGTCCTCGGGCACAGCAGGATGGGGACCACTGGTCTGGGAGCCATAGCTTGCCGAGACCGGGCCGCCCACGAGCGCCGCGAGGTTAGCCGGAACCGCTCCCGCCGCGCTGACGCCGCCAAGCCGGCGATCGCCGCGGAAATCTGCGACAAGCGCTTCCACTTCGCCGCCACTGCCAAATGACAGCCGCTCCTCGCTGCCGGTCGGCGTGAAACCGGGCACGTTGACTTGCAGCCGGTTTCCTCCCGAAGGGCAAGTGAGAGACAGGATCGGGTTGCCGGTTTGTGCCTGCAAGACCAGTACACTGGCCTCAGCGCTTGGCTGCAAGACCCAAAGCGCATCCGGGCGCTTCGCGGTTTGAGCCGTCGGTGAGTCCGCAGGCCGGTCATCCACTGCCGATGCGCTGCTGCCGTTCCGGGTATCTTCCTGACGATCACAAGCGCCTAGAAGCATTGCGGGAATGATGATCGGAAGTAGGTTGCGCACCCGCGTATCCATGCATGTGAGGTTTCGGCAAACCTGTAAGGCGCGTTGCATCCCGACGGACGCCGAGTCTGCAAGGCATGTCATTGCCAAAGCATTACTTCTTTGGGCTCCCAGGGGCAAATCGCATGACGGGCATTGTGCCGTTGCTGTGCGGTTGCAGGCTGCCATTTAATATATCCAGGATAGTCGGCGAAATGCCCGCGCACTGGCCCGGCGCCACAACGATGCAGGCGCCGGATTTTTGCGCTCATCGTTCAACGCCCATCACGCTTTATCATTCCCTCAGAGGTCCATATCGTTGCATCATATTCAAAAGAGCTGATCGCAAATCCCCAATCGATCTATTTAGCGACGGGCTCTAACGCGGACTTTCCCAACTTTGCTGGCTTGGCCTGCGTCATCTGAAAACGGCGTTGATCGACCATGAACTGCCACCTACGCAGCTGCGCCTGACCAACAACAACGGAGATTGCGAATTGACCAGTTCACGCATTGCGAACGTCGCGCTCCAATCGCGAGTGATGGGTGCCGATGCCGCCGCCCTGCTGATCGCGCCGGGCACCACGGTGGGCATGAGCGGTTTTACCGGCTCCGGCTATCCCAAGGCAGTTCCGCTGGCGCTGGCGCGGCGGATCGAGGCGGCGCACGATGCCGGCGATCCCTTCTCGATCAGCGTGTGGACCGGCGCTTCCACCGGTCCCGAGCTGGACGGCGCTCTGGCCAAGGCCAAGGGCATCGACTTTCGCCTGCCCTACAATTCCGATCCGATTGCCCGCGGACAGATCAACCGCGGCGAAATGAACTATTTCGACATGCACCTTAGCCAGGTCGCGCCGATGGCGTGGCAGGGCTTCCTCGGCCCGCTGGATACCGCGCTGGTCGAAGTAACCGCGATCCTGCCAGACGGTTCGCTTGTCCCCGCCTCGTCAGTGGGCAACAACAAGACCTGGCTGGACCGCGCAGACCAGATCATCCTTGAGGTCAATCGCTGGCAGAACCCGGCGCTCGAGGGAATGCACGACATCTATTATGGAACGGCCCTGCCGCCGCACCGCGTGCCGATCCCGCTGATCAGGCCAGATGACCGGATCGGCCAGCCCACCTTTCGCTGCGATCCTGCCAAGATCGTCGCCATTGTCGAAACCGACACGCCTGATCGCAATCAGGCGTTCAAGGCGCCCGACCAGAGCGCGTTGCTGATCGCCGGGCACCTGTTGGAATTCTTCGCGCATGAAGTGGCGAAGGGGCGGCTTCCGGCCAACCTGCTGCCGCTGCAATCGGGCGTCGGCAACATCGCTAACGCCGTGCTGACCGGCCTGATCGACAGTCCGTTCGAGAACATGACTGCCTATACCGAGGTCTTGCAGGACGGAATGCTCGACCTGCTCACTGCGGGCAAGCTGCGGATGGCATCGTCGACCGCGTTTTCGCTCAGCCCGGAGGCCGCACACGCACTGAATGCCGATATGGACCGCTACCGAGAACGGATCATCCTGCGCCCGCAGGAAATGAGCAATCATCCAGAACTGATCCGGCGGCTCGGCTGCATCGCCATGAACGGCATGATCGAGGCGGATATATACGGCAACGTCAATTCCACCCATGTCATGGGATCGGCGATCCAGAACGGTATCGGCGGTTCGGGCGATTTTGCCCGCAATGCCTATATCTCGATCTTCATGGCGCCTTCGACCGCCAAGGGTGGGGCGATCTCGACGATTGTGCCGCAAGTCAGCCATGTCGATCACATCAATCAGGATGTGCAGGTGATCGTGACTGAACGTGGCCTGGCCGATTTGCGCGGGCTTGCGCCAAAGCAGCGTGCCCGGCTCGTTATCGAGAAATGCGTTCACCCTGACTATAGGGCAATGCTCGCCGATTATTACGAGCGGGCACTGCGCGATTCCTATGGTAAGCACTCGCCCGCCTTGCTGGGCGAAGCCCTATCCTGGCACCAACGCTTCATCGCGACTGGCTCCATGCAATTCTTTTCGGGACAGTGAGGTTCCAATAAGCGCATCAATTGAACTGGCGAGGTAGAGCACGGATGTATCGGCGCTTACGCCATCAAGCTTGGAAGATGACCGCCCGTGCCTTTGAAACTAAAACATATTTTTCCGGTGGTCCTTGTGCTGACTGCCGGTTGCAGCGGTCCAGAGGTAAGCAAAACAAGGGAACCTGAGGCTCAATCAGAACTTTCTGAGCTCCCCCCGAGCATTCCAGCTGCGGAATTGCAGGCAGAGGCGCAGGACACACAAGTCCGCGAGTTCTACGAAAAGGCCGGCTGGGCGGCCATTTGGTCGCCGCGTGCAGAGCAGGCATTGAGGGCCGCGCTTGGAAAGCGGGCGGACCACGGCCTGGACCGCGTGCATTTTCACCCGGAATTATCGAAGCTATCCGCCCCAGCGCGCGAGATTGCCCTGACCAGTGCTGCCCTGATGTTCGCAGGCGCGCTGGCTCGCGGTGTCGCTGATCCAGCGAAGCTCCACACCATATACACCCATCCTCGCCCTGAGGTAGATCTCGCATCAGGATTGGCCACAGCGGTTCGGGCTGGCCGGGTGGATGCATGGCTGGATAGCCTCGCGCCGGATACCCCTGAGTATCGCGCTTTGGCGGACACCTACCTGCAGCAGCAAAAGGCAGCGTCCCAGGAGAACGTCGCGCAGATTGCCAGCGGAGACCTGATCCATCCAGGCGACCGGGATCCACGGATCCCGCGGATCGTGACGGCGCTCGTGGAACATCGCTACCTGGCTATGCCGGTGACGACCGAGGCCTCGCCATCGCAGGCCGTAGATGGCACCCTTTACACCGTAGGTATCGTAAGGGCCGTGAAGGCCTTCCAGCACGACTACGACATCAGGGATGACGGTGTCATCGGCGTCGATACTTTATCCATTCTCAATGTGCGGCCTGGCGACCATGCGCGGTCGATTGCGGTGGCGATGGAACGATTGCGCTGGCTCACACGCGAGCCACCGGCGACACGCATCGACGTGAATACTGCGGCGGCTGAACTGAGCTATTTCCGCGATGGCGAACTGGTCGATCAGCGCAACGTCGTCGTCGGCAAGCCGGGCAAGGAAACGCCGCAAATATCCACTTCCATGTTCCGCCTCGTTGCCAATCCCACATGGACGGTGCCGAAATCGATCCAGAGGGGGGAATTGGCCGGAAAAAGTGCAGCCTATTTCCGGCGCAACAACATGAGCTGGCGCAACGGCTGGATCGTTCAAGGGCCCGGGCCCCGCAACTCGCTTGGCCTCGTCAAGTTCGACCTGCAAAACAGCCTGGCAATCTATCTGCACGACACGCCCGCAAAAACGCTGTTCGACAAGCACCAGCGTCAATTGAGCCATGGTTGCGTCCGCGTCAGTGACGCGCTGGGTTTTGCCCAAATGCTCGCTGAACAGCAGGGTATCGCCGACCAATGGTCCAGGGCGCGTGCGAGCGGCAAGATCGCTTACGTCAGGTTCCCCGAAGCGATACCCGTCAGGCTGCTCTATCGCACCGTCTATGTGAGCCAGGCCAACCAGGTGACGTACCGGACAGATCCCTACGGCTGGAATGTTGCCGTTGCAGAGGCGCTTGGCTTTGGCAAAGATGCCGGCAAGCAGTTCAGGAGCGATGTAGACGACATCGGGCCGTGATGTCTCGTGCCGCCTCTGCCTTTCTATTCGGATTGTTCAGGGCGGACACGATTCAATCTACCGGATACCGATCAATATTTTGCAATTAAGTTTAACGTCAATGTCAGGAGAAACACCGGTGTCCCGACTTCACCTACACCCGGAAAGCCATCTCGTCTCGCGCATCGGCTGGTTGCGGGCGGCTGTTCTCGGGGCCAATGACGGGATCGTTTCGACGGCCAGTCTAATCGTAGGCGTGGCAGCGGCATCCACCGCCACCTCCGAGGTTCTGATCGCAGGCGTCGCCGGCCTCGTCGCCGGGGCCATGTCCATGGCTGCGGGCGAATATGTTTCCGTCAGTTCCCAATCGGACACCGAACAAGCCGATCTCGCCCGCGAGCAGGCAGAGCTAGCCGGCCAGCCGGATTACGAATGCGAGGAACTGACACGCATCTACATGGACCGTGGTGTCGATGCAGACCTCGCCCGACAGGTGGCTATCCAGCTGATGGCAAAGGACTCGCTCGGTGCCCATGCGCGCGACGAACTTGGCATTTCGGAGATGACCGCAGCTCGCCCGATCCTGGCGGCGCTAACCTCTGCAGCGACATTCGCCGCTGGCGCTGCCATGCCGCTCGCCATGGTCTTGCTGATGCCGCGCTCCCTGCTGGTGGCGGGCGTCTCGATTGCCTCGCTGATTTTTCTGGCTCTTCTCGGGGGCATCGGCGCGCGCGCTGGCGGAGCCAAGGTCGTGAGGGCCACCCTGCGCGTAACCTTCTGGGGCGCTCTAGCCATGGCATTGACGGCAGGCATCGGAACGATCTTCGGGACGGTGGTCTGATCGTCTTGAGGAATCGCAACCCAGATCAAGTCCGGCAATTCCGGTTGCAAGCAAGGCCCGAGAGTTATGACGAATCCTGAAATCTCGGGGCAACAGCCAAGCCAGGCTTCGCTCTCCGGATTGAGCGACGCCGAGGCCGCCGAGCGCCTGAGGACGGAAGGTTACAATGAACTGCCGCGTACCGGGCAGCGCACATTTGCGCGCATTATCCTTGATGTCCTGCGCGAACCCATGCTGGCGATGCTGATCGGGGCGGGCCTCCTATACATGGCCCTGGGCGACCTTCAGGAAGCCCTGATCCTGGTTGCGTTCGCCGGGCTTTCGATCCTCATCACTGTCGTCCAGGAAACCCGCACCGAACGGGCGCTCGAAGCTCTGCGCGATCTGACCAGTCCGCGGGCTCTCGTCATCCGCGATGGGGCAAGGAAGCGCATCGCCGGGCGGGAGGTGGCGCGTGGCGATCTCGTGGTGCTGGCCGAAGGCGATCGGGTGCCCGCCGACGGATGGATCACGCAAAATGACGGGCTTCATCTCGACGAATCGCTGCTGACCGGGGAATCCGTTGCCGTCCGCAAGACCGCCTGCGGGGCTGATGCGCCAACGGCCATGGCGCGTCCGGGTGGAGACGACCTGCCGTTCGTCTATTCGGGATCGCTGGTCGTGCGCGGGACGGGGCTTTGCGCCGTCACCGCAACAGGTCTTGCCAGCGAGATCGGTCGCATCGGCCGTGTTCTCTCCACGCTTGAAACCGAAGCGCCCCGCCTCAGGCAGCAGACGCGCCGGTTGGTGTTGTGGTTTGCGGCGACGGGCGCTGCGGCCAGCGTGCTCGTTGTCCTTCTTTACGGACTGTTTCGCGGGAGCTGGCTGGAGGCCGCACTGGCCGGGATAGCGCTCGGCATGTCGATGCTGCCCGAGGAATTCCCGGTGGTGCTCACCATCTTCATGGCGATGGGCGCCATGCGCATGTCTCGCAACCGGGTGCTGACCCGCCGGGCGGCAGCGATCGAGACACTGGGTGCTGCCACGACCCTTTGCACCGACAAGACCGGCACGCTGACGCAGAACCGGATGCGGATAGCCGAACTGCGTCTCCCTGACGGCCGCATCCTGCTGCATGACGATCAGCAGAAACTCCTGCTGGAGGACGAATTCCACCTTCTCGCCGAGTTCGGCATTCTGGCCAGCGCCCAGCAGCCGCTGGACCCCATGGAAGTGGCCTTCCACGAACTCGGTGATGAACACGCGCCGGAAACCGTGAGGGTGCGCCAGAACGCTGGCTGGACACTGGACCATCACTATCCGCTCGACCCCGCCCTGCTGGCGATGTCGCATGTGTGGGGCAACCCGGATACGGCCGAGGAACGGATCATCGCCACGAAAGGCGCGCCTGAAGCGGTCGCCGAACTTTGCGGTATGACCGGAAACGAGAAGGCGAGGCTGAAGGACACCATCGATGCCATGGCCAGCAAGGGATTGCGGGTGCTGGGCGTTGCCGATGCGCGCTGGTCCGGCGCTGAACTGCCGAAATCACAGCGAGCCTTCAGCTTCACTTTCCGTGGCCTGGTCGGCCTTGCCGATCCCCTGCGCGCTTCGGTCCCCGATGCCGTGCGCCACTGCCGCGAGGCCGGCATCCGCATCATCATGATCACCGGCGATTACCCGCAGACTGCCCGCGCCATCGCGCGGCAGGCAGGGATAGATGCCGACAATGTGCTGACGGGCGAAGACCTGGCGGCCATGTCTGAAGACGACCTCAGGCAGCGCATCGGCTCGGTCAACGTCTGTGCGCGCATCATGCCGGAACAGAAACTACGTCTCGTCGAGGCGTTGAAGGCATCGAGAGAAATCGTCGCCATGACGGGCGACGGCGTAAACGATGCGCCTTCGCTCAAGGCGGCACATATCGGCATCGCCATGGGCGGACGCGGCACCGATGTTGCCCGCGAGGCGTCGGCCATCGTGCTGCTCGATGATGACTTCGGCTCGATCGTCAAGGCCATCCGTATGGGACGGCGAATCTATGACAACCTGCGAAAGGCAATGGGCTTCATCGTGGCCGTGCATCTTCCGATCGCTGGCCTGGCGCTGCTTCCGCTGCTGACCGGCATGCCCTTGTTGCTGGGGCCCATCCATATCGCTTTCCTGGAGATGATCATAGATCCGGTCTGTTCGCTCGCCTTCGAGGCCGAGGAGGACGAGCGCAATGTCATGGCCAGACCGCCGCGCGGACCGGATACACCATTGTTTTCGCGCTGGCTGGTCGGCTGGTCGGTTCTTCAGGGCAGCGTTACATTTGGCGCTACCGGGGGGCTGACACTGTATTTCTGGGAGTCCGGCATGGGCGAGGAACAGCTCCGTTCCACTGCCTTTCTTGCGCTCGTTCTCGCAATCACGAGCCTGATCCTGATCAATCGCCGCTTCAGCGCGTCAATCACTGCGGCCGTCCTCAGGGTAAATCCGACGCTCGCCACAGTCCTTGGGCTGGTGACCATCATCCTGCTGGCAACGCAGATTATTTCCCCGATTGCCGACCTGTTCGATTTTGCGCGCGTTGAGGCCGGCTCGAATAGGTGGGCTTTGACCCCGGTCATGGCAAAACCGGACCTGGAAGGTCATAATAGAAAGATGTTACGATCAGATCCGACCCCGCTTCGGCTCAGGATCCAGTAGGATGGGGATCAGCCTGCTCACCTTCGAAACCTCGTGCAGCGTTCGCAGCGCTGGATGAAGCAGACGAAAGCTGATCGTCACGATGCAGGGCTGACCGACAAGGACATCGAACAGCGGCTATTCTGGGACAGCCTTGCCGCCAGACTGGTGCGCAAATGGCGGACAATTCGCCTGCCGATCGCGCTCGCCTTCGCCGTGCTTGCCTCCGTCCACATCCTCTCCACTTTCCTGTCCTGGAGATGGCAATGAAGCGCTCCGTCTGGACCGGTATGTCGCTGGTCAAGGACTGTCGTCGCATCCACACCCACTATGACCGATGCGCCCACACCTTCGTTTCCGCCATATGCATCGCCGCAACTGTCATCTTCTGGCTCTGATCAGTCACGTAGCAGATGTGCATGCCTCCCGTAGCCACTCCCGAACCTGGTGGTCGACTTCTGTTGCGCCATTGATCTCCAGGTGATGAGTGAAGCGACCTGGCTTGGGCTCGACTATTTCCTTCCAGCGCAGAGATCGGTCTCTTCGCTGTAGGAAAATGCTCAAAACCAGCGGTGGATGGCTTCCGCTGAGATATTGGTTCGGCCGCCAAACAGCGGCAAATGGGTACTTCCGATAGAACCCGATCTGACTTTTGGATACGCGCCGTTCCGCTTCGCCAACTGCTCTCACCGCAGAGTCGATTGCGGAGAATATCGAGCGGGCGCGCGCGTCCGACCCAAGATAGTCTCTCTCATTCACGCAAAAAGACCCTGCAACCCCTTCCTCTCAATTCGTGGCAGAGCGGGGATTTCTCCAGTAGGTTGCTAACACATCTTGCTAGCGACCATCGCCCCCTGAATGCTGCAACACCGGCGAGCTCAGCTGCAACCCCATCATCAATGAGTCATCCTGAGCCGCGCGAGGCATTCTGCTGCATTTCCAGGGCTGAAGTCGCAACTCCGCCGGCATTGGCCGCCTTGCCCGGCCCAAACAGCACTCCCGCGCCCTGGAAGACGCGGACGGCATCGGGCGTACAGGGCATGTTCGCCCCTTCGCCCACAGCCACCACCCCGTTCTTGACCAGTGTGCGTGCATCCTTGCCGGTCAACTCGTTCTGCGTAGCCGATGGCATGGCAACATCACACGGAACTTCCCAGATCGAACCGCCCTCAATGTAATGGGTGCCGTTGCCTTTCCTGCGCGCATATTGCGAGATCCGTTCGCGGCGAATCTCCTTGATCTCTTTGACCAGATCGAGATCGATGCCGCTTTCATCGACAATGTAGCCATTGGAGTCCGAGCAGGCGATGACAATGCCGCCGAACTGCCGGATCTTTTCAATCGTGTAGATTGCCACGTTGCCGGAACCCGACACCACGCATTTGCGGCCTTCGAAATCCATGCCCTTGGTAGCGAGCATGCTCGAGACGAAATAGGTTGCCCCGAACCCGGTGGCTTCGGTCCCGCGCCCGTGAGCCGCCGTAGACCAGCCCCTTGCCGGTCAGCACCCCGGCTTCGTACCGATTTGTCAAGCGCTTGAACTGGCCAAAGAGGTAACCGATCTCGCGCCCGCCAACGCCTACGTCGCCAGCAGGCACATCGGTGTATTCGCCCAGATGTCGTTGCAATTCAGTCATGAATGACTGGCAAAAACGCATGACCTCGCCATCGGAGCGTCCACGAGGATTAAAATCCGAGCCGCCCTTGCCACCACCAATCGGCAGTCCTGTAAGCGCATTCTTGAAGATCTGCTCGAACCCAAGGAACTTGATGATCCCGAGGTTGACCGAAGGGTGGAACCGCAGGCCACCCTTGTAGGGGCCGAGCGCGGAGTTGAATTGGACGCGAAAGCCACGATTGATCTGCACCTGGCCCTGATCGTCAACCCATGGCACGCGGAAAATGATCTGACGTTCAGGCTCGCATAGACGCTCTATCAGGGCATGATCGGCATAATAGGGCTTCTTGGCGATCACGCGCCCGAGACTTTCCAGCACCTCGATGACGGCTTGGTGAAACTCGGTTTCGCCGGCATTGCGGCGCAGCACCTCGGCGAGGATGGGTTCAAGCTTTTCATCAATCTTGGTCATTGAAATTTCCTGGGTCCGACGCTGGGGTGGGCTACTGCTTGCGTGCATAAGCGAGAGTGACCGACTTTTCGATAGACGTGCTACCGTGCTGGCAATTGTGGTCGTGCTGACGGAGCTTTGCATTGTTCTTGAAACGTTTCTCGGTCTTTGGCTGCGCCCTTCTTGCGGCTGTTGTCTCTGGTGCTTTTCTCCCTGCGGCTTGGGCCGTCTCCGTTTTTGCAATTTCGGGGGCCTTGGCCCTGATTGGCCTGTTTGACCTCGCGCAGCCGGTCCATTCGATCCGGCGCAATTACCCAATCATTGGCCGCATGCGCTGGCTCTTCGAGGACATTCGTCCAGAGATACGTCAATATCTGATCGAGGATGACCATGAGCAGCTGCCGTTTTCCCGGAGCCAACGGTCATTGGTCTACGCGCGGTCGAAGAACGAAAGCAGCGAGCGCGCATTTGGCACCCAGCTCGATGTCTATGAAAACGGCTATGAATTTATCGGGCATTCGAACCGCCCGGTGCCCCCCGGTGATCCCGCCACGTTCCGCGTCGACATTGGCGGGGGCGATTGCAGGCAAAGCTACCGAGCATCAATCCTGAACATCTCGGCGATGAGCTTCGGATCGCTGAGTGCCAACGCCATTCTAGCACTGAACCAGGGCGCAAAGCTTGGAAGCTTTGCCCATGACACCGGCGAGGGGAGTATCAGTCCGCACCACAGGCACCATGGCGGCGATCTGATCTGGGAAATCGGCAGCGGGTATTTTGGCTGCAGGAACGCCGATGGCGCCTTTGATCAACGAGCCTTTGAGGAGAAAGCCACAGATCCGCAGGTCAAGATGATCGAGATCAAGCTCACCCAGGGCGCCAAACCTGGCCACGGCGGAATTCTGCCGGCCAGCAAGATCACAGAAGAAATCGCCCAGACCCGCGGTGTGCCAATGGGCCAGGACTGCGTTTCTCCCGCCCGGCACAGTGCCTTTTCCACGCCGAACGAGTTGATGGCCTTTATCGCGGAGCTCAGGCAGCTTTCCGGCGGCAAGCCTGTCGGGTTCAAGCTGTGCATTGGCCAGCCGTGGGAATTCATGGGTATGGTCAAGGCCATGATGGACACAGGCATCCTGCCTGATTTCGTCGTGGTCGATGGTGCAGAGGGCGGGACAGGCGCGTCGCCTCTCGAGTTTTCAGATCATCTCGGCATGCCCATGCGGGAAGGCCTGCTCTTTGTGCACAACACCTTGGTCGGCACGGGCCTGCGCGACAGGATCAGGATCGGCGCTGCGGGAAAGATAGTCAGCGCCTTCGACATCGCTGCGACGCGCGCCCTGGGTGCCGACTGGGTGAATGCCGCGCGAGGGTTTATGTTCGCTCTGGGGTGCGTTCAATCGCTGTCCTGCAATACCAACCGTTGTCCCGTCGGCGTCGCGACGCAGGATCCGCTGCTCCAGCGCGCCCTGGTGGTGCCCGAAAAGGCCGAACGCGTGTTTAATTTTCACAGGAATACGCTTCATGCGCTGGCGGAAATGCTGGCCGCCGCAGGCCTCGATCATCCCAGCCAGATCGGTCCGCATCACTTGGTGCGTCGGGTCAGTCAGACCGAGGTCCGCCTGTTTTCGCAACTTCACACCTTCCTGGCCGAAGGAGAATTGCTAAGCGGAAGCTGTCACTCCAGTTTCTACAAGAACGTGTGGGACATAGCCCGTGCTGACAGCTTCGAGTTGTTGTGACATCTTTTCCGGCGCGGCGTGAAGCCTGGATAATTGATAGTCCGGCCACTGGGTTCACGTATGTCAAATCAAGCTGGCCCATCGACTTTGCAGTTGAATGAAGGAAGGCCGAAGGCAGGGATAGGATTCGGATTTCTGAGCCCGCAACAGGAGGTTGGAAGCTCTCGGGAGACTTCCCCTGGAGCAACTGCTATCGGGCCGAGATGAGAAGACTGTTTCCCGGCGCTGGCAAGGCCGATTTCGCGATTGATTTTGGCACGGCCAATACGCGGGTGGTGTCGGCTGATGGCGGTGTCCTGTTCGATGAGCCGTCGCTCTGCTGCTTCGCGGGGCGCGTCGATGCCGGTGAACTGGTCACTGCCGGAGCTGCCGTCGGCCCCATGCAGGAGCGTGCATCCGGAGACCTGCGGATCGTGCGCCCTCTGCATCGCGGAGTGCTTTGCGATATCGCGGCGGCCCGCGACTATCTGGCCTATGCCGTGCGATCGAGTGTCGGCCAGCGCAGGCTCCGCTCCTTTCGCGCAATCATCGGAGTGCCAGCTGACGCTACCAACGCAGAGCGTGGCGCGCTGCTCACCGCGGCAAGCGATGCTGGTCTGGGAGCTGTCGAACTGTTGACGGAACCCTTGGCTGCCGCGTGGGGAGCAGGCCTTCATGTCGATCATCCCCGCGGCTCCATGATCGTGGAATGCGGTGCCGGTACGACGGAGGCGGCCGTCCTGTCACTGGGCGGAACCTGCGCGACCGCATCCCTACGCGGTGGAGGCGATGCGCTTGATCGCGCGATTGCCGATCATCTCCATTTTCAGCACAAGTTCCTTATCGGCATGAACACTGCTGAACACGCGAAACGCGACATCGTCAGGATGCTCCAGGATCAGGCAGCCCCTGCCGCCAGGACCCGGTTCAAGGGACGCGACCTCGTGAACGGATTACCCGCAGCCCTGGAACTGCCGATAGGTGATCTGCTCCCCGTGGTCGAAAAGCATGTTGCCGGCATCACCAGGATGGTTGTGAACATGCTGGGTGACATATCGCCCGAGCTCAGTCGTGATATCCACGATGACGGCATTGTCATGACCGGCGGCAGTGCAGCCATCAATCTTGTTCGGCCGGCATTGGCCCAGGCCACCGGGCTGCATGTCGCCCTCGCTCCGAACAACGCTTATTGCGTGGCAAATGGCCTGCAAAAGGCGCTGCTGCACTGATCGGGCGTGACACCTGGTTTGACTTGAGGATCGCTTGCAGCCATTATCGTGTCATGTACCGGTTTGCCACACGTCAGCGTCAGCGCTGCCATGCGAGTTCGCTTCTCGTGGGCCAATAGCCCCGGACAGCGAGAGCCACGTCCGGCGCAGTCCGGGGCAAAACCGAGCATCAGCCTTTACATCGCGCTTTTCCAGCGCACCGCGCCTGCATGACCGGCGCTGACGGAGAACACCATGACCACCCATCGCAAGGCCCGGGCCCGGCCACCGATCCAGATTCGTGAAACCGACGCGGAACGGATCGGTAATCTTGCCATCGAGGCGGAAGAGCGGCTGCCGCAGGTGGCCGAACTGCTCCTCGCCGAGATCAACCGCGCCAAGGTTGTGCAGGATTCCCGGCTGCCGGGGGATGTCGTCGCCATGCAATCGATCGTTAAGTTTGTTGACGAGGCGAGTGACGCCGAGCGCACGCTGCAACTTGTCTACCCTCAAGCTGCCGACATCGAAGCGGGACGCATTTCGATCCTGTCGCTGGTTGGGGCTGGATTGCTCGGCCTGAGACCGGGGCAGTCAATTTCATGGCCCGATCGTGCCGGAAAGCAGCGGGCCTTGCGGATCATGGAAGTAAATCAGGAATAAGGTAAGGGCGGCACATCGCCCACCCGCACAATCGCAGGCATTCGGGCTCAGCCGGAAAACGTGACGGATGTTCGGGTGAGGCGCACCCCACCCGAAAGTCCGCCTGGTTCAGCGGATATTCCTGCGCTGCACCATGTTGACGATCCCGAGCAGGATCACGGCGCCGACGAAGGCAATGATCAGCCCGGTCAGAGAAAATTCCTGCACACTGCCGCTGATGCCGAGCAGTGGTCCGGCAACCGCATTGCCGATCAGCGAGCCGATGCAGCCGACAACGATATTCCAGAAAATGCCCATCGAGGCATCACGGTTCATCACCTTGCTGGCGAGCCAGCCGGCGATGCCGCCCACGATCAGTGCAATGATCCAACCCATAGTCTCTTCCTCCTCAGTTGCGGATTTCCAGGTGCGTCACGCTGACGTCCACGAATTGATCGTTGCCGATGTTTTCCGGTGCTTCGCCAGGTGACAGCATGACCCGCCAGATCAAGGCGCCGATCGCCGCACCCACAAGAGGGGCGACCCAGAACAGCCACAATTGGCCCAGGGCCGCGGTGTCGGCGAAGATGGCCACGCCTGTGGACCGGGCCGGATTGACCGAGGTATTGGTGACGGGGATCGAGATCAGGTGGATCAGGGTCAGCGCCAGGCCGATCGCGATCGGCGCAAAGCCTGAAGGGGCCGCCTTTGATGTCGCCCCCAAAATGACGATCAGGAACCCTGCCGTCAGAACGATCTCGATCAGCAGGGCTGCCTGCATCGAGTAGCCGCCGGGGGACAGGTCGCCAAAGCCGTTCGATGCAAAACCGCCGGCGCTCCACCCGGTCTTGCCCGAGGCGATGGCGTAGAGCACGACTGCGGCGGCAACCGCGCCTACCACCTGAGCAATCCAGTACGGGATCAGCTCCTTCCACGAGAACCGATTGGCCAGCGCCAGCCCGAGCGAAACCGCGGGATTGAAATGGCCGCCGGAAATCCCGCCGACTGCATAGGCCATTGTCAGGACCGTCAGGCCGAAGGCCAGCGAGACACCGGTGAACCCGATGCCGAGCTCCGGAAATCCGGCGGCCAGGACGGCCGAACCGCAGCCTCCGAATACCAGCCAGAATGTGCCGACGAATTCGGCTGCGAATTTGCGTATCATTGGCTCTCCCCCTTTCGCTTGTGTGGCGCCATGAGACCAGTAGGCTGCGCCGCCCGTGTCAGCGGCCGAGCCGTCCTGCCATGCCCAGAATGTCGTCGAGTGGATTGCCATCGCCGTCGAGGTCGATCAGCGACGCAAGACCACCAAGACCGCCGCTTTGCGCCGCTCCGCCTTGACCGCCGCCCATCACGCCGCCGAGTACCTGGCCCAGCATGCCCCCAAGGCCGCCGCCCTGTCCGGTGTCACTGGCCCCGCCGCCCGCTTTCTGGCTGGCCAGATACCCGGTGACGGCCATGGCCAGCAGCGGCAGCATCTTCTTGAGCAGCGCAGGATCGATGCCGGTCGATTGCGATGCCTGGCCAGCAACAGTCCGGCTGACCTCCTTTGAGCCAAATATCTGGCCCAGGATTTCATTGCCAGGTGCTGCGGGGGTCGGAGCACTGCCGGTCACCGCCTCCAGCAGGCCGCCGCCGCCGGCACCGCCCAGCATGTCGATCAGTCCGCCAAGACCGCCCGGCGCGGGCTGCGCCTGCTTCTTGAAGCCGCCGAGGATGGCGGGAAGCAGCGCCTCTGCTCCGGTGCGGGCTGTTGCGGGGTCGACACCCAGTTCACGTGATACGGAATCAAGCGCCCCAGTCTGTTTCATGATGTCTGCAATATTCACTGCGGCCTCCTGTTCTAAAACGACGCCAGACGTGTACGACAGACGTCATGATCATCGCCCATGACTTGCCAAAGCAACATGGCTCCCACACACTCGTTTCGGGATGATGTCAGAGAGCAAGGAGAAGCGCGATGAGTTTTTTCGGTAAGATCAAGGACGCCATTTTCGGCAAGAGGGCGGAGGCGGCTCCGGCTGCACCCGCACCCGCACAGACCACGGCGGCGGCTCCCGCGGCACCGACACCAGTCGCACCGCAGCCGGTTTCCGAAGTCGACGTGGAAGCCATCCTAAGTGGCCTTGCGGCAAAGTCCGACCAGAAACTCAACTGGCGAACCTCGATTGTCGACCTGATGAAGCTGCTCGGCCTCGATTCCAGCCTCACCGAGCGCAAGGGTCTCGCCCAGGAACTCGGTTACACCGGCGCCCTCGACGGTAGCGCAGAAATGAACATCTGGCTGCACAAGCAGGTCATGCGGGAACTGGCGGCCAATGGCGGCAAGGTTCCGGCCGAACTTCTGGATTGATCGTCAGGCTGGGGGCGACCCATACGGGGGATTTTCAGGAGAAACACCATGGCTATCGCCAAAGTAATCGAAGTGATTTCCAGTTCGACGACGGGTTTTGAGGATGCGGTTTCCAGCGGCATCGCCAAGGCGGCAGAGACCATCGACAACATCGAAGGCGCCTGGGTCAAGGACACCAAGGTTACCGTCAACGATGGCAAAGTCAGCGAATGGCGGGTGATCCTGTCGATCACCTTCATCGTCAAATGACGCACCCTGGATACTGTCGCCGCTGACGACGGTTGCCGATGATGCACGATAAAGCCGAGGATCTGCCCTGCAGGCCCTCGGCTTTGTTCATATCTTGCGGGCTTGTCTGCGTAGGGGCGAGCCGGGGTTCGCCTTCAACGATCGATGATCGCGCTCAGCCGATGGTGGAAGGGGCGGTGCGGGGTTTCCCCGCGCGTCAGGTCGTGAAAGGTGCCGCCGCCCAGGATCGGCAGGATCCCCTCGACTTTGAGCAGGTCTTCGAAGCTGTGCACGTCGACATGAACATGTAGCCTGCCATCGAAATCGAAGCTGATGATCGCGTCTTTGGGGCATGCGCCCTGCAGCATGGTCAGGACCTTGTTCAGTTCGTCAGTGATCATCGAGGACCGCTGGTCAGGCAGGCGTTCGACACTTTGCTTTTGAGCCGGATTCTCGCTCATGGCCTCTCCCGATTTCCTGGTGTCCGGACGCGATGCCCCTCGATCAATGGCTGATCGCGGGATCCATGGTCTTGGCCTGATCGACCCATTTCTGGACCTGCGAGGCAGCGGGCACTGCTCGGGTGAGCTTCTTCGCCTCGTTCACCTCTTTCATTTTCGCCGCCAGGTTCTCGGCATTACGGGTAGCCAGTTCCTTGACCGTGTCGACGCCGGCGACCTCGAGCAGTTCGGAATATTCCTCGCCCACGCCTGAAATCCGCATCAGGTCGGCCATGTTGGCCCACTTGAGCAGCTGGCTGGCAGAAAATCCGGTTTGCGTGGCAACGTCGTCGCGGCCTTTGCGGCTGCCGCAGGCGCTGAGCAAATCGTCCGTGGTCTTGATGCCCGCTGCCTGCAGGCGTTCGGCGTACTTCGCTCCAATCCCTTCGATTTCATCGATCTTGTACGCCATCATCCACTCCTTGCTTGACGCCTTGTCTATTCTGCGACTGACAGCCTAACCGGACAGATTAGGCCATGCAAACGCCGGTCAATATTTCTGCTGGCGCTCATAGAGGTCACGGTAGTGTTGCAGCCTCGTGACCCGCAGCCCCTGCATACCAGACCGGTCGACGGCGCGCTGCCAGGCGGCAAACTCCTCGATGGTCAGGTCATAGCGCTCGCAGGCTTCGTCGACGGTGAGCAGCCCACCGTTGACGGCAGCAACGACTTCGGCCTTACGCCTCACGACCCAGCGTCGGGTGTCTCTTGGCGGCAGCGAATCGAGGGTGAGCGGTTCACCGAGTGGTCCGATGACCGTGGCGGGACGGAATTTCTGGTTCTCAATCATAATGAATACCGATCGCCTGGCCGCAGCGCTGGCGCCGTCTCCTTTGTCAGCAAGGTGTGGAAGCAATCATGGCCGGGAGGAGGTTAACATTGCGTGAGAGAAGGGGGCTTTGGGAACATCATGCGCCCGCTGTCCCGGATGCCGGAAAGAGCCGTGGGCTGTTGGGAGGGCGCGAGGTGAACGGGCCTGCTGACAATCCCGTGACCCTCAGCTGGGCGAACAAGAGCGGCATAACCAAGGTCAACAACGGTGCCGCCATTCCATGGTGCAGGCTCTTGATGGCCGTCGTTGCACACGAACCCTGGCGTAGCGGCTCGACGGTTCTTCGACAGTTGACCTGCATCCCCGACGATCTACGCTGGAGGTCCCATAAGACAAAAAGAACAGGAGAACGTCATGAAAGCACCAGCCACAACTGCGCTTGCCCTCAGCCTGATGTTGGCTGCCTGCAACTCCAAACCGGAAGAGCCTGCAGATGCTTCGACAGAGACGGCACAAACGACAGCCAACGTGACCGCACCTGCCGCGCCCGCTGCGGCGATGAAGCCGGCTCCGGAAGGATTGCCCTCGCGCATCGCGCGTGAAGTCATCACGGCTAGCGGCCAGAAGTGCGACGGCATAGCGAAGGCTGAACGTCAGGCCAGCGATGGTACAATCGTCGCCAACTGCACCGGAGGTGAAACTTACCGGATTTATACCGAGGAAGGCAAAGGGCCTCTCGCATCAGCAATGTGATGCAGGGCTGCACGCGCTGGCTTGCCGCATACCAGTCCCCGCGCCGCCCGAGCGCGGAGACTGGATGATGGCTTTGAGACAATCGTCATGCGGTGACGATGCTGAATCGCCTCATCACCTTGCGATTGCCATGGTATTTCTCTGCGAGCCCGTTCTGCAAACGGGCATGAACCTTAATCTAGCAATGGCGGGCTGATCCCTCTCTTCGAGCCCAAGCAGGGATGACCGGGATGAGTGCAGTAGAAATCATCAGCATTGCCGCAAGCATCAGCCTGCTTGCCGGTTGGCGGCTCTATCTCTGCATTTTCGCCGTGGGACTGGGCATGCGACTTGGGTGGATCGCCATGCCGGGGCACCTCCAGTCTCTCGATGCACTGGCCAGCTATTGGGTCCTCGGCATTGCCGGGGCCGGCGCAATCGTCGAATTCTTCGCGGACAAGATAAGCTGGCTCGATAGCGCCTGGGATATGGTCCACACGCTTGTTCGTCCCGTGGGCGGAGCCTTGCTTGCCCTCGCGATTGTCGATGCCGGAAATCCGGTCTGGCAGCGCGGCGCCGTGCTTGCGCGACGGCGAGCTGTGGTGATTGCAACGTCACCCTGCGTCGCACCTACCTCAATGGTTTGGAACAGCGACACCGGCACGGGCTCTACCAACGCACGGGTAATAGATGACACTGTGCACCGCAGTATAGAAGATTGACTGCGCATCGCTGGGATTGTCACATTTTCCGCTTACATTTCGGGAACCGTAGCTCTTAGCCGCAGTTTCGTGACAACCTAAGTAGCAAGGATGGGATCAATGGTCAGCAAATCAGGAAAGTCGAAGCCGAAGAGCGGCTCGCGCGCGTCGCGCCGGACATCTGCAGCCGCGAAGCGGACCGAGGATGCTATCGCATTGCTCAAAGCCGATCACCGCGAGGTCAAGGCCATGTTCGAGCAATACGAGAAGACCGAAAGCGACAAAGAAAGAGAGGCGCTCGCCAGAAAGATATGCCGCGCCCTGACTGTCCATGCCCAGATCGAAGAAGAGATTTTTTACCCAGCGGCCTATGAGGCGCTCGACGACGATGACTTGCTTGACGAAGCCGAGGTGGAGCACGCCAGCGCCAAGGATCTGATTGCGCAGATCGAAGCAAGTTCGCCTTCTGAGCCACTATTCGATGCAAAGGTCAAAGTTCTTGGGGAATATGTCGATCACCACGTTCAGGAGGAGGAAAAGGAAATGTTCCCCGAATGTCGCGCTAGTGACATGGACCTCAAGGCGCTCGGCGAACAGCTGCGCGCCAGGAAGAAAGAGATTTCGGCCGCATAGTCATTAAGCGACAGTTCAAGAGAGGAGGACGAGATGGCGAAGAACGGCAAGCGTGGCGACGGGAAAAGGAACGAGACGACTGCAAAGGCTAAAGAAGCTCTTCCGGCCGGGGCAGACTTGCCGCATAGCTATCATGAACCTCAAGGCAATGGGGGTGAAACCCATCAGACGACTGAAGACGCTAACGCCACGTTGACCACTCAACAGGGCGTCCCCGTTGCTGACGATCAGAATAGCCTTAGGGCCGGCGCGCGCGGACCAACGCTGCTGGAAGACTTCATCTTGCGCGAGAAGATCTTTCACTTCGACCACGAGCGCATTCCCGAGCGCGTGGTTCATGCCCGCGGTTATGGCGCGCGCGGCGTATTCGAGCTCACCGAGAGCCTTGGCGATCTCACGCGCGCCGACATACTCTCGTCGGTAGGTCAACAAACCGAGGCTTTCGTCCGCTTTTCGACCGTGGCGGGCCGCGCAGGTTCGTTCGACCTCGCCCGCGACGTACGCGGCTTCGCCGTCAAATTCTATACGCGCGAAGGTAATTGGGATCTTGTCGGAAATAACATCCCTGTCTTCTTCATCCAGGATGCCATTAAATTCCCCGATCTCGTGCATGCCGTGAAGGAGGAGCCCGATAGGGCTTTTCCGCAGGCGCAGTCGGCCCACGACAATTTCTGGGACTTCGCGTCACTGATGCCAGAAGCTTGGCACATGGTCATGTGGCAGATGTCTGACCGCACCATCCCGCGATCTTTCCGGACTATGGAAGGGTTCGGCGTCCACAGCTTCCGTCTGGTCAATGAGGCCGGCGCATCCACCTTCGTCAAATTTCACTGGAAGCCGCGGCAGGGGCTGCAATCTGTTCTGTGGAACGAGGCGGTCAAGATCAACGGAGCCGATCCGGATTTCCATCGCCGCGATTTATGGACCGCAATTGAGGCCGGAGACTTTCCACAGTGGGATCTGGGTGTTCAGCTGTTCACTCAAGAGCAGGCCGACAAGTTCGATTTCGACCACCTTGACGCCACCAAACTGATCCCGGAAGAAGTAGTGCCGGTGCGCAAGATCGGAACCCTGACGCTCAATCAGAACGTGGACAATTTCTTCGCAGAGACCGAGCAGGTGGCTTTCTGCACGCAACACGTCCCGCCGGGCATCGATTTCAGCGACGATCCTCTCCTGCACGGGCGCAATTTTTCCTATCTCGACACGCAGCTGAAGCGTCTCGGAACTCCAAATTTCACCCACATACCTGTCAATGCGCCGCGTTGTCCGGTCATGAATTTCCAGCAGGACGGCCACATGGCGATGCGCAATCCCAAGGGACGCGCGAACTATGAGCCAAACAGCTGGGGCCCCATGGCAGGGCCGCGCGAAAATCCGAAGACTGGTTTCAACTCGTTCTCAGCGCCAGTGGAGGGGGTGAAGCAGCGTCTCCGGTCCGAGACCTTCGCGGATCATTACAGTCAAGCGCGCCAGTTCTTCATCAGCCAAACGCCGATCGAACAAAAACATCTCGGCGACGCCTTTGTGTTCGAACTTAGCAAATGCGAACGCGCCGACATCCGCGCGCGCGCTGTCTCGCATCTTCGCAATATTGACGAAAAACTGGCCGTCACGGTGGCTGAGGGTCTGGGTATGCTGCTACCTGATGCCGCTGTGGCGGCAAAGCCGACTCTCGAGCTTCCTCCTTCCTCGGCGCTCAGCATTGTCGCCAACGGCCCGGGTTCGTTCAAGGGCCGTAAACTCGGCATTCTGCTCACGGACGGCTCAGACGCCCGCACGTTTGCAGCGCTGACTAAAGCGGCAGAGGATCAAAGCGCCCTCTGGGAAGTCATCGCGCCAAAGATCGGAGGGGTTACCATGGGTAACGGCGAATTGGTGGCTGCAAAGCACAAACTCGACGGGGGCCCTTCGGTGTTGTTCGATGCCGTCGCGGTCCTTCCATCGGACGAGGGGGCCATAATGCTCGCTCAGGACGCAGTCGCAAAGGACTTTGTCTCAGACGCTTACGCGCACTGCAAATTCATCGGCCACAGCCCATCAGCTCTAACACTTTTTGCTGAAGCCCGCATTCCGCCGGAACTCGATGGTGGCTTCGTTGCGCTTGATGGCGCCAAGCCTTGTGACTCTTTCCTCAAACTGTGTGCTAATTTGCGATTCTGGGAACGTGAACTTAACGTCGATCTCGATGCGAAGGCTTTCGCCAAGAAGAACTCGGCGAAGCCCAAAGGATGATCGCGGAGAGAGCGGACTGCATTGTCGTAGGAGCCGGACCCGCTGGGCTGACCGCTGCTCTGTATATGGCGCGATATCGGCGCAGGGTGCTGGTCCTGCATGATGTGTCGGCACGCGCTTTGCGCATCCCGCTCACTCATAACGCGCCTGGCTTTCCCGGCGGCATATCTGGGCCCGACCTCATAGCTCGCATGACGCGCCATGCAGAAAGCTACGGAGCAAGCGTCCGCGAGGCGTGCATCGTGAAGGCGATGCATGATGGCGAGATCTTCCGCGTGCAGAGCCAGACCGGTGAAAATTGGCATGCGCGCACACTGATTCTCGCTACCGGCCTCCATCTCAATCAGATCCCGCTCGAACATGGCGTGCACGAAGCGGCGATCCGCTCCGGAGTCCTTCGCTATTGCCCGATTTGCGATGCCTACGAACACACCGACCGGAAGATCGGCGTTATCGGATGTGACACACAAGGCGGCAACGAAGCGATGTTCTTGCGGCGATATACCGACGATATCACGCTCATCCCATGCAGCTATGCCGACCTATCAGAACGCGAACGGAAGTCGCTAACAGACGCCGGAATCAGGATTGTTCGCCAGGCGGCAGCGAAATGTACGGCAAGCGGGGACAGTCTCTCCGTCGAATTGGCTAACGGCGAACGGCTCATATTTGATGTTGTCTATCCGGCACTTGGGGTTCGACCGCGGACCGAGCTTGCGGAGGCACTGGGCCTTGCAACCGACGACAGTGGTTGTCTCGACCCGCAAACGCCGTTTGAAACACAAATACCTGGCCTCTATTCCGCTGGCGATATCGTAGAGGGATTGGATCAAATCAACGTAGCCATTTCGCACGGCGCGATTGCCGCGACAAAGGCCCACAACTGGCTCCGTGAACTAGACGGAGAATGCCTGCCCACAGATGCGGGTCACTGACGTGGAAGCGGTGGCTGCCTGGGTTGCGCCGGTTGCGACGATGATCGCGGCGGTGATGACCGCTGCTAATCTCGGCGCGCGCGTGACAGGATGGGGATTCGTCGTTTTCGTCATAGGCTCGGTCAGTTGGTCAATTGTTGGAATTTCATCTGGTCAAAGCAATTTGCTTTGGACCAACGGCTTTTTGACGTTCGTGAATGTTATCGGCGTGTGGCGCTGGCTTGGTCGCCAAGCCAAGTATGAGGATGGAGGGGCAGCAGCGGCAACGCGGAGCGCACGGTCGCGTGTGCCAACGCTCTTTTCAGCCGCATCGCTCGTTGGGAGCAAGGTTACAGGGCCCGATGGTGGGACAATCGGGATAGTGATCGATGCAATGGCCAAGTGCGACGGCGCGGCGCTAGCCTACGTCGTCGTTTCAGAAGGCGGTCTGGGAGGCGTTGGTGAGCGCCTTCATGCGCTCGATCCGGCGGCACTTGTTTTCGGCCATGATAACGTGTGCGCGAAGTTCAACGCTGATGAATTGGCTGCGCTGCCCGTACTTAATCCAGACCAATGGCCGGAACGGCTTAACGGCGGTTCAGCGCATTGACGCTGAGACAAGGTATGCGCCGTCCCGACCGACCTTGCAGGGCAGCCCCCGCGCTCAGCCTCGTTGCCTTCATCAAATCGGGTACGCTGGAGCTACGAAAAAGCCTACTGAAATTGGGGCACTAACGGCGGGCAGCGGTTTGGTGTTCACGAGCGCGGTGACCGACGCAATTGGCCGTGGCTTAACGCGTCACTTATCGCCAGGAGATTTGTCATCTGACTGACAGCAACAACCACGGCGCCCCCTGCCACTTCAATCCCGAGACAAATTGATGCAAACTGGAAAGGAACCACGGGATGATGGCATTTAAGGGCGCATGGAACCATCCATCCTGATTGTTGAAGATGAATACCTCATCGCGCTGGAGATGCAGAGCCATCTCGAGGACGTGGGTTATCGGGTCGTAGGCATAGCCGCTGACCTTGCGACGGCGCTGAAGTTTGCGGGCGAGAATTTTGATCTGGCTCTCGTTGACCTGAACCTCAGAGACGGACTCACCGGACCGGAGGTGGGGAGGCTGCTTGCTGAAAAGCATGGTGTGGCTGTCTTGTTCGTAACTGCTAACCCATCTCTCCTTGGCGCCGGTATCTCCGGCACGGTTGGCGTACTTACCAAGCCGACAGACAAAGAAAGCCTTTGTGCTGCGGTTGCCTTTGCGCTTGATTACCGCTTGGCAGAAGCCACAGAGCCGCCGAGCAAGCTACGCTTGTTTGGATAATCAGGTGCGGCTGAGGGCCGAAAGTGGTACTTCGATCTGCACCGCCAATCCTTCAGGGAGCCACTCTCGGGTGATGCTGCCGCCCAACTGGTTCACAACGCTCATTTCGATTAGCCTGGTTCCGAATCCGGTCACGTTAGGGGCACATTGAACGGCAGGACCGCCACGTTCTGCGTGGCGACAACTACGATGGCCGGTTGAGCGGCAACTATGATGGCCGGTAGGATCGGTTGTCTGGGCTGATCGTAGGGAGGGGCGTAGCCCTGACC
>NZ_QFOA01000077.1 GCF_003248505.1 Sphingobium sp.
AAAAGCGGCAGTTGAAGTGCCCGTATGGATGGCGCCGTGGAAGGCTCGTTTGCGATCTCCGCATGTCCGGAATCAACGATCCGGCCCTCAGGACCGGACGTTCGGGAAAGTCCCACTAATGACGGCCCAAAGCGCATTCGGTAGCGTCACTAGCATAGGTGACGCGCTCCGATTTCGCGCCATCTGGCCACGTTTTCAACAGCCAACCTGAAATGCCGACAGACCCGCTCCTCGCTCATGCCAAAGCGCCGGGAGACTTCCCGCACACTCATCTTGCGCGCAACGATGACGATCAGAATGGCGCGGGTCAGCGGTTCCATCTCAGCAACGGCGCAACTGATCGCCCTGTCGCCCGTGGCAAGAGCCGTGTGTCGCCCCTCGAATCCGCCAAGAGCGCTTTGCTCGAGGTAGCGCTCTATGCGCGCCACACAGGTCTCGTCGCTCACACGGTCGCGCATTCGGGTCATGAACCGCGCCAGACACTCGATCACATGATTATGGTTCGCCATTTCAGGGAAACTCCCGTTCGAGGTTCAAACGACCCCAGCGAGCCGCCACACACTCTCTCCCCCTTCCCTCCTCCTGTCCCTTAAGCGGCTACCCAGACGGTTCGACAGAAGGACGGCTCTGGAGCGTCCAGGGAGATCCCCTCCCCCAACCCGACCCTCGATCCGCAACTCTGGCTGCGGCAGCGATCGCAGCCCGAAGGGCCGGGATCGGCGCAGCCGAGCCCGGCCGGCGCGGCGGCACGCCGCTCCGGCAAGAGCGCGGTGCCCG
This sequence comes from Sphingobium sp., assembly GCF_003248505.1. Lineage (GTDB taxonomy): Bacteria > Pseudomonadota > Alphaproteobacteria > Sphingomonadales > Sphingomonadaceae > Sphingobium. The sequence continues at coordinate 778 of NZ_QFOA01000077.1, forward strand.
CGGCACGCGGGCAGCCGCCCTCCCTCCCCCCCCCCTCGCCCAGCTTCCCAAAAACGTCACAAAGTCCGCTCTTTAGGGTTGCGCTCTCCCGTCATTCCGGCACATTGGGCTTGCTTCCGGAAAAAGACCGGAAGTGGGGCTTAGTAACCCCTTCACCATTGGCTCGGTCACAGTTTCACTGGGGCCGGGTGGCATGCGCGCATGTCCAGCCGGCAACGGTAAAGGCGCATGCGCCTGTGGTGAACAGGTTACTAACATCCGGCTTTGGCCGTCGCCCCGAGAGGACATAGGTGCGACAATGAGCCAAGGCAGAAGCGAGGATCGTCTGCGCGATCCTATCATGGTCAGCGATTCCGGCAGCGAGCCATTTCGCTTTCCGGATTTCTATCGGAAGGAGAAGCCCCGCCTCATGCGCTTCTTCACGCGCCAGCTCGGCAATCCGGCCGATGCCGACGAGCTTTCCCAGGAGACCTTCACCCGCTTCGTGCGCGCGGCGCCGGTCCAGGCCCTCGCCAGCCCGCAGGCCTATCTCACCCGCATCGCGACCAATTTGCTGCGCGATTTCATCGAGCGGGGCTCAACCCTTCTTTCCAGACGCTCGAGCCTGATCGACGAGGAACTCGACCTCATCGCGCCTTGCGATACGCACCGCGAGCTGCAGGCACGGCAGGATCTTTCGCGCTGGACACTCATCCTCAACCAGCTCCAGCCCGAAACCCTCGACATCTTCCTGCGCAACCGCGTCGAGGGACAAACCTATGTCGAGATCGCGCAGGAGCTTGGGGTCCCCCTCTGGGTGGTCCAGAAACAGATGCTCAAGGCCATCAAGCATGTGGTCGCCCATCGCGAGGCGAATGATGACTGACAGCAGCGCTGCGCAGGCAGAGCAGGACTGGCAGGAGGCCATGGAATGGGCGATGACTATCCTTGGCGATCCGAAGTCCGTACCCGACCCACTGGCTCTCGACAGGCTTGGGGCCCATCAGGCCGCCTTTTCCGCCTGGGCGGCGGACGATCCAGCCCGTGCGGCGCGCTATGTCGGCATTGTTCAGGACATGCTGGAGGCCGGCGACGATGCGGCCCGGGACGGCATGCGATCACGCAAGCTCCAGCCTCAGATGCAGCATCGGATGTCGCGATCACCCGCGCTGCTTGCCGCCTCGCTCGCGCTGGTTCTCCTCACCGCCGCAGGCCTCTGGTGGCGATCGGGGGACACATCCCCCTCGCTGATCGCGCAAAGCGAAGCCCGCACGCCAATCGAGACAAGGATCGGCGAAGTCCGGACCGAACGGCTGGAGGATGGCACATCCGTCCTCCTCGACACCGACACGCTGCTGCTTGTCAGCATGACCCCCACGCAGCGCCGCGTCGAGGTGAAGCGCGGCCGCGCACGCTTCACTGTCTCCCAGGACACTCGGCGCCCCTTTGTCGTCCATGGCGCCGGAACGGATGTCACAACCAAAAGCGGCAGTTTCGACATGACCGTCCGTGAGGGGCTCCGCCTCAACCCGGTCGACACGCTCCTGGACCTATCCTTTGCTCGTCCGCTTGCCGATGGACAGCCCAGATCGCTTCAGCTGCGGCCCGGGCAACTCCTCACGCTCAAGTCTGGACAAGGCGCTCAGATCTCTGTCATTTCTGCCCCTCGTTCCGAGCAGCAGTGGGTGACCGGCGTGAAGAGCTTCGACAATGTCCCGATCAGTGATGTCATCGCTGAAGCCAACAGCTACAGCGAGACCAAGATCGAGCTGGCGACACCGGCGCTTGGCGCACGCGAGATTTTCGCCGACATCGACATTCGTGACATCGAACGGGTCGCCCAGGCGATCAGCGCCTTCCTCGACATGGACATTGATCGATCTCACCCCGGCAAGCTGATCCTCGGCGCCAAGAAATAATATGCGCGATCAGCTTTAGAATAACGAGCCGCCGTCTCTCTCATTGAACCCCACAAAGGGGCAATGAAAGACAGGGGCAAATAATGGGCATCATGAAGATCGCGCTGTTGAGCAGCGCTGCACTGTGCATGGGCGCTGTTACCGCGCAAGCGCATGCGCAGGAACCCATCAGGACCTATGATCTTCCTGCGCAGGACCTTGCCACAGCGCTGCGCACGATCGCGCGCGGCAGTGATTATCAACTCGTCGCCGATGCCAAAAGCCTCAAGGGCGCCCGCGCCCCCTCCCTCGCCGGCGCCTACACGGTCGAAGAAGCCGTGGCCGCCCTCCTCGCGCCGTCAGGCCTTACCGCCGAGATCAGGGATCGCACCATCACCCTGCGGGGGCGAGACGCGGCGTCGCGCGAGGAGGTAACCGGCGCGGCGGATGTTCTGCTATCAGTTACAGGGTCGCGCATTCGCGGCGCGAAGCCGACGTCACCGGTCATCTCAGCATCACGCGAGAAAATCACCGAGCTGGGTCATAGCGATCTCGGCTCCTTCGCGCGCAGCATCCCTCAAAATTTCAGTGGCGGTCAAAATCCGGGCGTCATTTCCAGTGTCCAGACCGGTTCGGAAAATGTGAACTCGTCTTCCGCGCTCAATCTGCGCGGCCTTGGTCCTGACGCGACCCTGACGCTCTTGAACGGCCACCGGCTCGCTTATGATGCTGCCAGCCAGGGCGTGGATATGTCCGCAATTCCGCTTGCAGCCATCGACCGGATCGAGATTGTCGCTGATGGATCCTCGGCACTTTACGGCTCAGATGCCGTAGGGGGTGTCGCCAACATCATCCTGCGGCGGGAATATAAGGGCCTGCTCACCAGCGTTCGTCTCGGGGCCGCGACCGAGGGCGGCAACTTCCAGCAGCAATATAGTGCGGTGTCAGGCGCCCGTTGGTCGGGCGGCGGGATCATGCTGGCCGGCGATTTCAGCAAGGCTTCCGATATCACAGCTGCGCAGCGTGATCTGACAGCCAATATGGAACCCGGAACGACGCTGCTGCCATCGCAGCGCCAGATCAGCGCGATCCTGGCCGGGCATCAACGTCTGGGAGACGGGGCAGAGTTTGAGATAGACGCTCATTATAATCATCACCGGTCACGTGCTGCGCTGCCCTTCAGTGCGACCGCGCCAGTCACGTCCGGTGGAAATCTCACACGCCCCGCCGTTGAGAGCTATTCGATTAGCCCATCGGTCACCTTTCATCTACCGGCAGGTTGGGATGTGACCGCGAGAGCCACACGAGCCGTCAGCGATACACAGATTGAGGGTGCTATCTTTTCAGGCGGAGTACGATTTGCTGACAATCTCATTCGCTACAAGAATGACCTGTGGTCGGCTGAAATCAGCGGCGACGGTCCGCTCTTCGCTCTGCCGGGCGGCGATGTCCGCCTGGCGCTTGGGGCAGGCCTTCGATCCAATGGCCTCGCCGCTTCGGTCCGCAGCGTCCGCGCCGCCGGCACCTTCAATCTCGTAAACTATCTAGATTCCCAAACGGCCATCTATGGCTTTGGGGAAGTCGTCGTGCCGCTGGTGTCAGATGCAAATGCTTCACCCCTTATCCAGTCACTCCAGCTGTCCGGGGCCCTACGCTATGAGCGCTATGACCATCTTGGGGGACTAGCCACGCCAAAATTCGGTATCCTTTATCAGCCGGTCGATGCGCTCACGCTCAAAGGCAGCTGGGGGAAATCCTTCAAGGCACCTACCCTTAGCCAGCGTAACACCGTTCAACAGGGCTATACCCTCGCTTCGAGCGAATTCACGCCAAGTCCTGCGACAGCCGGGGCCGTCCTTGTTCTCGCTGGCGGCAGCCGAAACCTCGCCCCGGAGCGGGCGACGACGTTGACCCTTACGGCGGAATTTGCGCCGAAAGCAGTTGAAGGGCTCAACCTGCAGGCAAGCTATTTCCATGTCCGCTATAAGGGTCGGGTCGTCAGCCCAATCGCCGACGACTATCAATCTTTCCGCAGTGAATATGCGGACCTCGTCCTGCTCAATCCCAGCCTGAGCGAAGTTCTTGCAACGACCACCGACCTGCCACTTGGCGTCAGCAATCAGACCGACGGCCCGTATGACCCGGCCGGCATTGTCGCAATCGTCTACAACCAGCTGCAAAATGCCGCCCGGCAGAAAATCCGGGGCGTTGACGCCAGCGCTTCCTATGTGCTCCGCAGTGGCGCCAATGCGTTCAGCGTCGAGACGAACGCCAGTTATCTCAAGAGCGACCAACGATTGTCAGCGAGCCAGCCCACCATCGAGAGGGCTGGCACAATTTTCAACCCACCGCATTGGCGCGCGCGAGCAAGCGCGGGCTGGCAACGCGACAATGTCGGGCTCACAGCGAGCTATAATTATGTTGGCGGTACGACCGACGGAAGAACAACACAGGTCTATAAGCTCGGCAGCTTCCAATCGATCGACCTGAGCGCCAATCTCAAGTTCGACGGACCTGGGCTCCTCGGGGGCTGGTCGTTCCTTCTGTCAGCGCAGAATTTGTTCAATAAAATGCCCTCGCTCATCCGGACGTCTGGCGCAAACAGCCCCCCATATGACGCAACCAACTATTCAAGCGTCGGCCGCTTCGTCAGCCTCACGCTTTCCAAGGCCTGGTGATGCTCCCGCTCCTTGCCCTAGCGCTGGCAGCAGCGGCGAGCAGTCCGACCTCTGCGTTGGATTGCAGGGCCGCGCTACAAATCAAAAGCCCAGGACCAAGCCAGTCACTGTCGGCCAGCGATCTCATTGAAACCCTGAACATGGGATCCATCCCTGATCTTGATGTAGATCCCATGTTCTCAATCTCTCCTGATGGGCGGTCCATTGCCGTCAGCGTGGCCAGAGCCAGCATCGCCAGCAATGATTTCTGTTCGGGTATCTATGTCATCTCGCCGGGGAACAGTCCGCGGCTGGTAGACGGCGGCGCTGGCGCTGCCTTTTGGAGTTTTGACGACTATTACGGGATGACGGAGTTTCCGAGCGGCTTTCCCAAGGTCATCACACCGCGCTGGTCGCCCGATGGTAAACGCCTTGCGTTTCTTAAATATGTAGATGGTCGGCTCCAACTCTGGAGTTGGGACGGGACGAGGAGCAAACTCACTGCAGCTTTCGACGATGATATCGTCGATTTCCGGTTCGAGGGCGGTGGGTTATCGGTCATCGCGAAAGTACGGGAAGACCGACGCGCCGCCGAAGCGCTCGATCAAGAGGGCTTATCAGGTTATCATTTTGATGATCGCTGGTTTCCTTACGGAAGAAACCGGCCGTTTGCGCGAGGGCCGGCCCATTACAGCTTTGCAGTAATCAGTCTCGCCAATGGTGAACACCGCCCAGCCACGCCGACAGAAGCGCTGATCATCTCAGCGTCCGGCGCTCCATCCGGACAGCACCGAAAAGAGACGACACTGGCCGTCGACGCCAATGGTGTCAGCCGCCTCGCTTTTACAGCTGGGACGACGCAAATAATCTGCGCCGATAGTCGCTGCACGGATGTCGAAGGACAACCATGGATAGCCGGCGACGCGATCCGTTATGTCCGGCGTGAAGGCTGGGGCCGAAGCCTGACGGGAATTTATGAATGGCAACCGGACCGCGCATCCGTCCGCAAAATCATGCAGACATCGGACCTGCTCATGAACTGCGGTCCTCTTGGCACAGACATTCTCTGTGCCCGGGAGCAGTCGCTAGCACCGAGATATCTCGATCGGATTGATCCCAAAACTGGTCAGTCGCAGATGATTTTCAATCCCAATCCCGAATTCAGCTCTCTCGCTCTCGGGCATGCGGAGCGGCTGCAGTGGAAAAATGATCGCGATCTCGAATGCTATGGCGACCTCGTTTATCCACCAGATTACCGGGCCGGGGAGCGCTATCCGTTGATCGTCGTCCAATATCAGAGCCGGGGGTTTCTGCGCGGTGGTACGGGAGACGAATACCCTATCCAGTTGCTCGCCAAAGCCGGATATCTGGTTCTCTCGGTCCAGCGGCCACCCGCACCACTGGGCAATCAAAAGATGGACCCACATGAACGTGAGCGGCGCCAACTCGAGGGCTTTATGGAGCGGCGCAGCATCTTGTCAGCCATCGAGACGAAGGTTCAGCAGCTTATCGTTGCCGGCCTCGTCGATCCAGAACGCATCGGCATCACGGGCCTGAGCGATGGCGTATCGACGGTGCAATTTGCTGCCCTTCACAGCACATTTTTCAAAGCCGCTGCGATCAGCAGCTGCTGCTGGGAAGGATCGCAAACTTGGCTTCTTGGGCCTGCTGTCCAGGCAGAATATGAAAAGCGAGGCTGGCCCGCCTCGCCTACCGACAATCCGCCTCTTTGGGAGGGTCTATCCTGGTCGCGGAATGCGGATCGCATTCCTTTCCCTGTCCTAGCCCAGATGTCGGACGATGAATATCTTTCAGGGCTCGAAGCCCTCACGGCCCTTCGCCGCGCCGGCAAGCCCGTGGATCTCTATGTCTTCCCGGACGAGCATCATGTGAAACGACAACCTGCTCACAGGGCTGCGATCTATCGACGGGCTATCGACTGGTTCAATTTCTGGTTGCTCGACAAGCTGCCTGATGGCGCAGGTCAAGCATCCCAAGAGGCTGAGCGTTGGCAGCAAATGCGAGGAAACTTGATTCAATGAGAGGCAAAACTGGGTGCATGATGGGCCTGATCTTTCGGGATCGCTTGCCAACGCGTTATCCACGCCTCCATGTCGAGAAGCGCCATGAGGCGGACATAGTGACGATCGATAGCTGGACCACGTACAAGCACCTCATCCAAGGCTGATCGACTGATAAGCCGGTGCCGGGCAAGTTCACCATCCATCAGCCGCTCGCGTATTTCGTCGAGACGCTGGTTGACCAGATCTACCGCGAAGCTGCTCGGACTTCCTTTGCGCCGACGGTCGCGGATGAGTGGCGGGAGCAGGTCGGCGTAGGCCCGACGCGCTATGGCTCGATTTCTCCCGCCCTCTATCATCTTCCATGTGGGGATGGTCAGAGCCAATTCGACAATTGGTTGCGACATAAGCGGATCGACCATGGGCAGACCGAAACCACGCAGATAGCCTTCGACATGGTTTTGAACGCGCAAGAGAAGCGCGATATGGCCCAATTTTCCAGGACGCGTAAGTGGCGCCTGCGCAATCCAATCATGCTGTGGCGGGTCTGCTCGCACCGCGTCAGCGGCATCCACCTCCATCAAATCAATGTCGAGATGCCATTGATAGGGCCGACGCATAATGCGAGCAGCTTTGACGATCTGACGACACACCTCCCATCGAGAGACCTGGGTCACCCTCCCGATATCGGCTATCGACTGAGCGGTTTCACGGTGGAGACCTCTGGCTTTCCATGCGTCAAAAAATGGCCGAACAGAACTGCTGTTGTAAAAGACGTTATCCCCGCCATTTCCGGTGAAGACAGCGTCTGCGCCAGCCTCGCCAACCGCGCGTAACAAGGCCGAATGATAGGCGAGTTCGTGAACGAACCCGATCGGCTTTGGAAAATGTTCAGCCACTGATCTGGACATATCCACATCTGCCAGCGCATATGCTGCTTCGATGAGGTTCATCCCCGACGCCTGCGCCATCACGCGGGCATAGTCGCGCTCATCGCCATCACGGCTCAGGGTCGAAATCGTTACGCTGCTTGCACGTTCGCTCATTCTGGAAAGCGCCGCCGCGACGATCGAGGAATCCAGCCCTCCTGATAATGTGAGGATGGGGGCTTGGGAGATAGATGCCCAAGACGCAACGCAATGATCCACTGTACGGCGCAACCGCTCGGCAACATCCTCGCTGTCCCAGAAAAGCGGCTCGGAAACAAAATCCCAAGGGTTCCAGAACTGCCGTACCCGTTCTTCTCGTTCGCCCAGTTCTACTGCAGTACCAGGAAGCAATTCTGTAACGCCATCGAGCGCCGTCCTGGCCTGTGGCAGGTCCTTGGCGGCCAGATAGCGTGGCATTTCCGCCCAACTCACCGACGGTCGGACCAGACCTGCTTTGACCAGAAGCATCATATCTGAGGAGATCGCCCACCCTCCTGGCAGCATCGTGAAATAGCACGGCAGCGCGCCCCCCGGAGAGCGCGCGACGACCATCCTATTCTCAAGCGCCAACAGGGCAACATAGCCGCCCCAATAGCGCTCGCCCAATGTGACGATAGGGTCACCATGGAGCATATCATCGGGAAAGAGCCTGTCGCTCGGCCGTATCCGTGCGGCAGGACCATGGCGCGGGAACACCGAGCCGATCACCACCCCTCGGTCGGCCGGGAGCGTGAGCGATTGCGTGGCAAAGGCGGTCAAAAGCGCGCAGCTTTTTCCAAGCAGAATGCTTTGGAACCCGGAGGCTGCGAGGAACCCGGACGAGAGACGCTCAAGCGGCGCACCGCTATGATCAATGATTGCGAGGTAGCGTTCCAGCATCTCAGATCGCCAGGATCGGCTCAAACGCCGAAATATTCTCGAGGCGGTCGTTCAAAACCGTGTCACCTGCCTGCACCCAGCAATGGGCGGAAAAGGGCGACGCGCTGACCCCCAGGATCAGCTTGGCTGGCAACCGCGCCGACAAAGCCATGTCCATGAAGGCGATCGAATTGGTCAAACAGTGGGTGTTGCGGGGACGCAGCGGCGCGGAGGCCGCAAAGGCGCTCACAATTGGTCCCCATTCGGTCAAATCAGGACAATCCCCGCCGACGACACCGAGACCTTGCGACCGATCGGCAATCCCAAATATGATCCTGTCAAAGCGGCGGAACCGCAGGTCCAGCATCGCCTTGAGCTGAGCAAGAATGAACAACAAAGTCCTGCCATTCAGGAGATGGCCGGTTTCTGCTAAAACCTCCCGGCGAGCCGGCAGGATCACAGCCTGCTGACTAAATGGTTCACCCTCATCTGCCGTGACGAGAATATGACCGCGCAACAACGGCTCGATGCCGGCACCGTCTTCCTGGGCTTCCAGATATCTCCGAAAAGCTGCATCCCATTCCGGCCGCAGGCCGAAATAGCGATCAGCCGCGACGTCCAGAAAGATCGTTCTTCCGCCAGTGATGCAGAATGCCAGCCCGTCCCTCACCTTGTACCGCATAGTCCGCCCCTCATTCGAAGACATGACTAAGGCGCGCGCCCCCGAAAGGACGCGCGCCTCATTGATCAATCGTCAGCGATGCCCATCTGGTTCAACTGACCACCGGTGAGGTCGAGGACGCCACGAATGGCGCCCTGGGTTTCGACGGAAGCGGCACCCAGATCGACGATATCTTCGTCATGTTCGATATTGGACATGTTCATCTCCATCATTGCGCCGCAGGAATTTGCGGCAACGCTGATGGTATGAAAGGAAAGGCATATATCCGATCATATATGCTCTCATTTTGGGAGCATATATGCTTGCTGTCATAATCGACTCAGACAAGGCTGAAACTGGCGGGTGGCAACGCGAGGATTTTAAGGCCTTTCAGAGCTTAACTCATTCGTGTCGCCGCTAAAGAAATTTGGTCAGCGCGTACTAAACGTCGACGGTGATACTGCCACATCGCGACCCGCGTTGCGTTTCTATTTCCGGACCGGGTTACGTTCCATAGCGTCGCGAGTTCTTCACCTTGCCTTCCAATAGGACCTTCATGCAACCGGAGGATAGCGAGTCGCTCGCCCGTCTGCACAATTGCATCTAGATGTTCGGGATTAGGGGAGCAGGACGCCATTAGCGAAAAAAACTCCGCGGTGGCATAAGCCAAAGCGAGGCCGTGCGCCGATTTGTTGACGACGAAAGCAGGTGGCGAACCCAGTTCGTCCAGTCGAACCATCACCTTCACGATCGTCCGGACAAGGTCGGCATGGTAACTGTAGAGATGGTAAACGTTACGCTTGGTGATTTCCGGCAAAGCAAACCCACCACCGCCCTGGGTTTCAACGAGACGCTCACCTACCAGTCGGTTGAGTGCGTCTCGCACGGGAGACGTACTCGTCCCAAATTCGTCGGCGAGTGACTGGACGGTCAACGGCAAGCCCGGCGTGAATTTGCCGGCCATGATCAGCTTCTTGATCTCGCGGTGGATCCGATCAGCGGTGAATGCGTCGGGCGACATAAGCCTGCCCTAGACTGCCGGGCCGGCGCTGCCCGGCCCCTTCTGACCGTTACCGGGCTGAAGGAATGTCTTGAGGCTAAGATTGGCGATGAATTCAACGCATAGCGTTTCCAGCTTTTGCATGTCATCAAGAAAGAAGTGTCGCGGGAAGTGCATGTTATGCTCCAGAAACAGCATTGGAATGATGAGGTGCGCCGAAGAGAGGCCAAGGGCATGAGCGCATGCGATATGATCATCGACCCGGGCTTTCGGGTTGCCCGACTCGATTTCACGAAGCCACCGCACGCCGATCCCGACATCAGCGGCGAGCTGCTTTTGCGTAATGCGATGGCGTTTGCGCCGCTCTTCGATTCGGCGACCGGAGATCGACTTGACCTCGGCCAGTATCGACGCTTCCTCTTCGAGGGTGCCGCCTTGAGATGAGATCACCAGGGCCTCCCTGATCGCGTCTCAAAGCTCCCATGCACATTCCGACTCGGCCAAGTTCGTGTGAAATGCGCTGTGGGTCAAATTTTTTGACTCCCATTTTGGGAGTGTAACCCGCTTATTCACCTTCCTATTGCGTGATTTAGCAGGAAATCTCCGGCGCTGCCGGTATGAGAGCTTGGCTGGCGATGGTGATGGGTCACGTACAGGAGATCGAGCCAAAGATGAGGTCCATGTTCGCGCGGGCAGGAAGTTTGCTGGGGGTGCGCGTCGTGAGCGCAGCGCGGCTTTCAGGGGGTGATTTGAGCTCAGTATCACGCCTGACACTTGCCGACGGACGATCGGTGATAGCCAAGCGAGGGCCGCTAGTGGAAGAGGAAGCCACTATGCTCTTGGCTATCCATGAAGCAGATGTGCCTGTCCCTGCGATATTGGCGGTCGAAAATGGCATGATGCTTCTTGAGGAATTGCCTGGCTCAGGCCGGGTCGCACGGTCATGGGGCCATCTGGCCGATGTCCTGGACCATCTTCACCGACCTACCAGAGAACGCCTGGGCTGGGACAGCGATTATGGCTTCGGGCCGGTCGCCATCTCCAACGGCAGGACGGATAACTGGGTCGCGTTCTGGGCCGAGAAACGCCTGGTCTGCCACCTTCCGCATATCGAGCCGCATCTGGCGCATCGTGTCAGCCGGCTCGCCGATCGCCTCGCAAATCATATCCCGCCGGCGCCCCCGGTGGCGCTGCTCCATGGCGATCTGTGGGGCGGCAATATCCTCGTCGACAAGGACCAGATATCGGGCCTGATCGACCCGGCCTGCTATTATGGGGACCGCGAGGCCGACCTTGCGATGCTTGGCCTGTTCGACCAGCCTCCTGCCGCCTTCTACGATGCCTGTGGGCTGGAAGAAGGATGGCAGGAACGACAACCGGTCTATCGGCTCTGGCCGCTCCTGGTCCATGTTCGCCTCTTTGGCGGTGCCTATCATCAGCAGGCTGGAGCCTGCCTCGATATGCTCGGCTTTTAGACAGGGGCGATCTATTCGGGCTTACCCGACAGGATGAGGCGGGCTGAGCGGAGATATTGCGCAAGCTCGATATCGTTCGCCATGAGCCGATCGGCGAGATCCTTCATATCAGTCGCATCGGAGTCAGGCCGAAACGGTCCTTCTGGTTGCCGTTCGATCACGGCGATGCTGAGGCAAAGCGCCTTTTTCACCAAGTGAAGGTCGCGGTCGATGATCTGGGCCATGGTCAATTCTCCCAAATAATACGCCGCCACTATGCGCCGGAACGATGTTTTGCGCCATCAACAGCGCCGACAAATCGACATCGACAATTCCTCCGGTCTCTACGGATCCTGAGGCGAAACGCCGGTCCCAACCCGGCGGTAGGCTCGGGCAATCTCACTGTCTTCCGACGCGGACATCAGCGCAATTGCGGTTACGAGGAGCCGCGCCACCGTCATGGCAGGTCCACCATCTGGTGAAGCTTCAACCTGATCGAGCATTTTGGCTGCCGCCTGGGCGAGACTGGGTGACGCGCCAACATAATGTTCAATTCGTCCCGTCAGCCTGTTCACGGCCGGGGCATGCACTTCATCCGATAGTTCTGCGCCGTCCAGCGCCTCGATCAGCAACATGGCAACGGTCAGCGTCACCCCATAGGGAATGAAGCGCCGAGATATGCGCGCCAGCCGGTGATGGCATTCCAGAAATATGTCGGTGCCCTCCTCTGACAGGTGCAGCCGGTAGGTCCGGGACTTGGGCGTAGCCATCGATAGCCTCCCTGATTCGCACAATCCGCACCGCCTCTGACGGTCGAAATCGAATTTGAAGCTGGTCCAGGCGCAAAAAGCGGCACTGAGATGCCGATTTCGGCACTTCATTGCCGCTTTCGGCATCTCAGTGCCCTCCCCATTGCGACCTTGCATCGTCGGATGCATCGCTTGGGGCACCCGATCGATGGTCGCGACGCCGCTCAAAGTGAGCCCCAAGCGCTCAGGCCCGGACGGTCATGCAAAGCCCAGCTGCTCATGCGCCTGGCAACAGGGAGACTATTTCCATGTCGGCATCACGCCTGGCCATCATGGCCGGATTGCTCACGCTCGCCCTTGCCGCGGGTTCCGCGCCGGCGGCCCGGAAAGACCGCGCCATCGAGGCAGAGGCGCCACCGCAGAAACTTTCGATCGCCCAGGTCGGCGCCGACTTCTTCATTGGCGAGCCTCGGGCTGCGACGCCTCCCAACCAAGCCGTCAACCTCGGTAGCACGGTCCGCATCGACCAGCGCCTCCTCACAAGCGGCATGCATTCAAGCGCTGGAGACAAGCAATGAAGGGACTTCTCAACAATGCCGGCCTGATGACAGCAGCTATGATGCTCGCTGGCGCAGCACCGGTACTCGGCCAGCCCCCGATCGAACCGGACCTGGCGAAGCTCGCCAAATCCGCGGAGGCCCAGCTCCACCAGAGCTTTGCCAATCTTGCGTTCGAGGATTTTGCCTTGTCCCCCGTCCACGGCCCACTTTTCCAGGCCAGCGCCGGTGGCCGCATCCTCTATTATGCACCGGAAAGCGACCACCTCCTGTTCGCGACCATCTACGACAGAAATGGCGTCAACCTGACCGCCCTTTCCCAGGATGCTGCGGCTCGAGCCAAGCTCAAGGATCTTGATCCGAAGGAGGCCCTCCTGGTCGGCCCGCCCGACGCGCCCCTTGTCATCGAGTTCACGGACCCCGACTGCCCCTATTGCCGCGCGCTCGATCGCTTCTGGGCCGCCAAGGCAGCGGAAGGCAAACCGGTTCGGCGCCAGATCTATTTCGTGTCGGGCATCCACCCCGAGGCGGCTTCGAAGGCCGAGCATATATTGTGCGCGAAGGACCGCGAGGCAGCATTCCGCGCGACCTATGCCGGTGAGCCTGCCAAACCCCTCAACCGGTGCGCAGACGGCGCGGCCAGGGTTGAGGCGCACGCGCAGGCAGTCAAATCGATGGGCATATCGGGCACCCCGACGCTCATCCTCGACGGTCAGCTCATATCCGGTTTCAGCCAAGCCGAGATCGAAGCCTGGCTCGCCAGGCAGCGGCCGGCCGTCAAACCGCCTTCCTGATCCCCATTCTGGCGGGTCCTTGGGCTGCATGGCGGCCGGGGCCTCAAGATGCCGACGACGGCGCCCGATCCCGAGGAGCCACCCAGCCTGTCGTCGGCCGACAGCGAACACCCAGTCGGTGCCGGCAGGCATGTCTTGGGGCGGCTCCTCTTGTGTCCGGAGACCTACAGAAATGATCAAACTTGCAACTCTTCCGCGGCTGCGTCGCCCGTCTTTTGCGTCGGCCGATGCGTCATGCACTTTCGTCGTCGCTCTCGCCCTCGCATCGGCCGCCCATGCCTTCCAGGCACCGACCGCAGGCGATCTTGGCTACGATATCTACGACATCGTGGTGAACCAGGGCGTCAAGGGACCGCTCGGCTTTGTGGGCGGTGTCGCCGCCTTCCTGTTCGGCGTGTCCCGGCTCTTTTCGAACATCATGATCGGCATTCCCACGATCGTGGCCGCCGTCTGCCTCATTCGGGCGGACTCCATCCTCCAGACCTTCGGCATGATCGTCTGAAGAACGGGCCAACAGACCTGCGCGGGGTTTCATCGGCCCCGCGCCGGACGAAGAGCGAGCCTCGCTCTTCGTAACCCTCACATCTGTTCGGATGTGGGTGAAGCAAGGGAGAAGGGCGTGGACGAGAGACTTCCACAATTTCTGCACAAGCCGGTCCAGATCCTCTGGTTCGACGCGCAGGAGTTCATCCTCGTGGTGTCCACCATCTTCGTCGCCGTCATCGTCGGCGGACTGGTGGGCTGGTCGCTCCTCGGCGTCCTTCTCCTTTTCATACCCTGGAAGCGGACGAAACCGCGCGGTTTCATCCCCCATCTGGCCTGGCGCTGGGGACTGCTCACCCTCCCCCACTATCCCGGGCCAACCCAGACCCGCTTTTGCGAGTGAGGCACCATTATGTTCCGTCAGAAATCGCCCCAGGATGCTGCCGATCCGTTGCTCGGCAAACCGGCAAGCTTTGGCATTCACCGCTATCTCCAGGGATCGTCCAACCTGTTCGAGGAGAACAGGCTGCTCAAATTCTCGATTGTAGGGCTATTTGGCATCACCGCGGTGCTGGGCATGGCGCTCTACTCGACGTCCCAGAACCAGCGCACGATCGTCATCCCTTTCGGCGCCAGCGGCGACCTTTATGTGACGGGCGGCAAACCCTCGTCGGCTTATCTGCGCGCCATGACGCGCAACATCGTCGCGCTGTCGGGCACCTATTCGGCGCTCTCGGCCGACCGGCAGTTCCAGGAGCTGCTCAGCATCGTCCACCCGACCGCCTATAATGGCCTTCGAGACGGGCTGAACGCGGTTCTAGACGAACTTGGCAACAATCCCACGCTCTCCATCGCCACCTATATCCGGCCCGATCAGCCCGTCACCTGGACAGATCGCCAGATCCTCGTGCCCGTCGAAAAGGTGCGCGTCATCGGCGGCGTCATCCGCAAATTCCGGGGCAATCTACGCATCCGATACATAATCGATGCCGGTCGCTTCTGGATCCTGTCCCTCACCGAGGAGAATGGCATGAAAGAAACCAGCTCCAATAGATCGGAGTCACTACTGCCATGACCGACGTTGCAGCGATATCGGCGCCGTGCATCCTCATCCCAC
>NZ_QFOA01000165.1 GCF_003248505.1 Sphingobium sp.
CGCAGGATGAAAACGCCATCATCGCTCCGGCCGACGGGCTGGTCACGCTGATCCAGCGCGTGCCGCCGCCGCGCGAAATGGCAGGCGCGAACGGTCTGGGCGATCAGCCCCTGATCCGCGTGTCGATTTTCATGAGCGTGTTCGACGTGCACATCAATCGCACGCCCATTGGCGGGACGATCAAGTCGGTCGTCTACATCTCGGGCAAGTTCCTCAATGCCGACCTCGACAAGGCGAGCGAGGATAATGAGCGGCAGCATATCCTGGTCGAGCGCCACGACGGCCTTCGCATCGGCTTCACCCAGATCGCAGGGCTGGTGGCGCGCCGGATCGTGCCGTTCGTGAAGCCGGGCGACATGGTCGCGGCGGGCCAGCGTATCGGCCTCATCCGCTTCGGAAGCCGGGTCGACGTCTATCTTCCCGCAGGAACCGCGCCCCGCGTGATCCTGGGCCAGCGCACGGTGGCGGGGGAAACCATATTGGGGCAGATCGGCGACGCCCGCGTGGTGCCGGGCATTCAGCAGTGAGCCGCCAGCGGCGCACGGTGCCCCAGGGGTTGCGACGCGGAATCACGCTGCGGATGCTGGCGCCCAACGCGGTGACGGCAATGGCACTGTGCTTTGGCCTTACCGGGGTTCGCTACGGTATTTCCGGCGAGTGGGAGCGGGCGGTTCTGTCGATCCTGTTCGCAGGCGTGCTCGACGGTCTGGACGGGCGGATCGCCCGGCTGTTGCGGGGCGAAAGTCGGTTCGGCGCGGAACTGGATTCGCTATCGGATTCGATCGCGTTCGGCGTCGCGCCTGCGCTCATCCTCTATCTCTGGTCGCTGCATGCGATGCCCAAGTTCGGCTGGATCTTCGCGCTTGCCCATGCGCTGTCCTGCGCGCTGAGACTGGCGCGCTTCAACGCCAATATCGACGCTGACGAGCAGCCGCACAAATCCGCCGGTTTCCTGACCGGCGTGCCTGCTCCGGCGGGTGCGGGCCTTGCTTTCGTGCCGCTCTATCTCTGGCTGGTAACAGGGGAGGAAATCTTCCGCGCCTGGTATATCGTCGCGCCCTGGACCGCTTTCAGCGCGTTCCTGATGATTTCCAGTATCGCAACCTATAGCTGGTCCGCATTGCGTCTGCGCAAGCGGATCAGGCTGGAGGCGATTGCGGTCGCGGGCCTGCTGGCAGCGTTGCTGGTCACCGATCCGTGGCTGACACTGCTCATCATCTGCGCAGGATATGTGATTCTGATCCCGTTCGGCATCATGTCCTATGCCAAGGTACGTCGCCAGCGCGAGGCGGCGGCGACCGCTTCCTGAGCGATCAGGCGGCGAACACGCCGTTGAACGAGGCGTTCGCTTGACGCGGGGCAGGCAGCACGCGGGGGCGGCGGATGCGGATATGATAGACGGCGGGTTGCCGGGGGATCGGCTCGAACAATAGAGCCGCGACCATCTTGTCGCGATAGGCCATGAACATCCAGGCCATGGTGCCGATCGCCAGCAGGAATGCGGCAGAAAGCAGGGTCGCGGCGATAACAGTGAACATCGAGATCACTTTCTGTCTTGCCATTTACACGGCATGTCTCACTATGACGATCCAAACTGGCTGACGCCGTCTTTGTTCCGCCTGTTCTCTTTATGTTCCCCCTTCGGCGTGGCGTCAAGCCTTGCCAAGCGCTTTTTTCGCCGTTAAGGGCGCGACCATTCCACATGGGAATCACCATATCCGGTGCCGATGCCGTCTTTGAGGCGTGTCCTTCGGTTCCCGATTCCCAGAGGTAGCAACCGGAAGGAGAAAGACCATGGCGGC
>NZ_QFOA01000009.1 GCF_003248505.1 Sphingobium sp.
CTGGGACCCTGTGGAAAATGCGTCGCTCATGCCCTGGCTCGCCGCGACGGCACTGCTGCACAGCGTCACCGTGCTGGCGACGCGGGACTCCCTGCGGGCGTGGACGGTGATGCTGGCGGTCGTCGCCTTCTCCATGTCGATGGTCGGCACTTTCCTGGTGCGGTCGGGCATATTGACCAGCGTCCATGCCTTCGCCGTCGATCCCGAACGGGGCAGCTTCATCTTGGCGCTGCTTGCCATCTATATCGGTGGGGCGCTGGCTTTATTCGGCTGGCGCATAGGATCGGTCAAGGAAGGCCAGCTATTTGAATGGGTTAGCCGAGAGTCTTTCCTCGTCGTCAACAATCTCCTGCTGTCGGTGATCCTCGGCATCGTTCTGATCGGGACGCTCTATCCGCTGATGACCGAAGCCTTCGGGCACAAGGTATCGGTGGGCGCACCCTATTTCGACCGGGTCGCCGGTCCCCTGGCGCTCGCGCTGATGGTGGCGATGGCGGCGGGACCGTTGATGCGCTGGCGGCGCGACGATCTGCGCCCACTCTTGCGCCGACTGGCGCTGCCGCTGATGATTGCGTTCCTGCTGTCTACTTCGCTGTTCGCTTTTGCAGGTAACCGCATCGGCTGGCTTCCCGCACTCGGCCTCATCGTCGCTGGTGGCGTCGGCGTGTCGAGCATCCTGCCGCTTTGGCGACGCAAGCTGCGGCGCACCCCGTTGTTCACCTGGGGCATGGTGATCGCGCATCTGGGCTGCGCCGTCAGCTTGGCGGGAATGGCCAGCGATTCGGCCTTCACGAGCGAGAAGCTCGTCGCGGCAAGGCCCGGCGATACGATCCGAACCTCAGGGTGGACGCTGCGCTTCCTTGGCATCACGCCGTTGGCGGGAGACAATTGGACCGCGCTTCAGGCCGACATGCAGGTCGATCGTGGCGGCGCACCGGTTCTGATCCATCCCCAGTCGCGCTTCTTCGCCTCACCCCCGACCACCACGACCGAAGCGGCGCTGCTTACCCGCTGGAACGGTCAGCTTTATGTGGTGCTAGGCGAAGAGGTCGACGGCGGGCGCTGGCAATTGCGCATCTGGTGGAAGCCCTTCGTCACCCTGATCTGGCTTGGCGGGGCCATGATCGCGCTGGGCGGCGCACTGGCGCTGGTCGGTCGCGAAAAGCGCGGCTGGATCGCCCGGTGGCAGGCGCGAAAGGCTGCGCTGTGAGGAAGTGGCTGATCTGGACGCCCTTCGTCCTCTTCCTCGCCTTCATCGGCCTGTTCGCTAGCGGGCTGTTCCAGCCCGACGATCGCATCGTCCATTCGCGGCTGGTGGGGCAGCCCTTGCCCGCCTTCGCCCTCCCGCCCGCCGCCAGCGACCGCCCAGGCCTTACCAGCGCGCAGGTCGCCACCGGCAAGCCCCGCCTGCTCAACATATTTGCCAGTTGGTGCGTGCCCTGTGCTGCCGAAGCCCCGCAATTGATGGCGTTGAGGCAGGCCGGGGTCGAGATCGACGCCATCGCCATCCGTGACGCCCGCCCGGATGTCGACCGCTTCCTCTCCCGCTACGGCAATCCCTATGCGCGCATAGGACTGGACGCGCGCAGCGCTGTTCAGATCGCGCTCGGTTCGTCCGGCGTTCCCGAAAGCTTCATCGTCGATTCGCAAGGGCGCATCGCCTATCAGCATATCGGCGATATCCGTGCCGACGACGTGCCGATGATCCTCGACCGCCTGAAAGCCGCGCGGTGAAGCGTCTACTTGCCCTTTTCCTCCTGGCGCTCGCCTCGCCGCTGGCCGCCCAGTCGGCCCTGCCGCCCGCGCCTTGGGCCAACCGGCAGATACCCGACGCCGACAGGGAGGCGAAAGCCAAGGCGCTGATGGAAACGATCCGCTGCCTCACCTGCCAGAGCCAGTCCATCGCCGATTCGAACGCCAGCATGGCCGGCGACATGCGTTCGCAGATCAGGGAGCGCATCATGGCGGGTGAGCGGCCCGAGGCGATTCGCGCCTGGCTTGTCGACCGCTATGGCGACTGGGTGAGTTACGAACCGACCGCTGCGCCGATCCTCTGGCCTCTCTGGGCCGCGCCGTTGTTCCTGCTGGCAGTGGGGCTGTTCCTGATGCGTCGCCGGATCGGCGGCAGGAGGCGCCTATGACAGGATGGCTGATCGCGCTGGGCCTTGTCGCGCTGGTGTTCGTCGCGCTGCTGTTGGTCGGTCGCATTCCCCGGTCGGCGCGGGAAGTGACGGCGGCAGCCTTGCTCATCGGGATGGCGGGCTATGCCTGGCAGGGGCGCGCCGATCTGCCGGGCGCGCCCAAGCAGCCACGGGAGGCAGAGGAAGACGCCTTCGACGAAAAGCTGGCGGAGCGCCGCCGCGGCCTTGCCGAACGCTTCGGCCCTGCCGCGCAATGGATGATGCTGTCCGATGGACTGGCCCGCCAGGGGAAGACCAGGGAAGCGGCCAATGTCCTGTTGTCGGGCCTTCGTGCTTCGCCGAACGACCCCAGCCTCTGGCTCGGTCTCGGTAACGCTCTGGTCGCGCATGGCGATGGGGTCGTCTCGCCGGCGGCAGCCTTCGCCTATCGTCGGGCGCTGGCGATCGATCCGGACGGTCCCGCCCCCCGCTACTTCTACGGTCTCGCGCTGGCGCGCAGTGGGCAGTTGCAGCAAGCGCGCGACCTCTGGGCACCGCTCGTCGCCCGTGCCCCCAAGGACAGTCAGTTGCGTGCGGAACTGGAAAGTGCAATCGGGCGTATCGACGCAATCCTGCGCAGCGGCGGCCCCGTCCCGCAATGAGGCGGCGTCCTCCCGCGCGATTGCGCGGTATCGGGAGCCATGATAGGGGCCGCGAATGCAAGGGATGAGTCCCGTTTCAGCCTGGTGCTTCATGATCGTTCGGCCTGCCATCCGTGGCTGATCTTCTTCCCAATACCGCACGGACTGACGCGGACGATGAGTCCGCCGGTCACGGTCACGCGCGGCAGAAGGCGACGCTGAAGCTCGTCGTCGGCGCGATCGGCATCGTCTTCGGCGATATCGGCACCAGTCCGCTCTATGCGTTCCGCGAAACCTTCGCGGGTCATCATCATCTCGACCTCGATCCCGATCATATCCTCGGCGTCATCAGCCTGATGTTCTGGTCGATGATGCTGGTCGTGACGCTGAAATATGTCAGCATCATCATGCGCGCCGACAACAAGGGCGAAGGTGGCAGCCTCGCTCTCCTGGCGCTTATCAACGGGCAGACCCGCACGCCGCGCTGGTCGCGCGGCATCGTGCTGCTGGGCGTGTTCGCGACCGCGCTTTTCTATGGCGACTCGATGATCACCCCGGCGGTGTCCGTCCTGTCGGCGGTGGAGGGGCTGGCCGTTTACAATACCGAACTGTCTCCGGCGATCCTGCCGGTGGCAATCCTCATCCTGCTCGGCCTGTTCTGGATCCAGGGGCTGGGTACGAACCGGGTGGCGACGCTGTTCGGGCCGGTGATGCTGCTCTACTTCGTGACGATCGCGGCGCTCGGCATCCTGTCGATCGTCAAGACGCCGGGCATCCTGTTTGCGCTGAACCCCTATTGGGCCTTCATGTTCTTCATGACCGATCCGCTGCCCGCCTTTCTGGCGCTGGGGTCGGTCGTGCTGGCGGTCACCGGGGCCGAAGCGCTCTATGCCGATATGGGGCATTTCGGACGCAACCCGATCCGGGTGTCCTGGATGTTCTTCGTCCTGCCTGCGCTGATGATGAATTATATGGGGCAGGGTGCTCTGCTCTATCGCGAAGGGGCAGCCGCCCTGCACAGCCCCTTCTACAATTTGGCGCCGCAATGGGGTCAGTTGCCGCTGGTGGTGCTGGCGACGCTCGCGGCGATCATCGCGTCGCAAGCGGTGATATCGGGCGCATTTTCCGTGACCCAGCAGGCGATCCAGCTCGGTTTCATGCCACGCCTGCGCATTGCGCACACCAGCGCGTCCACCGCCGGCCAGATCTATATCCCCCTCATCAACTGGGGGCTGATGGTCATGGTGATCCTACTGGTGTTGGTGTTCCAGACGTCGTCCAATTTGACCGCCGCCTATGGCATCGCCGTGACCGGCGCTATGTTCATCGACAATGTTTTACTGACGGTGGTGCTGTTCCGTCTATGGCAGTGGAAATGGTATTATGCCGCGCCCCTGCTGACGATCTTCTACATCGTCGATGGCGCATATCTGGCCGCCAACCTGACCAAAGTGCCCGATGGCGGGTGGTTCCCGCTGCTCATTGGCTTCGTGGTGTTCACGCTGCTTACAACTTGGTCGCGGGGACGCCGACTAGTGCAGGATCGCCTGCGCGAAGCGGCGATGCCCATTCCTGTCTTCGTCGCGTCTGCCGCCAACAGCGCGGTTCGGGTGCCGGGGACTGCCGTCTTCATGACCTCGACCCCCGACGGCGTTCCCCACGCGCTGCTTCACAACCTCAAGCATAACAAAGTCCTGCATGAACGTGTGATCCTGCTCACGGTGAAGATCAAGGATGTCCCGGCGGTGGAGGACGACTGCCGCATCAAGATGGAGGATCTGGGGCGCGGTTTCTTCCGCCTTGTGCTCTATTACGGCTTTATGCAGGAACCCGATGTTCCCGCCGCGCTCAAGAATGTGACGGGTTGCGGGCAGGCGTTCCGCATGATGGACACCAGCTTCTTCCTCGCGCGCCAGACGCTGCTCGCTTCTGCCAAGCCCGGAATGCCGCTCTGGCGGGAAAAGATATTTGCCTGGATGCTGCGCAATGCGGAAAGTGCGATGGAGTTCTTCCGTTTACCCACCAACCGCGTCGTCGAACTGGGTAGCCAGGTCGAAATCTGACGATAGCAAGCAGCAAGAATATCCATGGGTCTGAAGGGCGCGCTGGCTTATGCCAGAGGGATGCGTTTGAAGTCCGGGCAGTAAAAGGGCGCGGCCTGTATCAGGTCGCGCCCCATCTGTCGCGAGGCTGTGGCCGGTCAGGCCGCGCTGCGATCCTGTGCGTTGATGTCGACCAACTGACCTCCATTGATGGAGATCTTCTTGGGCTTCATCGCCTCAGGCACCTCGCGCACCAACTCGATGACGAGCAGGCCGTCAGCCAGATCCGCCTTTTCAACCCGCACGAAATCGGCGAGTTCGAACCGGCGTTCGAAGCTGCGGTTCGCGATCCCGACGTGCAGGAACTTCGAACGGTCGCTCGACGCGTCATCCTTGCGGCCGATCACCTGGAGCAGGTTCTGTTGCGCGGTGATGTCGATCTCGTCCGATCGGAACCCGGCCACGGCCAGCGTGACGCGATACCGGTCTTCAGACAGGCGTTCGATATTGAAGGGCGGATAATTGTCGCTTTGCTGCAACCGGGCGTTATTTTCGATCAGGTCAAACAGACGATCGAAACCCACGGTCGAGCGGCGATAGGGGGTCAGGTCAAAAGCACGCATTGTCATCATCTCCCTAAGAGCAAAATGATCATGCCGAACCCATAAGGCGTCCGGCGATACGATTGCCCGATCCCTTAAGGCGACCGGACGATGACGATATGGTTCGACGTTCCGGCGTTTCAAGATGGAAGTTGCGACCGAAAAAGCACAAAAAAACGCCCGGATCGCAGCTTTACGATCCGGGCGCTTAATGGACGATTGCTCGTCTCCCCCTTGGTCTGCCTCAACCGCTTCTCAGCCCCCTAAGCTCGAAGCGGGATGCAGTATCCCTGAACCACGGCCTTTCACCTGTGCTTCGCTGATCTTGCTATGACCGGCGCGGGCCGGTGTCACGGGCAAAATCGGGCCGCTGTGATTTTCGATGCGGACATGTGGCGGCAATGCAACAATTCGGCAACGCTTGCCGTTATGCGCGACGCCTTCTAGACGGGGCGCCATCACTCCTTTCCGCAAAGGCCGCTCGCGCCGCATGATTCTGTCCCGCTACGAACGCATGATCGCAAAGCGCTATTTGCTGCCGGGGAAGGGGGAGGGGTTCATCTTCCTCGTCGCCGGCATCAGCCTCGTCGCGGTTATGCTGGGCGTCGCTGCCCTTATCATCGTGATGAGCGTGATGAACGGCTTTCGGGCCGAACTGTTCGACAAGATCGTGGGGCTGAACGGCCACGCGGTGGTACAGGGATATGGCGGTCGCTTGCCGGACTGGCAATCGGTGTTGCGGGATGCGAAGGCGACACCGGGCGTTACCAGCGCGACTCCCCTGATCGAACAACCCTTGCTTGCAACGTTCGACGGGCGCGTGGAGGCTGTATTGGTGCGCGGCATGACCGTGCCGGACATCCGGGCGAATAAAACGCTCAAGGGGAAGGTGCTTTCGGGTAACCTCAACGCACTCACCGCCAACGCCGGAAAGATCGGCATCGGATCGAGGCTGGCGGAAAATCTGGGCATTCGTCTGGGCGACAGTCTGACGATCATCAACCCCGCCGGGCGCTCCACGCCCTTCGGTACCGTCCCGCGCCAGATCAGCTATCAGGTCGCCGCCATTTTCGAAGTCGGCGTCTATGACTATGACAAGGCGTTC
The DNA here is from genome assembly GCF_003248505.1 of Sphingobium sp. Taxonomy (GTDB): domain Bacteria; phylum Pseudomonadota; class Alphaproteobacteria; order Sphingomonadales; family Sphingomonadaceae; genus Sphingobium. The sequence continues at coordinate 6,511 of NZ_QFOA01000009.1, forward strand.
GTCGTCATGCCGATCGAGGACGCGCAGACGCTGCTGCTGCTCAACGACGTCGTCAGCATGATCGAAGTCGAAACGGCCAACCCCGACAGGGTCGGAGAAATCCTCGCGCCGCTCGCCGGTAAGGTCGCTGGGCGCGCCGTCATCACCGATTGGCGGCAGATGAACGCCAGCCTGTTCGAGGCGCTGGCCGTCGAGCGCGTCGCGATGTTCGTCGTGCTGTCGATCATCGTTCTCGTGGCCGTGTTCAACATCCTCTCGTCGCTCATCATGCTGGTCCGCGCGAAGACCCGTGACATTGCCATTCTGCGCACGATGGGGGCGAGCCGTGGCGGACTGGTCAAGATTTTCATGACGGTTGGCGTCACCATCGGCGCGCTCGGCATGGCGGCGGGGATGGCGCTGGGCTTTACGTTCCTTTTCTTCCGCCAGAGCGTGGTGAATGCGATCCAGTTCGTGACCGGTCAGAATCTCTGGGACCCCTCGATCCGGTTCCTGACGGAGCTGCCTGCCAAACCCGACCCCGTGGAGATCGCCATCATCTGCGTCATGGCGCTGCTGTTCAGCTTCCTTGCAACGCTTTACCCGGCCTTCAAGGCTGCCAACACCGATCCTGTGCAGGTACTGCGTTATGAGTGACATTCTGAAAGTCGCAGGGCTTGCCCGCAGCTTCACCCAGGGCGGCGTCACAATCGAAGTGCTTCGCGGCGTTAACCTGTCGGTCGGACCGGGGGAGATCGTCGCTCTGCTGGGACCATCGGGCTCGGGCAAATCGACCCTGCTTCAGGCGGTCGGCCTGCTGGAGGGCGGCTTCGACGGTTCGATCATGATCGCGGGCGAGGAAGCGGCCCGTCTCGACAATGACGGCCGCACCCGATTGCGGCGCGATGCTCTGGGATTCGTCTACCAGTTCCATCATCTCCTGCCCGATTTCAACGCAACGGAAAATGTCGTCCTGCCTCAGGTGATCCGCGACGTGGAACCTGCCGCGGCGCGCACCCGTGCCGAAACGCTGCTGACCGCGCTCGGCCTGGGTCATCGGCTGGATCATCGGCCCAGCCAGCTTTCGGGGGGCGAGCAGCAGCGTGTCGCTGTTGCACGTGCGCTCGCCAATCGACCGGCGCTGGTGTTGGCGGACGAACCTACCGGGAACCTTGACGAACGGACCGCTGACGTGGTGCTCGCCGAATTCCTGCGCCTCGTGCGACAGGAAGGGTCGGCGGCCCTTGTCGCCACTCATAATGAACGATTGGCCATGAAGATGGATCGAGTCGTGCGGCTCCACGAAGGCGTGCTGGAAGCGGCGTCAGGCAGCCTCTGACGCATCCCGTCGCGTTGCGACCGTGACGCGGTTCCGCCCTTCCGCCTTGGCGCGGAGCAGGGCGGAATCGGCTGCTCTCAACAATCTTTCCGGCGATCCGTGATCGGGAAAGGCGGCGAGGCCGAAGCTGGCAGTGACCGGCTCCAGTTCCACGCCGCGATGTTCCACCCGCAGGCTCTGGACGCGGCGCTGAATCTGTGCAGCGCGGCCTATCGCTTCGTCGAGTGTGAAGCCTGGCAGCAGCAGCACGAACTCCTCACCGCCCAGTCGAAAAGCATGGCCTGCTTCCCGCAGCGACTCGCCGAATGCCGATCCCACCGCGCGCAGCACTGCGTCCCCCGCATCGTGGCCGTGGCTATCGTTGAACCGCTTGAAGTGATCGATATCGATCATAAGGCAGGCGAGGGGGCGGCGCTCGCTGTGGCATTGGGCGACCAGTGTCTGATAGAGAATGTCGAACTGTCGCCGGTTGGGCAGGCCTGTCAGAGCGTCCGCCATGGCCATGGCCTGCAACGCATCGCGCAATCGCAGGTTGGCGAGCGCGAGGCCGATATTCTCCGCCAGCATTTCCAGATATTTGCCGGTCCGCTCACGTCGCTCGTCGGTCGAAACCGCCGGTTCCTCATAATAAAGAAGCCCGATATTTTCGCCCTGCGCCGCCAGCGGTATGCAGATGGTGGACAAGCTGCCGGCGCCGCTCAGATGGTCGCACGGAATGTCGATCATTTCTCCATTGGGACGATGCGTCTGTGTGCGGCGGAGCGCCCAGCACGCCAGCGGCGCAAACTCAGTCTGCGAATGGCTTGGGGACAGCCAATCGCACACCTGAAGCATCGCATTGCGATGATGGTCGATAATATAAAGGCGACCTGGATAGTCCGGTGCGATCTCTGGCGCGAAGCGGCGCACCACATCGACCAGATCGTCGACACACGCACACCCCTGAAGCCGCTGCGTCAGTCGCGACAGCAGATCGCGCATCGTCCGATCGGCATCCCTTTCCTCTTCCAGCCGCTGCCGCTCCAGCCCGTTCTCGCGAAAGATGCGCACGGCCTGCGCCATGTCGCCGATCTCGTCCACTTGAGGGAAATCGGGTGGGACGGCGGCGAAATCCTGCGCGGCGAGGCGCGTGACGACATCGCTGAGGCGCACGACGGGGCGCAGGATGCGCTGTTTCAGTACGAAGTAGAGCACGCACAAGAAGAGCAGCGCCGTGATGGCCAGCATGATCTCCGACATGCTCCGCCATTGCCGCGCGCTATCGGTCGCGCGTTCGACGGCGTGGTTCGTCCGCTGACCGAGCATATATTGGAATTTGCCCACCTGCGCGGCGATACGGTCCAGTTCGCGGCCATATTCATCGCCGAACAGGATCGTGCGGGCGGCGGCATCGTCACCCTTGTCGACCGCGGCGATTGCGGTCTGCTGCGATTCGGTCAGCGCGTCCGCCCAGTGCAGCGCCTGCCGCAGGGCCGCCAGTTCGCTCTCATCGGCGCCGGCGTCCTTGAGATGCGAAATCCGCTGCTCCACCGACCGGGCCTCCTGCAACTCACGGCGATAGGCGACAAGGTGGCTTGGATCGCGGGTAATGGCATAGCCCCGCGCCTGCTCGGTCAGGCGATACACATCCTCTTCCAGCGTCGAGGTTAACTGATCGAAGGTCGATCGTTCCGCAACGGCCGCCCGTTCCCGCTGCTCCGCGCCCGATGCCATCAGCATGGTGGCCCCCGAAGCAAGAGTGAGGAGAACGGTCGCCCCGTAGGCCCAGTTGGTGATCGTGGACAAGCGCATGATCTCAAACGGGATAGGGCCGACAAGTTGGCAATTGATTAAGCATCGGCGATCGGGCGTTTACCCACAGATTTCCCGCGCCGGGGGGTGGCGTCGAATCGTGCGATCCGGCTAGACTGCGCCATGCCTCACGCCCCCTTCGTTCCCCTTCGCGTCTTTTCGTCCTTCACCATGCTCGAAGGCGCTATCGACCCCAAGAAGATCGCGAAACAGGCCAGGGCTCTGGGCTTCCCCGCCGCCGCCATTACCGACCGAAACGGCCTTTACGGGTCGATGGCGTTTTCGGACGCATGCCGGGACGAAGGCGTTCAACCGGTCATCGGTGCGATGCTGGGCGTGTTGCGGCCCGGTCGCCCGACCAATGCGGTTCCGGTCCACGATTGGCTGGCGCTCTATGCGCAGGATGCGGTTGGATACGACAATCTGTGCGCGCTCGTATCGATGGCGCATCTGGATCGACCGGTCGAGGAAGTGCCCCATGTCACGATCGACGCGTTGGAGGGTAGGACGCAGGGCCTGATCGCACTGACCGCAGGCGGGGAAGGAGCGCTTGCCCGCCTGTTCGCGGAGGATCAGCCCGACGCGGCGCTTGCCTATGCGCAGCGGCTCGAAGGACTTTTCCCCGACCGTCTCTATGTGGAGATTTGCCGCCGTTTCGATGCGGTCGAAGGGAAGGCGGAGGCGGCGTTGCTCGATCTCGCCTATGCGCGCGATCTGCCGCTGGTCGCGACCAACCCCACCTGCTTTGCCGAACCCCATTTCCACGAAGCGCACGACGTGATGCTGTGCATCGCCGACAGCGCCTATGTCGATACCGCCGATCGCCGCACCAGTTCGCCCGATGCCTGGATGAAACCGGCGGGTGAAATGAAGCGCCTGTTCGACGACCTGCCCGAAGCGCTTGCCAACACCCTTGTCGTCGCGCAGCGTTGCGCCGTCGCCGCGCCCAAGCGCAAGCCGATCCTGCCGAGCCTGGCGGGCGATATCGAGGGAGAAGCCGCCATGCTGCGCGAGCAGGCAGCGGCAGGCCTGGAAATGCGGCTAGAAAAGGCGGGCATCATCGGTGCCGAGGCGCGTCAGCCCTATTATGACCGCCTGACATTCGAAACCGACATCATCATCCAGATGGGCTTTCCCGGCTATTTTCTGATCGTTGCCGATTTTATCAAATGGGCGAAGGACAACAGCATTCCGGTGGGGCCGGGGCGCGGGTCGGGCGCGGGATCGCTCGTTGCCTGGGCACTGACCATCACAGATCTCGACCCGTTGCAACTGGGCCTGCTGTTCGAGCGCTTCCTCAACCCCGAACGCGTGTCGATGCCTGACTTCGATATCGACTTCTGCGAAACGCGGCGGGGCGAGGTGATCCGTTACGTTCAGCAGAAATACGGGTCCGACCATGTCGCGCAGATCATCACTTTCGGAAAGCTCAAGGCGCGCGCCGTGCTTAAGGATACCGGACGCGTGCTTCAGATGAGCTACGGCCAGGTCGACCGCCTGGCGAAACTGGTCCCCAACCATCCGACGGATCCCTGGACGCTAGAGCGGTCACTGAACGGTGTGAGCGAATTCAGGGCGGAATATGACAATGACAATCAGGTCCGCCGCCTGATCGATTACGCGATGAAGCTGGAGGGCTTTCCCCGCCATTCATCCACCCACGCGGCGGGAGTCGTCATCGGCGACCGTCCGCTGTCCCAACTAGTGCCGCTTTATCGCGATCCGCGATCCGACATGCCGGTGACGCAATTCGACATGAAATATGTCGAGGGCGCGGGCCTTGTGAAATTCGACTTTTTGGGGCTGAAGACCCTGTCTGTCCTGCAAAAGGCGGTGCAGCTGCTCGACCAGCGCGGCGTGCATGTCGATCTCGACACACTCGCGTGGGACGATCCGGCGGTCTACGAACTGCTCCAGCGCGGCGACACGGTCGGTGTGTTCCAGCTCGAATCGGAAGGGATGCGCAAAACCCTCGCTGCGGTACGTCCCACCAATTTCGGGGACATTATCGCGCTCGTCTCCCTCTATCGTCCCGGCCCGATGGACAATATCCCAATGTTCGGGCGCCGGAAGAACGGCCAGGAGGACATCGAATATCCGCATATCCTTCTAAAGCCGATCCTCGAGGAAACTTACGGCATCTTCGTTTATCAGGAACAGGTGATGCAGGCCGCGCAAATTCTCGCGGGCTACAGCCTTGGCGACGCCGACCTTTTGCGTCGCGCGATGGGTAAGAAGATCAAGGCCGAAATGGACGCGCAGCGCGCCCGCTTCGTGCAGGGCTGCGCGGAGCGGAGCGCCATTCCGGCGGCGAAGGCGAACGAGCTGTTCGACTTGATCGACAAGTTTGCAGGCTATGGCTTCAACAAGTCCCACGCGGCAGCCTATGCGCTGCTCGCTTACCAGACCGCGTGGCTCAAGGCGCATTATCCGGCGGAATTCTACGCCGGGTCGATGGCGTTCGACATCCATCTGACCGACAAGCTCACAATCTTCGTCGATGATATGCGGCGCATGGGGCTGACCTGCCTCGCCCCCGACATCAATTGCAGCCTGGCGGATTTTTCGGTCGAAGCTGTGTCGCATAACGGCGAGGATGCCCGACTGGGCTTTGCGGTGCGTTACGCCTTGGGCGGTCTCAAGGGCGTGGGCGAAAAGGCGATGGAACAACTGGTTGCCGAGCGGGACGCAGCGGGACCGTTCAAAAGTCTCGACGATTTCGCAGACCGCATCGAACCGCGCCTGCTCAACCGCCGGCAGCTCGAAAGCCTCGCTGCGGCGGGGGCATTCGACGGCATCCACGCCGACCGCGCAGGTGTCCATGCAGCAGCGGAAACGATACTCTCCGTCGCCTCCAGCAACGCCGCCGCGCGCGAAAGTGGGCAGGGCGGCCTGTTCGGTGACGTCGAAACGCCGCATGCAGACGTGCGTATTCCCCCGCATCAGGCTTGGACCGTGGCGGATCGCATGGCGCAGGAGAAGGAAGCGTTCGGCTTTTACTTTTCCGCCCATCCGGTTGACCGTTACCGCCATCTCGCCGATGCGCGCGGTGCGAAAAGCTATGGCGTCATCTGTCAATCGCCGATGCCCGCCCCCAATGCCGAAGGGCGGTCGATGACGATCATGGCCGCCATGGTCGAGGATGTGCGCTGGCGCGAAACCAAACGCGGTGCGCGTTACGCCAGCGCCACCTTTTCGGACCAGAGCGGGCAGTTTCAGGCCAGCTGCTTCGACGAGCCTGCCTGCAAGGCGATAGAGGATATGGCGCGCGACGGCGACTGCGCATTGCTGACGGTCGAACTGGATCGCCTGCCCGGTGAGGAAACGCCGCGCGTCACCGTTCGCGCGGTCGAACCATTCCGCAACATTGCCAGCGCGTCACGGATGCAGCTTGTCGTGGACGTGGAAGACGATGCTGCCGTCTCCGCTCTTGCTCTTCTGCTGGCGAGCGCAGGGGGAGGCCGCAGCGAAGTCTTCCTGCGGGCGCCTCTGGGTAGCGGTCAGGCCGTCCGGCTGTTTCTGGGCGATACCTACAGCCTTGGCGCCGATCAGGTGGATGCCATCGCAACGATCAAGGGGCTGGCGATTCACAGCTTCGAGCGTATGGACGTGAAGGCGGACGGTTATCGCACCCGGACGCGACGGACGCCATTGCGCCTCGTCAGCTAAAATAATCGCATCTGCGCTCCTTCCGGCGGGCGGAAGAGATCGGTGCGCAACACCAGCTTTTCAGCCGAAAAACCCGCTCGTTTACGCGCTTTCAGAAACCGGGTGCGGATCAGGTCGGCCCATACGCCTTGCCCCTTCATGCGGCTGCCGAACCCGGGATCGTTGTCGCGTCCTCCACGCAAGTCATTGATGATCGCCATCACTTTTGCCGCCCGGTCGGGATAATATTCCGTCAGCCATGCGCGAAACAGGGGTGCAACTTCATGCGGCAGGCGCACCGGGATATAGGTCACTTCCCGCGCTCCCGCCTCCGCCACCCGAGCGATCAGCGATTCCATCTCATGATCGGTGATAGCAGGAATGACGGGCGATATGCTGGCGGTGACCGGTATCCCGGCGTCGGTCAGGCGGCGGATCGCCTCCAGCCGCCGCATCGGATGCGGCGCGCGCGGTTCCAGGGTCCGCGCAACCGCGGGATCGAGGCTGGTCACCGACAGCATGACAGCTGCGAGCCGATCCCGCGCCAAATCGGCGATCAGGTCGATGTCTCGCAGGATGCGGTCGGACTTGGTCGTGATGAAGGTCGGATGCCGGGTTTCCACCAGCAGTTCGAGGATCGCCCGCGTGATCCGCCAATCCTTTTCGACCGGTTGATAGGGGTCGGTGTTGGTCCCCATCGCGATGGTGGCGACCTGATAGGTTTTCCGGGACAGTTCGGCCCGCAGCAGTTTGGCGGCATCGGGCTTGGCGAACAGCTTCGTTTCGAAATCGAGGCCGGGCGACAGATCGTGATAGGCATGGCTGGGCCGCGCAAAACAGTAGATGCAGCCATGCTCGCAGCCGCGATAGGCGTTGATCGATCGGTCGAAGCTGATATCCGGGCTGGCGTTACGAGTCAGGATGGTGATGGGGTGCTCGATCGTGACTTCTGTCCGGCGGCGCGGCACCGGGCCGTCGAGCATGTCTACGGTGTCCAGCCAATCCCCATCGGCTTGCCGCTCCGACAGATTGAAGCGGCGGCTTTCGCCGTTGAGTGTCGCGCCTCTGCCCTTTTCCACTGCCATGGCCAACATGGAACATAGGTGGAACAAAAGGTCAAGTGTAGCTTTACCGCTCCGTCAGTCGAGGCATCAGTTCGACGAAATTGCAGGGGCGGAAACGGCTGTCCAACTGGCTGGCCAATATCCCGTCCCACGCATCCTTTACCGCTCCCGTCGATCCGGGCAGCGCGAAGATATAGGTGCCGCGCGCAACGCAGGCAGTGGCGCGCGACTGGATCGTGGACGTTCCGATGCTCTGATAGCTCAGCCACCGGAACAGTTCGCCGAAGCCTGGAATTTCCTTGTCCTGCACCTGCGCCAGCGCTTCGGGCGTCACGTCGCGACCGGTCACGCCGGTGCCGCCGGTGGTCAGGATCACATCGACCGCCGGATCGTCGATCCAGGCGTGCAGCCTGGCGACGATGGCGGACTTGTCGTCCCTTTCGATATAGCGGGCGGCAAGAATATGACCTGCGGCCTCCAGCCGTCCGACCAGCGTGTCGCCGGACCGATCTTCCGCCAGTCCCCTGGTATCCGATACGGTCAGGACGGCGATCCGCACGGGAATGAACGCGCGGCTTTCGTCTATCGGCATCAGTCCGACCCGCCGCCCGCGCTTGCGGAAGGAGCCATGCGACCGTCGGCCTTGCTGAGCCGCACCAACTTCATGCCCTTGGCGGAGGGAAAGGTGGGCCACAGGCCCTGCGCCATGCCGGTCAGGCAATCCGCGCTCCCCTTCGCCTGGATCTGATACATCCAATAGTTCCGCATCACGATGTTCACGTAAGCGCGAGTTTCGTAATAAGGGAGCGACTCCATGAACAGAAGCGGATCGCCCTTGTCGTGAACCTGCGTGTTCCAGCGCTCGACCGGCAGGGGGCCGGCGTTGTACGCGGCCATTACCTTTGGCAGCAGACCGCCCGTCGCTCCCATGTCGCGCAGTGCCTCCAGATAGCGCTGCCCATATTCCATGTTGGTCGAAGGGACAAAAAGACGTGACGGGTCGGCGAGTCCAACGTCCCCGGCGGTGCCCGGACGTACCTGCATCAGGCCGCGCGCGCCCGCGCTGCTGACGACGTCGGTTCGAAAGCCCGACTCCTGAAGCGTGTGGGCAAAAACCAGGGAGGGATCGACGCGCCAACCGCCGTCCGGCGCCCAGGCCGGGGCGGGGAAGCGGGCGAAGCTGCCTGGTTGCATGCCCGCCGGGCCGTTATGCGCCAGATAAAGCTGGGTGGCGGGGAGGTTCAACGCATTGGCAAGGCGCAGCAACGCGTCATACTGCGCCGTTCCGCCGATTTTCGCCTGATACCGCAGCAATTCGTCGGCGCGGCCATTCTCTCCGATCGCGGAAAGAGCGATGGCCGCGCGGACGTTGGGACTATCCTTGAGCTTTTGCCACTCCGGCGCGCCGAAGCGGCTGCCGACTGCCGGAGCGCCGAGCGCGACGCCCAGCGATTCGCGCGCGAGCAGGCCGTAGAATGTCTCGTCCGCTCGCGCCGCCTGCTTGAGATAGGGCTCGACCTTCTCGGCCTCGCCACAGACCATATAGGCGCGTGAGGCCCAATAGGCTCCGGCGGCCCGCATGTCGGGATCGCTCGATAGTGCGGCCACGTTCGCGAAGGCGGGGGCTGCAGCGCGACAGTCGTTCTGGCGCCAGGATGCAAGGCCGGTGGTCCAGTAGGCCTGCACCGTCCAGTCGCCACCGGAGCGCGTTTCAAGAGCGCGAGCCGCAACGCGCCGCGCGTTCAGGTCGTCATTTTCGATGTAATAGGCCCAGGCGACGCGCTGCCGCACTTCGGTCAGCCCTTCTGGCGTCAAGCCCGTCTCGCCGCTTGCCAGCAGTGCTTCCGCCCCGGAGGGATCGTCGTTCTTGACGTAGGTCTGGATCTGTCCGGCCAGCGTCTGCGCCAGCAGATCGCTCTTTGTCGCAGCGACATATTGGCGACGCGGCGCGGAGCCGAGCCAGACCAGCTTCTGGATTTGCGGAAGGTTGGGCAGCAGCGTTGCGCCGCGCTTTTGCGCCAGCCTCGAAAGCTGGTCCGCCTTGGGCAGCCAGGGCGCTTTGTTGATGAGGTCGAGCAGGTCGAACAGTTCTACGCGCGGCGAGCCCTTGGCGAGATAGAGTTCGGAGAGGGCGATGGGTCTCAAACCGTCCTGCATGTCGAGCGCCGAGATCATCGCTTTGGCGTCTACCCATTGCTGGGCCTGAAGCGCTGCAAAAATCGCACGGTATCGGGCCTTATCGCCTTCGGCCAGTTGCAGCGGCGATGGATCGCTCGCCACCATGGCGGGCACCGTAGGAACGGTATCGGCCCGAGCGGGGGAAGCTGCCGCAAGCCCGGTGGCCAGAGCGAGGAAGGAGAGGCGGCGGGCGACGCGGTTCACGGGTTCATATCCTCGATAAGGCATTGCAGGGCGCGCCAGCATTCCGCCTTCGCCGTCGGCTGCCCCAGCAGCAGGCGCGGATGGAATGTGGCAATGGCAAGCACAGTGCCGCCACGATGGTTAAAGTCGCGTAAACTATTGGTTGCGTCGTTTCCGCTCGTCGGCAACAGCGCACGGGCTGTCCGGTCGCCCAACAGCAGCAGGCGGCGAGGACGCGCCGCTGCGACATGTGCACGCATACGCTCTGCCGCTCTTTCCAGATCGGCTGCCTCGACCATGCCGCCGGGAGGGCGCGCGAAGAAGAGGGACGCGATGTGGGTGCCGTACCGGTCCAGCCCGATCGCGCGGAGCATTGCGTCGAACAGGAGGCCCGCGCGTTCGGACAAGAGAATACCGGCGTCGCTATCGGCCGGATCGGGCATGTCGGTGACGATCATCAGAGGTGCATCGACTTGTACGGACGGGTAGATCGGACGCGACGGCCAGCGGCGCTCGATATGGCCGGGGTCCTGCGCCAGCCATGCCACGAAGGATGAAAGGTCGCCCGGTATCGCCGCTTCAGGGGTGCCGGTTGGCGATGCAACAGGCGCGGGCATATCGGGATTTGCGGGGCGCAGCCAGTTGGTCGGCGCCTCCGCCACGGCGCTTTCCACGCCGGCCAGCTGCCACCACGCCAGATAGGCGTCGGCGACCAGCGCCACTTTGTCCTGCCCTGAGCCCCGCATCGTGTTTCCCTTGGGCCAGAGGTTGACGAGGGGGTCAAGCTGCTTCATCGCCTTGAATGGTCAATTGTTGGTTGAATGCGGCGATCGGAAGCCATGGGGTGCAGCCCACCGAGCCGCCTGAGGAGAGACGAATGAGCGAACGGGAATCGATGCCCTATGACATCGTGATTGTCGGCGGAGGCCCGGCGGGTCTGTCTGCGGCGATCAGGGCCAAGCAGCTGGCGAACGAAGCGGGCCAGGAACTCGCGGTCTGCGTTCTCGAAAAAGGCTCCGAGATTGGGGCCCATATCCTGTCGGGCGCGGTGATCGACCCCAAGGCATTGGACGAATTGCTGCCCGAATGGCGCGACATGGGCTGTCCGCTGGCTGACGTTCCGGTAACCGACAACCGCCACTGGTTCCTGACGAAAAGCGGCAAGATGAGCATGCCGCATCTGATCACGCCGGGCTGGATGCACAACAAGGGCACCTATACCGGATCGCTCGGCAATCTTTGTCGCTGGCTGGCCGAACAGGCCGAGGGTCTTGGCGTCGAAATCTTTCCCGGATTCGCTGCGGCGGAAATTCTCTATCATGAGGATGGCAGTGTGAAGGGCGTCGCGACCGGCGACATGGGCATCGACCGCGAAGGCAATCGCAAGGGCGATTATCAGCCGGGGCTGGAGCTTCACGCCCGCTACACCTTCTTCGCCGAAGGCGCGCGCGGTCACCTGACCAAGATATTGAAGCGCCAGTTTGCGCTCGACGCCGACAGCGAGCCGCAGGTCTATGGCCTTGGCATGAAGGAATTGTGGGACATCGATCCCGCAAAGCATCAGCCGGGCCTCGTTATTCACACGCAAGGCTGGCCGCTGACGGATGCCTATGGCGGCGGCTTCCTTTACCATCAGGCGAACGGGCAGGTCGCACTGGGCTTCGTCGTGGGCCTTGGCTACCGCAATCCCCACCTCTATCCGTTCGAGGAATTTCAGCGCTGGAAGCAGCATCCCGCGATCCGGCACTATCTGGAGGGCGGTCGCCGGGTTTCCTACGGCGCGCGTGCGATCAACGAGGGTGGCTGGCAGTCCATTCCGACGCTGGCCTTCCCCGGCGGCGCGCTCATCGGCTGTGCGGCGGGCTTCGTCAACGTACCCCGCATCAAGGGTACGCATACCGCGATGAAGTCGGGGATGCTGGCGGCCGAAGCTGCGTTCGCCGCCGTACAGGCGGATCGGTCGGGCGATATCCTGTCCGACTACGAACCGGCAGTGCGGTCGAGCTGGATCGACAGCGAGCTGCAACTGGTCAAGAATGCAGAACCTTTGCTGGCCCGGTTCGGCAATACGCTGGGCACCGTACTCGCCGGTATCGACATGTGGATGCGCACGCTCAAAATCGGGTTGCCCTTCACGATGAAGCACAAGCCCGACAATGAGAAGATCTGGCGCAAGGACGCGTGCGAGAAGATCGCCTATCCCAAGCCCGATGGTGTCATCAGCTTCGACCGGCTTTCGTCGGTATTCCTTAGCAACACCAATCATGAGGAGGACCAGCCGGTCCATCTCCAGCTGAAGGACCCGGACGTTCCGATCGCCTACAACCTGCCTCTTTATGATGAGCCGGCGCAACGTTATTGTCCGGCGGGCGTCTATGAAGTGGTCGGTGAGGAAGAGGGCAATCCCCGCTTCCAGATCAACGCGCAGAACTGCGTCCATTGCAAGACGTGCGACATCAAGGACCCGACCCAGAACATCAACTGGGTCGTTCCCGAAGGCGGCGGAGGACCGAACTATCCCAACATGTAGGTGCCTGTTGATCCTGCCCGCCGCGATGCTGCTGGCTCCTGCGGGGGCCGGCGCATCGGTGGATCGGGAAAGCGCCCTTCACGCCTATGCCAGGGCGCGGTTCGCTGACGGGGAGGGGGCGCTCGGCCTGGCGGGCGAAAGCTATCGTGAAGCGTTGCGGCAGGACCCGTCGCGGCTGGAGATCGCGCGGCGTTCCTATGTGCAGGGGCTGGAAAGCGGCGACCGGGCGCTGGCTCTGCGGTCTGCCGCGTTGCTCGACGGAGCGGGCATGTTGCCGCGCGATGGAACGCTGTTGCTGATGGGCGACGCGCTGCTCCGCAAGGACTGGAGCGGCGCATCGGCGCTGGTCGACCGGATGACGACGGAGGGCAACTTCGCCTTTCTTGCGCCTATCGTGCGAAGCTGGATTGCGGTTGGGGAGGGGCGCTACGCTCCGCCCGTGATCGATGCCAAGGATCGCTTTGCGGCACTGGGATCGCGCTATGTCGATGAACATGCGGCGTTGCAGGCGGCGATGAAAGGCGATGTGGCGGTTGCCGTGCCCATGATGCGCCGCGCGCTTGCGATGCGGGGGCGGGACGGCGGACCGATGCGCATCGCCTTTGCAGCGCAGCTTGCGGCGAAGGGTGCGAAGGCGGAGGCTCTGGCGCTCCTACCTGTGGGCGATCCAGATTTTGCGCAGGCGCGCTCGGCCATCGAAAAAGGGCAGGTGAAGGTCCGCCCGATCACGGCGGCACAGGGCTATGCCAGGTTGTTGGCGCGCATGGCTGTCGACATCGCGTCCGATCCGGCGGGCGCGACGCTGGGACTGCGGCTGGCGCGAATGGCAACCTTCGCCGATCCCGAAGGCGCGGAAGGCCATATTCTCTCCGCCCGGCTGCTGACCGGGCAGGGGCACGGCGCCGCCGCCGCCGCAGGAGCGCGGCAGGTTCCCGCCGATAGCTGGTACGCGGCCTTCGCTGGCGCCGAACTGATCGACGCCCTGTCGGAAGCGGGGGACAAGGATGACGCGCTGACGCTTGCGAGGCAGCAGGCAGCCGAGCCGGGCGCGGGGCCGGAACGACAGGTGCGGTTGGGCCGCCTGCTCGCCGAACGGCGCGATTTCGATGGCGCGGCTGCGGCCTTCCGGGCCGCGCAGGCCAGCTTCGCGGCGGGGCAGGTACCATGGACGCTCCTCCTATTCGAAGGCAGCGCTCTTGAACAGGGCAAGCGCTGGGCAGAAGCGCGCAAGGTGTTGGAGCAAGCCGCCGCCGTCGCTCCCGATGAGCCGATGGTGCTCAATTATCTCGGCTACGCGCAGATCGAGCGTCGCGAAAATGTCGATACCGCTTTGGCGCTCATCAAGAAGGCAAGCGCGTTAAGGCCGGACGATCCCTCCATCGCCGATTCGCTCGGCTGGGCGCAGTTCGTCACCGGCGATGTCACGTCCGCCCTGCCGTCTCTTGAACGGGCCGCCGAAGGTGCGCCAGCGGACGTCACCATCAACGAGCATCTTGGAGACGCTCTCTGGACGGCGGGCCGCCGCTACGAGGCGCGCTATGCCTGGGCAGCAGCGTCGGTCTATGCCGAAGGGGACATTGCGACGCGGCTTGCGGCCAAGCGCAAGGAAGGATTGAAGCCGGAATATGCCGCTCCCTGACATGGACGCAGGCGTCGCGCCCGTCGTCGAAACCGCCTATGCAAAGATCAATGTCGCGCTGCACGTTCGGGCGCGGCGGGCCGATGGCTATCACGCGCTGGAAAGCCTTTTCGTATTTGCGGACGATGGCGACCGGATCGCCACCACCGAAAATGAAGACGGCGCGATCGACCTGACGATCGACGGACCGTTCGCTCAAGGGCTCGACGCCGGACCTTCCAATCTGGTGGTTCGCGCCGCGCGCGCCCTGCAATCCTATCTCGGCACGGACAGGGGCGCTGCCCTCCGTCTTACCAAGACGCTGCCGGTCGCGTCGGGGATCGGTGGCGGCTCGGCGGATGCTGCGGCCACGCTGCGCCTGTTGATGCGGCTGTGGGACGCGCGGATCGGGCGGGATGAACTGGCAGCGCTGGCGCTCGATCTGGGATCGGACGTGCCCGCCTGCCTCGACAGCGTCACGCAGATGGTGACCGGTCGGGGAGAAACGCTGCTGGCCCACCATGTCGATGGATTGGAAGGGATGCCCATGCTGCTGGTCAATCCCGGCGTGGCGCTGTCGACGGCGGCGGTCTTTGCCGGTTGGGACCGGGAGGATAAGGGCGCGCTCGACGGCAGCAGCCTCGATGCACTGATCGCACATGGACGCAACGATCTGGAGCTTCCTGCGCGCCGCATCGCGCCGGTTATCGGGGACGTCCTCCTGGCCCTGGGCGAAGCCGAAGGGGTGCGCATGGCGCGCATGTCCGGGTCTGGCGCGACCTGTTTCGCGCTGTTCGATGAACCTGCCGCGATGGCGGCAGCAGCGGCGAGGTTGCGCGTGGCGCATCGCGACTGGTGGATCATGGAAACGGGAGTGCGCGGCGCGTGAGCGAGGCTTTTGTTCGGATCGATGGCGGTACCGAGGATATTCTGATCGTTGGGGACCACGCCTCTGCGCGAGTGCCCGATGACATCGACCTCGGCATGGACGAAGCCTTGCTTCGCGAACATATCGCCGTCGACATCGGGGTGGCGGAAGTGAGCCGCCTGCTCGCAAAGCGGCTGGAATGCACTGCGATCCTGGGCGGGATATCCCGCCTCGTCATCGACCTCAACCGCGACGAGGACGCGCCTGGCCTGATGCCGCTGACAAGCGACGGTCATGCCATTCCCGGGAATCGCGACGCCGATACTGACGCACGGATGCGACGTTTCTATCGCCCCTATCACGCCGAAATTGCCAGCGCGCTGAATGGCATGTCCGCGCCGTTCATACTGTCGGTGCACAGTTTCACGCCGCGCCTGATGTCCGACCCCCGGCAGCAACGCCCGTGGGAAATCGGTATCCTCTACAATCGGGACGATCGGGCAGCGCGCATTGCCATTCCCCTGCTCGAAGAAGCGGGGCTGATCGTCGGCGACCAGCAACCCTATTCGGGCCAGTTGCTCAACGCGACGATGAACCGCCACGCCGAAGCGAACGGTATCCCGTATCTCGGCATCGAGATGCGGCAGGATCTGGTCGGCGATGCGGCGGGGCAGGCGCGTTTCGCCGATCTGCTTTGCCCCATCGCCCTTGCCTGCCGGAGCGCGCTTTCATGAGGAGAATGTGGGGATGGGCCGTTCTGCTGATCCTTTCCGGCTGCGACCGGGGCGCGGCCGATGGGCCGGGTGGGGCGCAGGGCGCTGGCACGGGCGATCTGGTCGAATGTCGCGTGGCAGGGCGATGGGCGCGCGATTGCGGTGCGGAGCGGGACGGTAATCTGCTGACGCTCCGCCACCCGGACGGTGGGTTCCGGCGGCTGCGTATCCTCTCCGACGGGCGGGGGCTGGAGGCAGCCGACGGATCGGAAGCCGCCAGGATCAAGATCGTCGACGGTCAGCGGATCGAAGTGACGGTGGGAGCCGACGCCTATCGCCTGCCCGCTCAGATCGCGAAGCGATGATGGAGGGCGGGCCGGTCCTGACCGCCGCGCAGATGCGATCCGCCGAGCAGGCGGCCTTCGACGGCGGGATCGAACCTTACGCCCTGATGGAAAGAGCGGGCGCGGGCGCTGCGGAGATCGTCTGGCGGGCGGGGCACGGGCGCGACACGTTGATCCTGTGCGGCCCGGGAAACAATGGCGGCGACGGATTCGTGATCGCCCGATTGCTACGCGAACGCGGTGTGCCGGTGCGGATTGCAGCGCTGGCGGAAAGCCGCACCGATTCGGCCCGACGCGCTCGCGCGGCGTGGGGCGGCCCGGTCGAGGACATAATGACCGCGACCCCGGCGACGCAGATTGTCGATGCGCTGTTCGGCACCGGTCTGGCGCGGGGGCTGGACACCCCGGTTGCCGAGCGGCTGCGCGCATTGGTGGAGGGCGCTTCCTTCTCTCATGCGATCGATCTGCCGAGCGGGGTGGATACCGATAGCGGCGCGATCTTGTCGACCGTACCCCGCTACAATGGATGCATCGCGCTGGGCGCGTTCAAGCCGGCGCATCTGCTCTATCCCGCAGCGGATCGAAGCGGACGGTTGACGCTCGTCGATCTGGATATTCCCCTGCCATCGACCGTTGGGCGGCTCAGTCCCCCCAGGCTGGAGCGTCCCGGTTTCGATGCCCATAAATATAGCCGCGGGCTGGTTGTCGTCATCGGGGGCAGCATGGCGGGCGCCAGCCATCTTGCGGCCACCGCAGCGGCGCATTCCGGAGCCGGAGCGGTGCGCCTTCTGGCGCCGGGCGGTGGCATGGCCGTGCCCCATGCGATCATCCAGTGTCATGTGGGTCGGCCGGAGGCCTTGCCCGATGAGCTCGCCGACGACCGGATCGGAGCACTGCTGGTGGGGCCGGGCCTGGGTCTCGACCGGGATGCTCGTGCCCGGCTGGCGGCAGCGCTCGGCGCGGGGCTGCCCATGGTGCTGGATGCCGATGCGCTCGGCTGGCTGGCGCAGGATAGGCAGGCGATCGTGCCGCCCGGCTGTATTCTCACTCCCCATGAAGGCGAGTTTCGCAGGCTCTTCGGCGACGGGGAAGGCAGCAAGATCGACCGCGCGCTGGCGGCGGCGCGGCGGGTGGGATCGGTCGTGGTCTACAAGGGCCCCGATACCGTCATCGCCGGCCCAGACGGTCGCGCCATGGTCGCCAGCGGCGGTTCGGCTTGGCTGTCGACCGCCGGGACGGGCGATGTTCTCGCGGGCCTTGCTGCCGGGCGACTGGCGGTACGGGGCGATCCGTTTCGCGCAGCCTGCGAAGCGGTGTGGTTGCATGGAGAGGCGGCGCGGCGTTGCGGCGCGGCATTCGTCGCGGATGATTTGCTCCGTGCGCTGCCAGCGGCTATCGCCGCGCGATTGTGAGCGACACCGAAGTAGACAGCATCATCCGCATTGCAGCGAAGGGCGACGGTGTCACCGCCGATGGCCGCCACTTCCCCCTGACCGCGCCCGGCGACCGTGTAGATCGCGATGGAGCTGTCCATTTCGGTGTCCACCATGCGACGCCGCCCTGCGTTCATTTCCCCGTATGCGGGGGATGTCGGCTGCAACATCTGGACGAGGAAAGCTATGCCGACTTCGTCACAGGGCGCGTGATAGGCGCGCTGGCCGGGCAGGGAATCGCGCCGGGCGAAGTCCTGCCGCCTCACCTGTCGCCACCCCGCTCGCGCCGCCGCGCGGCCCTGCGCGCGGCTCGTTCGGGCAAGCGCGTCACGGTGGGTTTCGCCGAGGAAGGCAGCCATACGCTCATCGACCTGTCGATGTGCGACATCCTCCACCCGCGCCTGTTCGCATTGATCGGCCCGCTCCGTTCGCTGCTGGGTTCGATCCTGCCGGACCGTCGCGCCGCCCATGTGAAGATGTCGCTGATCGACCGGGGTATCGACCTGTTGCTGGAGGGCGTCCGGGTCGATGGGCTTGCCGCAGACGAAGCTTTGGGCGATTTCGCGCGGACTCAAGGCCTTGCGCGGCTGACCATCGACGAGGGGGATGGGCCGCAGACTCGCTGGGAACCGGAGCCTGCGACGATTAGCTTCGATGCCGTCCCGATCGGATTTCCGCCCTTCGCCTTTCTGCAGGCGACACAGGACGGAGAGGCGGCCCTCGTCCGCGCGGTGTGCGATGCCCTGCCGGCTGCCGGCGTTATCGCCGACCTGTTTTGCGGCCTCGGCACTTTCGCCCTGTCCGTGGGGTCGCGCCCGGTCTACGCGGCGGAGGGCGCGCGTGACGTGATCCTGTCGCTCAAGGCGGGGGCCGGCCGAGCGCAAAGGCGGCTCGTTGCGGATCATCGCGATCTCTTCCGCCGCCCGCTGACGCCCGAAGAACTGGACCGATTTGCCGCCGTCATCCTCGATCCGCCGCGCGCGGGCGCGCGGGAGCAGGTGTTGCAACTGGCCCGCTCGCAGGTGCAGACCGTCGCCTATGTATCCTGCAATCCAGCCAGCTTCGCGCGCGACGCCGCGCATCTGATCGGGGCAGGCTATCGCCTAGACAGCGTGCAGCCCGTCGGCCAGTTCCGTTGGTCCACGCATGTCGAGCTGGTCGGTATATTCCGCCGATAAGGAAAACCCCCGCCGCTTTGAAAAGCGACGGAGGCGATGGAGCTACTTGCCCAGCTTGATGATCGTGGCACGACGCCGGGGCGCGATGCTTTCGGTATAGAGGCTCGCCATCGGTTCGTCCTCCACCTCGATCGTCGCGTCGGACGTGAAGCCGTTGAAGCCGGTCCGCATCGCCGCGCCATAGGCGCCGAGCATCCCGATTTCGATATAGTCGCCTGCCTTCACGTCCGCGGGGAGCATGAAAGGGCCGACCATATGGTCCATGTCGTCGCAGGTCGGACCGTAGAAGGCGAAGCCCTCCATCGGCTCGATACTGGCCTGTCCACGCAGCAGTTCGACAGGGAAGCGCCAGCCGATGTGCGCCGCGTCGAACAAAGCACCGTAAGCGCCGTCGTTGATATAAAGCTCATTACCGCGCCGACGCTCCACGCGGACCACGACCGAACTATATTCGGCGGACAGGGCCCGGCCCGGCTCGCACCACAGTTCGGACGAGTAGCTGACCGGCAGGCTTTCGAACCCGCGGTGGATCGCTTCGAAATAATGTTCGAGCGCGACCGGCTCCATGCCCGGATAGACCGACGGGAAACCGCCGCCGACATCGATGATGTCGACCGTGACCGCCGCTTCGACGATGGCGGCGCGAACCCGCTCTATCGCATCGCTATAGGCCTGAGGGCTCATCGCCTGGCTGCCGACGTGGAAACAGATGCCCAGCGCATCGGCGGCCTGACGGGTAGCCATCAGCAATTCACGCGTTTCGTCGCCTTCCACGCCGAATTTCGACGCGAGCGACAATTCGCTATGTTCCGAAGACACGCGCAGGCGGACGCACAATTCCAGATCGGTTGCCTGGCCGGTGGCGCGCATGATCTTATCCAACTCGTCCATCGAGTCGAGCGAGAAGGTGCGCACGCCATACGCATGATAGGCTTCGGCAATCGCTTCCTCTGCCTTGACCGGATGCATGAAGCACAGCTTCGCCTGCGCGCCCATGCCCGCCAACGCATCGGCGACGAGGCGCACTTCGGCTATCGAGGCCACGTCAAAATGCGTGATCCCCGACGCGTAAAGCGTACGGATCAGATCAGGAGACGGATTGGCCTTGACCGCATAGAGAGACCGGCCCGGAAACTTCTCGACGAAGAAACGGGCGGCCCGAGCTGCGGCTTCGGGACGAATCAGCGTTACCGGTGCTGCCGGTTTGAGGGTGGTCGCTACCCCCAGCGCGCTATGATGCTTGTGCAACTCAAGGGACCTCCAGTGGTGTCGTGGGCATAAAGCTGCCTTGCGGTGGAAGTCCCATGGGGCAGCGGACGGTCGATATATGCTGAGGGGTCCCCCCTGTAAAGCGCATGTGTAAATTTTGTTGCGCAGGAGGCTACGAAACGTGCGTCAGGAGAGACGAGCCTTGAAGTCCATATAGGAAAACGACTTTATTTCAGTCAGTTGATTGGTATCGCTGTTCCACAGCCAGATGGCTGGAAGCGGGACGCCGTTGAAGGTGTTGGTCTTCACCATCGAATAATGCGCCTGATCCAGAAACGCGATCCGCGCGCCCGGCTCCGCGCCGCCGGGGACTCGATAATCGCCGATGATATCGCCTGCGAGGCAGGACGGTCCGCCCAGCCGGGTGACAGGGCCTTCCGCCTGCTCATGCAACATGGCCGGGCGGTAGGGGGCCTCGATCACGTCAGGCATATGGCAGGTGGCGCTGATGTCGGTAATGGCGACAGGCATGCCGTTGTCGATCACGTCGAGGATCTCGCCGACCAGAATGCCCGCGTCGAGCGCCATTGCCTCGCCCGGCTCGATATAGAGGTCAAGCCCGGTCTGTGTCTTGATCCGCTGGAGGAACGCCACCAGTTGGTCGATCTGGTAGTCTGCTCGGGTGACATGATGGCCGCCGCCGAAGTTCAGCCATTTGAGGCCGCCGACATGCGGCATTACCCGCGATTCGATGGAATCCCACGTTCGTTGCAGCGGCTCGAAATCCTGTTCGCACAGATTGTGGATGTGAAGGCCGGACACGCCCTCCAGATGTTCCGGGCGAAGCTGGTCCACCGGAAAGCCCAGGCGGCTGTGCGGTTGCGACGGGTCGTATTTTGGAACCTCGCCCTCAGCGTGCAGGGGGTTGAGACGCAGCCCGATGTCGAACCCGTATCCCTCCGCCCGGGCGGCGTCGATGACCGGCTTCAACCGGGCGATCTGGCCGGGGCTGTTGAAAATGACATGATCGCTGATCTTGAGGATTTCGGCGAGGTCATCCGGCTTGTAGGCGGCGCAATAGGTTGCGACTTCACCGCCATATTCTTCCCTGCCGAGGCGCGCTTCGTAGATGCCGGAGGCGCACACGCCATCGAGATATTCCGCGACCACGCTCCCCAGCGACCACATCGAAAAGGCCTTGAGCGCGCCCAGCACCTTAATCCCGGCGCGTTCGCCGATGTCGCGGAGAACGGACAGGTTGCGGCGGATCGCGACCTCATCCACCACGAAGGCAGGAGAGGGCACGCGATAGAGGTCGAAGCGGGCGAAGGCGGCAGGATCGCCGGCGCGGGTTTCCATAACAGCATAACTCCGTCACCCCGGCGGATGCCGGGTCTCGGACAACAAGGCGCGGCAATGCCGCCGGATCGTCAGAAATCCAGCGGAGCGTCGAGTTCCTTCACCTGCCACGGCAGGCCATGCTTATTTAGCATATCCATGAACGGATCGGGATCGAACTGTTCGATGTTGAACACGCCTTCGCCCTTCCACGCGCCAGTCAGCATCATCGCGGCACCGATCATCGCCGGAACGCCGGTGGTATAGCTGACCGCCTGGTTGCCGGTTTCGGCATAGGCGTCCTCATGGTCGCAGACATTATAGACGTAGACGGTTTTTTGCGCCCCGTCCTTCTCGCCTGTCGCGATGTCGCCGATGTTCGTCTTGCCCTTGGTGGTCGACCCCAGGCTCGACGGTTCGGGCAGCACGGCCTTGAGGAACTGGAGCGGGATGATTTCCTGGCCGTTGTACATGACGGGATCGATCCGCGTCATGCCGACATTCTGGAGCACTTCGAGATGCTTCAGGTACGCATCGCCGAACGTCATCCAGAAGCGGATGCGCTTGATCTCGGGATAGTGGGTGGCGAGGCTTTCAAGCTCCTCATGATACATGAGGTACATGTTCTTTTCGCCGACCTGATCGAAATCGAACGTCTGCTTGTGGCTGAGCGCCGGGCCTTCGACCCATGCGCCGTCGGCCCAATGCCGGGACGGAGCGGTTACTTCGCGAATGTTGATTTCAGGGTTGAAGTTGGTGGCGAAATGCTGGCCGTGATCGCCGCCGTTGCAATCGAGAATGTCGAGCGTGTCGATGCGGTCGAGCAGATGCTTCTTGATATAGCTGGCAAAAACGCTGGTGACGCCGGGGTCGAAACCCGATCCCAGGAGCGCCATGATGCCCGCTTCCTTGAAACGCTCCTGATAAGCCCATTGCCAGCTATATTCGAACTTGGCGGTATCGCGCGGTTCGTAGTTGGCGGTGTCGAGATAATCGGTCTTGGTCGCGAGGCACGCGTCCATGATCGCCAGATCCTGATAGGGCAGAGCGAGGTTGACGACCAGCTTGGGCCGAACCTTCTCGATCAGCGCGATGGTTTCATCCACATTGTCGGCATCGACCTGCGCCACGTCGATGGTGACGCCGGTGCGCGACTTCACCGATTCGGCGACCTTTTCGCACGATATGATCCGGCGGCTGGCCAGCGTGATGTGGCTGAAAATGTCGGGATTCATCGCCATCTTGTGAACTGCGACGGAGCCGACGCCGCCCGCGCCGATGACCAGAACCTTGCTCAATTGCTTCTCCATTCTCGTGACCGCGGGACCCGCGCGAAAGCGACCATATAGGGGCACCGAATGACAGCGCAAAGTCAGTTGAGAGGCCGCATTTTCCGTCCCCCTGTCTTTTGGGGCAGCGATGCGGCGATCTGCGAGTTGGAGCGTTGAGGCGACATCCCCGCGGGACGGGGAGAAATGTTGGAAGGAAGCCTCCCCATGAAAGTTTCACATCTTTCGCTCGCCCTTGCCGGCGCGTTGATGGCAGTCGGCGGCGCGGTAGTGGCGCAGCCCGCCAAGCATCACGGCGCGATGAAGCCCAATCCGATGGTAGGCGGTGCGGCAATGCTCCCCACCAAGGACATTATCGACAACGCCGTGAATTCGAAGGATCACACCACTCTGGTAGCGGCGGTGAAGGCCGCCGGCCTCGTCGACACGCTGAAGGGGCCGGGTCCCTTCACGGTGTTCGCACCCACCAACCAGGCCTTCAAGAAGCTACCTGCCGGCACCGTCGACAAGCTGCTGAAGCCCGAAAACAAGGCGCAGTTGACGAAGGTGCTGACTTACCATGTCGTACCCGGCAAGCTGAATGCGGCTGACCTGATCGCGCAGGCGAAGGCGAACGGCGGCAAGGCGACTCTGACCACGGTGCAGGGCGAGCCGCTGACCGCCTGGGTGCAGGGCCCCAATGTCTGGCTGCAGGACGCCAAGGGCGGTAAGGCCAAGGTGACCATCGCCGACGTCAACCAGTCGAACGGCGTGATCCACGTCATCGACACGGTTCTGATGCCGTAAAAAATCCGGTGCGAGGTGGCTGGCGACATCAACGGGTTGCCGGCCGCCTGTGCGCCATATTTTGCGACGGTGGCATCGAGAACGCCGCCGATAATCTCGCTTTTGCCTCTCCCCAAATTTTCGTGGCCTGCTAGACGCTCTTCCTCCGATCCTGGAGAAGGGTATCGCTTTGGACAGCCAGACTATTTTGACAATCGCGCTCCTCATGGGGCTCGGCGCGATGTTGTATACGGCTGTAGGTCATGCCGGGGCATCGGCCTATCTTGCGATCATGGCGCTGTTCAGTGTCGCCCCCGCCACGATGAAGCCCACGGCTTTGGTCCTCAACATCTTGGTGGCGACGTTCACCAGTTTTCGGTTTATCCGGGCCGGGCAGTTCGATCTGCGATTGGCTTTGCCTTTTATTCTTGGCGCAGTGCCGCTCGCTTTTCTGGGCGGCGGCGTCCACTTGCCGGGCGAAACCTATCGCCCTCTGGTCGGCGTCATCCTTCTGATAGCAGGCGCGCGGCTGCTTTGGCCCCGGCCACTTGCAAAACAAACAGAGATACGACGGCCTCCGATCTGGGCAGCGCTCGGCAGCGGGGCGGGGGTCGGCCTGTTGTCCGGTCTGACCGGGACCGGCGGCGGGATTTTTCTGAGCCCGATCCTGCTGTTTTTCGGATGGGCACTACCGCGCCAGGCGAGTGCGACGGCGGCGGTGTTCATCCTGTGCAACTCGATCGCTGGCCTCGCAGGCAATTTGTCGAGCGTCGGTCGCCTGCCCGCCGAGCTGCCCTATTACATCGCGGCCGTGGCGGCGGGCGCTGCCATCGGCACCAGCCTGGGCGTCAAGCGCCTGCCAAGCGGGCGGCTATTGCAGCTGCTGGGCGTCGTGCTGCTGATCGCCGGCGGGAAGCTTATCTTCACCTGACCGGTCTTCACACGACAAGCTTTTTCAAACCGGCGATGCTGTCTGCTTCATGGGCGGGCTTATCCTTACGGATGCGGGCGATCCGGGGGAAACGCATGGCGAGGCCGGATTTGTGCCGCTTGCTGTCATGGATGGAATCGAACGCGACCTCCAGCACCAGTGACTTTTCCACCTCCCGCACCGGGCCGAAGCGGTTGACGGTGTTCTGGCGCACGAAGCGGTCGAGCCATTTCAATTCCTCGTCGGTGAAGCCGGAATAGGCCTTGCCCACCGGCAGCAATTCGCCGTCCGGCGTCCAGCACCCGAATGTATAGTCGGAATAGAAGGACGACCGTTTCCCGTGCCCCCGCTGCGCATACATCATGACGCAATCGGCGGTCAGGGGGTCGCGCTTCCATTTGTACCAGAGCGCGGCCTTGCGGCCCGCCACATAGGGGCTGTCGCGACGCTTGAGCATCACGCCCTCTATCGCGGCGTCGCGGGCGCCTGCCCTGATGTCGGCGAGCGCCCCGAAACTGTCGGCTTCGATCACATGGGACAAGTCGAACCGACTTGCGTCGAGGCTCGACATGAAGCCTTCCAGCCGGGCGCGGCGGTCTGTCCAAGCAAGGGCGCGCAGATCGTCCGTTCCTTCGATCAGCAGGTCGTAAAGGCGCACGAAAGCAGGATAATCCTCCATCATTTTCGTCGTGACGGCCTTGCGCCCCAGCCTCTGTTGAAGTGCGTTGAAGCTGGCGGCCTCACCACCCTGAAATTCGCCCCGCACCAGCAATTCGCCATCGAGCACCGCGTGCCCGCTGAAGGCAGCGGCGATTTCCGGAAAACTGCCGCTGATGTCATCGCCAGCGCGGCTGTAGAGGCGCGTTTCGCTTCCTGTCCCGACGATCTGGATGCGGATGCCGTCCCATTTCCATTCTGCGGCATAGTCGGTCAGGTCGACGCTGTCGGCCTCGAGCGGATGAGCGAGCATGAAGGGACGGAAATAAGGTGTGCCTTCCGGGTCGGGGCGTGCCGACCGACCCTCTGCCCACTCGAACAGTGCATCATAGGGCGGGGAGAGGGCGTGCCAGACCTGCTCCACATCGTCCACGTCCAGCCCGAACGCCTGCGCGAAACCGGTCTTCGCAAGGCGTGCCGAGATGCCGACGCGCAAGCCGCCGGTCGCAAGCTTCAGAATCGCGAAGCGGCCCGACGCATCGAGATGATCCATCATGGCGGCCAGGGTTTCGGGCGCAGCGGCGCGGCTGACGCCGTGCAAGCGGTCGATGACGGCCGACAGGCTGAGCGAACCGTCGTCGACCTCGGGCGGCTGTTCGTCTCGCCTGGGCCACAGCAGGGCGACGGTTTCGGCGAGATCGCCTACATAGTCCCGGCTCATTTCGAACAGCACGGGATCGACGCGGGCGCGGATCATCTCGCCGATGGCGGAGGACTTAACGGCTTTAAGGTCAAGGTTGCCGGTCAGCGCCGCAAGCGCCCATCCCCGGTCCGGGTCGGGAGCGCTGCGCATATAGGCGGCGATCAGGTCCAGCTTGCCATTGCGCGAGCGGGTGTAGACGAGGCCGTCGAGCAGTTGGGAAAACGCGCGCATTCAGCCCTCGTCCTCATCCTCGCGTCCCACCAGCGCCAAGGCGCGGGCGCGAATCTGGTGGGTCATGCACCAATGCAGCAAGGCCTCCTCGCGGCCATGAGTGATCCACGTTTCGGTCGGCGCGACTTCACGGATGGTGTCGGTCAACTCATCCCAGTCGGCATGGTCGGATATTACCAACGGCAGTTCGACATTCTTCTGCCGCGCCCGTTGACGCACGCGCATCCAGCCGGATGCCATGGCGGTGATCGGATCGGGCAGGCGGCGGCTCCAGCGGTCGTTGAGCGCGGAAGGCGGCGACAGGACGATATGGCCGCGCATATCCTTTGCAGGGACGCCGGTGGCCGGGCGCAGTTCGCCCAGATCGACGCCGAAATCCCGATATAGTGCGCACATGCGTTCTAGCGCTCCGTGGATATAGATAGGCCTGTCGTGGCCACGACCGCGCAATTCGCTGATGACCCGCTGTGCCTTGCCCAGGGCATAGGCACCGACCAGGACGCATCGGTCGGGATGGGCGTGGAGCGCGACGAGCAACCGGTCCATTTCGCTGCCCGTGTCGGGATGGCGGAAGACGGGCAGGCCGAATGTGGCTTCGGTCACGAAGATGTCGCATGGGACCGGCTCGAACGGCAGGCAGGTCGGATCCGGGCGGCGCTTGTAATCGCCGGTCACGACCACACGCTCGCCCGCATGTTCCAGCAGGATCTGCGACGATCCCAATACATGGCCCGCCGGCACATAGCGGATGCGCACGCCGCCCATCCGCACTTCTTCGCCATAGGGCACCGCCGTTCCGCTGGCCGTTCCATAACGCAGCGCCATGATCGCCAGCGTTTCGCGCGTCGCCCATACGTGGCCATGCCCCCCGCGGGCATGGTCGGCATGGCCGTGGGTCACCAGTGCCCGTTCCTGCGGCAGCGACGGATCGATCCAGGCGTCGGCCGGGCGGACATAGATGCCGGTGGGGTGCGGTTCGATCCAGTGGGCCATGGCGCTACAAGATGGGATTCGCGCTCCCGGTTCCAAGTCGGCCCGTCATCGTGGCGTCACGGATGCGTCACGCAGGCGACACGCCCATGTCCTATCGGCCCGCAAGCGACCCGGCAGCGAGGAGTGGGACATGGCAGCAGCGACGCACGGCAAGGTGACGAAGGCGGTGCACCGGCACCGGCATCTGTCGAAACAGGGGCTGCTGGAACGCGCTTTCACCTTCGCGTTTCGCGGGCTGGTTTACGCACAGATTTGGGAAGACCCCGCAATTGACATGGAAGCACTGGCAATTACGCCCGATTGCCATGTCGTGACCATCGCATCGGGCGGGTGCAACGTGCTGTCTTACCTGACGGCGGACCCGGCGCGCATCACGGCGGTCGATCTCAACACCGCGCACATCGCGCTCAACCGGCTGAAGCTCAAGGCCGCGCAGACGCTGCCCGATCACGAGAGTTTTCATCGTTTCTTCGCGCGAGCGGACGACAAGGCCAACATCGTTGCCTATCGCGATTTCGTCGCCCCGCATCTCGACGAAGCGACGCGGCGCTATTGGGAAGGGCGCGATCTGACCGGTCGGCGGCGGATCGGCGGTTTCGCGCGGGGGATTTACCGACATGGGCTGCTCGGACGGTTCATCGGCGCGGCACACTGGCTGGCAAGGCTGCATGGCGTCGACCCGAAACGGATGCTGGACGCGCGCAACCGCGAGGAACAGCGCGCGATCTTCGAAACCGAGTTGGCACCGATTTTCGACCGGGGCTTCGTGCGCTGGTTGACGAGCCAGCCGGCTTCGCTGTTCGGCCTCGGCATCCCGCCGGCCCAGTTCGAGGCGCTGGCAGGAGACGCGCGGATGGACAGCGTGCTGAAGGCGAGGCTTCAGAAACTGGCCTGCGACTTCGACCTTCGGGACAATTATTTCGCGGTGCAGGCGTTCGGGCGCGGCTATGACGGGGGCGAAGGGCCGTTGCCGCCCTATCTTCAGTCCGTCAACCACGCTGCCGTGCGCGCGCGTGCCGGGCGGGTGGACGTACGACACATCAACTTCACCGACTTCCTCGGCAGCCAGCCCATGGCGTCGTGCGACCGCTATATCCTCCTCGACGCGCAGGACTGGATGGACGACGGCCAGTTGAACGCGCTCTGGGCGCAGATCACGCGGACGGCCAAGCCCGGTGCCCGCGTTCTGTTTCGCACCGCGGGGGAGCCCAGCATTCTGCCGGGGCGGGTCGTCGACGATGTGCTGCGCCGCTGGGATTATCGTGCCGAGGCGTCACTCGATTATACGGCGCGCGACCGCTCGGCGATTTACGGGGGCGTTCACCTCTATGTGCTGAAGGACGCGCCGTGAGCGATCATGGCGGGCTGATGGATGGCGTCTACCGTTATCAGCGGCACATTTACGATCTTACCCGGAAATATTATCTGTTGGGCCGCGATGGGTTGATCGCCGACCTTTCCCCGCCGCCGGGCGGCAGTGTGCTGGAGATCGGATGCGGGACGGGCCGCAATTTGATCGCGGTGGGGAAGGCTTGGCCGAAGGCGCGGCTCTATGGCATCGACATCAGCGAAGCGATGCTGGACACTGCACGCGCCGCCGTGGCGAAGGCTGGAATGACCGAGCGTGTCATGCTGGCGCGGGCCGATGCCTCCCACTTCGAGGCAATGGCGTTGCTCGGACAGGAGCGGTTCGACCGGGTCTTCATCAGCTATGCGCTGTCCATGATCCCGGACTGGCAGGCCGCGCTGGCTCAGGCTTCGAAATGCGTCGCGCCGGGCGGGCGACTGGAGATTGTCGATTTCGGACAGCAGGATCGTCTTCCGCGATGGTGGAAACGCCTGCTGTTGCGGTGGCTGGCGGCGTTCCATGTCTCGCCGCGCGCCGATCTGGCCGCAGCGACCGTTCAGGCGGCGCGCAATGTGGGCGGCGAGCCTGCTGTCGATGCGCTCTATTATGGTTACGCTGTCAGGGCGAGGATCAGTCGTCCCGCGCTTGCCTGACGCCAGGGGCGATGTTTCCCCGTTGGCGCCGACCGGTCAGGCGGCGCGGCGTTCCGCCTTTTCCAGTTCCAGCCGGTCCCAGATTTCGACGAGTGCGGACACGAGGTCGCGCATCATCTCTTCGGTATGCGCCGGTCCCGGGGTAAAGCGCAGCCGCTCGGTACCGCGCGGTACGGTCGGGTAATTGATGGGCTGCACATAGGCGCCATATTCGGCAAGGAGGATGTCGCTGATCCGCTTCGCCTTTACCGGATCGCCGACCATCAGCGGCACGATGTGCGTGACCGACGGCATGACCGGGAGACCGGCGTCTGCCATCAGTGCCTTCAGCTTGGCGGCGGAGGCCTGCTGGCCTTCGCGTTCGTCGGTCGATTGCTTGAGATGGCGCACGCTTGCCAGTACACCGGCTACCAGCACCGGCGACAGCGAGGTGGTGAAGATGAAACCGGGCGCATAGCTGCGGATGACGTCGATGATCATCTGGTCAGCGGCGATATAGCCGCCCATCACGCCGAACGCCTTGCCCAGGGTTCCTTCGATGATCGTCACACGACCGGCGACAGCATCCCGTTCCGAAATGCCGCCACCGCGCGGGCCGTACATGCCCACGGCATGAACTTCGTCCAGATAGGTGAGGGCGTTATATTCGTCGGCCAGATCGCATATGGCGGCGATCGGGGCGATGTCCCCGTCCATCGAATAGACGCTCTCGAACGCGATCAGCTTGGGCGCATCGGGGTCTTCGGCCGCGAGCAGTTCGCGCAGATGATCGACATCGTTGTGACGGAAAACGCGTTTTTCGCAGCCCGAATTGCGAATGCCGGCAATCATGCTGGCGTGGTTCAACTCGTCGGAAAAAACGATGCAGCCCGGCAGCAGCTTGGCGAGCGTCGAGAGCGTCGCTTCGTTGGAGACATAGCCTGATGTGAAGAGCAGCGCACCTTCCTTGCCATGCAGGTCGGCGAGTTCCCCCTCCAGATCGACGTGATAATGGGTGTTGCCGCCGATATTGCGCGTGCCGCCCGAACCAGCGCCGACATCGTGGAGCGCTTCTTCCATCGCGGCGACGACCTTGGGGTGCTGTCCCATGGCAAGATAGTCGTTGGAGCACCAGACGGTAATGGGTTTGGGCCCATTATGGCCGTGGAAGCAGCGCGCATTGGGGTACGCGCCCTTGTTTCGCAGGATGTCGATGAAGACCCGATAGCGGCCCTCGCTATGAAGCCGGTCGATCGCCTGAGAAAAGATATGCTTGTAGTTCACTACGCTCGTCTTCCCATTCGTTCGCGCGGCCTTTGTCCGCTGCCTCATCCCCTGCCGTGGATGCCGCACTACCTATACCCTGAGTGCTTTACCAGTCATAAAAGCCCTAGGGATACCGTAGAATCCCTATCAGTCTGATCGAAGCGGCGCGCCATTGGACAAAAGGCCCCAGCGGTCACAGTGCCTCGATATCGAAAAGGCCATAGGCTGCAAGCGCGGGCCGCAGCGCAGCGATGCTGTCGTCGAGGCGGGTGAAAACGGCTACGCCCGGTGGCGCTTCGTCGGGCCAAGGCTGCCCGTCCGTGAGAAAGGCGATCCGCCGTGCGATCCCGTCTCCGCCGTGGACGAAGCCGATCGGACGGGGCGAAGCGGCGGCAAGTTCGGCCTCGACCAGCGGGAAATGCGTGCAGGCTAGGACGACCATGTCCATCCTGTCGCCTCCGGGCTGCCGGATAAGGCCTGCCAGCGCATCGCTCGCGACCGTCGGGTCCAACGTTTCCCCTCGCAGCTTCGCTTCCGCCAGTTGCACCAGCGCCGCCGATCCGTGACGCAACACCGTGCAATCCGTGCCATGTTCGGCTGCAAGACGGTCGACATAGGGCTGCCGGACGGTCGCGTCAGTTCCCAGCACACCGAAGACACGGCTTCTGGACAGGAGGGCGGCGGGCTTGATCGCCGGGACCGTGCCTACCACAGGAATGTCCAGTGCCGCCCGCACATGCTGAAGCGCGATGGTGGACGCGGTGTTGCACGCGATGACGGCGAGGCGCGGGCGATAGCGTTCGACCAGGCGACCCAGCAGCGCCGGCACCCGCGCGGCGATTTCCGCCTCGCTCTTGGTGCCGTAAGGAAACCCCGCGCTATCGGCGGCATAGACGATGGGCGCGGTCGGCAGAGCGGCGCGCGCAGGCGCCAAGATCGACAATCCCCCGACACCGGAATCGAAGAAAAGGATGGGAGCATCTGGCGCGACCGTCATCGCGCCGGTGTCGCGGCAGCGGGCTAGAGTGTCAATGCCCGGCCCCGGCAAGATCGATTAGGCAAGATTTTACCCTTCCTCTTTACCGTCCCGGTTTCAACGGGGACCTGCGGGCGAATGGACGGGCAAGAGGGTAGGCTGCATTTTCCGGCGCTGGACGCTCTGCGAGGCATCGCGGCTGTCGCGGTAGCGCTGTTCCACGTTCCCGCCTTTGTCGGGGGTCAACTGTTTCCGAGCGCCTATCTCGCGGTCGACCTGTTTTTCTGCATCAGCGGGGTGGTGTTGGTGCAGGCCTATGGCGGCAGGCTCGCGCACGGGGGCAGTCGATGGCCGGTGTTGCGCGCGCGTATCGTGCGGCTCTACCCTATGGCGCTGCTGTCTGGACTGTGCAGCCTGATGTTCCTGTTGACCTTGAGCGAGCATCGGTCGGCCCTGATGCAGGGCGCTGGGGCGGTGCCCTATCTGCTCAACCTGTTGCTTATCCCCTGTCCGCTGGACGGCAGTGGATCGGGCGACCTTTACCCGCTCAATTTCGTCGCATGGACGTTGTTGGCGGAACTGCTCGTCAGCCTGTGCTTCATCGTACGACCGCGGTGGTTCCTCGCGCCCCGGACAACGCTGGTCGTCGCGTCGCTGGCGCTCGTAACGCTGATCTTGAGCGTGGGCAGGGCGGGGCATCTCAATCTTGGCTTCAACGCAGAACAGTTCCCTGCGGGCATGGGGCGCGCCGTTTTCTCCTTCGCGGTCGGCGCTGGAATCGCGCAGGCCCGGCGCAACGGTCTGTTGTCATGGACGAGGGTTTCTCCGTCTCTGCTATATTGCCTAACGATTGCGATGCTGTGCGCCGCTCCCCCGGAAGGCTGGCGACCCGCCTACGATCTGATCGTCGTCGCTACCCTGGTCCCAGCGATCGTGGCATGCGCCTGCATGGCGAAAGTGGATGGGCTTATGCAGCCGATTGCTGCCCTGTTGGGAAGCGCATCCTATCCCCTCTATCTGCTGCAGGTGCCCCTTTCCGCTTTCGCCGCGTCGCTGGTCGCGGCGTTGGGCATCGGTAGCGGCTCCATCGCGCTGGGCCTGGGCTTTGCCTTGGGGTTGGTGGTGACGGGTCGGTGGGTCGACGTCCATATCGACCGACCGGTGCGGCGATGGCTGACCGAGGCGCGCCTGCCCAAAGCATCGGCCTTGGCGTAAGAGCGCAAGCAGAGCCAATCTCGCCTTGCCACGGGCGGCGGGCCGCTTATGGTCGCGCCAACTCCAAATGGCGGATTTCATGACCCCTCCCTGGCTTCTTCCCGCGTTCGTTCTGATCCTTGGCTACCTGCTCGGTTCTATCCCGTTCGGCATCATCCTGACGCGCATCGGCGGCGCAGGCGATCTGCGCCAGATCGGATCGGGCAATATAGGTGCGACCAATGTGTTGCGCACGGGGCGCAAGGGGCTGGCGGCGGCGACCCTGCTGCTCGACCTGCTGAAAGGGGCCGTCGCGGTCATCGTCGGTGCATGGCTCATCGACGGGGGCGGGCCGATGGCGGGCGCGATGGCGTTCATCGGCCATTGCTACCCCGTCTGGCTGCGCTTTGCCGGGGGGAAGGGCGTGGCGACGATGATGGGCGTGGTGTGCGCGCTCCTTTGGCCCGCAGGCATCGTCTTTGCGGTCGTGTGGCTCGGCATGTTGTTCGCAACGCGCTGGTCCTCGGTCGGCGGCATATCGGCGGCGGTGAGCGCGCCGGTCGCCATGTGGGCATTCGGTCGGATCGATCTGGTTCCCGTCGCCCTGGCAATGGCGCTCATTCTGCTATGGCGGCATCGTCAGAACATCGCGCGGTTGATGACGGGCACGGAGCCCAAGATCGGGTCTGAAAAGGGGTGAGCGAGGGCGAACGGTTCGACCGCCTGCGCCTCATCCGCTCGCCGCGCATCGGCCCGGTCAGCTACAGGCAATTGCTGGCACGCTTCGGCTCCGCCGGCGAAGCGTTGCGCGCGATCCCGATGCTGGCGCAGCGCGGCGGTGGACGGGCCAGCGTGGCGGACACAGGCGCAGTCGAGCGGGAGATCGCCGCGAGCAGGGCTTTGGGCGCGCGTTACCTTTTGATGGGCGACGCGGATTATCCCGTGCTGCTCGACCAGATGGAGGGCGCTCCGCCCGCGCTGATCGTCAAGGGGGATGTCGCGCTGACTTCGCGGCCCTGCGTGGCTATCGTCGGTGCGCGCAACGCTTCGGCGGCGGCATGCCGCTTCGCCCGCACGCTGGCACAGGATCTGGGTCAACGCGACGCTGCGGTCGTATCCGGCCTTGCCCGTGGGATCGATACAGAGGCGCATCGCGGGTCGGTTGCGAGCGGCACCGTCGCCATCATCGCCTGTGGGATCGATATCGTCTTTCCGCCGGAGAACGCGGCGTTGCAGGCTGAAGTCGGCGAACATGGCCTGCTGGTGACGGAACATCCGCCCGGCG
The DNA here is from genome assembly GCF_003248505.1 of Sphingobium sp. Taxonomy (GTDB): domain Bacteria; phylum Pseudomonadota; class Alphaproteobacteria; order Sphingomonadales; family Sphingomonadaceae; genus Sphingobium. The sequence continues at coordinate 40,194 of NZ_QFOA01000009.1, forward strand.
TCCAACCGCTCGCCCGGCATTTTCCCGCCCGAAACCGAATCATCGCCGGGCTTTCGCTGGGCACGGTGGTGGTCGAGGCCGCGCCCAAATCCGGTTCTCTCATCACCGCGCGCCTGGCGGGTGAGGCGGGGCGGGAAGTGATGGCCGTGCCCGGCTCTCCGCTCGATCCGCGTGCGCAGGGATGCAACGAACTGATCCGGCAGGGCGCGACCCTGGTGCAGAACGCAGCGGACGTGATGGAGGCGATTGGCGGCTTCGATCCGCGCATGGTCCGGCAGCAGAGCTTCGGCTTTCTGGGCGAACCCGTTTCGAGCGACGTGACGCCGTCCGAACGCGCGTCGGTATTGGGTCTGCTCGGTCCCGCGCCGGTCCCGGTGGATGAGGTCATCCGCCTGTCGGGCCTGTCGCCCGCGGTGGTCCAGACCGTACTTCTGGAGCTGGAGATGGGCGGCCGGCTGGAGCGTCATGCAGGCGGGCGGATCAGCCTGGTCTAGAAGCCTCTGGCGCTTGGCGTGCCGCTTGCCTACATCAGCCCTGGTTGACGGGGGGCGCCGCCGCCCATCACACTCGCGCGTATACGTGAGAGATTTCTAACCGGGGCAGTCATGCAGCTTGTCATCGTCGAATCGCCGGCCAAGGCGAAGACCATCGAAAAATATCTGGGCGGCGATTTTCACGTCCTTGCCAGCTATGGCCATATCCGCGACCTCCCCGCCAAGGACGGGTCGGTCGATCCCGATAACGGCTTTTCGATGTCGTGGGAGAATTACGGCGACAAGGGCAGGCAGCTCAAGGCCATCGCCGACGAGGCGAAGAAGGCCGACCGCCTGATTCTGGCCACCGACCCTGACCGGGAAGGCGAGGCGATCAGCTGGCATGTGCAGGAGGTGCTGCGTGCCAAGAAGGTGCTGCCGCAGAAGGTCGACCGCGTCACTTTCAACGCCATCACAAAGCAGGCCGTCACTGAGGCGATGGCGCATCCGCGCGCGCTGGACGAAGATTTGATCGACGCATATCGCGCGCGCCGCGCTCTCGACTATCTGGTGGGCTTCACGCTTTCGCCCGTCCTCTGGCGCAAGCTGCCGGGCGCCAAGTCGGCGGGGCGCGTGCAGTCGGTTGCGCTGAGGCTGGTGGTCGAGCGGGAGCGTGAGATCGAAAGTTTCGTGCCCCAGGAATATTGGTCGGTCGCCGCCGAGATGGAGCAGGGCGGGCAGACCTTCACCGCGCGCCTCATCCGCTGGAAGGGCGAGAAGATCGAACGGCTGACCATCGGCCGCGAAGGCGATGCGATGGCTGCGAAGGCGGATGTCGAAGCCGGGCGTTTCACCGTCGACCGGGTGGAGACCAAGCCGCTCACGCGTAATCCGCCGCCGCCCTTCACCACCTCGACCCTGCAACAGGAAGCCGCGCGCAAGCTCGGCTTTTCCGCCAGCCATACGATGCGGATCGCGCAGCAGCTCTACGAGGACGGCGCGATCACCTATATGCGAACCGACGGCGTGCAGATGGACGGCAGCGCCATTTCTGCCGCGCGCAAGGCGATTGCGGAGCGGTATGACGGCGGCTACCTGCCCGAAAAGCCGCGCCAGTATCAGACGAAGGCGAAGAATGCGCAGGAAGCGCACGAAGCGATCCGCCCGACCGAATTCGGTCGCGACAAGGTGGGCGGCGGCGATCATGCGCGCCTCTACGACCTGATCTTCAAGCGGGCGCTGGCCAGCCAGATGGCTTCGGCGCGCCTGGAGCGCACGACGATCGACCTGGTCGACGGCACGGGACAGCACGCGCTGCGCGCGACCGGGCAGGTGGTGATCTTCCCCGGCTTCCTCGCGCTGTATGAGGAAGGGCGCGACGACAGCGACGACGACGATTCGAAGCTGTTGCCGCGCATGGGCGAAGGCGATGCCCCCGCCAAGAAGAAGGTGAGCGCCGAACAGCATTTCACCCAGCCGCCGCCGCGCTATTCGGAAGCGTCGCTGGTCAAGAAGCTGGAGGAACTGGGTATCGGCCGTCCTTCCACCTATGCGTCCACGCTTCAGGTGCTCAAAGACCGCGATTATGTCCGCATCGAAAAGAACCGCTTCTTCGCGGAGGAAAGCGGACGGCTGGTCACGGCGTTCCTCGAACGCTTCTTCGAACGCTATGTCTCGTACGACTTCACGGCGGGGCTGGAGGAGGAACTGGACGACATTTCCGGTGGCCGCGCTCAGTGGCAGGAAGTGCTCGAAGCCTTCTGGCGCGACTTCAAACCCAAGACCGCCGAAGTCATGGAGCAGAAGCCGTCCGACATTACGGCAGCGCTCGACAAGTTTCTGGAGCCGATGCTCTTTCCGCCCCGGGCGGACGGGTCCAACCCGCGCGCCTGCCCGCTGTGCGAGGACGGGCAATTGTCGCTGCGCGGCGGACGGTTCGGCGCGTTCATCGCCTGCTCCAGCTATCCCGAATGCAAATATACGCGCAAATTCGGGCAGCCGGGTGGCAAGGAAGGCGAGGATACAGGTCCCGAAATGCTGGGACAGCATCCTGAAACCGGGCAGGATATCGTCAGGAAATCCGGACGCTTCGGGCCCTATATCGAGATGGGCGAGGGCAAGGAAGCGAAACGGGGGTCAATCCCCAAGGATTTGCCGGATGGCGAATTGACGCTCGATTGGGCGGTAAAGCTGCTCAGCCTGCCCCGTGAGGTCGGAATGCATCCCGAAACGGGCAAACCCATCGTCGCCAATATCGGGCGGTTCGGACCTTATTTGTTGCATGACGGCAAATATGGGCGGCTGGCGAACACGGCGGAGATTTTCGAAGTCGGCATGAACAGCGCTGTCGCCAAGCTGGCCGATGCGGCGAACAAGGGGGGACGCGGATCGTCCGCGCGCGAACCGCTCAAGGTGCTGGGCAAGCACCCGCGCACGGAGGCGGAAATCAAGCTGATGGCGGGCCGCTATGGCCCTTATGTGACGGACGGCACCACCAACGCGACGCTGCCCAAGACGATCGAGCAGGAGGCGCTGACGCTGGAAGAAGCTGCTCAACTGATCGACGCGCGGGCGGCGGCGGCTCCGGTCAAGAAAGGCAAAAAGGCACCGGCGAAAAAGGCCGCGCCCAAGAAGGCGGCGGATAAAAAGCCCGCCGCGAAGAAGGCGCCGGCAAAGAAAAAGGCGGCGGCGGAATAACCGCCGCTGCCGGGCCTCAATCCACCCAATCCAGGCCGATGTCACGGTAGATGAAGCGGTCGTCCTCCCAATCTTCCTTCACTTTGACGTGAAGGTAGAGGTGGACTTTGACGCCCAGCAACTGCGACAGTTCGGCCCGCGCTTTCGATCCGATTTCCTTGAGACGCTGCCCTCCCTTCCCCAGCACGATGGCGCGTTGGGTCGGGCGAGCAACGAGGATCTGCTGGTGGATTTCCACCGATCCGTCCTCGCGCTCCTTATACTGCTCGGTATCGACGGCGGCGGCGTAGGGCAGTTCGGCGTGCAACTGATGATAAAGCTGCTCGCGGGTGATCTCCGCCGCCAGCATCCGGTCGGTGGCGTCGGACACCTGATCTTCGGGGAAATGCCACGGTCCCTGCGGCATCGCGTTCGCGAAGGCCGTCTTGAGTTCGGCAAGCCCGTCGCCGGTCTGGGCGGAGATGAAGAAAGTTTCCTCGAAACCGACGCGCTCATACAACCTCTGGGTGTGAACCAGCAGCTTCTCCTTGATCGCGATATCGACCTTGTTGAGCACCAGCCATTTGCGTTCGGGCCGATGGATCAGCGCCTCTACGATGGGCTCCATTTTGGGCCCCAGGCCCGCCTTGCCGTCCACGATCAGCGCAATAAGATCCGCCCCCTGCGCGCCGCCCCAGGCCGCCTGCACCATGGCACGATCAAGTCGCCGCCGGGGCGCGAAGATGCCCGGCGTGTCGACCAGTACGATCTGCGTATCGCCCTCGATGGCGACACCCATGACACGGGTGCGCGTGGTCTGCGCCTTGGGACTGGTGATCGCTACCTTTTGCCCGACCAGTGCGTTCACCAGCGTGGACTTTCCTGCATTCGGCGCGCCGACGACGGCGATCACGCCACAGCGTTGATCTTGTTCAGAAACGTTCAATTGATGCTCCGTTCGGCACCCCGGTCGATTACGGGGGGACGTCGATGTCTAGGGGATTTGCCGGGAAAGCGGAAGCGGCTCAACCCGCCAGCTTGTCCAGCAGCGCTTTGGCCGCTGCGGTTTCCGCTTCCTGTTTCGATGCGCCGGTGGCGCTCGCCTCGCCTGCATTCTTGATCGAGACGGTAACGGTGAAGCGCAGCGAATGCTGCGGCCCTGACCGGTCGGTCAGGATATATTCCGGCGGCTTGCGCTTGTTGGCCGCGGCCCATTCCTGAAGCGCGGACTTGGGGTGGCGTGGCGCGCTGGTCTGCGTGTCGACGCGGTCGCCCCAAAGGCGGCGGACGAGCGCGCGCGCTTCCTCCAGTCCTCCCTCCAGATACAGCGCGCCGATGAGCGCCTCCATCACGTCGCCCAGCACATTGTCGCTGCCCGCCGCGCCATCGTCCCGCGCTTGCTTGCCGAGGATCAGATGCTTGGGCACGCCTACGTCGCGAGCAATTTCCGCGCAGGTTTCGCCGGACACGAGGGCATTGTAGCGGCGCGACAGCTTGCCTTCCGGCTCGTCGGAAAAGCGGTCATAGACCCATTCCCCGATGAGCAGGCCCAGCACCCGGTCGCCCAGAAATTCGATCCGCTCATAATTGGCCGGGCTGGCGCTGCCGTGGGTCAGCGCCTGTTCGAAGGCAGCGCGGTCCATGGGTGGACGGCCGATCAGATCTTTCAGCCATCCATCGGTGTCCGGCCGGGGAACGCTCACATTCAAAAGCCTTCCCCGATGCGGCTCCACCGTGCAGCGGAAACCCATGTCCAGGGCAGCAGCCAGTTGGCGCTGCCATCGGTCGAAAAGACGGAAATCAGCGCCTTGCCCACCAGATTCTTTTCAGGAACGAGGCCGATGCCGCCGCCTTCGACCGCGGGAAAGCGGCTGTCGGCGCTGCGGTCGCGATTGTCGCCCATCATGAAGAGATGGCCTTCGGGCACCAGCACCGTATCGCGATCGTCCGCCGCGCCGTCCGGCACGAGGTCGAGAACGTTATAGCTTTTCCCCCCAGGCAGCGTCTCGCGATATTGCGGGTAGCGGCACTGGCGCCCGCCGCCGGGCGCGGCCTCCTCGAAATTGGGGCGGTAGCAGGGGGAGGGCGCGCCTTCCTTGGTCGCGGCGTCCACCATGTTGGGCGTTACCGGGATGACGAAGTCCGCTACCTTCTGCTTGGGGATCGCCTGGCCGTTCAGATAGACCGTGCCGCCGCGCACCGCGATCATGTCGCCGGGCAAGCCGATCACGCGCTTGATATAGTCGTTCTTCTGATTGGGCGGCGCCTTGAACACCACCACGTCGCCACGCTGCGGCGTCGAGGCGAGGATGCGTCCGGGGATCAGCGGCACGCTGAAAGGCAGCGAATAGCGCGAATAGCCGTAGGGCCATTTCGCAACCAGCAGATAGTCGCCGATCAGCAGCCGCGGCTGCATCGATTCCGACGGGATGTTGAAGGGCGATACGATGAAGCTGCGCAGGATGAAGACGAACAACCCCAGCTTGACGAGAAACCAGAGGAAATCCCGTGTTTCGGATTTGGCGGTCATGGAGGGTGCGTTTCGTCCTTCTAGTCACCCGGAAAAGGGCTCATTGCGGCTTTTGCGGCGTCGCTATGCCTGCGTCAAGCATGGCGGAGGGTGCATAATGCGGCCAAGAGGTCTAGGAAGGACAGAATCGACCGGTGCAGCGTCGATCTCGACCAACGACACGCAAAGGACCCTTTCCGCATGACCAGCCCTGCACTGGCGGCCATCGCCGCGCTTCCCAAGGCCGATCTCAAGTCCATCTTCGACACCGACGCAGGCCGGCTCGAAAAAATGGTGCTGACGCAGGGGCCGCTCCGTTTCGACTGGTCCAAGACGCATCTGACCGACGATCTCATGGCGGGATTCATTTCGCTGGCGCAGGCGCAGGGCTTCGCGCAGCAGCGGGACGCCCTGTTTTCGGGCTTTGCGGTCAACAATACCGAAGGACGTGCAGCCGAACATCCCGCCGAACGGGGGGAAGGCAATGCCGACAGCGTCGCCCGGGCAAAGGTGCTGCATGGGCGGATGCGCGCGCTGATCGACGCGATCGAGGCGGGCGCGTTGGGAGACATCCGCCACATCCTGCACATCGGGATCGGGGGATCGGCGCTCGGCCCCAAGCTGATCGTCGATGCGCTGGATGGCGACGGCGTGCGGTATGACGTTGCCATCGTTTCGAATGTCGATGGCACCGCGCTGGAAAGGGCTATTTCGGATTTCGATCCGCATGCGACGCTGATCGCCGTCGCTTCCAAGACCTTCACGACCACCGAAACGATGCTGAACGCGGCGAGTGCGATCAACTGGCTGGTCGAGTCGGGCGTCGACGATCCCTATGGAAAGGTGATCGCGCTGACCGCCGCGCCTGACAAGGCGATCGAATGGGGTGTGGATGAAACGCGCATCCTGCCATTCTCGGAATCCGTGGGGGGGCGCTATTCCCTCTGGTCGTCCATCGGCTTTCCGGCGGCGCTGGCGCTCGGGTGGGACGCGTTCGAGAGCCTGCTGGAAGGCGCGGCGGCCATGGACCGCCATTTCCGCCTGTCCGCCCCGCACGAGAATGCGCCGCTGATCGCCGCTTTCGTCGATCAATATTATACCGGCGTGCTCGGTTGCCAGACGCGCGCGCTGTTCGCTTATGACGAGCGGCTGGCGCTACTACCCTCCTATCTTCAGCAGTTGGAGATGGAGAGCAATGGCAAGAGCGTGAAGCGCGACGGAACGCCCGTGGACGGGCCTACAGCGCCCATCACCTGGGGCGGCGTCGGCACCGATGCCCAGCATGCGGTTTTCCAGTTGCTACATCAGGGCACTATCCTGACGCCGGTCGAATTCATCGCGTCTATCGAGCCGGGAAACACGCTCGACCCCGCGCATCATCGTGCGCTGCTCGTCAATTGCTTCGCGCAGGGCGCGGCGCTGCTGCGAGGTAAGGAGAACGCAGACGATCCGGCGCGCGCCTATCCTGGCAACCGACCGTCGACCACCATCCTGATGGATGACGTGACGCCCGAGGCGCTGGGGGCACTGATCGCATTCTACGAACATCGCACCTTCGCCAATGCCGTACTGATGGGAATCAACCCCTTCGACCAGTTTGGGGTCGAGTTGGGCAAGGAAATCGCAAGGTCCATCGAAGCGAACGGACCGACCGGGTTCGATCCGTCTACCATGGCCCTGATCGATCTGGCCCTGGGCGAAGGCTGACCGGCGCGCACTTCCCGTTTGTAACTCGCCCGCTCACTCGCCATATCCGCCCGACACAAGCGGAGGCCTTCTATGAGCGAGTTCGACTACGACCTTTTCGTCATCGGTGCGGGGTCCGGCGGGGTGCGCGCGTCGCGCGTCGCGGCGGCGCATGGCGCAAAGGTCGCGGTGGCGGAGGAATATCGTGTCGGTGGCACCTGCGTCATCCGAGGCTGCGTTCCCAAGAAACTGCTTATCTATGGCGCGCACTTTGCCGAGGATTTGAAGGATGCGCGCCGCTTCGGTTGGAATGTGCCCGATTGCGGGTTCGAATGGACGACGCTGCGCGACAATGTGCTGGCTGATGTCGACCGGCTCGAAGGACTGTATGGCAATACGCTTTCCAGCCACAAGGTCGAGCTTATCAAGGACCGCGCCACCATCACCGGACCCCATGGTGTGAAGCTATCGAGCGGGCGGGAAGTGACGGCCAAGGTCATTCTCGTTGCAACCGGGGCCTGGCCCGTGGTGCCGGAAGTGGACGGCGCCGAGCATGGCATTACCTCCAACGAGGTGTTCCATCTCGATCAATGCCCCAGCCGCATCGTCATCGTGGGTGGTGGCTACATCGCCAATGAATTTGCCGGTATCTTCCACCAGTTCGGTGCGCATGTGACGATGGTCAATCGCGGCAGCGACCTGCTGCGGGGATATGATACGCAAATCCGCGACCGGCTGCTTCAGATTTCCATGACCAAGGGCATCAATTTCCGTTTCAACGCGAAGATGGAGCGCATCGAAAAGAATGAGGACGGCACGCTATGCGTCCGGTTCGAAAGCGGCGATCCGGTCGCGGCTGACGTGGTCCTGTTCGCCACCGGACGCAGGCCCCATTCCGATGGGCTCGGGCTGGAAAACGCGGGAGTCGAAGTCGACGACAAGGGTGCGATCAAGGTCGACGATTACAGCCGCACGACATGCGAAAGCATCTACGCGGTCGGCGACGTGACGGACCGGTTGCAATTGACGCCGGTAGCCATTCGTGAGGGCCATGCCTTTGCCGATACTGTATTCGGCGACAACCCGCGCAAGGTGGATTACAATTGCGTTCCCTCCGCCGTGTTCAGCCACCCGCCGCTAGCCGCCGTCGGGCTGACGGAAGCGGAGGCGAAGAACAAATATGGGACGGTAAAGGTCTACACGTCCGATTTCCGACCGATGAAAAACGTGCTGGCCAACCGCGATGAGCGGGCGCTCTACAAGATGATCGTGGACGCCACGAACAACAAGGTCGTTGGGCTGCACATGATCGGCCCGGATGCTCCGGAAATCCTTCAGGCTGCCGCTGTTGCCGTGAAGGCGGGACTTACCAAGCAGGATTTCGACGACACAATGGCGCTGCATCCCAGCATGGCGGAGGAATTGGTGCTCCTCAAATAAAGCGGTTCAACTCAGGCGGTCGACGGCTTCGGCGTCCAGGCCGCCTGGGATGATCATGAGCGGGCAGGGCAGTTTGCCGACGTCGGGCCCGGCAAAGTGAGTGACCAGTTTGCCGGGGTTACCTGAGGCGGCTGCGCCCAGAACGAGCGCGGCGACATCGTCCATTTCGTCAAGCGTCTTGCGAACCACTGCCACGGCTTCCCCCTGGCGAACGGTGATGCTGGGACGGATACCGGATTCGTCGGACAGCGTGCCTGCCGCGCTTGTTACCAGCGCTTCGGCGCGTTGCAGCGCTTCGTCTTCCATCGTCGCCTGGACGCCGCCCCACTGTACGAATTCGGCGGGCGGGATAAGCGCCAGAATGCGAACCGCGCCGCCCGTCTTGGCCGCGCGCCGCGCCGCGAAGCGCAGCGCGGTTTCGGCCTCTGGCGATTCGTCCACTACGACCAGATATGTGCGCACTCGGCATCGTCCCCATTATGGAATTTCGGGTTTCCTGAGGGGCCCCCGAAGCTCCTTGAACCTATAAGGTGAAATGTGGGCCATAATCTGGCCTTGCGCAAGGCGTTGCTTGACCGATCCGGCGAATGGGTGGAAACGGGGCGTCAAAATGGCGAATGCCGCATAATCATGAAGAGGCCCCACCCATGAGCAAGACGATCCAGATGCCTGCCCTTTCCCCGACGATGGAGGAAGGAACGCTGGCCAAATGGCTGGTGAAGGAGGGCGATACGGTCTCTTCGGGCGATCTTCTGGCGGAAATCGAGACCGACAAGGCCACCATGGAGTTCGAGGCGGTCGACGAGGGTATTGTCGCCAAGATTCTGGTTTCCGAAGGATCGGAAGGCGTAAAGGTCGGCACCGTAATCGCGATCATCGCCGAAGAGGGCGAAGACGTTGCCGAGGCTGCGTCGAGCGCTGGAGAAGGCACTAAGGCATCACCGGCGCCGAAGGCAGATCCCGTGCCGGAGAAGGCGGAAGAAGCGCCCGCGCCCAAGGCCGACGCGGTGCCGGAAAAGCCCGCCGCCGCTCCGTCGTCCGGCAATCGCGTGAAGGCCAGCCCGCTGGCTCGCCGCCTTGCCGAAGCCAAAGGGATCGACCTGGCGGGCGTCAAGGGCACAGGTACCAACGGCCGGATCGTGAAAGCGGACATCGACGGCGCGAAGCCCGGCGCTGCACCTGCGTCTTCCGCCCCTGCCGCCGCCGCTGCACCCGCACCTGCTGCGGCGTCAGCACCCACCACCCAGGCGGCCCAGGATTTCGGCATTCCGCATGAAGTCATCAAGCTCAACGGTATGCGCAAGACGATTGCGCGCCGCCTCACCGAATCCAAGCAGCAGGTGCCGCATATCTACCTCACCGTCGATATCCGGATCGACAAACTTCTCAAGTTGCGCGGAGAGCTGAATGCGGGCCTCGAAAGCCGCAAGGTGAAGCTCTCCGTCAACGATCTGCTGATCAAGGCGCTGGCCGTCGCGCTGGTTCAGGTGCCCGAATGCAATGTGCAGTTCGCGGGCGACCAGATGTTGCAATTCAAGCGTGCCGACATCTCTGTCGCCGTTTCCATCCCCGGCGGGCTTATCACGCCGATCGTCACCGAAGCCGACGGCAAGGGCGTCGCCGCCATCTCGACCGCGATGAAGGATCTTGCCTCGCGCGCCAAGGAAGGGAAGCTCAAGCCGGAAGAATATCAGGGCGGCACGGCCTCGCTTTCGAACATGGGCATGTTCGGCATCAAGCAGTTCGAAGCCGTCATCAATCCTCCGCAGGGCATGATCATGGCCATCGGCGCGGGTGAGAAGCGGCCCTATATCGTCGACGACGCGGTGCAGATCGCGACCGTCATGTCGGCCACCGGCAGCTTCGACCACCGTGCCATCGACGGCGCGGATGGCGCACGGCTGATGCAGGTGTTCAAGGAACTGATCGAAAACCCGATGGGCCTCCTCGCCTGATGGGGCATATCGACGAACAGCCACCAGCAACGAGTCCGGCTGTGCGCGTGATCGCCATGCCCGCCGATACCAATCCTTACGGGGATATCTTCGGCGGGTGGCTGATGAGCGTGATGGACTCGGCGGCTGGTTCGGTGGCGGCGCGCCACAGCCATGGCCGTGCCGTCACCATCGCGGTCGAGGGCATGACCTTCCTGCGCCCGGTGGTGGTCGGCGATGAGGTTTCGGTCTTCGCAACCCTTAAATCCGTCGGGCGCACGTCGATGAAGATCGACGTGGAAGCGTGGCGCCGCACCCGCCATGACGACCGCAGTTATCGCGTAACACGCGCGACTTTCACTTTCGTGGCGATCGGCGAGGATCGCCAGCCCCGTTCCGTGCCGCCGCTTACGGCAGAGTAAGAGAGAAGACATCATGGCTGAGAATTACGATCTCATCGTTCTGGGTTCCGGTCCCGGCGGCTATGTCGCGGCGATTCGCGCGGCGCAACTGGGCCTCAAGACCGCAATCGTCGAGCGCGAGAATTTGGGGGGCATCTGCCTTAACTGGGGCTGCATTCCGACGAAAGCGCTGCTGCGCTCGGCTGAAATCTACCACTATATGCAACATGCCGGCGACTACGGTTTGGCGGCGGAAAAGATCAGCGCTGACATCGCAGCCGTGGTCAAGCGTTCGCGCGGCGTCGCCAAGCAACTCAATCAGGGCGTTACGCACCTGATGAAGAAGAACAAGATCGCCGTGCACATGGGCGAGGGCAAGCTGACAGGAAAAGGCAAGCTGTCCGTTACGAAGGACGGCAAGACCGAGGAACTGACCGCAAAGAACATCATCCTCGCGACCGGGGCCCGTGCGCGCGACTTGCCGGGCACGCCAGCGGACGGCAAGCGCGTGTGGACATATCGCCACGCCATGACGCCGCCTGAAATGCCCACCAAGCTGCTTGTCATCGGATCCGGCGCGATCGGGATCGAATTTGCCAGCTTCTACAACGATATGGGCGCGGACGTGACGGTCGTCGAGATGATGGACCGCATCGTCCCCGTGGAAGACGCGGACGTATCCGCCTTCCTCGAAAAGGCGCTGAAAAAACAGGGCATGACCATCATGACCGGTGCTGCCGTCAGCGGCATCGAAGTGACGGACAAGGGCGTGTCGACAAAGCTGAAGGACAAGTCGGGCAAGGAGAGCACCGGCGAATTCAGCCATATGATCGCCGCCATCGGCATTGTCCCCAATACTGCCGATATCGGCCTTAAGGAAATGGGCGTTGCTGTGGACGATCGCGGTTTCCTCAAGACGGACGAAATGTGCCGTACCAATGTCGAGGGGCTTTGGGCCATCGGCGACATCACCGCTCCGCCATGGCTGGCGCACAAGGCGAGTCACGAGGGCGTGATCGCCGCCGAGGCGATTGCGGGCAAGCATCCGCACGCGATGGATGCGCGCAACATTCCGGGTTGCACCTATTGCCACCCACAGATCGCCAGCGTCGGCCTGACCGAAGCCAAGGCGAAGGAAGCGGGCTATGACGTTAAGGTCGGGATGTTCCCTTTCATCGGCAACGGCAAGGCAATCGCGCTCGGCGAGGCGGAAGGTTTTACCAAGACCGTGTTCGACGCCAAGACCGGCGAGTTGCTGGGCGCTCACATGATCGGCGCGGAAGTGACCGAGATGATCCAGGGCTATACCATCGGCAAGACGTTGGAGACGACCGAGGCGGAACTGATGCACACCGTCTTCCCGCACCCGACGATTTCGGAATCGATGCATGAAAGCGTGCTCGCCGCATATGGGCGTGCGCTCCATATCTGACCGGTGTCTATCGCCGGCAAAAGGCGCGGGGGCTTTCGTCCTCGCGCTTTTTTGCGTGCTGCTGATCGCGACGATGCAGAGAGCGGGGTGGCTCGATGGTTTGAACGTCGGGTTGATGGCGGCCTGTGGCCGGGCGCGGGATACGGTGTTGGGCGGTCACATCACGACGGTGATGCGCCTTGCTTCCGCCATTGGCGGGACGGCGGGGCGGCTGGCATTGCTCGGCGTGTTTCTGGCCCCGTTGGCGTGGTTCGGGCGGTGGAGGTCGGCGCTGTGGCTGGCGCTGACGATTGCATTTGGGACTGCCCTCAACCTGGTACTGAAGCAGATTTTTGCAGCGCCCCGCCCTGACCTGCTACCGCATCTGGATATCGTCCATAGCTACAGTTTCCCCAGTGGCCATGCGGCTGGCAACATGATGATCTTTGGCGCGCTGGCGATGCTAGCCGGAACGCGGAGGGCCTTTGCGGCTGCCGCCGCAATGATCGCGCTCATCGGGGTCAGCCGTGTATGGCTGGGGGTCCACTGGCCGAGCGATGTCAGCGCCGGATGGATCGAGGGGGCTGGCTGGCTGGCCTTGTGCAGTATCTGGCTACCATCGGGGCGACGGAAGGACGAGGGTGCGCGCAACGCTGCCATGCGGGGGCATCCCGTCGCGGGTGACGAAACCGTGAACCCAGAAACTGTCGAACGCGGTCACCGCCGCGATCATCGATAGGGGAATGGCGCTCAACATACGCAGTCGCGCCGCGCCGCGCCATCCGCGCTCGGGCGAGAGCGCAAGTAGGACGAGCGGCAGGACGGGCAGGAAATAACGTCCCTGCGTGCCCTGGATATAGTCCGCGCCAAGTGGAGTGCCGGTCAGATACATGGCGGTTTCGATAAGCAGCGCGACGCCGATTGCGACCGCCAGCCACCAGAGCCGCTGCCCGATCCCGAACCGCACGCCTGCACCGCTCAGGATGCTGGCCCCGAGCATCAGGAAAGCGAGCGGATAGGCCAGCATGGGCATCAGGATCGCGTTCCATCCGAAACGACCCACGATTTGAAGCATATAGACAGGCACACGCTCCCGCACGCTGTCGGCGAGGAGACGGGCAAACCCGGTCGGATCGGCGACGATGAGAGCAAGCTGGTCGCGCAAAGGCGCGGTCATCGTCGTTTCACCGGTCTTGCGTGACTGGATGTGATAAAGCGCCTGACTGCCGCCCGACATCTGCATCCACATCACGAAGGCGATTGCACCGATCGCCATTGTCGCGCCGATAATCGGGAGCCTTCTGTCCTGCCTGAGCAAAGGCCAGTGCAGCCCTGCGGCGAGCATCGGTAGATAGACCCCTTTGCACAACGCCAGCAGCGGACCGGTTACGATCAGCGCGGCCGAATGCCCCCGCGTCGCTCCGCCGACCCCTATGCGCAGAGCAAGTGACAGCCCGAGAAACCCCAGCCCATTGATGATCGCGTCGGGCGAAAGCGATCCGGTCTGATAGGCGAAGGTCGGCAGCAGAGCGACGCCCAGCATCGCGTTGCGACCGAAGGGCAGTAGCCGAAGCGCGGCGAACAATAATGCCAGTCCGGTCAGGGCATTGACGAAGCGCCCTGCATAGAAGGCATGAATCCATGGCAAACCGGCCCAGCGACCCAGCAGGATTCCCGCACTGCCCGGCGCGTAGAGCGTCGGGGAATAGCTGGCGACATTGGGAAAATCGCCGAAGCTGCGGCCCGGACGTCCCTCATCGGCTGCGGCGCTGCGGGCTAGTGCGTCTCGGTGGAACCGGCGCAGTATCGGCGGTCCTTCGGTGGGGAAGTCGGCAGCGTGAATGGCATGGGCGGCGTGGGGTAGATCGGCCCCGATCATCGCGCCACGCTTGCGCGTGAGCACGCCTCCCTCCGAAAGGGCCAGCGCCTTCATATAATGCTGGTTCTCGTCGGGGGCCTGAAAAGGTGGCGTGACGATTACGAAAAACATCGTGACAGCGACGATCAAGCCCAGCAGCCACTTTTCCGGTCCAGTCCATATCGATGGACTTATCCCGGTCGAACGCCCTGCGCCTTTCAGTCCTGCCCGCTCTTCCCGCATGACCGCTGCCCTAGAGCGGCGGGCTTAATATTTCGCGACGATTGTCGGATGTTTCCGGTGCGCGAAAGCGCCTTCGCTTACTCCTCGGGCAGTTCCGTGCCTACAGGAGGATGCAACCGCAACCGGGTCACGCGTCGACCGTCGCTTGCGACGATTTCCAGTTTCCACCCGCTTTCAGGATGATTCAGTATCTCGCCTGGCACGGGAACCCGGCCTGCCAGCACGAATGCGAGGCCGCCCAGCGTATCCACATCTTCCTCGACATCTGCCAGCCTGGGATCGACATCCTTGGCCACGTCGTCCAGTTCCGCCCGCGCGTCGGCTTCCCACAGGCCGCCGTCGAGCGGGATCAGCATCGCTTCGGGCGCGTCGTCATGCTCGTCCTCGACTTCCCCGACGATTTCCTCGACCAGATCCTCGAATGTCAGCAGGCCTTCGGTGCCCGAATATTCGTCGAGCACGATGGCGAGGTGGGTGCGTTTGGCGCGCATCTCCGCCAGAAGGTCCAGCGCACCCATGCTTTCGGGCACGTAAAGCGGCTGGCGGATGAGCGGCTCAAGCGTCTCGGGCACCGCAGTTTTCCCCGCCAGAATAGCGAAGGCGTCGCGAATGTGGATCATCCCCACGATGGTATCGAGATTTTCGCGATAAACGGGAATACGGCTGTGCCCCGCCTCAGCGAAAAGAGCCGCCAGTTCATCGAAGCTCGCTTTTTCCTCGATGGCGACGATGTCAGCGCGTGGCACCGCGACATCGTCAACCGTATGTTCGGAAAAATGCAGGAGGTTGCGCACCATCTGCCGTTCGATGGCGGAAAGATCGCCCTTGGCCGGGACCGCGCCGTCGCTGCCCTGGCTGTCCTCATCATATTCGTCGAGCGCTTCTTCCAGTTCCTTACGAAGACTGGTCTCCTCGCCCTCGCCGAAGAGGAGCGACTTGATGCCGCTCCATATGCCGCCTTCGCTGCTACTGTCCGCTTCTTTCGAAGTGGTGCCGTCGTCAGCCATGATGTCTTTCAATCCCCTAGTTGCCGGTCCCCATAGGGATCGGAAAGCCCAAGCGACGCCAGCGCCGCAATTTCCAGCGCTTCCATCGCTTCGGCCTCATTGTCGTCCATATGGTCATAACCGAGCAAATGAAAAGTGCCGTGAACGATAAGGTGGGTGGCATGATCCGCGACAGGCACGCCCTTATCCGCCGCTTCGGCGACGCACACTCCCTCGGCTAACACGATATCGCCGAGCAGCACTTCGCCATCGTCGGTATTTGCCGTCGCCTGAAGCAGGTCGTCCTGCACCATCGGAAAGGAGAGGACGTTGGTGGGCTTGTCCTTGTCGCGATAGGCACGGTTGAGATTGTGGACTTCCTCGTCGGACGTCAGTTTGACTGCGATTTCGTAAAAGGTCCGGTCGTGCGCGAAATGCGCATAGGGGCTGTGCGCAATCGCCGCCGCAACGGCTCGCTGCGCCAGCAAATCCCAGTCCGCCTGAGGCCAGCCGCCTTCATGAAGCAAAGCAACCTCTATCACGCATCCGGCCCTTCATAGGCCTGCACGATCCGACCGACGACCGGATGCCTCACGACATCGCCGATGCCGAAGGGCACCATGGCGATGCCGTCCACGCCCTGAAGCCGTGCCACGGCATCCGCGAGGCCCGACACGCCGGGCTGCGGCAGATCGACCTGCTTGGGATCGCCGCACACAACCATGCGGCTCCCTTCGCCAAAACGGGTGAGGAACATCTTCATCTGCGCAATGGTGGTGTTCTGCGCTTCGTCGAGCACGATGAAGGCATTGGCGAGTGTGCGACCGCGCATGAAGGCGAGTGGCGCGATCTCGATCTCGCCACTGGCGATCCGCCGCTCGACCTGCTCGGCAGGCAGCGTATCGTACAATGCATCGTAGATCGGGCGTAGATAGGGGTCGACCTTCTCCTTCATGTCGCCCGGCAGAAATCCCAGTCGCTCGCCAGCCTCCACCGCCGGTCGTGAGAGGATGAGCCGGTCCACGCTGCCGGAGATCAACTGGCTCACTGCCTGCGCCACGGCCAGGTAAGTCTTGCCCGTGCCTGCCGGTCCCAGCGCGAAGATGATGTCGTTGCGAGTGAGTGCCTCCATATAGGTCACCTGAGTCGCCGACCGTGGGACGATGGTCTTCTTGCGCGTGCGGATCATGACCTTGGGCGGTTCGGCTACGTCCTGGCGGATGATGCCGTCCAGTGTCGGTTCGGAAGACATGGCGATCACCGCCTCAACCGCGCCGGTGTCGATTTCCTGCCCCGCAACGATGCGATTGTAGAGCCCGGTCATCACGTCGCGCGCCCGCGCCGCCGCTTCGGCTTCGCCCTCGATCTGAAGCTTGTTGCCGCGCGCTGCGATATAGACGCCCAAACGGTTTTCGATCGCGACGAGGTTCTGGTCATATTGTCCGAACAGCGTCGTGAGCAGATGGGGGCGGTCGAATGTGACTTCGAGCCGGGCGCGCTCTGCCGCGTCGGTGCGATGCTGGCTGGGTTTCTTAGGCATTCAGCGGCCTCCCTTGCTCGTCTTTTTCCCTCTTCTCGCCACAAATGGCGTTCGATCGGGGGAACGGGTTCCCGCAGAAACGGGATTGACGAGGCTTTGGTTCAAGCGGCCTTCCTCCTGCTGAGTTCACCGGCCAGACTATTGGGACCGGCACTGACGATATCGACTTCAACCATGTCGCCGATGGAAAGCTCCGGCGCGGTTACAACCACCGATTGGAGCCAGGGCGATTTTCCGATGAGCTGGCCGGGATGGCGGCCCTTGCGCTCCAGCAGGATCGCGGTGGTGCGGCCCACCGTCGCGGCATTGAATTCCGCCTGATGTTGATTGATGAGCGCCTGAAGCCGGGCAAGCCGGTCGTCCATCACGTCTGCCGGGATCTGACGATCCATATCGGCCGCCGGGGTGCCCGGGCGGGGGCTGTATTTGAAGGAATAGCATTGCGCATAGCGCACTTGCTCGACGATCCTGAGCGTATCTTCGAATTCGGCATCCGTTTCGCCGGGGAAGCCGACGATGAAGTCGCCGGACAACGCGATGTCGGGCCGGGCGTTTCGCACTTGCTCGACTATGCGCAGATAGCTGTCGGCGCTGTGGCTGCGGTTCATCGCTTTCAGAACGCGGTCGTTGCCCGATTGCACGGGAAGGTGGAGGAAGGGCATGAGCTTTTCCACCTCGCCGTGCGCGGCGATGAGCCCCTCGCTCATGTCGTTGGGGTGGCTGGTCGTGTAGCGGATGCGCTTCAAGTCGGCGATCTTCGCCAATTCGCGCACCAGGCCATCCATGCCCTGTGTCCGACCCTTGTCGTCTTCGCCGGTCCAGGCGTTGACGTTTTGGCCGAGCAGCGTGATCTCCCGCGCGCCGCCGTCGACCAGTGCTTTGGCTTCATCGACGATGGCGCTCCAACCGCGGCTGATTTCCGCTCCGCGGGTATAGGGGACGACGCAATAGGTGCAGAATTTGTCGCATCCTTCCATGATGGTCAGGAAAGCGGTGGGGCGCGCCTGCTTCGTGCGCGCAGGCAGGGCGGCGAACTTCGATGCCAGCGGCATGTCGGTGTCCACCGCCACGTCGCCTCGCCCTGCCTTGCCGATGAGGTCGGGCAGGCGGTGATACGCCTGCGGGCCGACGACGATATCGACGCTGCGCGCCCGCCGCTGGATTTCGCCGCCTTCCGCTTGCGCGACGCATCCGGCCACCGCGATCATCGGCCGGGTACCGTCTTCCCGCGTCAGCCGTCCGATATCCGAATAGACCTTGTCCACAGCCTTTTCACGAATGTGGCAGGTGTTGAGGATGACGAGGTCCGCCTCCGCGCCCTCCGCTGCCGGGGTCATGCCCTGCGTGCCCAGCATTTCCGCCATCCGCTCGCCATCGTAAACGTTCATCTGGCAGCCGAAGGATTTGACGTGGAAGGTCTTCGGCTCGGTCGTGGCAGGCTTGCGGGGCGCGTCGTTACGATTCATGGGATCGAGCTATACAGAGGGGACATGCGGAGCGGAAGGGCGCTGATGCGTGGCGATGCTTTGAGCGATCCGCTCCCGCGCGAGCGCCGCGATCTCTTTGCGATCGGTACAGGCGGAGGGATCGAACGGATCGAGGAAACGGATGACGACGGGAACGGTGCCCTTGCGCCCCAGTACCCGCATTGCGTTCGCGCCCGCCGCCTCCTCGCCGACCCAGGCGATGCCCTGCGTCGCGTCACCGTAATCGATGTGCACCGGCTGGATCATCACGGGGCGGGGCGGGGGCAGCAGCACCGCCAGCAACGCGGGCTTGAACGGCAGAAGCGTGCGTCCGTCGCCTGTGGTGCCTTCGGGGAAGAGCGCAATCGGCTGATGCCCCAGCATCGCGTCACGCAACGCTTCGATCTGGGAAGACAGCGCACCGCGCCGCTCGCGGGAAACGAACAGCGTATTGTTCTGCGCCGCAAGCCATCCGATTGCAGGCCAGCGCGCCACATCGTCCTTGGAGACGAAGGCCGAACCTGTCGCACCGCCCAGAGCCAGAATGTCGATCCAGCTGACATGATTGGCCAGAATGAAGATGTCGCCGGTATGCCGGCAGCCTTCCACGCGCACGCGCGCGCCGACCGAGCGGGCCGCCATTGCGAGGAACCGTCGCGGCCAGTGCGAACGGAGGCCCAACACCCGCGACATCAGGTGCAGGGGAAGGCACAGGAGCAGACTCGCGATCAGCGACCCGATCCGGCTCCAGCGACGAAGCGTGCCCAAGCGCGATCAGTTCTTCCGTTCGAGCGCCACGCCGTAGAGTTCCATCCGGTGATCGACCAGGCGGAAACCCAGTTTTTCGGCGATCTGCTTTTGAAGCTGTTCCAGTTCAGGATCGACGAATTCGATGACATTGCCGGTTTCGACGTCGATCAGATGGTCGTGGTGCGATTCCGGTGCCGCTTCGTAACGGGCACGTCCGTCACCGAAATCGTGCCGTTCCAGAATGCCGGCTTCCTCGAAAAGGCGCACGGTACGATAGACGGTGGCGATGGAAATGCCCGGGTCGATCGCCGCCGAACGCTTGTGCAATTCCTCGACGTCGGGATGGTCGATCGCGTCGCTCAACACCTGTGCGATCACGCGCCGTTGTTCGGTGATGCGCAACCCTTTTTCATGGCACAGGGCTTCGACGTCGATTTTGCGGTTCATGAACGCTCGCTTGTTGATCCGGCTAAAAGTCGGACAAGCCTAGACGCTTTTGCCAGAACAGGAAAGGGCGCATGGTCGATGCGCCCTTTCGATAAATCGCCTTTGGTGCCCGTCGATTACTTTGCGACGCGCGCCCGGCGGCGCTTGGTGCCAAGGCCGATCTTTTTGGCAAGGCTGCGACGCTGCTCTGCATAGTTGGGCGCGACCATAGGGTAATCGGCGGGCAGTCCCCATTTGGCGCGATAATCGTCAGGCGTCATCTGATAATGGGTCATCAGGTGCCGCTTCAGCATCTTGAGCTTTTTCCCGTCCTCCAGGCAAATGATATAGTCCGGCTTTACGGACGAGCGGACCGATACCGCGGGTTCGAGCTTCACTTCCGGGGCGGGAGCGGGTTGGCTAAGGCCCGCCAGTGCGGCGTGAACATTCTGAATTAGGGAAGAAACGTCAGATACAGCGACACTGTTGTTCGACACATGTGCCGCGACGATGTCCGACGTCAAAGTAATGAGCAACTCGCTCTGAGCAGATCCGGTTTCCATATTCTGTTTCCTGCGAAGGCTGGATTTGTGCGACCCGCCCAAGGAGGAATGTTTCTGGAGCGGTACGATATGCGTTAAACCGCAACCACCGAGTTCGCAAGCTGCTATCCCTTCAGATCAGCATATCGACACGAAAACTCAGTGCATCGTGAAGTTGCCCGTCATTGCCGCGATAGTAACCCGGGCGGCGATGGACATATTCAAATCCGCATCTCTCATAAAGTTGTATGGCTTTGTTGTTGGCGCGAACCTCCAGATTCATTGAGGTAATTCCGCGACGGCGTGCGTGGGACAGACTGTCTTGCAACAAGGAAAGGCCAACACCGCGTCCGCGCCAGAGCGGCGCAACCGCCAACAGCAGCAATTCGCATTCGTCCAGCACCGACCGGATCAGCGCGAAACCGAGCGGCGCTGCATCGAGCCGCGCTACGGTGAGCCACGTGCCCGGCATGGTCATCACCCCGGCCAGCTGGGGCAGGGTCCACGCTTCCCCGAACATGGGGTCGAAAGCGCTGTCCATGACCTCCATCGCGTCGGCCATGGCGTTTCGGTCGGTATCCTCGTAGCGGTCCAGGCTGATACCCGGCATCATGACGCAGCGCGCTCCGCCATTGTCATCGCATCGGCTCCGCGCCCATATATCGGACTGGGCGGAAGTGGGGGCAGATCCGCAATCAAGGCGTAATTCCCGGCATCGGGGTAAAGAGTAACGGCGGTTCCGGCGCCGCGCGCCGTCACCAGCGCCTCCGCCCCGGTTCCGTAAAAGACAGGCGCATCGAGTTGTTGGGCAAGATCGGCGATGGCCGTCGAAGCGACCGGCGCAACCGGCACGCGTCCGCTGTCATCGAAGGCCTGCCAGAATAATTCGCCATGGCCACCTGTCATTGTCACGACAAGGGGGCCGCCTTCATGCTGCCGTGCCGCCTGCGCGGCGATCAGCGCGGGCGTGCTGTATCCACGGACCTGAACGCCCCACGCCAGCGCCAGCGCCCTTGCCGCCGCTATGCCGATGCGCACGCCGGTGAAACTGCCAGGCCCGACCGCGACGGCGATTGCATCGGCGCGACCGCCATCGGGCAGGGCGGCAATGGCGGGAAGCAACGCCTCGGCATGGCCGCGACCGACGATGTCATGAAAAGCATCGATCAGATTGCCATCGTCCAGCAGGGCAACGGACAAGGCCTGTGTCGCTGTGTCGATCACCAAAAGGCGCAAGCAAAACTCCCGTCAGGCGGTCACAGGATCGCAACCGGCATCGCGGTTAGTGCATCGGGTCGATTTTGCCAAATGTCCAGACGGTCAGACAGCGCGCACTTCCGTCACTTCGGGCACATAATGCTTGAGCAGCTGCTCGATACCGTTTTTAAGCGTCGCGCTGGATGACGGGCAACCCGCGCAAGCACCCTGCATCTTCAGGTACACCGTGCCTTTGTCGAAACCGCGATAGACGATATCGCCGCCGTCATTGGCTACCGCAGGGCGAACGCGCGTTTCTATAAGGTCGCGTATCTGATCGACGATTTCGGCATCTGCGGGATCGTCGGCAAACTCGTCCCCGTCATCGACCGGCACGCTGATGCCCGCCGCGCTCCCCGGTGCGAACAAGGGCATGTTCGCGGAAAAATGATCGAGCAACGTGGCGAGCACGTCGGGCTTCACCCCGCTCCATTCCGCGCCGGGCGCAATCGTCACCGATACGAAATCGCTGCCGAAGAACACGCCGGTCACATCCCCGAGCCTGAACAGCGCGTTCGCCAGAGGCGAGGCTTCCGCGTCTTCGGGGCTGGCAAAGTCGCGGGTGCCGCTGCCTCCCATCACTTCCCGTCCCGGAAGGAACTTGATGGTGGCGGGGTTGGGCGTCAGTTCTGTCTCGATCAGCATGGGTGCCATTTGGCGATGCACGCGCCCAAGATCAAGCGGTTCGGAACTTCGCGCGCGCCTGTCGATTGGGGAGGGCAAGCGTCAAGGAGAAGATGATGTCTACAGAAGATGACATTCGCGAACGTTTCTGGTCTGAGCTTTCGGCCAGTCCCTTTCTGATGGTGGGCCTTGCGGGCAGCACCGAGCATAGCCTGCCGATGACGGCGCAGCTCGATCCGAATGCCAACCATTGCTTCTGGTTCTATACGTCGAAGGATAATCGCCTTGCCCCCGGCGGTCCGGCGATGGCGCAATTTTCCGCCAAGGATCACAATCTCTTCGCGTGCGTCGAAGGAACGCTCTCACCCGAAACCGACCCTGCGATCATTGACCGTTACTGGTCCAAGCAGGTCGAAGCCTGGTATCCGCAGGGTCGTGAAGACCCCAGCCTGTTGATGCTCCGGTTCGACCTTGGCAATGCCGAAATCTGGCGTGCCGATATGTCTTTGACGGGCGTATTCAAAATGATGTTCGGCGGCGACGTGCGTTCCGAAATGAAGGGCAAGCACGCCGAAGTGTCGCTCTGATCCTCGATAAATGACGTGAGCGGCCCGGCTAGTCCGGGCCGCTTGCTTTTCATCGGCGCATCGTCCATATGCGCCAAGCGCAGCGGACGGCTTATAAAAGCCCATCAGCGATTGGTAGCGTGATCGTCCCGGCCCGCAAAGGGCAGGACCGGCCAATGACAAGTCTGCGCAAAGCTGTTTGAGGCTTCCCTTTTCACGCGGGTCGTTTCGTAACCCGCCCTGCGCCCTTGCTGCGTTCATTCGCACCAGGTCGGCGCCCGGCCGACTTGTGAGCATTATCCCATGGAATTTACCGAACTTGGCCTTTCCGAGCCGATCCTGAAGGCGCTTGCCGCCAAGAAATACGCCAATCCCACTCCCATCCAGCAGAAGGCGATCCCTGTCCTGCTGGAAGGCCGCGACCTGTGCGGCATCGCGCAGACCGGCACCGGCAAGACCGCGGCCTTCGCGCTCCCCAGCCTCGATTATTTCGCCCGCAATCCCAAACCCACGCCGATGCTGGGCTGTCGGATGCTGGTGCTGTCGCCGACGCGTGAACTGGCCGCGCAAATCGCGCAGAGCTTCCGCGATTATGGCCGCTTCATGAAGCTGTCGGTCGAAACCGTTTTCGGCGGCGTGCCGATCAACAAGCAGATCCGCGCCCTGTCACAGGGTGTCGACATCGTCGTCGCCACGCCGGGCCGCCTGCTCGACCTCATCGACCAGCGTTGCTTTACCATCAAGGACACGGAAATTTTCGTCCTCGACGAAGCCGACCAGATGATGGACATGGGCTTCATCCATCCGCTGAAGCGGATTGCGAAACTGCTGCCGCGCGACCGTCAGAATCTGTTCTTTTCGGCCACCATGCCCAAGGAGATCGAATCGCTTGCGGGCCAGTTCCTGAACGATCCGGTCAAGGTCAGTGTCGCACCCCAGTCAACCACGGCGGAACGCGTGCGCCAGCAGGCGACCTTCGTCAATCAGGCGGAAAAGCAGGCGCTGCTGCACATCGTGCTCAAGACCGAGGATATCGACCGCGCGCTCATCTTCACCCGGACCAAGCATGGCGCGGACCGCGTCGTGCGCTTCCTCGAAGGTGCCGGTATTCAGGCTTTCGCGATCCACGGCAACAAGAGCCAGGCGCAGCGCACGACCGCGCTTCAGGCGTTCCGTCAGGGGCATTGCAAGCTGTTGGTCGCGACAGACATCGCGGCGCGCGGAATCGACGTTTCGGGCGTCAGCCACGTCATCAACTTCGAAATCCCCAACGTCGCCGAACAATATGTCCACCGCATCGGTCGCACCGCCCGCGCCGGGGCGGAAGGCGTCGCGATCAGCTTCGTGGCGGATGACGAGCGGCCCTACCTCAAGGCTATCGAGAAGGCGACTCGCGTGAAGCTCGACATCGCGCCGCTGCCCGAAAACTTCATGGAGGCGGTGCGCAACCTTCCCAAACCCGCTGCGCCGCGCAAGGGGCCGAGCCAGTCCCCGGCTCAGCAGGCTCGCCGTGCCGAGGGGCAACGCCGCTATCAGGACGGGCAAAAGGCTCAGCGCGGTGCGCCCGACAAGGCTCACCGCAGCGAAGGCGATGGTGCGAAGAAGCCGTTCCGCCGTCGTCGTGGCGGCGGCGGAGCCGTCGGTGCGCACAAGGGCGCTGTGCAGCGGACCGGCGCGCCGCGCTGATCTGCCCCATCGTGCCGCCTGCCCCGCTCGACCGGGGCGGGCGGCGTCGATCGTGACGGCCATGGCGCATTTGTCAGTGGCCATTCAGAAATAGGACGCTAGGCTGATTGTCTATGCGTTCATTGACCCGCCGTTCGGCCGCTTCGCTCTCCATTCTTGCCATTCTCCTTTCGGGGACGCCGGTGCCGACCATGGCGCAGACGGCGAAGGCGTCCGCCGCCGGCCCGCAAAGCGCCGCCGCTGCGCAAACGCGGCCATGGCTTTACGAAAACAGCGATGTGCCGATCGATCCGGCCTGGCATTTCGGAACGCTCCCCAACGGCTTGCGCTACGCGATCCGACGCAACGGCGTCCCGCCAGGGCAGGTCGCGATCCGGTTGCGGGTCGATGCGGGATCTTTGATGGAGCAGCCCGACGAACTGGGCTTCGCTCATTTTATGGAACATCTTTCCATGCGCGGGTCGCGCCACGTGCCCGATGGCGAGTCCAAGCGCATCTGGCAACGGCTGGGCGTCAGCTTCGGCAGCGACAGCAACGCGCAGACGACGCCGACCGGCACCACCTATGCGCTCGATCTGCCTCAGGCGACGCCCGCGACCCTTGGCGAGAGCATGAAAATCCTCGCAGGCATGATGACCGATCCGAACATCGTCGATAGCGCGGTGAATGCGGAACGCGCCGTGGTCCTCGCGGAAAAGCGGGAAGGCGACGGCCCGCAGATGCGCCTCTCCGACGCCAGTCGTCAGCATTTCTTTGCAGGGCAGCCATTGGCCGACCACGCGCCCATCGGCACGGTCGCGACCCTGAACGCCGCCACCGCAGCGAAGCTGGAGGCGTTCCATCAACGCTGGTATCGGCCTGAAAACACGGTGATCTCCATCGCGGGGGACATGGATCCGGCGGTCATGGAACAGATAATGAAGGACCAGTTTGCCAGTTGGTCTCCGCCGGGTAAGGGCGCCCCGATTCCCGATTTCGGCATGCCCGATCCAAGTCAGCCCGCCACCCGTGTCGTGGTGGAACCGGGCGTCCCGCTTGCCCTGACGCTCGCTTGGGTGCGGCCCTGGAAGCCGCATGCCGACACCATCCTCTACAATCAGGAAAAACTCACCGACATGCTGGCGCTTCAGATCGTCAGCAGGCGGCTGGAGCGCGCGGCGCGCGCGGGCGGGAGCTTCCTTCAGGCGGGTGTCGATCAACAGGATATCAGCCGCTCTGGCGACGGCACGTTCCTCAGCATCACGCCCACCGGCGACGATTGGGAAAAGGCGCTGACGGACGTGCGCGCCATCGTAGAGGATGCGAAGGCATCCCCTCCAAGCCAGGCGGAGATCGACCGCGAATATGCGCAGATGGACACAGCGCTCGCGATCCAGGTCGAGAATGCGGACACCGAAGCAGGCGCGAAGCAGGCAACCGATCTGGTCGGGGCGGTCGATATTCGCGAAACAACCGTCAGCCCGCAGGCCGCGCTCGACATCTTCCGCTCCGGCAAGCCGACGATGACGCCGGACAAAATCCTGCAATCCACGCGCCGCCTGTTTTCCGCCGGGGTGTTCCGGGCGATGATGACCACCGGCAAGCCGATGCCCGGCGTCGACGCGCGCCTTGCCGCCGCCGTTTCCGCTCCGGTAACGGCGAACACGGCTGCGCGGCTGTCGGACAAGGCCGTGACAATGGACGATCTGCCCAAATTCGGCCCGGCGGCGACCGTCGTATCGCGCAAGCCCATCGGCCTGCCCGGGATGGAAGAGATCACATTTTCCAACGGCGTCAAGTTGACCCTTTTTGCCAATGACGCGGAAACGGAAAAGGTGCGCATCAACGTGCGCTTCGGCCATGGCCAACAGGCCTTTTCCCCGACGAAGCCCGTAGCGAGTTGGGCGGGCGATTATGCCTTGGTGGCCAGCGGTATCGGAAAGCTGGGGCAGGGCGAAATCGACGAACTGACCAACGGTCGCAGAATCGGTATGGGTTTCACGGTCGATGACAGTGCCTTCGAATTTCAGGCGGTAACGCGCCCCGCCGATTACAAGGATCAACTGCGCCTCTTCGCCGCCAAGCTGGCTGAACCGGGATGGGACCCCGCACCGATCGCACGCGTCAAGACGGGCGCGGCGGTCGCTTACGGCGCGCTGTCCCGGTCGCCTGACGCCGTCCTCGGTCGCGATCTCAACTGGTTGCTCCATGACAAGGACGTGCGTTTTCGCACTCCCGATTTGCAGGAAATCAACGCTCTGACGCCAGAGGCCTTCCGCAAAACGTGGGAACCTGTTCTTGCGTCCGGTCCGATCGATATCCAGATTTTCGGCCAGGTGAAGGCGGAGGAGGCTATCCAGGCGGTGGCATCGACATTCGGCGCGCTTGCACCGCGTCCCGACACGCCTGTCCCCGCCGCCAATCGCGCGATGCGGTTCCCGAAGCATGTCGAGAAGCCCGTGGTCCTTCGACACACCGGTGACAAGGATCAGGCAGCGGCGGTCATCGCCTGGCCGACAGCGGGCGGCTTCGCCTTGCAAAAGGAAGCGCGCCAGCTCGAAATCCTGACCCAGATTTTCAACGATCGGCTGTTCGACAAGCTTCGGTCGACCGAAGGGGCGGCTTATTCCCCGAACGTTCAGAACAACTGGCCTTTTTCCTATGAGTCGGGCGGCTATATCCTGGTCACGAGTCAGGTGAGGCCTGACCGCATCGGCTATTTCTACGATGTGGTCAAAGCGACCGCAGCCGATCTTGCGAAAACGCCGGTCAGTGCCGACGAATTGCAACGTGCGGTCGCACCTATGCGACAATTGTTGGCGCGGGCGAGCACCGGCAACGCATTTTGGATGAACCAGATGGAAGGTTCGGCCCGCGATCCTCGCTATATTCAGGCGATGGGCAGCATGGCCAACGACCTTCTGTCCGTCACTCCCGCCCAAATTCAGGCGCTGGCCAAGAAATATCTCGTCCCGTCACGCAGCTGGTCGGCGGTGGTGGTGCCTGAAGGTACGAAGGGACAATAGTTGTCAGGCCGGCACCTGTTCTTCGAGCAGGTGCCGGTACAGCCTTACATATTCGAGATGGAGGTTGCGGATGGCCAGATCCTGCGCGTCCTCCGCAAGCTTCAGGTTCCGCGCAATCCTTTCCGCGAAATAGCTCTGGTCATATAGGCCGTGCTCCATCGTCACTCGCTCCTCGTCTGTCACGACCGGAGTGTAGGGGGCGCATTTTGCGATGCAGCACAAAAATAGCGCCGGTGCGCCCAAAGGAGGAGTAAGCGGGACGGGCAGCGAAGTGGTGTAAAAGTGGCCCTAAGCGGGTTCGGCGCTTTGAGTGATATTGCGCAACGCTTTGACGATCATGTGCGCGCTTTCCTTCGCGATCTGCGACCCCGCCATTTTCGAGCGCGACGTGCGGCGATGGCCGATGCCGAAGAGGCAGGCCAGAAGCAACTCTTCTGCCACGTCCAGCACATCGTCATTCAGTGCCGGGTTCGCGACGCAGGCGAAGTACCTTAATATCTCCTGAATGTCGGCGCACATTTTCGCGACGATATCGCCGACACGGTCCTGCCGCACACTCTCCGCCAGAATATCGAATCGAAGGCCGTCGTGATGCTCGGACACGCAATCGAGGAGGAGATGTT
Source organism: Sphingobium sp. (assembly GCF_003248505.1). GTDB lineage: Bacteria > Pseudomonadota > Alphaproteobacteria > Sphingomonadales > Sphingomonadaceae > Sphingobium. The sequence goes on from NZ_QFOA01000009.1 coordinate 68,296, forward strand.
CGAACACCTGTTCGATCGTCAGCTTCCGATCGTCCAGCTGTTTCCGTAATTGCGCCAGCTGCGCGTTCCAGCTTCTCGCATCGTCCTCGACGATGGCACTAATGACATCTTCCTTGCTTTTAAAAAGCCTGTAAATCTGCCCCACAGACACCTGTGCCGTCACGGCAAGATCGGCCATGGGGGTCTGATGGAAACCACGATGGTCAAACAAAGTGCGAGCAGCGGCCAAAATGCGCTCACGGCTGTCTTTTCCATGCTGCGGTGCAACTTCTTTGTTCATTTCTGCGTTGTTGCCCCTTGAAATTTGTGGGTCGGCAAAATATTTGAACGACCAAGCGGAATGAATGTTCATTCTGCATATATGATAAATCCAGATACGGGAAGCACTCGATGCAACAGGGGACACTCATCGGCCTACTGGCGTGCGCGTCGGCCCTCGCCTTGACGGGCTGTCAAAAGGAGCAGCCGCCGGCACCGCCGCCGCCTGCGGTCGGCGTGGTCACGCTCCAGACGCAGACCGCACCGCTTTTCAACGAGCTTCCCGGTCGCGTGGTTGCCGTGGAAACCGCAGAAGTCCGCCCTCAGATCAGCGGTATCATCCGTCGCCGTCTTTTCTAGGAAGGCGGCAACGTCCGTGCCGGACAGTTGCTTTACGAGATCGACGACGCACCTTATCGCGCGGCGCTCGCACAGGCGCAGGGGCAGCTTGCTCGCGCCAATGCGGCGATCCGTTCCACCGGCCTGCAGGCGCAGCGTTACAAGGATCTGGTCGGCATCAACGCTGTCAGCCGCCAGGAATATGACGATGCCGCCGCCGCCGCACAGCAAGCACGCGCCGATGTTGCAGCGCAGCGTGGCGCGGTCCAGGCCGCGCAGGTCAATCAGAATTTCACCCGCGTGCGCGCGCCGATTTCCGGGAGGATCAGCAGGTCGCTTTTCACGCCGGGGGCTCTCGTGCAGGCCGGGCAGGCCGATCCGCTGACGACCATCCAGCGCACCGATACCGTCTACGTCGACGTCACGCAGTCGGCGGCCGACATCATCAACCTGCGGCAGGCGATGAAGGCCGGCAAGGTGGACGAGGCTGGCGGCGCGCGCATCCAGTTGCGGCTGCCAAACGGCAGTGTCTATCCTGTCGAAGGCCGCCTGCAATTCACCGAAGTGAATGTCGATCAGGCGTCCGGCGCTGTCACTTTGCGGGCCAGCTTCCCCAACCCTGACGGTATGCTGCTTCCAGGCATGTATGTTCGCGCCCGCCTGATCGAGGGCGAGCGTCCGCAGGCGATCCTTGCGCCGCAGCAGGGCATCACCCGCGACGCGCGAGGCCGCGCGACTGCTCTCGTCGTCGGCAAAAACAACAAGGTGGAAATGCGACAGGTCGAGGTCGACCGGATGGTCGGCGACAAGTGGATCGTCACGCAGGGCCTGAAATCGGGCGATCGCCTGATCGTCGAAGGCTTGATGGGCCTTCGCCCCGGATCGGTCGTGCGACCCGGTACGCCGCAGCAGGTGACGGCGGGCGCCAAGGATGGGGCAGGGGGCAATGCCGCCGCCGCAGCGGGCGGGGCCAAGTAAGCCATGGCACGCTATTTTATCGACAGGCCCATCTTCGCATGGGTCATTGCCGTCGTCATCATGCTGGCGGGCCTTTTGGCGATCCGTTCGCTGCCGGTGGCGCAGTTCCCGGAAATCGCGCCGCCTGCGGTGACGATCCAGACAAGCTATCCCGGCGCTAACGCTCAGACGCTGGAAAGCACGACGACCCAGATCATCGAGCAGCAGCTCAAGGGCATCGACAATCTCCGCTATTTCTCTTCGACGAGCGATAGTTCCGGCAACCTGAACATCACGCTGACCTTCGAGCAGGGGACGGACCCTGACATCGCACAGGTTCAGGTTCAGAACAAATTGTCGCAGGCAACGCCGCTGCTTCCGCAGGAAGTTCAGCAGCAGGGCCTGCGTGTTGGCAAGTCCACGTCCAGCTTCCTCATGATCCTCGCGGTCTATTCTGACGACGGTATCCATGACGAACAGGATGCGGCGGACTTCATTGCGTCGAACCTCCAGGATCCCATCAGTCGCGTAACGGGGGTTGGCGATACCCAGTTGTTCGGCACGCAATATGCGATGCGCATCTGGCTCGATCCCTACAAAATGGCTAACCTTGGCGTGACAACCGGGGACGTGAAGTCAGCCATCCAGGCCCAGAATGCGCAGGTGTCGGCAGGTCAGATCGGCGGCACCCCGTCGCCCAAGGGCCAGGCGCTCAATGCCACCGTGACGGCCCAGTCGCGTCTTCGCACCATCGGTGAATTCGAGAATATCCGCCTGCGAACCAGTGCTAACGGCGCGGTTGTGCTTCTATCGGACGTGGCCCGGGTCGAGCTCGGTTCGGAAAATTACGGTTTTGCCGTGCAGTTCAACGGCCATCCTGCGTCCGGTTTCGGCATCAAGCTGGCTCCCGGTGCGAATGCGCTCGCCACCGTCGATGCGGTCAAGGACCGGGTCGACCAGCTTTCCAAGAATTTTCCGAACTGGGTCAAATATGACTTCCCGGTGGACAATTCCACGTTCGTGAAGCTGTCGGTCGAACAGGTGATCCACACCCTGTTCGAAGCGGTGCTGCTGGTGTTCGTCGTCATGTTCCTGTTTCTTCAGAACTGGCGTGCGACGTTGATCCCGACCATCGCGGTGCCGGTGGTTCTGCTCGGTGCGCTGGCTATTTTGAGCGTGGCGGGCTTTACCATCAACACGCTGACCTTGTTCGGCATGGTGCTGGCGATCGGTCTGCTAGTCGACGACGCAATCGTCGTGGTGGAAAATGTCGAACGCCTGATCCAGGACGAGGGCCTGTCTCCAAAGGAGGCGGCCCGGAAATCAATGGATGAAATCAGCGGCGCGCTTGTCGGCATCGGTATGGTGCTGTCGGCGGTGTTCCTGCCCATGGCCTTTTTCGGCGGGTCGACAGGCGTCATCTTCCGGCAATTCTCGATCACCATCGTATCGTCGATGATCCTTTCGGTGCTCGTGGCGCTGATTCTAACGCCGGCGCTGTGCGCCACGATCCTAAAGCCCGCCTCCCACGGCCATAGCTGGAATGGGCCGATCGGGTCGGTTTTCGGTCGCTTCTTCGACTGGTTCAACCGAACGTTCGACAAGGGCGTTCGCAAATATGGCGAAGGCGTCGAGAAGGCAGAACGGCGCTGGGGGCGCACCATGCTCCTGTATGCGCTGATCGCAGCCGGGATGGCTTTCATCTTCATGCGTCTCCCCGGCGGGTTTCTGCCCGAGGAGGATCAGGGATCCGTCCTGGCCCAGGTGATGTTGCCTTCCGGCACAACGATCGAGGAAACGCAGCGGACCCTGGCAAGCATGCGAAACCATTTCATGGTTGAGGAGAAAGGGAACATCGCCGCAGTCTTCACGGTTTCCGGATTCGGCTTTGTCGGACAGGGCCAGAATGTCGGCATTCTCTTTGCCCGCATGAAGGATTGGAAGGAACGCAAGGGCGCGGATAACAAGGCTTCCGCAATCGCAGAACGAGCCAACAAAGCGTTTAAACAAATCGCCGCAGGTAAGGCGTTCGCGTTGATTCCGCCCGCTGTGCAGGAACTGGGCAATGCGTCCGGCTTCGATTTCCAGCTCCTCGATCAGGCCAATCTGGGTCATGAGAAGATGCTGGCGGCGCGCAACCAAGTGCTCAGTATGGCATCGGGTGACAAGCGCTTGGCACAGGTCCGTGCGAACGGTCTGGAAGATACTGCGCAATTGAAGCTGAATGTCGATCAGGCGGCGGCGGGTGCTCTTGGCATCTCGCAGGCGGACGTCAACGACACGATCAGTACCAATCTGGGCGGTGCGTACGTTAACGACTTCATCGACCGCGACCGGGTGAAGCGGGTCTATGTTCAGGCCGACGCGCCTTATCGTACGACGCCGGATGTGATTGGCGCATATCATGTGCGCAGCAGCAACGGCACCATGGCGCCGCTTTCCGCCTTTTCGACGACCGAATGGGTTCAAGGACCGGCGCGTCTGGAACGCTACAACGGTGTGCCGTCGATGAACATTCAGGGCGGACCTGCACCGGGCGTGTCGAGTGGCGAGGCCATGAAAGCGATGGAGGAATTCGCTGGCAAATTGCCCGCCGGCGTCGGCTTTGCCTGGAACGGCATTTCCTACGAGGAAAAGGCGTCGGGCGGTCAGGCACCTTATGTCTACGCACTTTCGATGCTGATCGTATTCCTGTGCCTTGCTGCACTGTATGAAAGCTGGTCGGTCCCAATTGCGGTCATGCTTGTCGTGCCGCTCGGTGTCCTTGGCGCGGTGATCGCCGCGACCATCGCAGGTCTCGACAACGACATTTACCTTCAGGTCGGGCTCATCACCACCATCGGTGTGTCCGCGAAAAACGCGATCCTGATTGTCGAATTTGCCGAAGAAAGGATGCGCGAGGGTCTCTCGCCAGCGAAGGCCGCGCTCGAAGCGGGCAAGTTGCGTCTGCGGCCGATCCTGATGACGAGCTTCGCTTTCATCTTCGGCGTGCTGCCGCTGGCCGTATCCACGGGCGCGGGCGCTGGCGGGCAGAACGCCATCGGCTGGGCGGTCGTGGGCGGTATGCTGTCGGCAACGGTACTCGCGATCTTCTTCGTGCCGGTGTTCTTCACCGTCGTGAAGCGGCTGTTCCGCGAACATCATCATCATGAAGCGGAGGACGGCGGAACCCACGCCGACACTCCGCGGGAGGCTTAAAAAACCATGCGCACCACAAGAGCGCTTGCCACAATCGCGATGACGATGGCCCTGGCGGCCTGCGACCTCGCGCCCAAATATGCCAGGCCCGAACTGCCGGTGCCGGTGACTTCGCCGCAGGGGCCCGCCTATGCAGCCGGCTTGGGCGGATCGATCGTCCCGGCGGACACCGCATGGCGCGATTTCTTCACCGATCCACGACTGGTGCGGGTGATCGATACCGCGCTCGCCAACAACCGGGATTTGCGTATCGCGGTCGCCAACGTGGCGCAGGCACGGGCGCAATATCGCGTGCAAAGGGCGGACCTCGGCCCCACCGTCAACGGTACCGCCAGCGCGACTTATTCCGAACAACCGCTTGTGCAGTTCGGTCAGCCTCAGCGGCTCAATACCGATGTATATCAGGCGCAGCTCGGCATTTCCGCGTGGGAAATCGACCTGTTCGGGCGAGTGCGCAACATGACACGCGCGGCGCAGGAGCAATATTTCGCCAGCGTCGAAAACCGCAACGCGGCACAGGTGTCCTTGATCGCGGAAACAGCCAATGCGTGGCTTGCCATGTCGGGCGATCAGGAAAGATTGCGTATCGCGACTGAGCTGGAAAAGGCCTTCGGCAAAACGCTACAATTGACTCGCGCCCGTTTCGCCAAGGGCATTGCTTCGGAATTGGAGGTGCGGCAGGCGCAAACCAGTTACGATCAGGCGCGATCGGATATTGCGCAGGCGACGACGCTGGTCGCGCAGGATCAGAATGCGCTCAACCTGCTTGCGGGAACCACCGTCCCTGCGAGCGATCTGCCCGATGCGCTGCCGCCGGGAAGTGCCATGCTCGACAACCTGCCGTCGGGGATCAGTTCCGACGTGTTGCTGCGTCGGCCCGACATCGCTGCGGCAGAACATCAACTGCGCGGCGCCAACGCGAATATCGGCGCTGCCCGTGCTGCGTTCTTCCCCAATATTTCCCTCACCGCCGCGCTGGGCACTGTGAGCCTCGGTCTGTCCAACCTGTTCAAGTCGGGTAGCGAGACATGGTCGGTGGGGCCGTCCGCGACGCTGCCGATTTTCGATTTCGGTCGTAACAAAGGCAATTTGCAATATGCGCGCGCCACTTACGACGCGATGCTCGCGACTTATGAGAAAAGCGTGCAAGCCGGGTTCCGGGAAGTAGCGGACGCTTTGGCACGCCGGGGCACGATGAGCCAGCAGCTCGAAGCCCAGACATCGCTGCGCGACGCGGCCCGTAGCGCCTATACACTGTCGGAAGCTCGTTTCCGTTCGGGGGTCGACAGCTTCCTGACGACGCTGGATTCGCAACGGACTCTGTATACCGCTGAGCAGAGCCTGCTTGCGACCCGCCTTACCCGCGCAACCAACATGGTCGAGCTATATCGTTCGATGGGCGGGGGGCTGCGCTAGTTTTCGTCAATCGAAAATAGGCACTGGCGCGGGCTGGAGGACTTTGCTACCCGCGCCTCCTGACCCAGCGTCACGCACCCATAGCTCAGCTGGATAGAGCGTTGCCCTCCGAAGGCAAAGGCCAGTGGTTCGAATCCACTTGGGTGCACCATCGCCAGTCGCAATTGTCACCGCGCCGGGCGTTCCATCGGCTGAAACTTCCCAAGCCCGCAGCTCGCACCGGATTGTAGCGCACCGCCTTGGTTCCACAGCACCCGGATGATATCGACCGAGCAAAGCTGCGACAGCGACGTGGCATAACTGAACCGCTTTTCGAAGCCGAGGCTGGGGCAGCTGTTGGGCAGCATGTTGCGATAGATCCGGCGGCCGTTCATCTGGAAATCGATGGTGCGATCGTCGCGGACGTTGGTGGAGCGAATCTGACTGATCGGAATGCAATCGACCGGTTGTCCGCTCGCGACATAGGGATCGGGCTTGTCCTTGCTGCGGTCCTTCGCCACCGAAGGCGTGGCGGCCAGCACCGATGCCACCCCGACCGCTACGATCATGGAAATGCGCGCCATGCTATCTCTCCTGTTCCGTTCTTGTGCCTGTAAGACGTTGCGGGTGAACCGGTTCCGCATGTCGTAGCAGCTTTTGGCGGAAAAACAGGTCAGGCGGTCGGCAGCGCCTTCGCGACCTTGTCGGCGGGGGCAGGTGACTTGGGTTTGTAACGGCACAGGTCCGCCACGATGCAGCGCCAGCATTCGGGTCGCCGCGCCTTGCATACATAGCGTCCATGCAGGATCAGCCAATGATGCGCGTCGCGGCGGAAAGGGGCGGGGACGCGCTTTTCCAGCTTTTGCTCGACTGCCAGCACGGTCTTGCCCGGTGCGAGCCCGGTGCGATTGCCGACACGGAAAATATGGGTGTCGACTGCAAAGGCTTCCTGCCCGAATGCTGTGTTGACCACGACGTTGGCCGTCTTGCGGCCCACCCCCGGCAGCAGGGTCAGCGTATCGCGATCCTGCGGCACTGCTCCATCGTAATCGCGCACCAGCATTTCCGACAAGGCGATGACATTTTTTGCCTTGGCATTGAAGAGGCCGATCGTCTTGATATACGACTTGAGCCCCTCTTCGCCCAGATCGATCATCTGCCGGGGTGTGGTCACCTCCGTGAATAGGGCGCGCGTCGCCTTGTTGACGCCGACATCGGTCGCCTGAGCGGACAGCACCACGGCAACCAGCAACTGATAGTCGTTGCCATATTCCAGCTCGGTTTCCGGCGCGGGATTGGCTTCGGCAAGACGGCTGAAAAAATCGAAGATCTGCGCCTTGTTCATTTAGAGGCCCAGAACGCCCTGCATATCGTATCGGCCTGCGGGCTGGTTCGTCAGCCAGCGCGCACCCTTGATCGCGCCGCGCGCGAAGATGGCCCGGTTTTCGGCCCGGTGGCCCAGTTCGATACGCTCGCCCTCGGCAGCGAAGATCACCTGATGGTCGCCCGCGACCGATCCGCCGCGCAGCGCTGCAAAGCCGATAGAGCCTGTCGCCCGCGCGCCGGTGATACCGTCGCGACCGCGTTCGCTATGATCGGCCAGATCGATGCCACGCCCGCGTGCCGCCGCTTCCCCCAGCAGGAGAGCGGTGCCGGACGGTGCATCGACCTTATGCCTGTGATGCATTTCGACGATTTCGATATCCCATTCGTCGCCCAGGCTTGCCGCCGCCCGCTCGACCAGCGCGGCCAGCAGGTTGACGCCGAGCGAGGTGTTGCCGGTCTGAAGCACGGGGATCGAGCGCGCGGCTTCGTCGATGCGCGCGTGATGGCCGGTTTCCAGCCCCGTCGTGCCGATCAGCATCGGCTTGCCCGCAGACAGGCAGGCATCGAGATGGCCGCCAAGCGCGACGGGCACGGAAAAGTCGATCAGCACGTCGCTGATCCGCGCCAGTGCCACAGCATCGCGCGTGAAGGGCAGGCCGGGCGCGATTTCACCCTGCGCGACATGGTCGACGCCGCCCGCGAGAGGGATTCCGGCTTCCTGCGTCGCCTGCGCAATGGCGCGGCCCATGCGTCCCGCCGCGCCAAAAATCCCGATGCCGCCCATAAATTTCGCCTCGTCCAGTCTTCGGCCCGCCGATGCCAGAGCCGGGCGGCTTTGTCATCCCTTGGCGCGCGCGTCGGGAACGCCTAGACTGGCCCTGCATGGACATCGAAAACATCGTGATCCTTACCGGAGCGGGCATATCCGCCGAAAGCGGCCTGGCGACCTTTCGCGGGCCGGACGGATTGTGGGAAGGGCATCGGGTCGAGGATGTCTGTACGCCCGAAGCGCTGGCGCACGACGCGGCGCTCGTTCATCGCTTTTACGACGAACGACGGGCAGCACTGGCGGACGTGCGCCCCAACCCTGCGCATGAAGCGTTGGCCCGGTTCGACGCGCAATGGCCGGGCGATCTCCTCATCGTCACGCAAAATGTCGACGATCTGCATGAGCGCGCCGGGGCGGCGCGGCTGATCCACATGCATGGCGAACTGAAATCGGCGCTGTGCGCGGCCTGCGGGGACACGATGGCGTGGAGCGATACGCTGCCGCCCGGATCGTCCTGCCCGACATGCCATGCGCCACGCCTGCGGCCCGACATCGTCTTTTTCGGCGAGGTGCCCTACCGCATGGATGAGATCGACGCGGCGGTCCGGCGCGCCGACCTGTTCGTGTCGATCGGCACGTCCGGCGCGGTCTATCCTGCGGCGGGCTTCGTCCAGACGGCGCGTCATTGCGGAGCGCGCACGCTCGAACTCAATCTCGAACCGTCGGCGGGCAGCCACCTATTCAACGAGACGCGCCTTGGCCCCGCCAGCCTTCTGGTGCCCGCCCTTGTCGAGGAATTGCTGGCATGAGCCCTCTGGTTTGTCCCCGGCTATCCTGTATAGGGCGCGGCTTGCTTGATCCTGATCGGAGCAAAAGGTGATTACTGTCCAGCGGGTGGCAAAGGCCGTCGGCAAACATGCGACCAGGGCGGCGCTGCGCCTACGCAGCGCTCTTGGCGCCCGCAAAACCCGCGCCTGTCCTGCCTGTGGCCAGATGGTCGTCGGCTTCTTCCGCTATGGCGACAACGGCGAATGGGGTTGCCCCCGATGCGGCGCTTCCCCGCGCGAACGGTTGATGAACTGGCTCATCGGGGAAGGGCGTATCGTGGTGCCGGTGCAGGGCGCGATTCTGCACATGGCGCCCAACGAAGCCAGCCTCGTACGCCGCTTTTCCGTCGCCTCCGATTATGTGCCCGCCGATCTTCATCCAGACATCTACCCGGTTCCGCGCATGCGCCGGGTCGACCTGATGGAGCTGGCGGATGAAGCACGCTACGATCTTTTCTACGCCAGCCATGTGATGGAGCATGTGCCTGACGATGGTGCGGTTCTGCGCAACATTCACCGGGCGCTCAAGCCTGGCGGCGAGGCATGGCTGGTGGTTCCCCTGTGGAACAAGCCGACTGAGGACGGCAGCTTCGCCATGCCCCCGCGCGAGCGGGAGCGGCGTTTCGGCCAATGGGATCACGTCCGCCAATATGGCCCCGACTTCGCTGACCGTATCCGCGCAGCGGGTTTCGAACTGGAGGAGATCGACGCATCATCGATCGACCCCGACATCCGCCACCTCTACGCGCTCGACGATAGGCTGTTCCGCGCGCGCAAGCCCGCCGTTGCATGACGAGACTTGCGCGGCTGGAAAGCTCCGCCCGCATCCTGGCGCTGGTAAAGCTCGCCAATGTAGCGCTCGTTCTCGTCTGGGGCTTTGCGGTCACGTTCGTTTTCGTCCGCGTCCTTCCCCTGGCGGAATTCAAGGCGTTCCTGCTGCTGGTCGCTTTCGGCAACTTCACCATTTCGGCGGAATTCGGGCTCACCAGCATCATCTATGCGCGGTTGCGACGTTATTGGCTGGGTGAGGACGCGGCGAGCGACGCAAAGGACAGGGGTGGCGGCTTCCGAAAGGAAGAGATCGGCGTTATCGTCCTGTTCCTTGCGCTGTTGATCGCTACGGCGCTGCTCGTGCTGGCGGCTGCGCTCGGTCTTGGTTGGTTGCGGACCGGCGTGCCGCTGCTCTTCTTCCTCTTCTTCCTCACCGCCTGCCTCAATCTACCCGCGCTGCTGGCCAAGCGCGCGCTGGCGGCGGTAGACGGCAATCTGCTCTGGGAACTGCTCGACTGCGGGCGGCGGGTGGTGACCATAGGATTGCTTGCCGCGATGCTGTTCGGCTTCGATCCGGTCCTGTCGGTTTCGCTGCAAATGGCGGCAAGCATTCTGGTCGTCGGCTGGGCCATCGCCCATGTCCACCGAAGGCTCGGCATGACGCGTGCGCACTGGCTGGCATTCCGGTCGGGCGGCAGCCATGTCCGCACTCATTACCTCCGCGACATTACCGCTTCGGTGTTGTTCACCATGTCGGACATCGTCGCGTATAACGCGCCCTATTTCACGATTGCGGCAGCCACGTCCGACCCGCGACCGATGCTGGTGTTCGACTTCTTCTTCAAGATGTCGCGTTCGCTGTCCATGCTGGTGCGCGCCGTGGTCGAAGCGGTACTGCCGCGCATCACCCGCGCCTTTCACGCCGGGGAGAGCGTGCGTTTGCGCCAGTTGCTTCTGCGTGTGTCGGGGGCGGCCTTTGCGTTCTGGGCCACCGCAGCGGCAGCGCTGCTGCTGCTGGGCGAGAGGCTTTTTCACCTGCTGTTCGCGGGCCACGCCGGGATCGGTCTGATCGATCTGATCCTCATCGTCCTGGCGCTTGCCGCGCTGACGCTGGTGAGCATCTCGGTCTATATCCAGACCGCGCTTGGCCGTTTCCGCCATCTGCTCGGCCGATCGATCCCGCTGCTCGTCGGATCGTTGATCAGCGCACCGCTGGCGGTCGCCCTTGTGCCCGGTCAGTTCGAGGTGGCGTTCCTGACATTGTATGCGCTGACGCTCGCCGTTGCCGGATGTCTCCATATCCTCTCGCTAAGACGACTGGCCCGCGCATGAAGATCGCCATGCTCGACCCTTCGCTTTTTACCGGGCGCTATGACGACAGCCTTTGCACGGCCCTGGCGGGGGAGGGGCATGCCGTCACCCTAATGGGTCGCCCGATGCGCGATACCGACGCGATCCGCCCGGACGGATATCGCTATGACCCCGCCTATTTCCCTCTCAGCGAGCGGCTGCGCCGAACCATGGGAGAGGGGCGCGCCTTCCGCCTGCTCAAGGCCGCCGAATATGGCCTTGCCTGCGCTGCGGGCGGTATCGGGCAGGTCAAGCGGGCCGATGTCGCTCACATGCAATGGCTCCCGCTCGCACCGGCGGACCGTCTGATGCTCCGGCGGATCAAGGGCCGCGTGCCTCTGGTCCACACGGTGCACAATGCCGACGCTTATCATGCCGATGCGGGGGTGCAGGGGCAGGGCTACCGCGCGCTGCTCGATCAGTTCGACGCACTGATCGTTCATGGCGACACGACCCGTTCGGCGCTCCTGACGCAGGGCGTCTCACCTGGCCGCATCCACGTCATTCCCCACCCACCGATGCAACTCGCGTCGCCCAGCGCCGACGATCGCGCCGCGGTGCCCGACGCAGCCGTCCCGCGCATCCTCTTCTTCGGCACGATGCGTCCCTATAAGGGCATCGACATCCTGATCGACGCCTGCCTTATCCTGTGGAGCGCGGGGCATCGTTTCGAACTGGCGCTGGCGGGCAAACCCTTCATGCCGATGGAGCCGTTGACGACCCGCGTCGGGCAGGCCGGTTACGCAGATCGTCTGTTCACCGATTTCGGCTTCCTGTCCGAGGGGCGATTGAGCGCGCATATGGAAAAGGCGGACATCGTCGCCTTCCCCTATCGTCATATCGATTCGAGCGGCGCGTTCCTGTCTGCGCTGCATCATGGCAAGGCGATGGTCACGTCGGACGCCGGCATGTTCGGTCAGCTTCCCGCCGGCGTCGCGACGCGATCCCCCGCCGGAAATGCGCAGGCGCTGGGCGAAGCCCTCTTGCCGCTGATCGAAAGCGCGGCCATCAGGCAGCAGCAGGGCGCGCGGGCGCGCGCCTATGGCGAAGCGATGGGAAGCTGGAAGGACATGGCCGTGGCGACAATCGGCGTCTATGACAGCGTGCTGGCCGGGCGCGCATGAACCGTTATGTGCGAGAAGTGCGGGACCGGGCGCTCGCGACACGGCTGGCCTTGACCGGTCGCGTTCACCAATATCCCGAAATCCAGGCGCTGCGCCGGTTTCTGTCCGCGTTCGAAGTCGATTGCCTGTTCGATGTCGGAGCCAATCGCGGCCAATATGCCACGATGCTGCGCCGCGATTGCGGCTATCGCGGACTGATCCTCTCGTTCGAGCCGAACCCGGACGTGTTCGCGCAGCTTTCCCGCCATGCGGCGCGCGATCCGCGCTGGCAGGTTTTCAACATGGCGCTGTCTGACTTCGACGGCCCGGCCAGTTTTAACATCATGGCCGCCGATCAGTTCAGTTCGCTCAAGGCACCCTCGGATGGGCAGGACGCGATTTTCACAGACCGCAACCGCATCGTCAAATCGGTGGACATGGAGTGCCGCCGGCTCGACACGATGCTGCCCGGCCTGATTGCGGAGCATCGCTTCTGCAAGCCCTTCCTCAAAATGGATACGCAGGGCCATGACCTGGCCGTGTGCGAAGGCGCGGGCGCGGCTCTTTCGTCGATGGCGGGCGTGCAGACCGAACTCGCCATCCGTCCCATCTACCAGTCCGGCACCGGCTATCGTGCCATGATAGACTGGCTGGAACAGGCGGGTTTCGTTCCGTCGGCCCTTTTTGCCAATAACAAGGGGCATTTCCCGCGCCTCGTCGAAATGGACGGCCTGTTCGCCAACCGAACGCTGGTCGGGGATTGAGCATGATCGGGCGGACCGGCCATGTCGACGCACGCCGTATCTACCTCGCCGGGGCGATCGGGCTAGCGCTCTGGCTGGGCGCGACTTTTCTGTGGCACGTCACCTATCGGCAGGGCATCAGCCTGGCGGTCATCCTGCTGCTGGATCAGGATTTCCCCGCGCTCCTCGGGGCGCTCTGTCTTCTGGCGCTGGCCGCCCCCTGGGCGGAAGGGCGGGGCTTTTCCCTACCCCCGCCGCAGGCCAGGATCGTCATCCCCCTCATCGTCCTGCTGGGCATCGCAGCCTGGGCCGGCCACTACGCCCTGTTTCAGGACTATGCGATCAGCCGGGACGAGGAAGTCGCTCGCTTCGCCGCTGCTTACATGCGCGAAGGCCGGTTCGCGCGCCCCATCCCCATGGAATGGGAAGCCTATCGCCGCGCGATCATGCCGGAATTCTTCTCACCCTTCGGCGCTGCGGATTACTGGACAGCGGCCTATTTGCCGGTGAACAGCGCGATCCAGGCGCTGTTCTGGAAGTTGGGCGATCCCAATCTTGCCGGGCCGACGCTGCTGATGGCGGGCCTCGTCGCGCTCTGGCGCGTGGCGTTGCGGCTCATGCCCGACCGCCCGGACGCCGTTTGGGTGGCCCTGCTCCTCGCGTTCTCGTCGACGCAGCTTTGGGTCACGGCGATGACGCCCTATGCCATGACCGGGCATTTCGCGCTTAACATGATCTGGCTGGCGCTGATGTTGCGAGGAGGGGTTCTCGGGCACGGTGCGGCGGGGCTGGTCGCCGTGATCGCGGCGGGATTGCATCAATGGCATTTCCCGCCGCTCTTCATTGCGCCCTTCATCCTCTGGATGCTGTTGCAGCGCCGCTGGACGGTCGCCGCTTTCCACGCGCTGACGCTGGTCGCGATCGTCGTCATCTGGGCGAAGTTGTGGCCGGGTTTCCTTTCCCACATGCTTGGGGCACCTGTCGACGTGCGTCCTTCGGCCGGCGTCGCGGATAAGGTCGGCAGCCTGTTCGAACGGCTCGGCGACCGCTGGCAGCCGCTCGTCAACCTCACCCGTTATGTCGCCTGGAACAATATCCTCATGGTCCCGCTTGCGGTACTGGGCGTTTCCACGATGCGGTGGCGGGCTATGGTGCGCGGACAGGAAATCGCGCTGCCGCTCGCGCTGGGCTGCATTGCGGGGTGCGTCCTAGCGCTTGCGCAGGGTTATGGCTGGGGGTTCCGCTACGCCCACGGCTTTATCGGCCCCTTTTGCCTGCTGGCGGGACTGGGCTGGGCCAAATGCCGCCGCGCGGACTGGAACCGGCCCTTGTGGATCGGCCTCGCGATCACGGCTGTGGCAAGCATCTTTCTCGTCTGGCGGACGCACGAATTCGTCGCGCCCTACGCCGCCAGCCATCGTCTGATCGATTCGAGTGAGGCCGACGTTGTTCTGATCGATCCGCGCGGCGGGCTTTACGTCACCGATCTCGTGCGGGGGCGAAACGGCGTGCCGGGCAAGCCCATGGTGATGAATCTTGCCATGTTGACGCTCGATCAGGTGGACAGCCTTTGCCGGTCCTATGTAGTCGAACTGTTCGATCGATCCGAATTCCGTCCTCTGGGCGTTCCGCTGGCGCGGTGGAACCTCGACGGCATGGATGCGCTGCGCGCGCATATGAAAGAAGTCGACTGCGACAAGCCGGTTCAGCCGCCGCTGCCCGAAACCTTCGAGGAAGCGCTCGAAGCCACTGGCAACGCCATGTAGCGCAAGCTTCAGGCTTCGCCCGGCTCCTCGTCGCGGTAGAGCAACATCACCGATCCATCCTCGCCATCGACCACCCGCACGGGAAGGCTGAGTTGCAGGGCTGACAGGAACTCCCGGCTGTCAGTGGTGCGGAACCGCCCACCGATCCGCAGCGAGGACACGCGCGTATCGCCGATCAGGATGGGGGCGGTGCGGTAGCGGTTGAATTCGCCTGCCGCCTGCTCCACCGTTTCGCCGTCCAGTTCGACGATCCGGTCGCGCCAGGCAATGCGCTGCCCCACGATCCGCGAGCCAAGCGTCGTCAAAGCGATATTGCGCGGCTGGATAATGGCGCCGCGGCCCGCTTCCACCATATGCGATGTCCCGGTGGCGCAGCGGACGCGCGCCGCGCCCCGCGTCACCGTGAGTTCGACCAGGGATGGGCGCAGGCGGACATTGAACGCCGTGCCCACGGCCCGGATGATAGCGGAGCGCGCCTCTACCTCGAACGGGCGGCTTGGGTCGTGCGCCACGTCGAAGGAGGCCTCGCCCTTCAACACGCGGACCTTGCGACCGTTGCCGGTGAAGCGCACTTCAGCTTCGCTATCGCTGTTGAGATGCAGCGTCGACCCGTCCGTCAGCGCGATATCGCGCATCTGGCCGATCCGGGTTTCGTAGCGATTGACGCCGGAGAAGGTGTGGATGGTTACGACGGCAGCGATGATGAAGAGGGTAACGGCGACCGCTGCAACAATCATGATATTGCGCGACAGCCTGCGCTGTTGCTCTTCGCTCACGATCTGTGCGAGCGGGGGGAGGGTGACGTCAGCGGCCGCGCTTTTCAGTCGCTCGGCTTCCTCCCATGCGGCCTCGGCACGTGCGAAAGCGACGCCATGCTTCGGGTCCGCTTCGACCCAGGCGCATATTTCCGCCTCGTCCTCTGGAGAGGGGTCGGAATTAAGCCTGGCCAGCAGGCGCGCGGCCTGCGCCTCGATCGCGCTCCATTCCGCGCTGCCTGACCTTGGTTCCCACGCCTGCACGCTCGAAGTCCGTTTCCTCACGTTCCGCCCATGCTCGCATAACTATCGCGATGGCTTTGGCCAGATGTTTTTCAACCGTTGAAACGGATAGCGACATTTCCTCCGCTATTTCGAGCATCGATTTTTCGTGGATGCGCCGCAGGATGAAAACGCGGCGGCATTGCGGCGGCAGCGACTCGACGATGGTTTCGACCTGACGCAACGCTTCGCGGGCGTGAAGCTGGGTTTCGATATTGTTCTCGCCGCCCAGCAATTCCAGATCGGCGATCGTTTCGAAGCTCACCACCTTGTTGCGGCGCGCGGCATCGATGACGAGGTTGCGGGCGATGGTGAAGAGATAGGCGCGCCCGGTCGTGACGTTTTCCCAATTCTCAGTGGCATAGGCCCGTGTCAGGACTTCGGCGACCATGTCCTCAAGTTCGTGGTTAGAAGGCAGGATGCGCCTCAACCGACCGCGCAGAGCGGCTTCCTGTGGAAGGATGACCGTCTTGAACCACTCCAGTTTCGCTCGAACCCGATGCACGTCTACCCCCTAGACTTGTCAGTCGCGCCTCTCCGTCTTTTCTTCGATTTGTAACAGTCAATCATTCTTGCACGGGGCTGTCCAGCGGGGTGCGACCTTTTTTTGTCGGATCGACCGGAAAGTTCCCCGCTGGCGCAAAATAATTGTGGATATGTGGCCTCAAGCGCACGGTTGCTGCGTGGGGTCAGGTCAGTCGGGCGGCGGCGGAAGCTCGTCCGGGCCGCGCGCAGGCTCGTCATAATCGGGGGATACCGGGCTGACCTCGTCCGGTTCGCGCATCGGCGCTTCGTCGGGCACGTTGAGCGGGGGGGCTTCGTCCGGCGATTGGGGCTGGATGATGTCGGGGGCGGGGATGCCGTCGGGGTTGGGGGCGGGACGAGTGGCCATCATGTCTCTCCTTCTGGTCTTCGACGAAGGCTACGCACGGGAGCATCGGGCAGTTCCGCCGGGGCGCGCCACTATCCCTTGCCTCTTATCGCGCTTTTCTCTATGCCGCGCCGACCGGCGACCGATGCGGGCGTGGCGAAACTGGTAGACGCGCCAGATTTAGGTTCTGGTATCGCAAGATGTGGGGGTT
>NZ_QFOA01000078.1 GCF_003248505.1 Sphingobium sp.
ATCGATAGGCCGGTGCGCACGAGCAAAGGGCAGGTCATTGGGCATGTGGCCGAGCGCCCGCGCCAGGGCATCGACGCCAGCTCGCTTGTTGGCATAGGGGTTGGTGACGTCCAGATAGTAGGTCCGCGACCGGGCAATCGTCGCCGACGCCAGGCTCTTGTCCTTGCGAACCAAAGTCCGTCGATGTCGGAGATGACGAGGCCCAGCATCATTGGCCGATCCTGTGCCAGAAGCGGCCATCGCGTTCGAGTAGGGCATCTGCGCCGGCCGGGCCGGCGCTGCCTGGTGCATAGGATTCAAGCCTGCCCTTGTCCTTGACCCAGTCATCGAGGATCGGCTGGACCGCGGCCCAGCCCGCCTCGATCTGCTCAGCGCGCTGGAACAATGTCTGGTCGCCGGTCATCATGTCATAGAGCAAGGTTTCGTAGCCCGTCCGGCCCGACAGCTTGAAGTGGTCGGCATAAGTGAAATCGAGCGTTGTCCCTGCGGTCTTGATCACTGGACCCGGTTTCTTGACCAGCATGTCTAAGACGATGCTTTCGTCCGGCTGCAGCTGGAAGATCAGGCGATTGGCTGGCAGGCGGTCGATCGGACAATCGCGGAATAAAGCGTAGGGCACTGCCTTGAACGTGACGACGATCTCCGTATCGCGCGCTGCCAGCGCCTTGCCGGTGCGCAGGTAGAAGGGCACGCCGGCCCAGCGCCAGGTGTCGACTTCCAGCTTCAGTGCGACATAGGTCTCGGTCCTGCTGTCGGTAGCGACATCCGGGACCTTACGATAGGCCGGCACGTTGCGGCTACCGACACGGCCCTTGCCATATTGGCCGCGCACTGCGCAGACTGCGGTGGGCTTGCGGATCGCGCGCAACACCTTGGCCTTTTCGTCGCGGATCGCGTCGGCATCGAAGCTGTTGGGCGGCTCCATCGCGATCATCGCCAGCAGCTGGAACAGATGGTTGGGGACCATGTCGCGGAGCGCGCCGGTTGCATCGTAGAAAGATCCGCGCGATCCGACCTCGACCGTCTCGGCGGCGGTGATCTGGACATGATCGATATAGCGATTGTTCCACACCGCTTCGAACCATTGGTTGGCGAAGCGCGCGACCAGGATGTTCTGGACAGTTTCCTTTCCCAGGAAGTGGTCGAGCCGGTAGATCTGGCTTTCCGGGAGCAAGGCGAGGATTCGGGCGTCAAGCGCCTTGGCCGAGGCGAGGTCGTGGCCGAACGGCTTTTCGATCGCGACGCGGCGGAACCGACTGCCCGCTTCCGCCATCAGGCCTTTGGCGGCAAGCTTTTCGACGATGGCGCCGAAGAATTGCGCTGGCGTGGCGAGGTAGAAGACCGCGCTTCGGTCGCCCAACGCCTTGGCGACATCGTCGAACACCCGGTCTGCGGTGAAATCGCCCTGGAGGTAGGCGATGCGCTTGCGCAGATCACGCCAGCAATCGCCCTCGGTCGCGAACTTATCGAGGCTGGCGCGCAACATCTCGTCATCGCCATCGCTGCGGCCGATGCCGAGGATGGTGAAGTCCTTTCCCAGCAATCCGTCGGTGCACAGATTGGTGACGGCGGGGACCAGCAGGCGGCGGGTCAGGTCCCCGGTCGCGCCGAAAATGACCAGAGTGGCGGGTGGGGCCTTCTTCATGGGAGCCTACTGCGGCATTTCGGTATGGCCGCCGAAGCCGAAGCGCATCGCCGACAGCACCTGGTCGCCGAACGTATGTTCGACGCGGCTGCGATAGCGCGCGAACAAGGCGGCCGAGAGGACGTAGGCGGGCACCGCTTCCTCCATCGCCGCCTCAATCGCCCAATGGCCTTCGCCCGAATCCGCCACGGTGCCGGTAAACTGGGCGAGCATCTGATCCTTGGCGAGCGCCGACGCGGTCAGGTCGAGCAGCCAGGAGGAGATGACCGATCCGCGGCGCCACACCTCGGCAATGTCGGTGAGGTTGAGATCGAAGCGCTCATCCTCAGGAAGCTTGTCGGATTTCTTCGACTTCAGGATGTCGAAGCCCTCGGCATAGGCCTGCATCAAACCATATTCGATGCCGTTGTGGACCATCTTGACGAAGTGGCCGGCGCCAGGCGGGCCGGCATGGATGTAGCCGAGCTCGGCGCGCGCATCCTCGCCTTCCTGCTCCATCCGATTGGGCGTGGGGGGGATCGTCCCTCGGCCCGGTGCCATCGTCTTGAAGATCGGATCGAGGTAGTCGACCACCTCCGTCTCGCCGCCGATCATCATGCAATAGCCGCGTTCGAGTCCCCAGACGCCGCCCGACGTGCCGATGTCGACATAGGCGACTTGCTTCGCCACGCAGAGCTTCGCGCGGCGGATATCGTCCTTGTAGAAGCTGTTGCCGCCGTCGATGATGATGTCGCCGGGCAGGGACTTTTCGAGCAGGGCGGTGATCGTATCCTCGGTCGGAGGACCCGCCGGGAGCATCACCCAGAAGATGGCGCGCTCGGCGAGCTTGCCGCGCAGATCGTCGAGCCCGGTCGCGCCGACCGCGCCTTCCTTGACCAGATCGTCGATCAGATGCTGGTTGCGATCGAAGACGACCGCTTCATGTCCGCCGCGCAACAGGCGACGGACGATATTGCCGCCCATGCGCCCCAGTCCGATCATCGCGATACGCATTTATGCTGATCCCCTTCAATTCTGTAGCGAACGCGCCACCAATGTTTCGAGGGTATTGAGATCCCCTGTGTTGAGATGAATGCGCAAGGTGCGCTGCCCGCGCGCGGCGAGCACGTCGAGATCGCCACGCGCCTGCGCGAGCTGGACCGTGCCGAAGCTTGCCTTGCGTCCGGGCACCGGTACGTCCGGGTTCGGCGTCCGCGTGATCTCGACGAACACGCCGCTCTTCGGACCGCCTTTGTAGGCCTGGCCGGTCGAATGGAGGAAACGGGGGCCGAAGCCGGCGACGGTCGCGACGCCTTTCGCCTCGACCACCTTTTCGCGCATCCGTGCCACGGCGGCTTCATGTTCGGCGTTACGCTCGAGATAGACGAGGAAGCCGACATAGTCGCCGGGCTCGGCGCTGGCGAAATGATCGCGCAATATCTCGACCGGGTTGGTCGCAGCGAAAGTGTGATCGCCCGGTGCGGAAAAGGCCATCACCGCATCCTGGAAGAACGGGGATTCGGGGGCGAGCGCACCCGATTCCTCATATTTGTCGATCAGCTCGCGCGTCGCGATCTTGGCATCCTCAACATCGGGCTGGTCGAACGGATCGATCCCGATCACCGCGCCGGCAAACGCCGTCGCCACTTCCCAGCGGAAGAATTCCTGGCCGATATGCTCCTTTGACGGCAGCGTGATGCGTATCACCGGCTGGCCCGCGGCGACCAGGAAATGGGCCTGCTCGATGACGTCGGACGCATCGTCGCCATCGAGCGTCAGCAAGGCGAACAGGCGGTCCGTACCATAATCCTCGGCCGGCGCGGACGGCTCCAGATCGACGGGAACGATTCCCTTGCCGTGCTTGCCGGTGGATTCGGCGATGAGCTGTTCCAGCCAGGCGCCGATCGGCTCGAGGCCGGGGCTGGTCAGGATGGTGAGTTTGTCGCGGCCCGATATCGCCGCCTCGCCCATGATCGCGCCGAGGATCAGGCCGGGATTGGCGGTGTCGCCCTTGCACGCCTCGACCAGAGGCTGGGTCGCGGCGAAAAAGGCTTCGACGTCGATCCCCATCATCGCTGCCGGCACCATGCCGAACACGGACAGGACCGAATAGCGCCCGCCAATCGCCGGATCGCCGAGGAAGATGGCGTGATAGCCATGATCCTTGGCCAGCTTTTCGAGCTTCGATCCCGGATCGGTCACCGCGACGAAGCGGTCGCCATCCTTGCCGGACAATTCCCAGAAATAAGCCCGCAGCAGTTCGGGCTCCATCGTCGATCCGGACTTGGAGGCGACGAGGAACAGGGCTTCCTTCGGATCGATCTTTGCGGCGACGCTGCCGATCTGGCCCGGATCGGTCGAATCGAGCGCGTGGACGGTCGGAAAACCGGGCGCCGGGCCGATGATCTCGCTCAGCACTTCGGGGCCAAGGCTCGATCCGCCCATGCCGAGCAGGACGACATCCTTATGCCCGCGCGCCTTGTCGGCGATCGCCTTCAGCTGGGCGAAATCGACCTGCTTGCCTTCACCGGCAGCGAGCCAGCCGACCCATTTGGCTTCGTCGCCGTTGGTCCAGAGTGACGCGTCGGCGGCCCACAGCCGCGTACCCCATTTCTCCGCCGCCGCCGTCTTGAGCCTGGCATCGACCGCGTGGCGCAGCGGCTCGGGCAGGTCGGCGTGGAAATGGTTCATGCGCTTAGGCCTCCGCTTTGGCTTTCTTCGCCTCGATCGCGCCGAGCAGCGTGTCGGCCGCGTCGGCGAACAGTTTGACGCCATCTTCGACCAGCTTGGCGGTGACGCCGGACAGATCGAGCCCGAGCCGGTCGGTCTCGGCCAGGACATGTTCAGCCCCCGGCACGTCCGCGGTCAGCGTCTGCTTGAGCGTGCCGTGATCCCGGAACGCGTCCATCGTCTTGGGCGGAATGGTGTTGACCGTATCGGGGCCGATCAGCGCGTCGATATAGAGCGTGTCGGGAAAGGACGGATCCTTCGTGCCCGTCGATGCCCAAAGCAGCCGCTGCGGCATCGCGCCTTCGGCGGCCAGCTTCTTCCACCGGTCCGACTTCACGAAGTCGAGATACCATTGGTAAGCGAGCTTGGCGTTGGCGATAGCGACCTTGCCGCGCACCGCCTTGAGCGCGTCGGCATCCTTGTCGCCGGCGGCGACACGCTCGTCGATCTTCTTGTCGATCGCGCTGTCGATGCGGCTGACGAAGAAGCTGGCGACGCTGGCGATGCGATCGATCGTCTCGCCCTTGGTGAGCCGCGCCTCGAGCCCTTCGACGAAGGCCATCGCCACGGCGATGTAGGCCTCACGCGCAAACAACAAGGTGACGTTGATGCTGATCCCGTCCTCGATCAGCTGGCGGATCGCCGGGACGCCGGCCCTGGTGCCCGGCACCTTGATCATCAGGTTCGGGCGATCGACCATCTTCGAGAGCCGCCGCGCCTCGGCGATCGTCTTGTCGGTATCGTTGGCGAGATAGGGCGAGACCTCGAGGCTGACATAGCCGTCCTTGCCGTCCAGCCGGTCGAACACCGGACGCAGCGTGTCGCAGGCATCCTGGATGTCCTTGATCGCCAGCGCTTCGTAGGTTTCGACCACCGATGCGCCCGGATTGGCGGTGACGAACGCCTTGTACTGATCGTCATAGGCGGTGCCCTGGCCCATCGCCTTCTCGAAGATCGACGGGTTCGAGGTGACGCCGGTCAGGCCGTCCTCCTCGACAAGCTTCCGGAGGCCGCCTTCCTTGAGGAAGGAGCGATCGACGAAATCGAGCCAGGGTGCCTGCCCCGATTCCTGGAGCTGCTTCAACAGACTCGTCATGGGGCAGGCCTTTCCGATCAGTTCGCGAGCGACCTTGACGAGATTGTCGACGGTGAAACCGAATTTATCCTGCAGTTTCGCGGCAGGGGCCGAGGCGCCGAAGGTCGACATGGTGATGGTTTTTCCCTTCGCGCCGATATAGCGGTCCCAGCCGATCTCGCCGCCCATTTCGACTGCGAGACGCGCCTCGACGCCGGGGGTCAGGACGCGGTCCCTATAGGCCTGATCCTGCAGTTCGAAGAGATACCAGCTCGGCATCGATACGACGCGTGCCTTGACGCCGGCTTCGGTCAGTCTCTCATATGCCGACACCACCAGGCCGACTTCGCTGCCGGTGCCGATCAGGATGATTTCGGGCTTGTCGTCGCCGGCGAGGACATAGGCGCCCTTCAGCAGCCCTTCGGCGCCGGCATATTTGCCGCGGTCGAGCGTCGGGATCGCCTGGCGCGAGAAGACCAGGGCGGTCGGGCGGTTGTTTTTGCTCAGCGCCGCACGCCAAGCCCAGGCGACCTCGTTGGCGTCGCATGGTCGGATCATGTCGAGGCCGGGTGTGGCGCGCAGCATGGTCAGCTGCTCGATCGGCTGGTGGGTCGGCCCGTCCTCGCCGACGCCGATCGAATCGTGGGTGAAGATGAAGGTGACGCCCAGCTCCATCAGCGCCGCCAGGCGGACCGGCGGGCGCATATAATCGAGGAAGATGAAAAAGGTCGCCGAATAGGGACGCAGGTGCGACAGGGCCAAGCCGTTGACCACCGAACCCATCGCATGTTCGCGCACGCCGAAGTGGAGATTGCGGCCGGCATAGCTGCTCGCCTGGAACGATCCCGCGCCTTCGATCAGGGTCTTTGTCGAGGGGGCAAGATCGGCCGAGCCGCCGACCAGCCAGGGCAGGTTGGGCGCGATCGCGTTGAGCACCTTGCCGCCGGCATCGCGGGTCGCGATGCCTTTTTCGTCGGCGGGGAAGGTCGGGATGGCGGCATCCCAGCCGTCGGGAAGCCGGTCGGCAAAGATCGCCTCGAGCTCCTTGGCCAGGGCGGGTTCGGCCTGCGCATAGCGTTCGCGCATCGCCAGCCATTCGGCACGCAGCGGCTTGCCGCGCCCGGCAATGGCGCCTCCGAAATGCTCGGGCACGCCGTCGGGAACGAGGAAGGACGAATCCTCGGGCCAGCCATAGGCTTTCTTGGTGCCGCGTATGTCATCGCCGGTCATCGCCTCGCCATGCGCCTTGGCGGTTCCGGCGATCGAGCTGCCATAGCCGATAATCGAATGGACCACGATCATCGTCGGCCTGTCGGTGGTCGCCTTGAAGCTTTCGATCGCCGCGGCGACCGCCTTGGTATCGTTGGCGTCGTCCACATGGATGACGTGCCAACCATAAGCGTCGAAGCGCTGGCCGACATCCTCGTCGAAGGCGAGTTCAGTGCCGCCCTCGATCGTCACATGGTTCGAATCGTAGATCCAGCAGAGGTTGGAGAGCTTCAGGTGGCCGGCCAGGCTCGCCGCCTCGCTCGCGACGCCTTCCATCATGCAGCCGTCGCCGGCGAGGCAGTAGACGTCATGGTCGAAGATCGGGAAACCGTCGCGATTGTAGCGCGCCGCGAGCCAGCGCTCGGCAATCGCCATGCCGACCGAATTGCCGCAGCCCTGGCCGAGCGGTCCAGTAGTCGTCTCGACGCCCGTGGTGTGGCGATATTCGGGGTGACCCGGCGTCTTCGAGCCGATCTGGCGGAAATCCTTGATGTCCTGCAGGCTCACCGCCGGTTTGCCGGTCAGCCTGCCGTCCTTGTCGATCTCCTTGACTGCGGCGAGATGCAGCAGGGAGTAAAGCAGCATCGACGCATGGCCGACCGACAGGACGAAGCGGTCGCGGTTGGGCCAATCCGGCGCGTCGGGATCGGTGCGCAGGAATTGCGACCAGAGCGTATAGCCGACCGGTGCCAGGGCCATCGGCGTGCCGATATGACCCGATTTCGCGGCGTGGACCGCATCCATCGACAAGGTGCGGATCGTGTCGATCGCCAGCCGTTCCGGGCTGCCGTCCCCATGCAGGGTAGAAGCGGGGATGGTCGACATGAGAATCCTTTCGTATTGCCGTTGTCGAATCAACGTCAGGCCTTTAGCGGAACCCGCACGAGCACAATCCGCGTCGCGCCGTCGTGGGGAAAGCAAACCCCGGGTTCTCGCAGGAGCTTGCCGTCAATGGTAATTTCCTCTCCGTCACCTTCAAGAGACGGGTCCGTTTCGATCGTTATCTGGATGGCTCCGTCGGCGCGCCGGAGCGTCAATTCCGCTTTGTGCCAGTTTTTCGGCATTGCTGGACGTATCTGTATTTTGCCGCCGATTAAGCGAACGCCCAGAATTTCTTCAACGGCCAGCCGCCATGTCCAACCTGCGGCGCCTGTATACCAAGTCCAGCCGCCGCGGCCGAGATGGGGTGCCACACCGGCGATGTCGCCCGCGACAGCATATGGCTCGGTTCGATAATGCTCTGCGCCTTCGCGTGTCGAACTGTGCGTTATCGGGCTAATTCGGTCGAACAGTGATTTGGCCACGTCGCCGTCGCGTATCCGTGCGAACGCGATCGCGAGCCACGTTGCCGCATGGGTATATTGCCCGCCATTCTCCCGGACGCCAGGCGGATAGGCCTTGATATAGCCCGGTTCGCGCGGCGTGTGGTCGAAGGGGGGATCGAGCAGGCGTATGAGGGTATCATCGTTGCGTACTAGGTAGCGCCTGGCCGACGCGAGCGCCGTTCTGGCTCGCTCCGGATCTGCAGCATTTGAGAGAACGGACCAGGATTGAGCGATGGAATCGATGCGACATTCCTGCTCCTGGGATGTGCCCCAAGGCCTGCCGTCGTCATCAAAGGCGCGCAGATACCATTCGCCATCCCAGCCAGACTGCTCGACCGCTGCGGCGAGCGCTTCGACACGCGCTTCCCAGCGATCACGAAACTCGGTTTGCCGCTCATCGACGCAGTGCAGTGTGAAGTTCCGGATAGTTGCGATGAGGAACCAGGCCAGCCATATGCTCTCGCCGCGTCCCCGCTCGCCGACCCGATCCATGCCGTCATTCCAATCCCCGCTGCCGATCAGGGGAAGGCCGTGAGCTCCGAGGCGATAGGCATGGGCAAGCGCGCGGTCGCAGTGAACGAACAGCGATTGCTTATAGTCGGTAACTTCAAATCGGGCGTAACGATCGGCCTCGCCGGCCGCGAGCGGCGGCGCTCTCAGAAATGGAATTTCTTCGTCCAGAATGGATTTGTCGCCGGTCGCCTCGACATAGTGCGCGACGGCATAAGGAAGCCAGACGAGATCGTCGGAGCAGCGGGTTCGGACCCCGCGGTCCGAAGGCGGGTGCCACCAATGGAGTACGTCGCCCTCTTCGAATTGGTGCGCAGCGGCGGCGAGGATATGTTGCCGCGTTGCGTTCGGATCGACCTGGATCTGGGCAAGGACGTCCTGGAGCTGATCGCGAAATCCGAACGCGCCACTGGCCTGATAGAAACCGGCGCGAGCGCGCACGCGGGCACTTAGCGATTGGTGAGGCAGCCACCGGTTGACCATCAGGTCGAAGGCAGGATCGGGTGTCTTGACCTGAACCTTTTCCAACCGATCGGCCCAGTCCGCTACGCGAACCCGGGCAGCAGTCTCGATGATGGACGGCGATTGCCAATGCCGGATAAGTTGGATTGCGTGCTCGAGGTTATCACCCTGGCCGAGGATGAAACAAACTTCGACGGTTCCTTCAGGGGGGATATCGAGATGCACCTGGAGGGCGCCGCAGCAATCGTCGCCGGCAGAATCCTGGCGGTTGCCCAGATCCCAGTTGAGCAGGCCGAGCGGTCGGGCCGGGTCGGCAACAACACCGTGAAAATCGCGGCGTGAGGTAGTGAAGCTATGAACGGCCTGGGTCGTGGCAAGAAAGGCGACGCGATCGCCGAACTCGTCCGTCCAGGAATTGCGTGCGAGAATTGCATGGGAGGCCGGGTCATAGCGCGATGTGCGAAAAGGGGCTTGCTCGCCCCTCACCGCGCCCAGGAGCCATTCCGCATAGTAGGTCGCCGTGATCCGGCGCGAGCGTGGCGTTTGATTGCGTAGGCGCAGACGCACCAGTTTTACCGGATCGTCGATTGGCACGAAGGTCGACAGCTCCTGCTCCAGGCCTTCGCTGTGGCGGTGCCATATGGTCCGATCGGGACTATGATGAATGCGGCACGCGGAGCCGCCGCCCGATGGCAAGGGTGTCGGGGTCCAGAGCCGCCCGTTCTCCTCGTCGCGCAGATAGAGCCGTTCACCTTGGGGATCCTCGACGGGATCATTGAACCAGGGCGTGAGTCTGTTCTCGCCGCTGTTGATCGCCCAGGCGAAGCCAAGCCCGGCCTCAGTAACGATCGTGCCGAACGCGTCGTTGGCCAGGACATTGGACCACGGAGCCGGGGTGGGAGCGTCGGGCTCTAGGTTGATCACATAGTCGCCAGTATCAGGCGCAAAGCCGCCCCAGCCGTTGTCGAAGAGGAGATCTACGGACCGCGGCACGGGTGCGGAGGTGGCTGGCGGCACGTTGGTGCCGACTGGGGCAAACGGCGGGCCGGGGTGCGGAGGTTGATCTACCCGGGCGAGCTGGTCGGCAAGCGTGACGCCGTCGTCTTCAAGGATCAGCTTGGCGGCCTGCTCGAGGAGCGCCACGCGCTCGTGATCGGAGGAGCTGACGCCCACTAGGTGGATGCCGCCATGGGTGCCAAGACGTTCCTGCGCGCCGGCGTCTCTCAGGACTTCCAGAAGGCGCTCGCGGACCGGTTCGACGTAACCTGAGGTGCCCTCGTGGACGATCGCGAGATCGAAGAGGATGCCGCGCTGGTGGCCGAGCCAATGCGCAGCGAGAACGAAGCGGAGCATACCGGTCTGTTCCGCGGTGCCGGCGCGCAGCATCACGATGGGATGATCGCCTGAAATACCAAGCGACCAGAGATCGACCTGCCGGAAGAGCCGTTCACCTCCGGGTGCAGGGTTTGTGCGGGCAGTAAAAAGATGGGAAAGGAGGGCCTGTACCTGAGGTACGAACTGTGGCTGTAGGCCCAGGTCGTGCATCTCGCGCGCTTTTGCCGCGATGGAATCGCTAACCACCCAATCCAGCGCGGACAACGTTGCATAGCGGTCGGCCAGGTCTAGCGCCGACTGACGCGATCCCGCCGCGATCGTGACGAAAGCGAGTTCGCGGCGCCCGTGCGGCGGCAGCATGACCTTTGCCCTGATCGCGCAGATCGGATCGAGCGACCAGCCCAATGCGCCAATCAGAGGCTCCTCTGTCATCGCGGTAGGATGCGTGACGTTGCCATGGCGACCGATGAAGGCTCTTCGATCAGCCTCAAGTCCGAGCAAGGCGACTCCTTCGTCATCTCCGATTATGCGAATCAGCAAAACCGGAGGCCGCTCGTCGGGATTGCGCGGTCGGCGCATGAACACGAGTCCATCGCCTCCGGGCAAGGCTTCAGCGCCCACGAACAGCTTGCTGAAAGCAGGATGCCGAGCGGCATCCTGGGGTGGGGCGAGCACCACCTGGACGTAGCCCGTCAGTTCGATTGTCCGGGCACGATCCTCCTCATTGACGAGCGCGATGCGTCTGATTTCGAGATCGTCGCCATGGGCAACGTTGACTAGCGTCGAGATCGACAGACCGCGCGAACGCTGACGGAATTCGACCTGATGGGCATGGAACATGACCTCCGGCGGCTCGCCGATGGCGGGGAATGGCCCCCCTGTTGCCGACCAGATATCGCCTTGATCGAGATCATGCAGATAGAGCCAGAAGCCTGCTTGGTCATCTGCAGGTTCGATGCGGGTAAGCGCATGCTGATTCCAGCTTAGACCCCCGGCACCGTCCGTGCGGATTCGGCTCGAAAGCCGGCCGTTGCCGAGGATGTGCCAAGCATGCTGCCCCGACGGTCGGTCTGGCGACCAACTGTGCAGTGCCGGGATGTTCCCTTCGGCGTGAGCGGGCGGGTCGCGAACCTCTACTCGTGCAATTTCTGGCGGAAGCTCCCACGGTATGCGTTCGTTGAGCAGGAGATCGACGGTGCCGACGTAAGGGTCCGCATGGAACCAGCGCACTAGCATGTTGTCGCACAGTGCATTTCCCAGCGCGGCGAGACTCATGCCATGGTGGTGCGCCATGTACGAGCGGACGATAGCGAACCGCTCGCCCGCCGGCAGGCGGGCCGGCGTGAAATCGGCGGCTTCGAAGAAGCCGAACCGTCCAATTAACCCCAGCTCGGCCAGCAGCTTGAGGTTGATTGTCGCAAGTGCTGGCCGGATCATAAGCGCAAGCGCCGTTGCGTAGGGGCTCACGACGAGGTCGTGGCCGAGGCCACGTTGAAGTCCGAGGGCAGGGACGCCGAAGGCGTGATAGCGATAGATGCGATCAGACCCCATCGAGGCGAACGATGATTCGGAGATTCCCCAAGGGATTTTGTGCGATTTGCCGAAGGCGGCCTGGATGCTGACGGCTGTTCGGTCGCTCATACCAAGCAGCGTGCCGGGATCGCTGTGCAAAAAGATGTTTGGCATCAGATATTCGAACATCGAGCCATTCCAGGACAGCAGCGCAAGCCCGGCCTCCTGTTTCGTGATGGGGCGACCGAGGTGGAACCAGTGGGAAGGATCGATATCGCCCTTCGCAATGGCGAAGAAGCTGGCGAGCCGTGCTTCGCTGGCGAGGAGATCGTAGTGATGCGCGTCTATGCGGTCGGCGCTGACGTTGTAGCCGATGTGAAAGAGCCGGCTACCTTCATCAAGCAGAAGTGAAAAGTCCATCGCGTGCGCACTGACGTTGGCCCGGCGGGCAAGGCTGTCGAAGCGACCATGAAGCTCGCGCGAGACGGCCTGCCCTTCCGCGATGGCAGCCAGCATCTTGTCGACCCATTGACGGGCCGCGTCGGATAATCCGCCTTCCTTGGTCGCGCTGAGCAGGCTGATGACGTGCGCGGTGCGCGAATCGGATGGCGTCGCCGAGCCGCCAGCCATGAAATCGGCGACCTTGGCTGCGGTTTCCGCGCAGTCTGTGGGATGGTCGGTTATAACTTCCCACCACGGGCAGAAAACCTGCAAATCGCGACGTATCCCGGACACGTGATGCTCGAGCCGCTCGAGCCAGACTTGCACTTCGCGCAAGATGCCGACGTCGGCTTCGGCAACGCTCGCGGCCATCACGCCCACCTGCTCGCGCAGTCTCGGCAAGTCGGCCGAAATGAGATCGTCGATCCCCCTGAGCCATTCGCGCTCATCGTCCGAAACCCGCTTCACCGTCTCGCCGACGGTAGCCAGGATCACACCGGCCGTTGAGCCCGCTTCGGTCCCGATAGACCGGATCGCCTGGGAGAGCAGCCCGATGATATCTTCTAGGCCTTGCCAGAGCTCGCGGCCTACCGGCGGTGCCCTCCCAGCATCTCGAAGAGCCTGGGCAACGGTAATCAGGCTGACGGCAAGATTGCCGCTGTCGACCGTGGAAATGTAACGTGGCTCAAGGGGAGCGAGCGTCCTGGTATCATACCAGTTGAGAATGTGGCCGCGGTAGCGTTCGAGCCGGTCAAGCGTATCGAACGTGTCGCCAAGACGGGTAGCCAGCTCGTTGAGACCGATATGCCCAAGCCGCCACGCTGTCAGGATCGACACCATCAACATGCCGATGTTGGTAGGCGACGTTCGGTGAGCGGTGTCCTCGTCGGGCGGCTCCTGGTAGTTGTCGGGAGGCAGCCAATTGTCCTCGGGCCGGACGAAGGTTTCAAAAAAAAGCCAGGTGCGCCGAGCGACGAGTCTGAGAAATCTCCTGTCTGCTTCGGTAAGCGCCTCGATCGGTGGTCTACGCGGGCGGCTGATCCAAACCGCGATCTCGGGTGCGAAGAACCAGAGCAGCAATAGCGGCGCCGCGACAGGCATCGATCCCGGCGCATAAGCGAGTAATGCGCCAGCTATAAGCACCGCAAGAAGGGGCGAGCTCCACATGTCGCGCCACGCCGCCAATCGCGGATGGCGCGCCGCGTTTCGCGTGGCCATATGAGCGGCCGAGGTCCATTCGAGCCGCCGCCGCCCCGATTGCAGCCGCCAGATCGTGACGGCTATGGCGTGCAGCGCGATGTATGCGTCGCTGACGAGGAAGGCGATGGCTAAAATCCAGCGTCCGAGATGATCCGTGAGGCGCCGCAGGACGCGCTGCATGACGCCGCGACGGCGGCCCTGAGCGAAGCCCGTTACGAGATCGGTAAAAAGATAAGCCCCGGGCGCGACGATCGCGAGCAATGTCCAGACCCAGGGTCGACCGTGAAACAGGAACCAACCGCCTAGGAGCAAGGCAACGATGCTGGCGGGTACCAGACTGCGCCTTAGATTGTCGAAGATCTTGAGCCTGTCGAACCACCCAAGCCGATTGCGCAGCCATCGGCCGTCACGCCCTGGGACAAAAGGAAACAGCCAGGGCAGGATTTGCCAATCACCCCGCACCCAGCGGTGCCAGCGCGCGGAAAAGTCGAGATACCCGGTCGGAAAGCGCTCGTAGACAATGACGTCGCTAACGAGCGCCGCGCGCCCATGAAGCCCCTCGAACAGGTCATGGCTAAGCAAAGCATTCTCTGGGACACGGCCCTCCAGACTCCGTTCGAATGCCGCCACATCGTAGAGGCCTTTGCCCACAAACACGCCGGTGCCCAGAAGGTCCTGGTACACGTCGGAAACCGCGCGAGAGTAGATGTCGATCATAGTATCGCCGCCGTAGAGGCGAGCGAACAGGGATTGCTCGGGGCCCTCCGGCCCTAGTTCAACGCGAGGTTGAAGGATAGTGTAGCCTCGTTCCACAATGCCGGTGTCGGGGGCAAAATGAGCCCGATTGAGTGGATGGGCGAGAGTGCCGACCAGACGGCGCACCACACCACCCGGAAGTCTGGTATCTGCGTCTGCCGTCAGTACGAAGCGGCATCGCCGCAGCCTTTCCACCTTGCCGGTGGTCAAATGGAATGCAGTGGCGTCGCCGCGCAGGATATAGGCGTTGAACTGCTCCAGCTTACCGCGCTTACGCTCCCAGCCCATCCAACAGCCCTGCGCCTCGTTGAAGAGGCGCGGTCGGTGGAGCAGATGAAAAGGTCCATTGCCCCTTGCGTCCTTGTAGCGGGCATTCAATTCTTCGATGCCTCGTACCAGCATCTGCTCGATCTCATCGTCGCCCAGAACCCTGGCGGTTGCGGCATCGGCGAAGTCGGTCAGGAGAACGAACTCCAGCGCTTCATCAGGGTTGGCTAGGCGATGCGCCTCAAGTCGCTCAAGAAGGGGAGCGATGTCGGAGGTCCGAGCGACGAGAACGGGGATTGCGATGGCCGTCGCACAATCTCCGGGAATTCCTTTCTTGAATTCCAGCTTGGGAAGCACGCATGGAGGAACGATTTGCGTGACCATCCAATTCACAAAGGTGATGCTGAGGATGGAAGCCGGCAGCAGCGTCAGCGCGATACACAGCAGCCAGGATAAGGGAGACGGTCCGGTCGAGGACATATATGCTGCAGGAACTGCAGAGGCCGCGATACCGGCAAACACCAGCGCGGTCGCGTAAAGCATACCCTTATGACGCAATATGCGTCGCAGAATCGAACCGGGTGTCCATGGGCGGGGATCGAGTGCATCCGTGAAAGCAGGCAGGCCGGCATCGATGAGCCAATAACCGACATGCCCCGAGGGGGCCTCTTCACTACTTTGACACTGTCGCAGAGCGCGCTGGGCAACCTCTCGTTCCAGGAGGCCGGATCGCGCTGCGAGCCGTTCTACCGCGTGACGATATTGGTCGCGAGTAGCGAAATCCATGCGCGGATAAATTCCTGCAGGATCACGCTTCAGGATCGCCTCGACCTGGCTGGTTCTGTCGAAAAAGTCGTTCCATTGGATGGTCGCGATCACGGCAAGATTGGCTATGCCGCGTGCCACGCACTCCGTGTTGTCGAATCCCCCGGTCGCGACGTCGGGAGAGTCCGTTAGTGCAAAAGGGGGAGCGACTTGAGGAAAAAGCTGGGTGAAACCCGTAACGATCATTTCAAGACAAACGATACGCAGCATCGTAGGAATCGCCCAGGTTTCAGCGATGCTGAGCGGCATCCTATTCTGATATCGAACGACGAATTCGACAGCCGAGGACAGTGAGACCTGCAGGTGAGACGCCAGAAGCAGAGACCGCGCGACTTGATGGGCGCGCGGTCGCCTGAGGCCGTCTTCAGCAAGACCGGGAAGTTTCGCGTAGAAAGCCTTCGGAAGACCCTCACCAATTTGCAGGATCGCGCGCTGGATCTGATAG
>NZ_QFOA01000079.1 GCF_003248505.1 Sphingobium sp.
TAGCACATCCGGTTTTGCCCCCAAACCCACGCCTAGCAAAATCAAATACTTACCAGCTCGCGTTCCCTGCGTGTTCCGCCGGCACTGTTCAACTTGGGCATGACCACGCAATGATGTAGGCGGGCTGGATACGGCGCTGGGCAAGCTGGACACCATGTGATGAAGAGGGCGAGGTCGCCATCGCTGCCGAGGCGGATCGAGCTCCGCCGCGGCAGCGAGCGCGTAGATCGCCGCACCCCCGAGCTGCGAAGTTTTCGACCATCGCAGCAGTGACGCACGCCGGAACGGCGCCGGCATCAGGCCGACGAAGCCGTGATTGCTAGCGAAGATCGCGGCCCCGGGCTCGCTCAATCGTGGGGCGGATCTGGCCCTGCCAGCTGGCAGGAAACACTGTCATGCCGTCCAGCCGCGCACGTGCCTTCGCCGCTGTGTCGGTATCGGCGGCGGGGCAGATCCGTTAGCGCCGCTTCGAATCCCGTCAGGACTGCGAAGCCGCTCATTCGGTGACGGGGCACTGCGGCGGGGTCCGGATGATGAAAGGGCCCCTCACACCCTGTGGCGATTGCTTAAGCGGCAAGCGACCATGTTCGCTCTCAGCATAGTGGACCGCGTAGTCCAGGATCGCGGTGGCAGCCTCCTCGCGGGGCGTGAAGCGGCCTGGCACCTGGCGGACTTTGTCGGGCGCCCGCAGGTGAACGGTGCAGAGGTCGGTGCAGGCAAATAGGCACGGCATCTTCTCGAAGGCGACCCCGGCGAGCGTGGGTCACCTTCGCGCACCGTGCGCAAAGATTTCCATCAACCGCGCGCCATCGTGCATGCCGCCCTCGTCCTCGCTTGCGGCAGGTGCTGCAGGCCACGATTGCGAAGCCTTGCTCGACGCGTTTCGGCGTGGCCTTGTCTTTCACTTGCAGGTCATCGTTCGAACACGCGATCGGCCACCGGCTCACGCGATTGCCAGCCATGACGTTCCAGCTCGGGGATATCGGAGGTGTCAGCTGGGTAGCCGATGCACAGCAGTGCGATCAGCGACCAACGCGCTGGCACGTCGAGCAGCGCCTCGACAACGCCGGGATCGAGGATCGAAACCCAGCCCACGCCGATCCCGCGCAACGTCGCCGTAAGCCACAGCGTGTGGATGGCGATCACCACCGAGTAGCGCAGCATTTCGGGCATGGTGGCGATACCTAGGCCATGCCCGGTATCGGGGGCCTCGTCGCAGAAGACCGCGACGATCTGGGGGGCCTCGTCAAGCCCGTGCAGCTTCAGCGCACGATAGTGTTCGTAACGCGCTCCACCCGCATGACGCTGCGCGGCCTGCACGTTCTGTGCCTCGACATGCCTCGTCAGCGCCGCCCGCAAGCGAAGCGAGCGCACGCGCACGAAGCGCCACGGCTGGGAATTGCCGACCGACGGAGCCAACGCGGCACTGTCCAGGATCGCGGCCATGTCCGCTTCGGGCACCTCGCAAGGGTCGAACCGGCGCACGTCGCGCCGCCAGCGCAGCAGGTCCTGAAACCGTATGGCGAAGTCGTCTTCCATCGAGGCCGGGGTAAGAGTCAGAACTCGATCCCCGCTTGCGCCTTCACGCCCGAGCGGAAAGGATGCTTCACCATCGTCATTTCGGTAACGAGATCGGCCGCCTCGATCAGCGCCTCGGGCGCGTTACGGCCGGTGACGATAACGTGCTTCATAGGGTCACGCGCGGCGAACACCTCCAGCACTTCATTGAGAGGCAAGTAGTCGTAGCGCAGGGCGATGTTCATCTCGTCGGCCAGGACCATGTGATAGGATGGGTCGGCTATCATGCGCTTGACCTCCTCCAGCGCGGCTCGCGCAGCGGCGACGTCGCGGGCACGGTCCTGCGTGTCCCATGTGAAGCCCTCGCCCATCGGCTTGAATTCGACTTGGTCGGGGTAGGCATCGAACACCGCCTTCTCGCCGGTGACCATCGCCCCTTTCACGAACTGGACGACGCCCACCTTCATGCCATGGCCGATCGCGCGGACGACCATGCCGAGCGCGGCGCTGGTCTTGCCCTTGCCTTTGCCGGTGTGGACGATGAGCAGTCCCTTCTCCCGAGTCTTGGTGGCCATGATCGCGTCGCGCGCGGCTTGCTTCTTGCGCATCTTCTCGGTGTGGCGAGCTTCGTCGACGCTCACTTCGATCTTCCCGTTAGTGTCCACCGGCTCGCTCCTTACGCATGAGATAGACGTCCATAATCCAGCCGTGCACGGCTCGCAGCGCGGCGCGGCGTGTGGCGATGCGCGTGGCTGCCTCAGTCAGCTGGCCATGCTCCAGCGCCTGATGCTCCATGCCGAGGTAGGCGCCCCACCAGATCGTCACGGCCTGCGGCTCCAGCACCTCAAACGCACAGCCTGCGTCGAGCATCACCACCACCGTCTCCGCGCCCGCAGGCCAGCCACGCGCGCGCAGCAGCCGTCCGGTGGTGATCGTGATCGGCCCGGCCAGCATGTTCAGCGGAATGGCATGCGCGGCGGTGAGCGCCTGCACGCTAGTGATGCCGGGCACGACCTGCACCGTGATTGGCATGCCATCGCGTGCCAGCCGCTCAGCGATGCGCAAGGTGCTATCGTAGAGCGAGGGATCGCCCCAAACAAGCAACGCCAGCGTGCCACCTTGCGGCAAGTGCGCGGCGATCTGAGCCTGCCAGGCCTCAGCTATGGCATCGTGCCAGTCGTTCACAGCGTCCAGGTACAATGCATCGGCATCTCGCACCGGCAAGTCGAACTCGATCACCTGCACCGGGTTTGTGAGGACATGCGCGCAGATCTCCCGGCGCAAGTCGATGAGCCCTGACTTGGCGCTGCCCTTGCGGGGCAGGAGGATGAGGTCGGCATTGTTCATCGCCGCCACCGCCTGGGCGGTGAGGTGCGCGAGATTGCCCGTGCCTATACCGATAAGGTGCAGCGCGATCATGCGTCTTCCATCAAGGCTCCATAGAGAACGACTGCCGAAGCTTGCGACATGCAGGCTGTCAGCACTCCTGCCGCATCGATCCGAGCGACCGCTTTCAGCGTCAGGAGGTTGGAATCGCCGGGGCCTGAGTCCACAAAAGAAACGAACCCGCTCACGCAAGAGCTCCGGGGCGCGATGGTCCGATCAGGTGAAAAAACGTACCGGTCACGCCGCCACGATGTGAGCCGGTCTCGACCACCGGGGCGCCATCCGCATCGGTGATGCGGGCGAGCGGGGCATCACGCTGCTCAACGACGGTGGAGTAGTGGAATTCATGCCCGCGTAGACAGGTGCCGTTGGCGAGCCCTGCGACCGGAGCCAGCAGTTCGGCATGGCGGTAGCCCAGATGCATCTTGCGCTCGGCGTGACTGGTGACGAGGCCGAGCAGTCCGGCCATCGTATGGCGGTGTCCCGCCTTGTCGATTAGCCCCTCCCCCAGCACCATATAGCCGCCACACTCACCATGGATGGGCCGAGTCTTGGCATGGTGGCGCACGCCTGCAATGAAGTTGGTCGCCGCCGCGATCCGGCCAGCGTGAAGTTCAGGATAGCCGCCGGGTAGCCAGACCAGATCGGCATCGGTTGCGGGTGCCTCATCTGCAAGTGGTGAGAAGTGCGAGATCTCCGCACCCGCACGCCGCCAGCCTTCGAGCAGGTGCGGGTAAACGAACGAAAACGCAGCATCGCGCGCCATGGCGATGCGCTGGGCCGGGGGACGCGGCAGGCCCTCGGTGACAAGCTGCGGTGTCGACCCGTGCGCCGCGGCAAGGCGGATCGCGGCGAGATCGGCGTGCTCACGCAGGAAGGCGGCATAGTCGGCAATCGCGCGATCAAGGTCGGGATGCTCGACCGCCTGCACCAATCCCAGGTGGCGCTCAGGCAAGGTCAGGTCGCCCCGGCGCGGCAGCGCGCCGAGCACGGGAATGCCGACGGCGTCGAGCCCTCGTCGCACCAGCCGCTCATGGCGCGGACTGGCCACGCGGTTAAGGATCACCCCGGCGAACGGCAGCGCGGGATCCAGACTGCGGAAACCCGCCGCGGTGGCGGCGGCGGACTGCGCTTGGCCCGACACGTCGATCACCAGCATCACCGGCCAGCCCATCCGCCGGGCGATCTCGGCACTGGCGCCGTTGCCGCACGCGCCGGCGCTCGCCACGCCGTCGAACAGGCCCATCGACCCTTCGGCGAGCACCACGTCCGCGCTCTCGGCCTCCCGCGCGATGGCGGCAAGTAGGGCTTCGTCCATCGCCCAGCTGTCGAGGTTGAACGAAGGACGGCCGCTGGCGGCGCGGTGGAAGGCCGGGTCGATGTAATCCGGCCCGCTCTTGAACGGCTGCACCTTCAGCCCATCCTCGGTCAGCGCGCGCAGAAGACCGAGCATGACCGTGGTCTTTCCGGTGCCCGAGGCGGGGGCGGCGATCATCAGGCCCGGCGCGGTCACTCGCCGCCTCCTGTGAAGGGCGAGTGCGCGTCCTGTGGCCGAAACCGGCGATCGTAGCCGGGCGCGTAAAGGCAGCTCTCGGCGAAGTCCTGCGCCGCCAGAACGCGCCCGACGACGATCAGCGCGGTGCGCTCCATGCTGCCCGCGACGGCCGCCTGGATCGTCGCCAGTGTGCCACGCACAATCCGCTGGTCGGGCCAGCTCGCGCGCCAGACCACCGCGACCGGGCAGTCGCTGCCATACTGGGGCGCAAGGTCGGCGACCACTTGAGCGAGGTTATGGATCGACAAGTGGATGGCGAGGGTCGCCCCGGCGAGGGCGAAGTTCGTCAGGCTCTCGGCCGGCGGCATAGTGCTGGCTCGGCCCGGCGTACGGGTGAGCACCAACGACTGCGCCAGCTCGGGCAGCGTCAGCTCCGCCTCCAGCGCGGCAGCAGCGGCGGCAAAGGCGGGTACGCCCGGCGTCACCGTGAAGGGGATGTCGAGCGCCCGCAACCGGCGCAACTGCTCGCCCAGCGCCGACCACACCGAGAGGTCGCCCGAATGCAGCCGTGCCACGTCCTGCCCAACGGCGTGGGCGGCGGCAATCTCGGCTATGATCGCGTCGAGGTCCATAGGCGCGGTGTTGACGATCCGCGCGCCTGGCGGGCAATGGCCCAGCACCGCCTGCGGGATCAGCGATCCGGCATAGAGGCACACCGGCGAGGCGGCGATCAGGTCGCGCCCTCGCAGCGTCAGCAAGTCGGGTGCGCCGGGGCCGGCGCCGATGAAATGCACGGTCATTTCGCAAGTCCTTGGACGATGGCGCAAGTCGCCATGCGATCGGGCGAGATGTGGCGAGGCGCAAGCAACCGCCCGCCCGGTCCGGCGGCGGCAAGCGCGCTGGCTTCCGCCACGCTGCCGGTGCCGTACGCAGCGAGGCTGGCAGCAGAGCGGGTGGGGGTCTCAGTCACTCTCAGAGCTGCATTCGTAACCCCGATCACAGGCAGGCCGAGAGCCTTCGCAAGCGGACGCAATCCTTCGAGCTTGTCGGCCACGGTCGCCAGCAGAGTCACCGGCTCGTGTCCGTCCTGGGCGAGAGCGAACGCCGTTTGCAGCGAGGCCATGGCCGCGCCCTGACGGAAACCGAAGCCCGCCACGATCATAGCACCGTGCTCCACTGCACCACCGGATAGCGCGAACGCCAGCCATGCCGCGTCCCCAACGGCACGGCCTCGGCCAGCTCAATGCGCAGCAGCTCGCCGCCCTTGAGGGCGTGCCAACGGGCAAGCAATGCTTCAGACTCCAAGGTCACGGCATTGGCGACCAGACGGGTGCCGACGGACAAGCGCGTCCACAGCGCGTCGAGCAAAGCCTCCGATAGCCCACCACCGATGAATACCGCGTTGGGTGCTGGTCCGCCCGGCAGCTGACCGGGTGCGCGGGCGGTGACGATCTCCAGCCGGTCGAGCCCGAAGGTGGAGGCATTGGCGCGGACGCGAGCGGCGCGGACCGGATCGGCTTCGACCGCGCAAGCTTGGTTCGCGGGATGGGTGAGAAGCCACTCGATCGCAATCGACCCGGAGCCCGCGCCGATGTCCCACAGCCGTTCGCCAGGGCTGGGCGCGAGCGCGGACAAGGCGAGCGCGCGCACGGGGCGCTTGGTGATCTGTCCGTCATGCGCGAACCAGTCGTCGGCCCGGCCGGTGCTAAGCGGCAGGACCAAGCCCTCGCCCGCACACGCAATTCCCACGGCGACGGGGTGAGCGACATTGGTCAAGTTGAACGAGTCCGCTGTCGAAACGCGTACGTATTCCCGCGGTCCTCCCAACGATTCGAGGACATGCAGCGTCGACGCGCCAAAGCCCTGCATCGTCAGATACTCAGCCAAGGCCATGACCGCCGTGCCATCGCGCACGAGTGCCAGGATGCGCTGTCCGGGCGCGAGTTCCGGGAGCAGCCGCTCCACGGGCGCGGCATGCAGGCCGAGGCACCGCACGTCCTGCAAGGGCCAGCTCAGCCGCGCCGCCGCCAGCGAAAAGGTCGACGGGGCCGGGTGCGCCACCCACTCCTCACGCGCGAGATGGCGAGTCACGCTGGTGCCCGCTCCGAACCAGAACGGATCGCCCGAGGCCAGCATCACCACTCGCCGCCCGCGGTGTTCCAGAAGCCGCGCGATGCCGTCCGCGAAGGGCACTGGCCATTCGATCGTGGGACAGCTAACCGACGGCAACAGCGCCAAGTGCCGCGCCGGGCCGATTACCAGTTCTGCCTCGGCTAGCGCCCGGCGGGCCGCGGCGGAGAGGCCTTCGGCGCCATCCTCTCCAAGGCCGAGGATTGTCAACCATACGGAGGAACCCATGTCAGCCACGCCGAACGTCCTCTTGCTTGGCGGCACGACCGAGGCGAGCGCGCTGGCTCGGCTGCTCGCAGCGCACCACATCGCCGCCACGCTCAGCTATGCCGGGCGCACCGAGGCTCCGCGCGCCCAGCCGGTGCCGGTGCGGATCGGCGGCTTTGGCGGCTTGCGCGGCTTGATCGACTACTTGCGCGCCCATCGCGTGACCCATCTTGTCGACGCGACCCATCCCTTCGCCGCGACGATGAGCACCTATGCCGTGGCGGCGGCGCGGGAAGTCGGCGTGCCGCTGATGGCGATGACTCGCCCCGCCTGGGAGCCAGTCACCGGCGATCGCTGGACCCGCGCAGCCGATATCGCCCACGCCGTCGCGCAGCTCGCCGGACCGCCACGCCGCGTGATGCTGGCGCTTGGCCGGATGCATGTAAATGCGTTCACCGCCCAGCCCCAGCACCACTACCTGTTGCGCTTCGTCGATGCACCGGATGTGCCACCCGCCCTGCCGCACCACACGCTGTTGGTCGATCGCGGGCCCTTCGCCGCCGAGGACGATGCGCAACTGATGCGCAAACACGCCATCGAGCTCGTCATGTGCAAGAACGCCGGCGGCAGCGGCGCGGCCGCCAAGCTGATTGCCGCGCGCCGCCTCGGCCTGCCGGTGCTGATGATCGACCGCCCGGTCCTGCCGCCGCGTCAAGAGGTCTACGATCCGCATCAGGTGCTCGCGTGGTTGGGTCATGAGACGGCCCTCGGTGTATAGAGGATCGGCGCACCGGCGCGGTCGACGATCCGGGTCTGGCTGGACCCGACGATCACCATCGTTCGCATGTCCGCCATCTCGGGCCGGGCTTCAGCCAGGGTGGTGATCCGTAGCGCTTCGTCTGAGGTCGTGACGGCGCGGGCGAAGAGGATGGCGCGAGTGTCGCCGCATGCTTCGCGCAGCACCTCCAGCACACGCGCGAAGCCTTCCGGGCGCGCCTTCGAGCGTGGGTTGTATAACGCCATCGCGAAGTCCGCCGCCGCCGCCAGCCGCAAGCGCCGCTCGATCAAGGCCCAAGGCTTGAGGTTGTCAGACAAGTTAATCGCGCAGAAATCATGCCCCAGCGGCGCTCCAACGCGCGCGCTGGCGGCGAGCATGGCGGTGATGCCGGGCAGCACGCGGATGTCGAGGCCGCGCCAAGCGAGCGGCCCCGCTTCCAGCGCTTCGAATACGGCGGCGGCCATTGCGAACACGCCAGGATCGCCGGAAGAGACGACCATCACCCGCCGACCTTGCGCTGCGAGGTCGAGGGCATAAGCGGCACGGTCCAACTCCACTCGGTTGTCGGAGGGGTGCAGCGTCAGACCAGCGCGGGGGGCAATGCGAGCAACGTAAGGGATATAGCCGATGACATCGGTCGCCTGCGCCAGCGCGGCGGTGACTTCAGGCGTGACCAGCACCTCGGCGCCCGGCCCCAAACCGGCAATGGCGAGCCAGCCAGCGCTCACGGCCGGCGCCCCTGGCCGTGGATCAGCAGGATCGAGAAATATGGCGTTACGCTCTCGGCCTCGAGCAGCGGCGTAACCCGTTGGCCCGGCATTGCCGCATGCTCGACCAGCCAGGCCGAAGCTTCGCGTCCGGCGGCGGCCACGGCGCGGCGCAGCTTGGGCAAGTTGCGGCCGATCTTCATGACCACCAGCGCGTCGGTGTCGCGGATGCGGCGGACCAGTTCGTGTTCGGGCAGCGTCGCCATCGCTACCGTCAACACGTCATCGCCCCACGTAATCGGCACCCCGGTCGCGTTCCAGGCTCCTGCCATGCCAGTGATGCCGGGCACCACCTCGACCGGCACCGCACCGGTCAGACGCGAGTGGAGATGCATGAACGAGCCATAGAAGAACGGGTCGCCCTCGCATAGCACCACCACGTCCTCTCCGGTGCGGGCCAACGCGGCGACGCGCTCGGTAGAGGCGGCGTAGAAGGCGGACAGTTGCTCGTTATAGCGAGGATCGTCGAACGGGATCTCGGTGGTCACCGGATACTCCATCGCGATCTCTACGACGTCAGGACGCAACATGCCCTCGGCGATGCGCCGTGCCTGCCCCGGCCGCCCCGCCTTGCGGAAGTAGGCGACATGGCGCGCGCCGCGCACAAGCCGATCGGCGCGTACGCTCAGCAAGTCAGGCGCGCCG
Source organism: Sphingobium sp. (assembly GCF_003248505.1). Taxonomy (GTDB): domain Bacteria; phylum Pseudomonadota; class Alphaproteobacteria; order Sphingomonadales; family Sphingomonadaceae; genus Sphingobium. Next base: position 8,927 of record NZ_QFOA01000079.1, read on the forward strand.
GGGCCAAGGCCGACGCCGTGAACGGTGCCAAATCCAGATGAAAGCTGCGTCATTCCACGGGGCTCGCCAGCGCATTGATCGCAGCGACGGTGATCGCGCTGCCGCCAAGCCGCCCCTCGACAACGACGCACGGCACCGGCTGCTCGGCCCACAAAGCCGCCTTCGATTCCGCCGCGCCGACGAAGCCTACGGGGCAACCGATGATCGCCGCCGGGCGCGGGCAGTCGGGATCCTCCAGCATGTTGAGCAAGTGAAACAGCGCGGTGGGCGCGTTGCCGATCGCCACCACCGCGCCGTCCAGATGCGGCCGCCAAAGCTCCAGTGCTGCAGCGGAGCGGGTGTTACCCATCGCCCGCGCCATGTCCGGCACCTGGATGTCGTGCAGGGTGCAGACGATCGGGTTCGCGGCGGGCAGGCGGGCGCGGGTGATCCCCTCCGACACCATGCGCGCATCGCACAGCACCGGCGCGCCGGCGTTCAAGGCAGCGCGCGCGGCGGCGGCGAAGCCGTGCGAGAACTGGATGAAGCGCGCTAGGTCCACGAGGCCGGCGGCATGGATCATCCGCGTCGCGACGGGCTCCTCGTCCGCCGAAAAGCGCGCGAGGTCGGCCTCGGCGCGGATCGTCGCGAAGGACTGTCGATAGATCGCGGCGCCATCGGTTTCATAAACATGCGACATCAGGCGGCTCCGAAATGATGCAGAAGCTGGACCGGGGCCAGCGCCGAGCGTAGGGGCGGCGCGCCGACCGCTGCGTTCAGGGCGAGGTCGAACAGCCCGTCGCGGCCTGTCAGCGTGACGTCAGCAGGGGTTGATCGCGCGCAGCCCTTGGCGCAGCCCGACACGTGCAAAGGCCCGGCGATATGCGGGGCGAGCGCGCGGGCCAAGTCGCGGGTGGCGACCGTCGCTTGCGGACACGCGGGCGCGCCGGGGCAGGCGTCAACATGAAGCAGCGGATCGGCGGGATCGTTCAAAAGACCAGGGATGGTGGCGGCGTTCGCGTATTCGAAGATCAACACACGCCAGGGTGTGACGCGAACGGCCGCCGCGTGGGATTGCTCCACTGCCGCCGCCAGCACCTGCGCCTCAACCCGTCCGAACGGCAGGCCGTACGCCATGCCGAGAGCGTGTGTGCCAGGTTCGCTGCACCGGCGCGGCGCGGCGGGAGCGATGGTACCGCTGGCCCAATCCGGCAAAGCTATCCGATGGCGGACCATCCGCCCCGCCGCCGTTCCGCCGCTTCCTACGAACCAATGGGCCAGAGTGATAAGGGCCTCTGCCTCCCTACCGTGTTCGACCGCGACGCCATGCGCACGACCGTCAGCGCGCAGAATCAGGCCGCCCGTCTCTCCCCGCTCGATACGAAAATCGCCGGCTTCGTTGCGAAGTTGGCAGGCGGCGCCGGCATCGATGACGAAGCCCATCTTGCCGGGCATTTCGGGCAATTCGTTCAGCCGCGCCTGCATTTCGCTGGCAATGCGGTGGGTGTCGTCGCCTGCTTGCCAATCAGGCGTGACCAGGAGGTTTTGTCGGCCTTCTCGCGCGGGCTGGCCATCGACCAGATCGAGCGTTATCAGCCGCTCGATCAGCGCTGGCCAGCCCGCCTCGGTCAGACCGCGCAACTGCAGGTTGGCGCGGCGGGTGAGGTCGATCAGGCCGTTGCCGTGCGCCAGCGCCGCTTTGCACAAAGCCAGCACTTGCCCTGCCGTCATCCGACCGAGCCGGGGTTTGACCCGCACGAGCAGGCCGTCCCCCGCCGGCATCGGTCGCCAGGCATTGGGGCACCAACCCTTTACCACGAAACCGCTCATGCCGCGTCACCCGGCGGCAAACTGGCAAGGATCGAGTTGCGCCGGGTCCGCCACAAGCCAGCGGCATGCAGCGCGGCGAACCGCGCCTCCATCGCCGCCAGGGCACCGGGATTGGCCTCAGCCATGAAAGCGCGAACCTCCGGACGGCCCAGCGTTGCGTCGTGGTAGAGGTCGAACAGCTGCGGCGGCACACTGGCGGACAGATGCGAAAAGGCGCCCAGGTGGTCGAGCGTCGCCGCCAATTCCGCTGCGCCGCGAAAGCCATGGCGCATCATCCCCTTCACCCAGCCCGGCTGAGCGGCGCGGGCGCGCACGACACGGGCAATTTCCTCGGTCAAGGTACGCGCGGTAGGGCGCGTGGGATCGCGGTTGTCGAGGTGATAGAGCGCCGCCTTGCCGCCGGTCACTTCCTGCGCGGCGGCGAAGCCTGCTTCGTGAGCTGCATAGTCGGCGGCGAGTAGCAGGTCGGTCTCTGGCAGGTCCTGCAAATGGACGAAGGCGTCGGCTTCCGCCACCCGAAGCCGCAAGCCCTCGGGATCGGACCTGCTCTCCCCTTGTGCCAAGCCATCGAGCGCATGGCTGGATCCTGCCAGCCAGGCCTCGCCGGCAGCGCGGCGCGCTTCGTCGGTGTAGGCTTCGCTCGCTTCGCCCATGCCCAAGCCGTAACGGCCAGGCGCCGGGCCATAGACGCGCGGGGTTGCATCCCCGCCGACGAAAGGATTCCACTCCAGCGTTTCGTCGCGCGCCGCCAGGGCTCGCACCGCTTGTCCGAACAGCGCTGGCAACGTTGGGAAAGCATCGCGGAACAGGCCGGAAACGCGCAAGGTCACGTCGATACGCGGGCGGTCGAGCAACGCAAGCGGCAGGATCTCGATGCCGCTAACTCGCTCGGAGGTGTTGTCCCACAGCGGCTTGACGCCCAGCAGATGCAGCGCCATGGCGAACTCCTCGCCCGCCGTACGCATGGTCGCCGATCCCCACAAGTCGACCACGAGCCCGCGCGGATAGTCGCCATGGTCTTGCAAGTGGCGGCGGACCAGCTCCTCGGCCAGGGTAATTCCCTGCGCGTGGGCGGCGCGCGATGGCACCGCGCGCGGATCGATAGCGTAGAGGTTGCGCCCCGTCGGCAGAACGTCGCGGCGGCCCCGGAACGGCGAGCCGGAGGGGCCAGCAGCAACGCGCTGCCCCGCCAGTGCCGCCAACAGCCCACCGCGCTCGGCCGCGCCATGCTCGCCGCGCCCGAAGACGTGGAGTCCATCGCCAAACTGGCTCTCCTTAACGTCGCACACGAAGCGATCGATACGGGTGATCGCCTCGATCAGCGTCGTAGCACCATTAAGTCCGAGTTCGGCTTCGAGCCCCAGCGCCTGGGCCTCGTCGCGGATAGTCGCCTGCAAGCGGTCGCGACGCGCGGGATCAAGCCCCTCGGCGTTGGAGAATTCGTCGAGCAGCGCTTCCAGCGAGGCCAGCCCTGCCCCGCTGCTTGCGGGCAGAAGCGGTGGCGGTACGTGGCCCAGCGTGACGGCGGCGATGCGGCGTTTGGCTTGCGCGGCCTCACCAGGATCGTTGACGATAAAAGGGTATATCACCGGCATGGCGCCCGTCAGCGCCTCGGGCCAGCAGGCGTCGGACAAGGCGACAGCCTTGCCCGGCAGCCACTCTAGCGTGCCGTGCGCGCCGATGTGGACCAACGCCGCGATGCCTTGCGCACGCAGCCACAAGTAGAATGCGACATAGGCATGGCGCGGGCAGCGGGTGACGTCGTGATAGTCGCCGTCGCGGGTAGCCCGCGCGCCGCGTTCGGGTTGGAGGGCGACGGTGATGTTGCCGAGTTGCTGCGCGGCGAAGTGAAACGCACCGTCGCGGACCGCTTCGTCGGCCTCGGGTTCGCCCCACACGTCAGAGAGTTCGCGGCGCAAGGCTGCGGGCAGTCGGCCCAGCGCCGTGCGATAGTCCGCCAGCGGCCATTGCACCTGTCCGTGTAGGAGCGCACCGGCAAGGTTCATTGCGGCAGATGTAGCATATCCTGCCTGGGTCAGGTCGGCCAGGATCGCCTCGGCGGAGGCGAGGGCGTCGAGACCCACGGCATGCGCCATCTGGTGCGCCTTGCCGGGGTAGGTCGAGAGAATCAAGGCTACGCGACGCTCACTGGCCGGCGTTTGGGCGAGCGCGATCCAGCTGGCGATACGATCGACGATCGTCGCGATCCGCTCTGGCGCGGCGCGGTGGACGCTACGGGCGAACTCCAGCGTCGGGTCGCGCAGACCGGCCTCCTTGAAACTGGCGACGCCGGCGAACACGCGCCCGTCGATCTCGGGCAGGACGACATGCATGGCAAGGTCCGCCGGCGACAACCCGCGCGAAGCCTCGGCCCAAGCTGCCTGGCTCGAAGTCGCCAGCGCCAGCTGGAACACCGGCACGCCCGCGCCATCGAGCGGAGTGTCGCCCTGCTCTCCCCGCGCGGAAAAGGCGGTGGCGTTAACGATCGCCGCCGGAACGAGCGCGCGCACCCAGCGGTCGACATGCTCACGCGCCGCCGGAGCCTTGAGCGAGGTAACGAACAACGACAGCGTAGAAAAGCCCCGCCGCTCGAACCCGGCATGCAGCGCCGCGAACGGCTCGAGGTCGTGCGCGGTCAGATAGGAGCGATAGAACACGATCAGCACCAGCGGGCGGGCCGGGTCGCGCGGATAAGCATCGGGATCGACCACGCTCAGATTAGGGTGCCAGCCGCTGACCTCGGGCAGCGGCTGGCCGGACGTGGCGTTCGCATTCACGAGACCCGCCGTGCGGGCGAGAGTGACGAGCGCGGCCTCGGCGGCTTCGGGTCCGCCCGCGTCGCACAGCCGCGCCAGTTCGCGCAGCATCGGCACATCGACGGTCGAAGCGTCATCCAACCGACTATCCTGCGAGCCATCGGCGGGCAGTACCGCCAGCGCAATCCCCCGCGCCCGGGCCAGCATCGCGACCTGGGTCAGCCCATAGCTCCAGTACGGGGTGCCGCCAATCAGCCGAATCAGGATCGCTCTGGCCCCGCCCAGTGTGCGCTCGACATAGGTATCGACCGACAAGGGATGCGCCAGCGCCGCCAGATTCGCCAGGCGCAGCGTGGGAAACGCGGCGTCGGCTTGCTTCGCTCGGTGCCACGCCGCCGCGAACGCGCCTAGGTCGCTGTCGGAAAACGACAGCACCACCAGGTCCCCGGGTGCTTGTCCTAGGTCCTGCGGGATGGCGGTTTCTTCCATCCCGTGGGTTTCGCGGAAGATGACGTGCATACAGCGGAGGCTCAGCCCACCAAGGCGGCGCGGATCGCTTGCGCGTCGACGCGTCCCTGCTCAGCAATGGCGACCAGGGTCGTCTCGCGCGGCTCACCGGCACGCCAGGGACGGTCGTACTGATGGCGCACCCGCGAGCCGACCGCCTGCACCAGCAGCCGCATCGGCTTGCCGACGACGGCGGCGTAGCCCTTCACCCGCAGGATATGGTGATTGCGCGCAAGCGCTTCGATCCGGGCGACCAGTGCGGCGGGGTCGGCGATCTCTCCCAGCACAACGACGGTGCTATCGAAGTCGTCATGCTCGTGATCATCCTCGCCATCGTGATGCGAGGGACGGGCGGCAATGTCGTCCTCCGCCGCCGAGCCCAGACCGAGGATCACGCGCGGATCGACCACGCCCTCGGTCAGTTCGATCACCGACACCGGACGCGGTGATTCGGCGGCGATCACGGCGCGAGCGGCGGCAACGCCTTCGGGTCCGGCAAGGTCGCACTTGGTCAGCAGCACCATGTCGGCGCACGCAAGCTGGTCCTCGAATACTTCGGACAGCGGTGTCTCATGGTCGACGCTGGGATCGGCGGCGCGCTGTGCATCGAGCGCAGCGACGTCGGGCGCAAAGCGACCGGCGGCGACCGCCTCGGCGTCGGCCAGCGCCAGCACGCCGTCGACGGTGATCTTGCTGCGGATCGCCGGCCAGTCGAATGCCTTGAGCAGCGGTTTGGGCAGTGCCAGGCCGGAGGTCTCGATCAGGATGTGATCGGGTCGCGGGTCGAGCGCGAGCAAGTGCTCGACCGTCGGGATGAAGTCGTCCGCCACGGTGCAGCAGATGCAGCCATTGGCCAGCTCGACGATGTTCTCGGCCGGGCAATCGGGGATGGCGCAGGACTGCAGGATATCGCCATCGACGCCTAGGGTGCCGAACTCGTTAACCACCACCGCCAAGCGGCGACCGCCAGCGTTGCGGATCAGGTGGCTGATCAGCGTGGTCTTCCCAGCACCCAGAAAGCCGGTGACGATGGTAACGGGCACTTTGGCCAGATTTGGGGCCAGATTGGACACACACGAACTCCCGCGCGCCGGAGCGACAACGGCGGGGCTTGCCGGGGTGAACCGGTCAGTCGCGCGACGACGGGCAGGCGCGACAAGCACCCGAAACCCGCGCGGCCGTGCAGCCCCAGCCACACAGCTTCGTCGCTCAAACGTAAGACTTAACCGTGCCGTGACCATCCCCTGGATCAGGCAAGAGCGACCGGTGCGCCGGCAGGTCTCCTGGCTCACGGGTCACAGCTTGATGCACGCCTTCCCGGAACTTCGCCCAACGGCGTGGAACCAGTGGCTGCTCCCCCGATGAAGAGGAGCGATATGCATCGCGCTATCCGCTTACAGTTGCAGGGACAGCCACGGAATTGGGAGCCAAGCCCCCTCACCGCATTCCCGATTAAGCCCCTTGTGGGGGCACCGGCGCGATCATTGGAACACCGGCGGAACCGATGCTTCGAACGCGACAATAGACCAAAGCGGCGGTCAAGCCAATTGGTATTATCGCGTCAAACCCGTCCTCATGCTTCTAAACCTCCGTCATCCCCGCGAACCCTGGGCCACCTTTGTCGTAACAACGGTAGCAGGTCGAGAGGTTTCCTGTGCAAAATCGAGGATGCCCATAAGGGCGCCATGAAGCGTGGCGT
>NZ_QFOA01000166.1 GCF_003248505.1 Sphingobium sp.
CAGAGCTATCTGGAGCATCCTGGCGGCATCTTCTTCACTAATCGCGCCATCCGACCCGCTGAAGAATATCGATGCCTCATGCCGGGCGACCAGTTCGGCGGCTTCGCGATAGAAGCTGATATTTTCCGGAGGAAAGCCCTGTTCCTCGACAAATCCCGCTTCCCGTATCTTTCCCCATATTTCCACAAGTCGCGCATCGGTCAGGCTGAGGCTGCAACCGCTCTCGGTCGGCAAAAGCGTCAGCATCCCCATGGCCTCGAACGCACGGGCATCGCGTTCGGCGCGGGGATAGCGTTCGGAAAGGCTTTGCAACGAGACCGATGTCGGTTGCTCCAGTCCGAAAGAGCGTGACAGCAAAGCCTCGAGGTGACTGTAAGCCGATGCGGGGCCTGGGCGTTCGAGCGCCTCCCCCGACAGAGCGGATCTGATCTCCTTGAGCGTCATGCGCGAAGTCTGTTGCAAATGCCTGATCGTGGCGATGCCGCTGACGTGACCCTCGTCATATTCCGCAGCATTGCGCGCTGGGCGCTGTGGCTCGGGTAGCAGGCCTTCACGGATCATGATCCGTATGACCTCGCGATCAACACCGGTCCGCTCTTCTAGTTCGCGCATCTTCATGTCGACTACCTAAGCGCGTGACCGCGTTCGGCGCAAATGTTTCGGATCAACGCCCGCGTTGAAAGTTCTTGCACGGTATTTTTCGTGCGTGTAAAGAACACGCATGGCCCGGGAACGGCTGGGCGTGTTGAGTTAAGGAGAGCGATCTTGGCTACGATGCCTGAACATGTCCCTGAAGCGATATCGCGTGCTCGCGCCCCTCGCCCGGACCATATTCCCGATCAGTATGTGCATGAAATCGACATGTATGCACTCGAAGGCATCGAGCAGGGCTATCACGAGGCCTGGAAGAATATTCCCAAGCCGAACATGCCCGATCTCATCTGGACCCCCTTTACCGGCGGTCACTGGATCGCGACCAATGGGGATACTGTCCGCGAGGTCTACAGCGATCCTACCCGCTTCTCCAGCGAAGTCATTTTCCTGCCGAAGGAAGCTGGCGAAAAGTACGAGATGGTCCCGACCCGCATGGACCCGCCCGAGCATACGCCTTACCGCAAGGCGCTCGACAAGGGCCTGAGTCTTGCCCAGATTCGCAAGGTGGAATCGAAAGTCCGCGAGGTCGCGGTCGATCTCATCGACAGTTTCGTGAGCCGGGGCGAATGCGATTTTTCGGCTGAATATGCCAACGTCTTCCCCGTACGGGTCTTCATGGCGCTGGCAAATCTGCCTGAAAGTGACGTGCCGACACTCAGCCGCTTCGCCAAGATGATGACCCGCCCGGAGGGCAATACGCCCGAGGAAATGGCGAAGCATCTGGAAGAGGGAAACAATGGCTTCTTCGCTTATGTCGAACCCATCATCCAAGCGCGCCGGGGGCAGGAAGGCGAAGATCTTATCACCGTCATGGTGAATGCCGAGATCAATGGCGAACGGATCAGCCACGACAAGGCGCTTGGTCTCATCTCGCTGCTCTTGCTGGGTGGACTCGACACGGTCGTAAACTTCCTCAGCTTCATGATGATCCACCTTGCGAAGAACCCGCAGGTAGTCGAGGAATTGCGTGCTGACCCGCTAAAGCTGATGCGCAGCGCGGAAGAAATGTTTCGTCGTTTTCCGGTGGTTGAGAACGGCGGTGCAAAATTAGACCACGGTAGCGGCGGCGAAGTGCTGCTGCGGGCGGCGTAAAAGTCGTCCACTTTTTCCCTTTTCGCGATGCTGG
>NZ_QFOA01000080.1 GCF_003248505.1 Sphingobium sp.
GCCACCGAGATCGAAATCGCATGGGGTGGGGCATGCCCCACCCCATGCGACAACCTCAATCTACACCGGAAATTACACCACGAGCGCGGACGCTAACGATGTTTCGAGACTTTCATGGAACGGCGCTATGAGCGTGAGGGCACTTCGAAAGGCCTCAAGATGTGGCTGATCGACACGCAGACCCGCAAGGCGGACATACGCGACGGGGACCGACGCCAGTCTCGCTAGCATCGCTACCTCTGTCGACACATCAACCACCATCAGACTGGGGTCAGCCTCTTCGAACCAGCGACTGATCGCAGCAGTCCGCAGCCTGATCCCAGGATGGCGTAAAGGTGCATAATGGAGGCTGAGCGGGCGGCTGACTTCATGGTCCAGGCCGTCGAACCCATCCTCAAGCCTGTCATCGGCAAGTTCGACCCCATCCACACCATTTGCGCTGAGACCCGTCCCCAGGAGGACGACGTCTTGGTTCATTCCGCTAGCCAGTAGCATCGCTCGGTCGAGGTGGCCGCGTCCATGGTGATGGACGTAGTATCCTATCGGTCCACTCACGCCGCGCCGTATCTGTCTCGAAGCCGGAGAGTTTCCGGCATCGGCGGCCGAAGCCGCTCCTCCACGGCAATACGCCGGTCGCCATCCTGCTCCTGGCGTAGAGCACAACGCCATTCTGCGAGATCCCGCCACGCCTCCAGTGGCGGCAGGTAGGGCCCGTCATCGGGACCCGCCTGCAGCCTCCGAAGGTAGTCGGCCATCCCGCCGACAGCCCGACCCACCGTTCGAGCAGACACTTCCACCCAGACGTCCATTGGATGAGCGAGGTGTGCGCCCGTGGCGAGCGCAGAGGACACCAGCGCCCGGTCCTCACCTGTCTCGATGGGAGGGACGCCCCCAGCAGCTATATAGGTTGCAGCCCTTATCGCGAGGCTTGCACCCGTATGGTCGCCATGTCGCGGCGGAGGGTCGTGAGGCAAAGGATCGATCGTATCCTCGATTTCCCTCACCTCCTCCCAGTAGCTGTCGAGCATCGCTCTGAGTCGAACGACGTGCTGAGGAACAGCTTCGCTCCTATCAAGCAAGATGCGTCCTCCAACCAGGTCAGCGCCCCGACTGATGGCGGCAAGGTTCGCTGAGATCCAGTGGGAGGGCAACCGGGCGTCCGCATCAGTCGTCAGGAGGACACCCGTATCGAGGCAACTCAACCGATGAAGGCCGAGACCCATCGCCCGCCTACGTGCCGTGCCGGCGTTGGCGGTTTCAGGAGGAAAGTCGATCTCGTCTAGGTGGATGACAAGGCGGTCAGCATGCTTCTGTGCCGCTGTGCAAACCCGGTCGACCGATCCGTCGTGACTGTTGTTGACGCAGATCTGGACGTGGACAGGTGCTTCGCAGTCCTGCTCCGCTAGAGAACGAAGCAAGATAGGAAGTCGCTCTGCCTCGTTTCTGCTGGGAACGCAGACGACGAACTCTGACGTCGGCTCGGCAGCGTGCCGTCCCGAGTTCATAGCGCAACCGGCTTTGCAGCCAGCCCTGCCAGAGGTCCTAGTGCAGCTTGAAGGACTGAGGGTCTTGCCGTTCGCGACGTCATCTGGGCCACCAGATGTTCGTCCAGCCTCTGCCCTACCAACTGATCATAAATGCGTTCATAGCCGTCGACCATGATCTCTGCGTCGCAGGCCATCTCAGCACGCCTGCGGGCCGCTGTCCGCGAAAGCTGGATTGCCCGACGGGCGCACTCACTTAACGACATGGCGTCGTCAGGCTTGGCGATCGAACCGCAATCCGAGGTAAGAATCTCCCTCATTGCACCCCGATCGAACGCCGCTACCGGAACACCGCATGCGAGAGCCTCAGCGACTACAAGGCCGTAGGGCTCGTCCCACCGCGGGGTTACCAGAAGTGCGCGGGCACCTCCGATCAACTCGGAAAGTTCTCCATGGGCTAGATGCCCCTCGTAGACGATCTCATCACCAAGATGAGGCATGACTGCCGTCTCGAAGTATTTCCGGTCGAGGCTCGGGCCAGCGATCTTCAATTTCATGCCGAGAATCTGTGCTGCCGCGATTGCAAACTCGAGCCCTTTTTCCGGCACAATCCTACCCTGCCAGGCGAGATAGGGTTCAGCAGCGGGCTCGGGCCTGAAGGCGAACCGGGTCAAATCGATACCGTTCATCACGACCTCGCTTCGACCGGCCACGTGCTTCCACAGCCTGCTCACGCTGTCGGACACCGATACGAACTTCGCGTTCGACGACGTGCACAGTCGGACGCCGCTTTCCAGCCAGCAGAAAGGCGGCGTGTGGAATGTCGTAACGACCGGCATCGGCAGCGTGTCAGCCATTGCCACCGGCAAGTAGTGAAGCGAGTTGTTATGCACGATGTCGAACGCGCTCCGGCGCAACCGCTGCATTACCGAGAGGTAGGCGTGGTGCTCTTGGAAGAAGGCGATGTCCGTTGCTTCAGCCGTTCCCACGTTCAGCAACGCCGTCTCGTCGCATATCGCCTCAAGGCCGAGGCTGCGGTCGGACTTTGTAGATGCGAAGATCGTCACGTCATGGCCGCGATCCCGCAGTGAACGCGCAAGAAGGTGAGTATGCGTCTCGAGACCGCCGGCAAAAGGCTCGGCGATGGGATGCTTCAAGTGCGCTAGAACAGCGATCCTCATTCATACCCCTCTTTGTTTTCCTCGTTAGGGTTTTGTTGCGGAGGCAGAACGCTATTGAAGCGTGACCACCTGCGGGTTTGACATCGTCGACACTGCCGCCGGAACGGGCCCTGCAAGCAGTAGGGTCATCTCGGAATTGCCTTGAGCGGCGGCTACCGAGCGAGCGCAGTTGCCGGCGACGTCCCGGAGCGTAGGGTTTGCTCCCGCCCGCATAAGGAGCGACGCGATGCGGGCGTGTCCCACCAGCGATGCCATCATGAGCGCAGTCTGGCCGGCATTGTTTCGCCGATCGACGTCTGCACCTGCGTCGATCAATTCCTCGGCGATCTCGTCGTAGCCCTTGAAGGCGATGCCCATGAGCGCCGTGTTTCCGCGCTTATCGTCGACGGCGTCAACCGCAGCACCATGATCGAGAAGTGCCACGGCAGTCTCAAGGTGCCCGTGGTAGGCCGCCAGAATGAGTGCCGTGTAACCGTGGCGGTCACGACCATCCACGTCAGCACCTGCAGCAAGGAGGGGAGCGACCATGTCGGTCCGGCCGATCCGGGCAGCATCAAGAAGAAGCTCCTGAATGCGTGCCGCTGATGGCAGCGGGGCGGTGCGGGCCTCAAGCATCGGCTTGGGCATCAAGATCAACCTTGAGCTCCCGATCCCAGAACCGCAGCTTACGGCACGCCTCAATGAAGGCAGTGGCATCCTTCGCCGAACCCACCGGCAGGCAGCCATCGTCCAGATCGTCCGACAGTCCGGCCTTCTCGAAAAGCGGGGCGGCATCCGGTCCGATCCCGATGAACTTGCAGTGCGCAAACGCGTCTGTGACGAAATCCTTGGAAGGCGCATCGATCGCAAGAAGGGCAGCGCCTTCCGGCGAAGGAATGACCGCCACTGCGTCGTAGAGGATGGATGGACCGCCATCGATCTTCTGCTTCGCGGGCATCTGTGTCCCGTCCGACAGCGTCACGCCGCCGATCTTGGGGGCGACGAGCTCGTAGAGCGCGCCCTCCTTCTCGATCGCCTTGGTCAGAGCGGCGAGCATCTTGCTATCGGAACCGTTCGTCACGAGGATGCCAACCTTCCGGCCCTCGAAACTGTCGGGACCGTTGTTGACGATGCTTAAGGCGGCCGAGGGTGGAAGTTCCGTCATGGTCGGCCGCGCGGCCGGCGCTGCTTCCGGAACCTCCATCCCCAGCCCATCCGCGACAGTCGCCGCGAGGCCTGCGTCGATGTTGACCAGATGTGAAACTACGCGCGAACGGATTTCGACGCGCTCTACCTTCGAGAGTTCGAACACCAGGGCATCGCCGATATGCTTCTGCTCCACAGGCGTCTGGCTGATTAGGAACTGACGCGCCTGGCTATAGTGGTCTGCGAAGCTCTCCGGCCGGATCCGCAGCTTGGGACCATCGGGCTCCGCCTCGTAGCTCCGGAACCCGCGCACAGGATCCTCGCGCGGGCCGCCGATCCCCGGACCCCAGCTGTTGGGTTCGTAGTTGGCCCGGCCAGCGCGATACTTGATCGCCATGTGACCGTCCTGCTGAAAGTGGGAAACGGGACATTTGGGCGCATTGATCGGGATGTGAGTGAAGTTCGGTCCACCCAACCGCTTCAGCTGGGTGTCGAGATAGGAGAAGTTGCGCCCCTGCAGAAGCGGATCGTTGGTGAAGTCGATACCTGGCGGGACGTGCTGGGTGCAGAATGCCACCTGCTCGGTCTCAGCGAAGAAGTTTTCGACAACCCGGTCGAGGACGAGCCTACCTACGATGCGGACAGGAACCAGTTCCTCTGGGATGATCTTGGTCGCGTCGAGCACGTCGAAATCGAACGATTCCGCGAAAGCCTCGTCGAACAACTGCACACCGAGCTCCCATTCAGGGAAGTCGCCATTTTCGATGGCATCCCAGAGGTCCCGCCGGTGGAAGTCTGGATCAGCACCATTGATCTTCACCGCTTCGTTCCAAACGACCGATTGCAACCCGGACTTCGGCTTCCAGTGGAACTTGACGAAGGTAGAATTCCCCTCTGCATCAAGCAGACGGAAGGTGTGAACGCCGAAGCCCTCCATGGTTCGGAATGACCGCGGGAGTGTGCGGTCCGACATGGCCCACATGACCATGTGCATGCTCTCAGGCGTCAGGCTGATGAAATCCCAGAAATTGTCGTGTGCCGTCTGCGCTTGCGGGAACGCACGGTCGGGAGCAGGCTTGGCTGCATGGATCAGGTCGGGGAACTTCATCGCGTCCTGGATGAAGAAGACCGGGATGTTATTGCCGACGAGGTCCCAGTTGCCTTCTTTCGTGTAGATTTTGACAGCAAAGCCGCGGACGTCGCGGGCTAGGTCGGGTGAGCCCTTGGACCCTGCAACCGTGGAAAACCTTACAAACGCTGGGGTCCTCTCTCCCGTGCGCTGAAACACGTCGGCGCTCGTCACATCGGACAGGCTCTCGGTAAGCTCGAAAAAGCCATGGGCCGCATACCCTCTAGCATGCACCACTCGCTCCGGAATGCGCTCATGATCGAAGTGGAAGATCTTCTCACGGAAATGGAAGTCCTCCAGCAAAGTGGGGCCGCGTGCGCCCTGCTTCAGGCTATTCTGATCGTCGGAAACGGGAACGCCCTGTTGTGTGGTCAGCACCTCGGTATCGCTGTCGGCCGTTTGGTGTGTTTCACCCCCATCCCCCAGTAGAAGGTCGATGCCTGCCCCAACCTGCTCTGCACCGTTTGGCCCAGACTTAGTTGGCGACTTTCCTCGTGTCTTACGCGCGACATTATTACTTGAGGACTTCGCCATGATCATCGCGCCTTTTCTAAGTAAAGCCGTGGGATCGGACAGAAAGGTTCCTGCCCGCTGCATTAAGAGGACCTGAAGAGCGATGAAGTCGTTCGACGTGGCGCTCGCAGTCCTATGGCCAAAGCGATGCGCGCGAAACGAGTTGCATCAAGGGGGCAAAAACTAACTTCGGTTGTAACGATCCCACAATCGCCGCGCCGTCGGCGTTAGCCAGGTCGCGAACCATGCAAAGCCCGAGACGCACTGCCATGTATCGACCGCTGGTGGTTTCGAGCGTGCAGTCCCAGCGGCTATGGTTGACGTCTATGGGACGGATCTCGACGCCATGCTCCTTTGCATCCCGAACGATTTGCGCCGGAGCGTAGAAGCCCATCGGCTGGGCGTTGAGCAGAGCGGCGCAGAACGCGTCCGGATGATGGCACTTCACCCAAGACGACGCATAGGCCAACAGCGCAAAACTCGCTGCGTGACTCTCAGGAAAGCCATACGAGCCGAACCCTTCGATCTGCTTGAAAGTCTTTTCGGCAAATTCGCGATCGTAGCCCCGTGCGACCATTCCGCCGATCAGCTTGTCCTGAAAATGTGACACGCCTCCCGTGAGCTTGAAGGTAGCCATCGCGCGCCGGAGCAGGTCTGCCTCACTTGCAGTGAACCCGGCGCATTCGATCGCTACGCGCATCGCCTGTTCCTGAAATAAGGGCACGCCGAGCGTCTTCTCCAGCACACGTCGCAACTCCGGCGTTGGATAGGTCACCTCCTCCTCTCCATTCCGCCGGCGGCGGTAGGGATGGACCATGTCACCTTGAATGGGACCCGGTCGCACGATGGCCACCTGGATCACGAGATCATAGAAGGTCTTAGGCGCCATGAGCGGGATCGACGCCATCTGAGCTCGGCTTTCGATCTGAAAAACACCAAGCGTGTCGGCCCGCCGGATCATTTCGTAAGTAGCAGTATCCTCCGCCGGGATGGTGGCGAGGTCTAGGTCTACACCCTTGTCGTTGGACATGAATTCGAACGCACGCCGCAGGCAGCTCAACATGCCGAGCGCAAGGACGTCGACCTTCATAAAGCCAAGCGCGTCTATATCGTCCTTGTCCCACTCGATCACTTGGCGATCGTCCATCGCCGCAGGTTCGATTGGGACGAGTTCATCCAGCCGATCGCGAGTGAGGACGAATCCTCCGGGGTGCTGAGAGAGGTGCCTAGGCGTGTTGATGAGTTGCCGTGCAAGATCAAGCGTGAGCGCCAGCCGTCTATCTCCCATGTCGAAGTTCAATTCTTCGGCATGCTTCTCCTCAACGCCCTCACGGCTCCAACCCCAGACCGACGACGACAGCGCGCTCGTCATGTCCTCTGACAGTCCCAGCGCCTTGCCCGCCTCGCGAACGGCGCCGCGAGCTCGATATCTGGTCACCACCGCCGTCAGCGCGCTGCGCTCGCGGCCATACGTCTCATAGATCCACTGGATCATTTCCTCACGTCGCTCATGCTCGAAGTCGACATCTATATCTGGCGGCTCACGACGCTCGGCCGACACGAACCGTTCGAACAGGAGTTCAGAGCGAACGGGATCTATCGATGTGATTCCAAGGACGTAGCAGACCGCGCTGTTGGCTGCGGATCCACGCCCTTGGCACAGTATCTCACGCCGGCGAGCTTCAGCTACGATCGAGTGAACCGTTAGAAAGTAGGGCGCGTAATCGAGTTCCGCGATCAGACGCAGCTCGTGTTCGAGTTGCTTGTGGACCTCCGCGCTCACGCCATCTGGATATCTCAGTGGCGCCTTTTCCCAGGTAAGCCGCGCTAGCTCCTCCTGCGGCGTGCGCCCCGGCACACTAATCTCATCGGGATACTGGTATTTCAGCTGTTCGAGACTGAAGGTGCACCGGTCTGCTATCTCGACACTCCGAGCAACGGGGTCCGTGTCCTTGAGATAGCGCCTGAAGAGCCGGTGCATCTCCGCGGCAGGCTTCAGGTGCCTATCGGAATACCGCTCCCGCCGGCCGCCAAGCTCGTCGATGGTGCACTTTTCCCGGATGCACGTCACAACGTCCTGTAGCAGCCGCCGATCGGGAATGTGATAAAGGACGTCGCCAGTTGCCACCGTGGGCACACGCGCCTTGGCGGCCATCGCTGCAAGATCGCGCAGGCGGACGGCATCACGCGGTCTGCGACGGATCGACAGCGCAAGGTAGGCCCTATCCCGGAATATACGCTTCAGCCGATGAAGCGCCGCATCCGTGAACGCATCCGCCTGATCAGGTGCCAGGATCGCGATCAGACCCTCGCTCCATTGTTCGACATCATCCCAGTCGAGTTGGCATGCCCCCTTGCCTGCGCGCGACTTCCCGACGCTGAGGAGTCTGCACATTCGACCATATGCTTCGCGGTCTGTCGGGTAGACCAGCACCGCCGCCCCGTCCGCCAGGTCGAGCCTGCAGCCAATGATCGCTCTGACGCCAGTAGCCCTCTCGGCATCCCACGCACGGACGATTCCGGCCACCGAATTGCGATCGACCACTCCGATGGCATCGAGTCCGAGGGCGGCCGCCGTTGCAAAAAGCTCCTCTGGACTGGATGCGCCCCGAAGAAAGCTGAAGTGGCTCGTGACTTCTAGCTCGACATAGCCGGCATCAGCGGAAGCCACGGAGTATACCAGCCGAGATGTAGCCCTGCATCATGCGAAGGCACCATGGATGAACCATCGCATCGGACCGGTGGCGGGATTCTCGCCATCTCCAAGACGGAACACCCAATAGCGTCCCCCCGATTGGGTCTCGACCTGATAGTAGTCGCGGACCATCATCGGACGGTCCGCTTCCATTCCCTGCTCTCGCCACCATTCGCCATGCAGCCTCTCCGGACCATCCGCCTGCGTGACGCGGAAGCGCTTGCGCCTCCAGACGAACATCGCCGGCGGATGATCCGGCATCATGGCAGTCACGTCGATGGGCTCGGGCGGGGTGAGCATGCGACAAGGCCTCGGCAGGTCCTCGTCCCACGTCGCCCCTCCGGCCACACCGATGGGAGATCCCCTCACCACCGTGCGTTCTGGCATTGCACTGGCGCTCGGGGCATTCCGGAACAATCGTTGCCCGCCGAACCGATTAGCAAGCGCGTCGACGAGCGCCGAAAGGTCCGGCTCACGCCGGCCGTTCCGCATCATGCCCTCAAGCCCGACACCTTCCGGTCCCATGACGTCTACGAGTGGCGCCACCAGCAACATCGCCTCAATTCCGAGACCGGGATCAATCGTCTCCACCTTCGCTGTCAGCAGCTTAGCTAGATGGCCGCGATCCCTTGAGGGCTTCGCCGTTCCGACACGGATCGCCTGCACATGCCCATCTACCCGGTAGAAGAAGCAATCGAGCCTGCGCGCACCTCTTCCCATCGTGACAAGCTGTGCCACGAGGTCGGTGACAAGGTCGCCGATGACGCTCCCAAAAGCCTCCGCCGTCAGGATCGGCTCTATGAAACTACGGCGGGAGCTCGGAAGCGTATCGGGAAAGATCGGCTCTATCGGCTCGGGCGCAAACCCCAGCGCCTGGTCGAGCCGGCGATGGAGATTGCGCCCGAAGCGCTTCGCCAACGGCGCCCTGTGGGTCGCTATGAGTTGCTCGATGCGCTCGAACCCGAGCTTGCGCAGACCAATCACGGCCTGCTGGTCGAGACGAAGCGCCGAAACAGGTAGAAGCGCAATTGCCTTCCGATGGTCACCCGGTTCGATGATCACCGGCCTCCCAGCAGGAACATGCCGCGCCACAGCGTGCGCACATCCTGCAGTGTCGGCGACAGCGATCTGCATAGACAGGCCAAAGGCCGCCACCCGTCGGTGAAGGTCGTTCACCAACGCGCGCTCCGTGTCAAAAAGCTGAGCGCAACCGGTTATGTCCAGCCAAAGACCATCAGGCTGTGCCACTGCGACGATAGGCGAGTAGCGTCGACCCGCCCAGAAAGCCAGTTGCCGAAGTCCCTCGAGATCCGCATCGAAATCCGCATCTACGACCTCCAAGTCAGGTGCGTAGGAGCGCGCCTTGGTCACGGTCATGCCGGTCGTGATCCCCAGCGCTGAAGCGGCCACGTCCGTCGACGCCACAATGCGACGGCCATGGTCGGCAACGGCAGTGACGAGCGGGCGACCGATAGCCCCGTTAGGCGGCTGCGTGCTGCCCTTCCTGCGCAGCCGGTCCGTGGACCAGTGCCGCAGGAAGAGCGATACGACCCTGCGCATCACACCCCTCCACAAGCCAGGCGCGGGGATTTCCCCCGCGCACGCGTTCCAAAGCCACCTCCCAACGAGGCCGACCGACGCTGGCAATGCCAAGTGGTGCGCTTGGAGCGGCACGCACCCGCCATCGCGTCACAGCTGCCGTGCCCTCAGCAACCTGTTCAGTCCGAGATGCTCGACGAAACACGAAGGCAGTTACACCTGACGCCTCAGCCGCGAGCTGCAGACGCTTGGATGCGGTCGTCGAATACTTCGTCACCTCGCCTACGACGCCGGCAATACCGGAATGGCGAAGTGCCTCCTCCATCGCCAGAAGGACCTGCGTGTCGCTCCCAGCCTCCACATATATCACTCGGTCTGGATGAAGACCTGCCTGACTGAGAGCTGGAGCGAAGAGGTCGCGCCATGCGAGGCACCAGATCACTGGCCCATCCAGCCGAGCAAGAATTCCAGCTAGAAAGATCGTAGCGCTGGCGTCGTCCGCAAGGTCTTGGCTCCCGGCGAATTCGTGAAGCGCTCCATTAGCAATCCCCCCACCTGGGAGTTCAGCGTCCAACTCCTCTTGGCCGAACGGCAGCAAGCCGTGCCGGACCGCTACGCCTTCGATTGACGCAATACGCGCACGTAGATCTTCGAGGACGCGAACGGTGGACATAACGGCATAGAGACTCGACAACGGTTGATTCGTTCCCTTTTTGTTCCATTGACGCTTCCCGCGTCAAGATGGCTGCAGTCGGACGACGCCGGCAGGCAGTCTCCAAACCGGGACGCCGAGCGATCCGCTATCAAAACGGAATCGTGTCAAAGGTCTTGAAAACCTCGGTTTCAAGCAGCTGGATGAGGTGCGGTGAGGACGACGATCTCGACGAAATAAAATCCGTAAGAGCCATCATCCCATGCGACAGCGGCTGGAAAGACCGCCGGATCTCCGCAAGCAGGTGCAGATAGACCATCATAGCCTGGACGACGTTGACCTCCGCCGTGACCCGCTCGCGCCGGACGGGGCCGACAGGCAGCGTCTGAGGGCTTTTCAAGCCACCTCCGAAGCGAGCGACCAAGTCACGGAACTCATCCTCCTCGCCAGTGCCTGAAGCGAGCATAGTCACAAGGTCGAAGTATCCACCCTGGTCGTCGATCAACCAGTTCACCGCGCCTCCGATGGAGAAGTGGAAATGGCGCAGTGCAGCCAGCCGCAGTGCTGCGAGATCCCGACGGCCGTGATGCATGATCAGCGCCCCTTCGTTCTTCAGCAACGCCGCCAGCTTGCGTTCGGCCTTGACCACGACAGCGGATTCGCCCGCCATCCGCCGGTCCATGCTTTCGAGAGAAAAGTTCGAGCAAAAGCCCTCCTGGTCCACCTCGAACTCCAGCATTGCGACGGCGACGATCCCCTCGCATACAAGCGACCGGACGGGACTTCGATACTGCCTCTCCGCACCACCACGCTTCGGCACCTCGATCCGAGTGGCGATATCGAGGATCATTGCGCGCGTCACGCGAACCCCCGCGAGAGCTGTTCGCGCAGCAGGAGTCCGCGCACGAACCGCAGCCCGGACTGATGGGCGAGCATGACATCCAACGGCGCCATACCCGACAGGCCCTCCTGCGGCAGACGGAGCCAGAGCGGCATCAGGGCTTCATGCCCAACAAGGGCCGCGACACTACGGTCCACGTCGACCAGATGACGCGCACGCGTCTCAAGCGCCACAGCCGCCCCGGGCTCGCAGGGGCTGATCCCACAGACCTGAACCCCGTGACGTTCCTCCGCGTCCAATCCCCATCCGTCCAGCGCGGCCTCGCAACGACGCGTGACAAGGCCTGCCTCGATCCGATTTTCAAACATCGCACACCTCTTTCTATACCGGGGATATACATACATCATTACTGCTTGTCAACACGAGCGGCAGAGGGTGCACCGGGCAGGTAGATCCGCGTCTCGCCCACACGCCATCAAACGACTTTCACGCCCGCTGAGATAGATCAGCGTCGATGCCGACCTCCCGTAGCCAGATTGACCAGCCTTGGCCCACCTTCGGGCGCGGAACCGGGGCGGCAGGCTCGGCGCCCCCACGTTTGGCCTGTCCACCAACACAACAGTCAGAACGAGGTGGAATATGAGCAAGAAGCTAGCGGTTTCGACGGCGGTTGCGGCACTTGTCGCTTCGATCCCCACACATGCCTTCGCCCAGGCGTCGCCCCAGAGCACGTCTGCGGCACCAGCTCCTTCGCCGGAGACCCAGAAACGTGACAAGGTGGTTGACGAGGCCGCCGAGGCTCTCCGAGAAACCCAGAACGCGATCGAGGCCATCGACCAGAACAAGCCCGACGATGCACTCGCCGCACTGACGCGTGCAACCGGCAAACTGGAGATAGTGCTCGCCCGGAATCCGGGGTTGGGCTTCGCCATGGTCGGAGCGACAGTCTCGACCCACGATGTCGTCGCCACCGAAGCGGATGTCGAAAAGCTCCGCGGCCAAGCGGCAGCCGCTTTGGCGCAGGAGCAACTGCAGGTCGCTCGGCGCCTCATCTCAGATCTTGCCTCGGAGACGGTTGTAAGCGTCAGCAAGCTGCCGCTCGCCACCTATCCGGATGCGCTGAAGAAGGCGGCCACCCTGCTTCACGATGGCAAGGCTCAGGCAGCGAAGGTCGCCTTGCAGACCACGCTCTCGACCCTCGTGGTCGAGGACGTGATTATCCCCCTCCCGCTGGTCCGCGCACAGGCGGCCTTGGAGCAGGCACGCAGCCTGCTTGAGAAGAAGAAGCGCAGCGAAACGGAAAGCACGCAAATGCGAGCCTACCTGGCGACCGCTACCGCGCAGTTGCGTCTGGGTCGCGCGCTTGGCTACGCAACCGAGGCCGAAATGACCGATCTGCTCGCCGTCGTCGCAGAAATCGAGCGGCGCACCGCGGGCTCGCAGTCTGCAACGGGGCTCCTCGACCCCGTAGGGTCGAAATTCGATGCCGCCCGGCGGTCCAGTCAGCCCCGCAAATAAATTGAAGCCGGCGGCAGCACAGAAGCTGCCGCCGGCTCCGTCCACGCCCCTTTCGTTGACGCCGGCAAGCCTCGTGTTTCTCGTTCAGGTGGAAGAAACGCCATCCACGATCACGACCCGCGCAGGTCGGATCAATCTCGTCCCAACCCGGTATCCACTCTGAAGCGTGGCCGCCACCTTACCAGCCTCGGCTTCTTCGCCCGGCTGCGTGGTAACGGCCTCATGGATGTTCGGATCGAACCGCTCGCCAGCATTCGGACTGATCAGCTCAATCCCGAACCTGGCGAAAGCGTTGAGAAACGCACGACGCGTGGCCTCCAGACCCTCACGAATAGCCTGCAATTGCGGCTCTAGATTCTCCGATGCCGGCTTCAGGGTGGTCATAGCGAAATCGAGGCTATCGAGAGCCGGTATGAGGCCCTGCGTAACTTCCGCTACACCGGCTGTGCGTCCTACCTGATGCGCGCTGTCTGCGCGCTTTCTTGCATTCTCCGCATCAGCGAGCGCCCGGAGCAACCGATCCTTCAACTCATTCGGACTCTCGGCTTCCGAGGCTGGCTGTCCCACCCCAGCCCCGTCCTTTTCGATGCGCGATGAGTCCTGCAAATCATCTTGGGGTTGGGCGAGATCGCCCTCCCCGCTTTCATCCTGTTGCGTCATATATCGTTCCATCTCGCTATGGAGGTTGAGCCAGCCTTCGTCAGCTCTTCTGCTCGCCGGCTTCCTCGAACTCGGCGTCGACGATCCCATCGTCCGCTGCTGGCTCTTCCGCCTGCTGGGCGCTGATCGCATCGCCCAGACGGCGGGTCGCCTCATCCAGAACCTCAGTCTTCCGGCGGATGGGCTCGACATTGTCTCCCGCCATCGTTTCCTTAAGGGAGGACATCGCTTCCTCGACAGCGGTGCGATCAGCGACACCAACGTTCTCACCTGCCTCCTCGAGACGCTTTTCAGCGACGAAGATCAGAGCGTCTGCCTGGTTTCGGGTTTCAGCCAACTCCCGTTTGACCTTGTCCTCGCTTGCGTGCTCCTCGGCGTCCTTGAGTGCCCTCTGGATCTCGTCCTCCGTCAGACCCCCTGAAGACTGAATGGTGATCTTCTGCTCACGCCCGGTCCCTTTGTCGGTGGCCGATACGTTTACGATCCCGTTCGCATCGATGTCGAAGGCGACCTCGATCTGCGGCAGGCCACGCGGCGCTGGAGCGATGTTCTCCAGATTGAACTGGCCAAGCAGCGTATTGTCAGCTGCCATCTCGCGCTCGCCCTGGAATACACGGATCGTGACCGCGGGCTGGTTGTCCTCAGCCGTCGAGAAGATCTGGCTCTTCCGTGTGGGGATTGTCGTGTTGCGGTCGATCAGCTTGGTCATCACCCCACCGAGCGTCTCGATTCCAAGGGAGAGCGGTGCCACATCCAGCAGCAAGACATCCTCGACCTGGCCCTTGAGCACCCCAGCCTGAATGGCGGCACCCAATGCCACGACTTCGTCGGGATTGACGCCAAGATGCGGATCCCGGCCGAAGATCGACTTAACCGTCTCCACGATCTTGGGCATCCGGGTCATTCCGCCGACGAGGATCACCTCGTCCAGGTCTGATGCCGAAATGCCAGCATCCTTGAGCGCTGCGAGACAGGGCTCAGAAGTCCGAGTAACGAGGTCCTCGACCAGCGCCTCCAGCTTCGCCCGCGTCAGGCGGATGTCCAGATGCTTGGGGCCCGCTTGGTCGGCCGTGATGAAAGGAAGGTTGATGTCGGTCTGGGTGGCCGAACTCAGTTCGATCTTAGCCTTCTCCGCGGCTTCCTTCAGCCGCTGCAGCGCAAGCCGGTCTTGCCGCAGGTCGATGCCCTGCTGCTTCTTGAACTCGTCCGCCAGGAAATCGATGACTCGCTTGTCGAAGTCCTCCCCACCCAGGAAGGTATCGCCGTTCGTGGACTTCACCTCGAACACGCCGTCACCTAGCTCGAGGATCGAGACGTCGAACGTGCCGCCGCCGAGATCGTAGACGGCGACAGTGCCGGTCTTCTTCTTCTCGAGGCCATAGGCCAGCGCGGCCGCGGTCGGCTCGTTGATGATGCGCAATACCTCAAGACCGGCGATCGTCCCGGCATCCTTTGTCGCCTGACGCTGGGCATCGTTGAAGTAGGCAGGCACCGTGATTACGGCCTCAGTCACCGGCTCGCCGAGATACTTCTCCGCCGTCTCCTTCATTTTACGGAGGATGTGTCCCGAAATCTCGCTCGGGCTCGACTTCTTCCCGTTCACCTCCACCCATGCGTCACCGTTCGGTCCTGCTACGATCTTGTATGCGACCATTTCCTTGTCCGTCTGGACGATTGGGTCGTCA
The DNA here is from genome assembly GCF_003248505.1 of Sphingobium sp. Lineage (GTDB taxonomy): Bacteria > Pseudomonadota > Alphaproteobacteria > Sphingomonadales > Sphingomonadaceae > Sphingobium. Next base: position 15,023 of record NZ_QFOA01000080.1, read on the forward strand.
TAGCGACGGCCAATCAGGCGCTTGATCGCGAAGAGCGTCTGCTCCGGGTTCGTCACGGCCTGACGCTTGGCCGCAGCACCGACAAGCACCTCACCGTCGGCTCGGAATGCGACCATCGACGGGGTCGTCCGAGCGCCCTCCGCGTTCTCGATTACCTTGGGGTTCTTGCCCTCCATGATCGCGACACAGGAATTCGTCGTGCCGAGATCGATACCAATAGCTCTTGCCACG
>NZ_QFOA01000081.1 GCF_003248505.1 Sphingobium sp.
CATGACGGGCTTGGCGCCGCGATAGAGCTGGCCGCTTTCTGCAAACTTCAAAAGTTCGCCGACGATCGTCGCCTCCGCGTCGAACTTCATGGTGAGATAGGGGTCCGCCCAATCGCCCATGATGCCGAGCCGCTTGAATTGCTCGCGCTGCACATCGACCCACTTGTCGGCATAAGCGCGGCATTGGGCGCGGAATTCGGACGCAGGCACTTCGTCCTTGTTCAGCTTCTTCTTGCGATACTCCTCTTCGATCTTCCATTCGATCGGAAGGCCGTGGCAATCCCAGCCGGGCACATAGGGCGCGTCCTTGCCAAGCAAGGATTGCGCGCGGACGATGATGTCCTTCAGCACCTTGTTCATGGCGTGGCCCATGTGAATGTCGCCGTTGGCGTAGGGCGGCCCGTCATGCAGGATGAAGCGCTCACGACCCGCACGCTTTTCGCGCAGCTTGCCATAAAGGTTCATCGCCTCCCATCGAGCGGCGATGGCCGGTTCCTTCTGCGCAAGGCCCGCCTTCATGGGGAAGTCGGTTTGCGGCAGGAACACGGTGGACTTGTAGTCGGGCTGATCGGTCATAAGGCTCGCGCAGTTTCGCTTGTGGGCGTCAAATATCGCGCGGCATTAGGCGACGAAGGGCGTCGCCGCAAGGATTTGCCGCGCGTCGGCGCAGTCCTGCGCGATGCCGGCCATCAATGCGTCGAGGCCGTCATATTTCCGTTCGGCGTGGAGGTAGCGGATCAGCTGCACTTCGATCCGCTGATCGTAAAGGCTTTCGGAAAAGTCGAAGAAATAGGGCTCCAGCAACTCCTTGGGCGGATCGAAGCTGGGCCGGATGCCAAGGTTCGCCGCACCGTCCAAGACGCGCCCGTCGGGCAACAGCCCCCGGACCGCATAGATGCCGTAGGCCGGCCGCAGATATTCGCCCATGTCGATATTGGCGGTCGGGAAACCGATGGTGCGGCCCAGCTTGTCGCCATGCTGCACCGTGCCTTCGATCGTGAAAGGCCGCGTCAGCAGCCGGGTAGCGCTCTCGCAGTCGCCTTGGATCAACGCGTGCCGGATCCGGCTGGAGGAAATGGCACCTTCGCCATCGCGCACCGGCGCGACGGCTTCGGCGGGAAGGCCGAGCGCGGCGAAGCTGTCCAACTTACCGCTACGCCCGCGACCGAACGTAAAATCCTGACCGGTCACCACCGCCGCCACCCCCAGACGGTCACGCAGCATGGCGACATAATCGGCAGGCTCCAGCGTGGCGAGATCGGCGGTGAAGGCGAAGACCAGCATCGCGTCGGCCCCCGCCGCCGCGAACAGCGCCTCCCGCTGGTCGAGCGAGGTCAGGCGGAACGGCGCGGCGTCCGGCCTGAACAGGCGCATGGGATGCGGATCGAAGGTAGCGACGATCGCGGGCCGACCTTCGGTGCGGGCGCGAGCGATAGCGGCCGCCACGACGGCCTGGTGCCCGGCATGAAAACCGTCGAAATTGCCGAGCGCCATCACACTCCCGCGCAAATGCGCGGGGATCGGGGCGCTGCTGGAAAGCCGCTCCATGGCGCAGCCTATAGGCAGAGAGGGGGAGCGTGGCAATTCACGCTTTGCGCGCCAGCGTCACGAAGCTGTAGGCGGGGCGACCGTCCCGCGCAGGATGATCGGCGCGGACGGATTCCGTCCAGTCCGCCGCTTCGGGATATGCGATGGCGGCGTCGCCATCGACGTTGAGATGCACTTCGGTCAATTCGACGCGGTGCGCAACCGGCAGGAACAGGCGGTAAATCTCCGCGCCGCCGATCACCATGACGACAGGCGCATCTGCCATGCGTATCGCTTCGTCGGCGTCTCGTGCCACTTCCGCTCCTGCCCCGGTCCATGCGCGGTTGCGAGTCAGCACGATATGGCGTCGGCCGGGCAGCAGGCCCGGAAGGCTGTCGAACGTCTTGCGGCCCATGATCATAGGGTGGCCCGCCGTCAGCTCCTTGAAATGCTTGAGGTCGGCAGGCAGCCGCCAGGGAAGATCGCCGTCCCGACCTATCACGCCATTGTCGGCGCGCGCGAGGACGAGGACGACGTGCGTCACAGAGACAGCCGGGTCACATGCCCCATCTTGCGACCCGGGCGTGCTTCATGCTTGCCGTAAAGGTGCAGATGATTGGCCGGATCGGCCAGGATCGCAGGCCATTCGGATGCCTGATCGCCGATCAGGTTGCGCATGTCGATGCGAGGCGCGGCAAGGCTGGTGTCGCCCAGCGGAAGGCCGCAGATCGCGCGGACATGGTTTTCGAACTGACTGGTGACAGCGCCCTCGACGGTCCAGTGCCCGCTATTGTGCACGCGCGGAGCCATCTCGTTGAACACCGGGCCATCGGCGCTGGCGAAGAACTCGCAGGTGAGGACACCCACATAATCGAGTGCGTCGGCCGCCTTGCGGGCGAGCGCCCGCGCTTCGTCGACCTGCGCTGCGATAACGGGTCCGGCAGGAACGGTGGAGGTCGACAGGATGCCATCGACATGGACATTGGCCGGCGAGTCCCAGAAGCGCACTTCGCCATCGGCACCGCGTGCCAGAATGACCGAAAATTCCTCTTCGAAGGTAACGAACCCTTCCAGGATCGCGCTTTGACGCCCGATGGCGTTCCACGCGCCCACCGCATCGCCCGGCTCGGACAGGCGCGCCTGCCCCTTTCCGTCATAGCCCATCCGGTTGGTCTTGAGGATCGCCCGGCTACCGATGGCCTCTACCGCCGTTTCGAGGGCGTCGAGACTGTCGACCGGCAGGAAGGGTGCGGTCAGCCCGCCCAGATCGCAAACGAAGCGCTTTTCGGCAAGGCGATCCTGCGCGACGCGCAGCGCGTGGGCACCCGGTCGGACCAGTCCGTGATGTGCCAGCGTCTCCACGGCGGACGGGTCGATATTCTCGAATTCATAGGTGACGACATCGACGCTGTCCGCAAACGCCGCCAGCGCCCCTGCATCTTCATAGGCGCCGCGCGTCCAGCGGGGAGAAACATCGGCGGCGGGACCGCTTTCCTCTGGCGCGAAGATATGGGTACGGTATCCCAGTTGCGCGGCGGCGATGGCGATCATCCGGCCGAGCTGGCCGCCGCCGAGGATGCCGATGGTGGAACCGGGCGGAATGGTCGTCATGCGCGTCTTCTCAATCCTCGACCGTCTCTGCGACCGCGTCCGTCTGCCTGGCGCGCCATGCGTCCAGCCGATCCGCCAGCGCACCGTCGTTCGTCGCCAGAATCGCGGCGGCCATCAGGCCCGCGTTGATCGCACCGGGCTTGCCGATGGCCAGCGTGCCGACCGGGATGCCGCCCGGCATCTGAACGATGGAGAGCAAGGAATCCATCCCGCTCAGTGCCTTGGATTCCACCGGCACGCCCAGCACCGGGAGGCGCGTCATGGACGCGGTCATGCCCGGCAAATGCGCCGCACCGCCCGCGCCCGCGATGATGACCTTGAGGCCGCGATCCGCGGCACCGGTCGCATAATCGTAGAGCCGCTGCGGCGTGCGATGCGCGGACACCACCTTGCATTCATGCGGAACGCCCAGCGCCCCGAGCGTTTCGGCGGCGTGACGCATCGTATCCCAGTCGGACCGGGAACCCATGATAATGCCGACCGTCGCTGCCTCGCTCATGCCTTTTCCCCGTTAGGCATCCTGGCCCATCAAGCGGGCCGGGAAGCAAAGCCCCTTAGCGGCGGGGCCGCCGGGGGGCAATGCGCTTTGCGCCACGGCGGTGCCGCTCTTCTCAGCGCTCCGAAAGATAATAGCGGTCGTTCGCCGACAGGTCTTCCGCCAGTTCGTAGACGATGGGCTGGCCGGTCGGAATTTCAAGTTCGGTGATCTCATCGTCGGGGATGTTCGACAGATGCTTGACCAGCGCGCGCAGCGAATTGCCATGCGCGGAGATGACGACACGCTTGCCTGCCTTCAGGTCGGGCGCGATCCGGCTTTCCCAATAGGGCAGCACGCGCGCGATGGTGTCCTTGAGGCTTTCGGTCGAGGGGATCGCAATACCGTCGTAGCGGCGGTCCTTCGTCAGATCGAATTCCCCGCCCGCTTCCAGCACCGGGGGCGGAATGTCGAAGCTGCGCCGCCAGATCTTCACCTGATCGTCGCCATGCCGGGCCGCGGTCTCCGCCTTGTTAAGGCCGGTCAGGCCGCCATAATGACGCTCGTTAAGCCGCCAGTCCTTTTCCATCGGAAGCCACAGCCGCCCCATTTCCTCCAGCGCCAGATTGAGCGTCTTGATCGCGCGCGTCTGAAAGCTGGTATAGCACTGGTCGAAATCCAGCCCCTTTTCAGCCATCAGGCGGCCGGCCGCCCGTGCTTCCTCGATCCCCTTATCGGTCAGGTTCACGTCCCACCATCCGGTGAAGCGGTTTTCCAGGTTCCAGGACGACTGGCCGTGGCGGATCAGAACGAGTGTGGGCATGGGGCGCTTCTCCTGAACGATGAGCGGCGAACGTTGCGCTTTCCCATAGCGGGCAAAATCGTCCGTGCAAGCTTGTCGCCGGAACGCACCGCCCCACATTGCAGTCGAGCGGGGCTTGGGATAGCCAGAGACAGCCGGACATTTTGAAGGATTGACCACTTGGCATTTGTGAAGGGCGCATGGCGCATCCTGGTCGCGATCAAGGACGGGCTCGTCCTGCTGTTCCTGCTGCTGTTCTTCGGCGCGCTCTATGCCGCGCTTTCTTATTCGCCAAAGCCTGCACAAACCGTGCAGGCCGGTGCGCTGCTGCTCGATCTCGACGGCAGCATCGTCGAGCAGCCAACGGAAATCAGCGCGTCGCAACTGTTGAGCGGATCGGGAAACCAGACGCGCGAATATCGCCTTTCGGACATTGTCACGGCGCTGGATGCCGCGCGGAACGACGCGAAGGTCAAGGCAGTGGTGCTCAACCTCGACGGATTTACCGGCGGCGGTCAGGTCGCACTGGGCCGCGTCGGCAAGGCGCTGGACGCAGTGCGGGCAGCGAAGAAGCCGGTGCTCGCTTTTGCCACCCTTTACACCGATGACAGCTATCAACTGGCCGCCCATGCGAGCGAAGTATGGAGCGATCCGCTGGGCGGTGTCGCCATCGTGGGCCGGGGCGGATCCAACCTCTATTACAAGGGGCTGATCGACAAGTTGGGCGTCAACACGCACGTCTATCGCGTCGGCACCTACAAGAGCTTCGTCGAACCCTTCATCCGGTCCGATCAGTCGCCCGAAGCGAAGCAGGCGAACCAGACGCTCGCCAACGCATTGTGGCAGGATTGGCAGCAGGACGTGCAGAAGGCGCGACCCAGGGCGAAAGTCGCGGCATATGCCGCCAATCCTCTGGCGATGGTGCAGGCGACGGGCGGAGACATCGCAAAGGCGTCGCTCGCCGCAGGTCTGGTCGACAAGCTGGGCGACGAAAGTGCGTTCGGGGAGCGGGTGGCGTCCCTTGCGGGCAATGCACCCGCCGACAAGGCCGGGGCGTTCGCTGCCATCGATCTCACCACCTATGTGAAGGCTCGAAAGCCTGCCAATAACGGCCAGATCGGCGTCCTGACTGTCGCTGGCGACATCGTCGATGGCGAGGCGGGACCGGGCACCGCAGCGGGCGACACCATTTCCGGCCTGCTCCTGACGGCGTTGAGTGAGCAGAAGCTGAAAGCCCTCGTCGTCCGGGTGGATTCGCCGGGCGGTTCGGTCATGGCTTCGGAGAAAATCCGTAGCGCGATCCTCCAGGCGAAGGCGGCAGGAATGCCTGTCGTCGTATCGATGGGAAATGTCGCGGCGAGCGGCGGCTATTGGGTGTCGACGCCCGCCGACATCATCTTTGCAGAGCCGGGTACCATCACAGGCTCGATCGGCGTATTCGGCATCATCCCAAGCTTCGAAGGTACGCTGGCGAAGATGGGGATCACCACCGATGGAGTGCGCACCACGCCTCTGTCGGGCCAGCCCGACGTGACCGGAGGGACGACGCCCGAATTCGACCGAATCATGCAGTTGGGCGTTGAGGACATATATCGCCGCTTCGTCGGCATCGTGGCACAATCGCGCCACAAGTCTCCGCAAGCTGTCGATGCCATCGCCCAGGGCCGCGTATGGGACGGCGGCACGGCACGGCAACTGGGGCTGGTAGACCGCTTCGGGGGGCTCGACGATGCCATTGCCGAAGCGGCACGTCGGGCTAAGATAGATCCCGCCTCTGCCCGACCCTATTATATCGAAAAGCAGCCCGACAAATGGGCGCAATGGGTCGAATCGTTCGCGGATTACAATCGCGACGACGCCCGTGCACCCCGCGATATGCTGGCCCGCCAGTCTCTGCTGCAACGGCAGTGGGCGGGTCAGGCAATTGCGGACGTGAGAGCGATGATCTCCGGCGCGGGCGTGCGTGCCGACTGCCTGGAGTGCCGTGGGTATGGCGCGCCTCGCCCCGATCGAGCTGTCGACGAGCGGAGCCTTTTGACGGTCATCGCGACGCTCTGGCACTGACGGGAAGGACGGCTGCGCCCGGGCACTTGTCCCGGCTGCCCCATATGACCGCTTGTCGAGGCCATCGCCCTTGCCAAGCGGCTCCCCCCCGACCATGGCAATGCCCGCCTGCATCTTTGTCCATTCGACGGTCCGACCGGGACAGTAGAGCGGATCGGCATCATTGCGCGTGCCCCGGATCGGCTGCGTGAACCGTGGAGGAAAGACGTGACCCAATTCTGCACCCTCACCCTGCAATGCGCGGATCGTCCGGGTCTGGTCGCCGATGTCGCAGGGCTTCTCGCGCAGCAGGGCGGCAACATCACCGATGCGCAGCAGTTCAACGACGGTCTGACCGACCGCTTTTTCATGCGCATCGAATTTGCGGTCGCGGAAGAAAAGGTCGGCGCATTCCGGCAGGCCTTCGCCCCCCTCGCCCAGCTACACGGCATGGAGTGGTCTCTGCGGGCACAGAGCGAACGCCAGAAGGTGTTGCTGTTCGTATCGAAATTTGATCATTGCCTCGTCGACCTCCTCTACCGCTGGCGGATCGGCGAAATTGCCATGGACGTGGTCGGGATCATGTCCAACCACCCCCGTTCGGCGCTGACGACGTCACTGATCGGCGACGTGCCCTATCACCACCTGCCGGTCACGAGGGACAGCAAGGCCCGGCAGGAAGCGCAGATCAAGGAACTCGTCGAAGAAAGCGGCGCCGACCTCGTCGTGCTGGCCCGCTACATGCAAATCCTGTCGGACGATCTCGCCGCGTTCCTGTCAGGCCGCTGCATCAACATTCATCACAGCTTCCTGCCCGGTTTCAAGGGTGCCAAGCCCTATCACCAGGCCTACGATCGCGGCGTCAAGATGATCGGGGCGACGGCGCATTATGTGACCGCCGACCTCGACGAAGGCCCTATCATCCATCAGGATGTAGAAGCGATAGACCATGGCGACACCCCCGACGATCTGGTGCGCAAGGGCCGCGATATCGAACGCCGCGTGCTGGCAACCGCGGTGCAGCATCATCTTCAAGGCCGGGTGTTCCTGAATGGCGAACGCACGGTCGTCTTCAAGGCCTGATCCACGGTCGGCGTAGCGGTCGAGCGTTACATCCGCCGCCACGCCCTTCAAAAGGCGGAATAGTTTCCGCCCCCTATTGGCTTCGCTGCCCGGAAATCAGCCGCTTGCCCCGTTTATGAAGCGAAGATGAAGATCCGGATCGGCGACTGTCTTCAATCTTAAATCCAACTGTCTTCATTGCGCCATATGTGCCGGCCCGACGAACAGCGAATCGTTCGAAAGGGGCTCGATACCACTATGTTTCAAAGTCTAACCAAGGCAACTCTGCTGGCTGGCGCGGCGCTTGCCGTTATGAACGCGCCTGTTGCGTTCGGGCAGGATCAGGCCCCGCAGGCCACGACCGCCGCCGACGCGGAAGCGGGTCTTGGCGAAATCGTGGTGACCGCCACGAAGCGCGAGACCAACCTTCAGGAAACCCCGATCGCGATGGCGGTCCTCGGCACCGAAGCGCTCAAGGACCGGCACGTGCAGAGCCTGTACGATCTGGCCGACGGTTCGGTCCCGTCGCTGCGCATCGCCACGTTCGAAGCGCGTCAAAGCGCGCTCACCATCGGCATTCGCGGCATCGTGCCGCTCGACGCCAACCAGCCCGCCCGCGAACAGGGTGTCGGCATCTATGTCGACGGCGTCTACCTCGGTCGCCAGCATGGCCTTAACGCCGCACTGTTCGACGTGGAGCGGGTCGAAGTGCTCAAGGGGCCGCAGGGAACGCTGTTCGGTCGCAATACCGAAGGCGGCGCGCTCAGCATCGTCAGCAAGGCTCCCACCGGCGAATGGGGCGGTCGTATCGACGCAGGCATCGGCAATTACGGCGCGCACACGGGCGGCTTCCACATCAACCTCCCCGAAACCGCAGGGTTCAGCGTCAAGCTGGACGGCGTGATCCAGCATCAGGACGAAACCACCAAGAACCCGCTCGCCGGGCAGGTCGGCTGGAACTATTACAACCGCAAAGGCGTGCGCGCCGCCGTGCGCTGGCAGCCGACGAGCAGCATCACCAACGATTTCAGCTACGACGTCGCGAAGGACGAGAACACGCCCTTCTACAGCCAGCTGCTGAACTTCAACCCCAACAACTGCGTCGCCGGACCGGTCGCCAATTCGCCGCGCTGCCAGCTGCCGGGAATCAACTATACCACGCTGAGCGGCACCGTACGTCCGGTCCTGCCGGGCGTGGAGATCAACGGCGATACCCGCATGAAGACCGCCGACATCGGCGTGCCGCAGCAGGTCAGCACCGACAAGACGCACGGCTTCACCAACAATCTGCGCTGGACGGTTTCGCCTGAAATCGAACTGCGCTCGATCACTGCATGGCGCGGCGTCGATGTCGAACAGTGGGACAATTCGGGTGGCGCGCATCGTCCGCCGGTCGTTAACCTGACTGCCGCCTGCACGCAGGCCGCACCGTGCGGGTTCAGCCGCTACAGCCTTGCAGGGCTGCGCCAGCGGCAGTTCACCCAGGAACTGCAGGCGGTCGGCACCGTCGGGTCGATCGATTATGTCGCGGGCCTGTTCTACTTCAACGAACATGTCAGCGACGACGCCTCCACCCCCAACTCCAACGGCGTGTATCTGAACGCACAGGGCCAGCCGGTCTATGTTACGCTGGACCCGTGCCGTGGTTCGGGCGGCTTCGGCTCGATCCGGGGTTGCCGCTCGATCGACCGCGCGTCCGAAGTCTGGTCGAAGAGCTATGCCGCCTACGGCCAGGCGACCTGGAACGCGACAGACCAACTGCACTTCACGGTCGGCGCGCGCTATACGCAGGACAAGAAGCGCGGCGTTCTCAACTTCTTCCGTAACGTGAACTACAACCTTCCGGCCAACGCTGCGATCGTCGCCGGGAACGGGTACTCACCGCTGGACGAAAAGTGGAACCGCTTCAATCCGATGGCCACGATCGCCTATGACGTGACCGACGATGTCCATGTCTACGCGAAATATGCGACCGGCTATCGCGCCGGCGGCGCCAGCTCGCGCACGGCCAATTATCAGGCTTTCGATCCTGAAGACGTGAAGTCCTACGAAGCAGGCCTCAAGGCCGATTTCTGGGATCGCCGCGCACGGTTCAACCTTGCCGGATACATCATGGATCGCAAAGACAGCCAGATCGACATCAGCTTCATCCAGTTCGCGGGTGGCTCCAGCGTCAACGTGCTGCGCACGATCAATGCGGGCGGCACGACGAAGATCCGGGGCGTCGAAGCGGATCTGACGGTTCAGCCGGTCGACGGCCTGACGCTTAACGCATCCTACGCCTATACCTACACCAAGATTCCCCTGGTGCCGATTACCTTCACCGCCGGAGGTGCGACCTCGCAGCCCTATCTCCAGCAATTCTACATCCCCTTCACCCCGCGCAACGCGGCAAGCGGATCGGTCGATTACAGCCTTCCGATCGGCGGCAGCGACGCGTCGGTCAAGTTCCACGTCGATGCCAACTATGCGCAGGCGACACAGGCGTTCGACCAGTTCGATACCAAGGCGGACGCGTCCTTCCTGGTCAACGGTCGCATCTCCTTCGCCGATCTGGACGTGGGCTATGGCCGCAAGCTGACGCTGAGCATCTGGGGCCGCAACCTGTTCGACGAGCAATATGTGTTCCGCCGCGATCCGTCGAACAGCCTGCCCGCCGCACCGACGAGCAGCATTACGACGGGCAGCATCGGCAACACGCTGGGCGACTATGGCAACTTCAACGCGCCCCGCACTTTCGGCGCGGAAGCCAGCATCCGCTTCTAAAACACGACGATCGTCCCAGGAAAACCGGCGCGGATCATCTGTCCGCGCCGGTTTTTCTATGCGGGCAGGGTGACGACGATGCGCAGGCCGGGCTCTGCATTCTCCAGCGACAGCGCACCTTGGTGCAGGCGGACGATCGCGCCGACGAGCGGCAGGCCGAGCCCATGCCCCCGCTCATGTCGACTGGCGTCCAGGCGCCCGAAACGCCGCATGACGAGCTGTCGCTGTTCTGCAGGGATGCCCGGCCCGTCATCCTCGATCACGAAGTGGACGCCGCCGGTCATCGCTTCGACCCGTACCGCAATGCCGGTGCCCGGGGGCGTATGCCGGATCGCATTTTCCACCAGGTTGAGGATCATCTGTGCCAACAGCTGCGGGTCGCCCCGCACCGGTGCATACCTGCCGCCGACTGTCAGGGATTGCCCCTTTTCGTCCGCGATGGGACGCGCCATGTCGACCATGGTACGAGCGATCTCATCCAATCCGACCGACTGAAAGCCCGCCCGGCGCGCGCCGCTCTCTATCTCCGATATTCGTAGCAACGCGGCGAACATTTCGAGAAGCTGGTCCGCTTGCATCAGCGCCGCCTGCACCTGCACCTTCGCGCGCTCTGGATGCCCGGCCCGCTCCAGCAGCGCAAGTTCGTTGCGCAATCGCGCAAGCGGCGTCCTCAACTCATGCGCGATATCGTTGGAAACATTACGCACTTCGGCCATCAATTGCCCTATCCGGTCGAGCATCCGGTTGAAGGCGGCGGCCTGCCTGTCGAATTCCCCGCCATCCCCCTTTAGCGGAACGCGGCGCGAAAGGTCGCCATCGGAAATCGACTCGGCAGCCATACGCAACTGATCGATCCGTTCGCCCACCAGCCTTCGAAACAGCAGCAATCCCACCAATACCACCAGTATGATGGCACCGAAGCCGCCGATATAGATACGCTGGCGAATGTCGAAATAGTCGTCGAACGGCTCGGTTTCTGCGAAGACCGCAAGCCTCGATCCATTCCCCAGGTCGCGCACCAGCACACGCCCCGCGCTCAACCCCTCGATCCTGTCGCGCCGGTCGAGGGAAGAATAGCCCAGGGGAAGCGGGCGAGAAAATCGGACATTACCGGCAATCGGTCGCCCCGCTTTGTCGGTCAACAACATCCCCAGATCGGCGGTATCGCGGACGTGCGTGATGGCTTCCATCCGTGCCCCGATCGCCCGAACGCCTTCGCGGGTGCCCGGCGGCGCGATTGCATGGCTTTCGGCCAGAACGCGTTCGTCCACCAGGGCAGTGATCATCGACAGGGTGGTGAAATACGTACCGAAACCTGCCGCAGCGGTCACCAGTATGAAGAGCGCGATGAAGGCGATCGTCAAACCGCGCAGCGATTGCAGCCGGGGCATCATGCTCGCAGCGTGTAGCCCATTCCGCGCTGCGTGCTGATGGGATCGTCTCCCCGCTCCATCAATTTGACGCGCAGATGCCGGATATGCGCATCCACGATGTTGGTGGTCGGCATGAAGTCGAGACCCCACACTTTTTCGATCAGCATGGGCCGCGTGACGACGGAGCCTGCATGGCGCGCCAGTTCCAGCAGCAGCTTGAACTCCGTCTGCGACAGGTTGAGCGGCTCGCCGCCGCGCCATGCGCGCAGTCGCGACGGGCTGACGACGATGTCGCCTGCGCTGACGGTATCGGCGGGCTGGTCGGAAACCCGGCGCGCACGCACCAGCGCGTTGATCCGCGCGTTGAGTTCCATCGGGTCGACCGGCTTGACGACATAATCGTCCGCCCCCGCCTCCAGCCCTTCCACCTTGTCGTAGACGTGACCGAGGGCCGTCAGCATGAGCACGGGAACCGTGACGGAGGCATCGCGCATCTGCCGCAACAGGGTGATCCCGTCGATGGAAGGCATCATCCAGTCCAGGATCACGGCATCGAAAGCCTGCCTCCCTATCATCGCCATGGCGGCACCGCCGTCATTGGCGGTTTCGACCTTATGCCCGAAATCGGCAAGCTGTTCGGCCAGTTGCCGTTGCAACTGGCGGTCGTCTTCGGCGAGGAGGATGTGAAGGGTCATATGCGACGATCCGATGTGTGTCAGTGACTTTGCGACCTTAGCCGTGCCTCGCTCGATTGACCATGGAGCGGCGTAGACGAACGCGCTATCGTGCCGATGACCGGATGCCGCCGTCGTGGGATTTCGTAGCGAAAAAACATGGTCCCGCGCCATGCTACTGCTCCGCGCGCCGGGTATCGTCGCGGGATCCGACATTGCAAAATTCAGCGTCCGATACCCCGGTGGAGGAAACCGCATGGCCCCCGTATCGGCGCACCGATGGACGCGTACGGCCTCGCTCATCATCGTCATCGATATGGAATGGCTGGGTTGGCTGCCCCCCCGCCCGGTCATTCAGTTGAGGCAGGCGGTCGGTAAGTCCAGCCGGGCAACCGCTCCGCGTGAAGGGCCGGGGACCAGCGCGAAATGCCCTCCAAGTTGACTGGCGAGCGCACTGGCGATGCGCAGGCCGAGCGAAGGCGCCTGTTCGATCGCAAAATCGGGCGAAACCCCCCTGCCGTCATCGGATATCTGAAGGCTCAGCCCTTCAACCGACTCTTCCAGATGGACGTGGATGGAACCGGCCATGTCAGGCAAGCCATGCTCTATCGCGTTACTGACGGATTCTGCCACGACGAGAGCGAGCGGCACGGTAATGTTCGGGTCCAGCACCAACCCCTCCGGCGCGCTCACCATCATACGCACATCTTCCCGGCCCGAAGCGACGACGATATCCTCGGTCAGCATTTCGAGAAAGGCGCGCATGTCCTTCCCCGACCCCGAAGGATCGTAGAGCGCCCGGCTGATCCGGCCGATCAGCGCCAGTCGTGCGGACGCATCGTCCAGCGCACGCCTGGCCACATCGTGATCGATATGGCGGCGCTGCAAACCCAGCATCGCGGCGGCGACCTGAAGATTGTTCGACACCCGGTGCTGAAGCTCGCGGAACAGAAGTTCGCGATTGTCCGCCAGCGCGCGGCTCCGCTCCCGCTCCAGCGCCAGATGATAGTTTGCCCGCTGCATGAAGTGGATCAGCGCGATGTCCACGCCGACGACCCCGACATAGAACGACAGGGCCACGGCCACCGCCGGGTTGAAGGTCATCTCATGATAGGGCGGGATGAAGAAAAACCATGAGAGCCCGCCGCACAGGATGGCCGCAAAGAGGCCCGGCCTGATGCCGAACAGGAAGGAAGCAAGAATGACCGCCGGAAAAAAGGTGACGAATGGATAGCCGGTGGGGAGAATAGGCGCTGCTGCGACGCGCAAGGCCCAAGCCCCAGCGCATAGAAACATTGTCAACAGATAGGCATAGGCGGGCGTTTCGAAGACCAGCGGAAGGCGCTCCACGAAGCTCTCGTTATTGCGCTGCATGATTGTCCCCACCGTCTATCGTTACTGTAGCACAACTTTCATCGATCGCCTTGATCGAGGTTAGGATCGACCCGCGCACAACGCAATATGGGGCGCCCGATCCACCGGACGCCCCATAAAGTCATCGATCCTTCCCGTGATGCGCCCGGGGGCGCGCCCGGGTCAGTCCTGAGTCAGAAAGTCGGGCAGACCTGCGCTCGAACCGTCTTCGTCGCTCTTGCCACCCTCGCTCCGGGGACCACGGTCACGGCGGGGACCACGGTCACCGCCGCGGCCGCCGCGATCGCCTCCGTCGCGACGCGGACCGCGACTGCGGTCGCCTCGACCTTCACCGCCCCGATCGCCGCGCGGTTCACGCGGTTCGCGGGCGGGACGCGTATCTTCCAGTTCCTCGCCGGTTTCCTGATCGACGACGCGCATCGACAGGCGGACCTTGCCGCGCGGATCGATCTCGAGGACCTTGACCTTCACTTCCTGACCCTCCGACACAACGTCGGTCGGCTTTTCGACGCGCTCATTCTTCATTTCGGACACATGGACGAGACCGTCCTTGCCACCCATGAAGTTCACGAAAGCGCCGAAATCGACGATGTTGACGACCTTGCCGGTGTAGACCTTGCCGACTTCCGCCTCCTCGACGATGCCGAGAATCCACTTCTTGGCCGCTTCGATCTGGGCGGTGTCGGACGAGCTGATCTTGATGATACCCTCATCGTCGATGTCGACCTTCGCGCCGGTTTCCGCGACGATTTCGCGGATGACCTTGCCGCCCGTGCCAATAACGTCGCGGATCTTCGACTTGTCGATCTGGATCGTCTCGATGCGCGGCGCATGCGCCGACAATTCGGTGCGGGTCGAGGACAGCGCCTTGCTCATCTCACCCAGGATATGGGCGCGGCCTTCCTTTGCCTGACGCAGCGCGACTTCGAAGATTTCCTGCGTGATGCCGGCGACCTTGATGTCCATCTGCATCGTGGTGATGCCGGCTTCGGTCCCTGCCACCTTGAAATCCATGTCGCCGAGGTGATCCTCGTCGCCCAGGATGTCGCTGATGACCGCGTAATCCTTGCCTTCCAGGATCAGGCCCATGGCGATGCCCGAAACCGGACGCTTCAGCGGAACGCCCGCATCCATCATCGAGAGCGAACCGCCGCAGACGGTCGCCATCGACGAAGAGCCGTTCGATTCGGTGATGTCGGACAGGACGCGGATCGTATAGGGGAACTCGTCCTTGCCCGGCAGCACGGGATGCAGCGCGCGCCAGGCCAGCTTGCCATGACCCACTTCCCGACGACCCGGGGCGCCGAAGCGGCCCACTTCACCGACCGAATAGGGCGGGAAGTTATAGTGCAGCATGAAGTTTTCATAGTGCAGGCCGGTCAGGCCGTCGATCATCTGCTCG
>NZ_QFOA01000167.1 GCF_003248505.1 Sphingobium sp.
ACCGCCTTGTCGTCCGCGATGCCCGATCCCGGCGCGGACGCGAGTGTGACTCCGCCGTTTCGGTAGACGTTGAATATCCCGGGAATACCCAGAAGGCTGTCCGGGCGAAACACGAGCGGATCAATATATTCGTCGTCGATTCGACGATAGATGACATCGACCGCCTTCGGCCCGAGCGTCGTCTTCATCCATACGCGGTCGTTATCGACGAAAAGATCCGCTGGCTCCACGAGTTCGACGCCCATGAGGTCGGCAAGGAAGCTGTGTTCATAATAGGCGCTGTTGAGCGAGCCGGGCGTCAGCACGACCACCACCGGATCGCCCTTGCACGCCGGGGGCGCGACTTCCTTCAGGCTCTTGAGCAATTCGGCGGGATAATCGTCGACAGGTGCGACGAGCCCCTGCTCGAACAGTTCGGGGAACATCCGCGTCATGATCTCGCGGTTTTCGAGCATATAGGATACGCCCGATGGCGTACGGCAATTATCCTCCAGCACCTCGAAGCTGCCGGGGCCGGTCCTAACGATATCGATGCCGACGATATGGCTGTACACTTTGCCGGGCGGCGTGAAGTCGGCCATCTCGGCGCAATAGGCGCTGTTTCGATATATGATGTCCGCAGGCATGATGCCCGCCTTCACGATTTCGCCGCGATGATAGACGTCGTGGAGAAACGCGTTGAGCGCGCGCGCGCGCTGGCGAATGCCGCGATCGAGAACCCTCCATTCCTGAGCGGTGAAGATGCGCGGCAGCAGGTCGAAGGGGATCAGCCGTTCCGGATCCCCGCCCTCGCCATAGACCGCGAAGGTAATTCCGATGCGGCGAAAAATCGCCTCGGCCTCATCTAGGCGGCGATTGAGACCGGCTATACCCGTTCGCTCCACCCATTGCTGAACCTCGCCGTAACAGGGGCGTATCGAACCGTCCGGCTCAAACATTTCGTGGAAGGGCAAGTGGTCAATCCTCCCTCGGCCCAACAGGCCGGTTGTGCATCGCAACATTAGGGCGCGGCGCTCGACGGAATGCAATAGGAAATCTGCACGTCGCCAGCCGGGCGGTCGCTTCAACGATCAAATCGACGGAAAGCCTCCATGTCGCGGCATTTTGTTCGGTTGGCAGCAGCAAGGGCGTAGCAAGGGATTTTTGCAAAAGCCCCGTTGACCCACCGCTCCGCCCTGCGTATAGCGCCGCCTCACCGCAGGGCCTTGCGCCTTGCCAGCCCATGGGGCGGAGTAGCTCAGCCGGTTAGAGCAGCGGAATCATAATCCGCGTGTCGGGGGTTCGAGTCCCTCCTCCGCTACCAATCTCCTGTTTGCCGACACCCGCGAACGGTTGAAAAAATCCCTGATTTCCGGTAGTTTGAGGGCATTCGCTGATCGTCGGCGACCGCCTCTGATTGCCCATAATTGCAGTCGATGGGGCCGAATCTGGGGGCCTCGCGAAGCCCCCGCAGAACGGAGGCCCCCATCGTGCTGACAGACACCGCAGTTCGTAACGCCAAACCCAAAGCGAAGGCCTATAAAGTCTCGGATTCACTGGGGCTATATCTGCTGGTCAATCCAAAGGGCAGCAAGCTGTGGCGGCTGAAATACCTTATGAATGGCGTAGAGCGAAAACTGGCGATAGGGCCATACCCGCAATTCACGCTGGCCGAAGCGCGCGCGGCTCGCGACGCCGCCCGCAAGCAG
>NZ_QFOA01000082.1 GCF_003248505.1 Sphingobium sp.
CTCGCCAAGGGTCGCAAAACCGCAAAAAAGGGGCTTGCTCAATCTGCCGCACGCTTCTATCTGCGCCTCTCCAATCGCACCCGTAGCTCAGCTGGATAGAGCATCAGACTACGAATCTGAGGGTCGGGCGTTCGAATCGCTCCGGGTGCACCATTGGACACATGAGGCGGGGCGTTACGTTCCGTCGAGTGCATGCACCCGTAGCTCAGCTGGATAGAGCATCAGACTACGAATCTGAGGGTCGGGCGTTCGAATCGCTCCGGGTGCACCACTCCATCACGCGACGAGCGTCGCAATCCCGCACCGCCGTTGATGGACGCGCACGTCAGCCGTTCCCAACCGGACGCCCAGCGTTCCCATGACATTGTTGACGATGCCGTCCAGCACGGGTGCGGCGGCGCTCAGGACGCCGCCGACCGATCCCGCGAGCGGGCTGGCATCCAGCGTGATCCCCAACAATGTCACGCGGATCTGTGCGCGCTGCATCAGGCTGGCGGCGATTCCCCCGGTCAGGTCGCCAGTACTCACTGTCTTCGTTTTTTGCGCCGCGATGTCGGCCGTCGAAAAGCTGACTGTGTGGCTCTGCGTCCCGCCCAGCAGGATATGGCTGGCCCCGGTCACCCGCGTGCCAAGAGCCTGGGCGAGCACCGCCGGGCGGACATTGGGCGCAACGGCGAAGTTGGTGAAAGCGGCGGTATCGACATCTCCCAATGCCGCCGAGCCGAGCGAGGGCTTGACCGTCAGCGTCACCCCGCCGGGCGACCCGCAATCCACTTGCGACAGGCGCGCCTCCGCTGCCGCCAGTTCGATATAGATCGGCACCCTGACGGAGGCGATACCGGGCAACAATGCCGACACGCTGCTGTCGAGATAAAGCCGCATCTGGCCAGTTCGTATCACCACGTCGCGACTGGCCGTGACGGCAAGAGCAGGCGAATGCGCCTCACCCGCCCCCCGGATCAGCATCAGCCGGGTCGCGGTCAGGCCGGGGACGGAAACGTTGAGGTCCATCGGCACGCTCGTCCCCGAAGGCGGCGACAGGATCATGCGCAGCATCGAGAAGGCGTCGATCAGGATGGAGGGCTGGCCTGTCGGACTGGCGGCTCCGCCCACCGGTCCGAGGTCGATGACATCGCTCAGCCGCACCGACCGCCCCGGTATGCGCCCCGCCAGCGCGAGGAGCGTCGCGGCGGCGGGCGATCCGACCGAGACGTCCGCCATGGCGCCCAGCAGTTCGGCCAGGGGAATGTCACGGTCGAACAACGCGCCATAGGCTTCCCCATCGCGGCCCAGTCGTATCCGCAAAGCATCGGCGACGCGAAGCAGGTCGAGATTGGCGCCTAGCAGTCCGTTGCTGTCGAGGACCGACAGGTTCAGTTCGGTTCCGGCAAGGCTCGACAGCAGCATGTTGGGCAAGCCTCCGCTGAGCGAGGCCAGACCGGTACCGAGCGAGAAGGCCGCGACATCGCTGCGCGCCGCGACCGCGCGAGCGGACATGGAAACGCCGTCGCGACCGACCAGCAAGCGCCCGAAGAACAGCGGGACGCGGCGCGTCACCGTCACTCGTGCGGCGCTGGACACGAAAGGATCGGCGCGGAACCGTTCCGCGACGGCGACCGCAGGGTCCGCCGCGTAAGTGCCTGTCTCCAGCGACTGCATCCGCACCCCTGCGACGCCGCTCCGTTCCAGCAGCTGCGTCGCCGCCTCGGTTCCGCCCTGCGCTCCGGCCAGCGCAGCTGCGTCGGCGACACCCTGCAACTGGCGACGTGCCAGATAGACCGATCCCAGATCGACAGCCACCGTCGCCGCGCCCGCCAGCATGAACATCGATCCTGCGAGCAACACGCTGATCCCACCCCGGCGGTCGGTGGGCAGCGAGGGGTGTTTCTCCGTCATGAGGCGGTCAGCCGAACGACGGCGCTGCGCTCCAGCTCTTCGCTTGGCAACGCGACCGGTAACGCAGCGAAAACCGCCGCATTGGCGAGGCGAAAGCGCAGCGTTACCCTGTAGAACCCGCCATGTTCGCTTGTGGTGGCGGTGATCGTCTCCGCGCCTTGGACCGGAAAGGCGCTTCGGGCCGCTGCGACGCTTTGATCGACCAGCGCACGCCGTTCACCGGCATCCAGCCCCGCCACGGCGGCGCGCGCCGCATCGTTGGCCGCCTGTTGCAGGCTGTGCGCGGTCATGAACCAGCAGCCATACCCCAAAATGCCCGTCAGCAGCAGCGCGAGCAGCGGTAGCGCGAACGCAGCTTCCACCAGCACGCTGCCCCGCCGATCAGCGTAGATCGTCGACCGTGCACGGCACGGCCTGTCATTCGCTGCGATAGCCGATATCCTGTCCATCGGGCGATGATAGGCCGGCGTCGGTCAAAGCTTGGTTGGCCAATGATCCGTTCTGGTTTGCATTTCCGCAGCGCCATCGCACCGATACCAAAGCGAGGCGGGTTTTTAGCTCCACTACGGATCGATCATGCGATCACACGCCGCGCTGATACTCCAGCGCGTCCAGTATTTTGCCGCCTGCCATGAAAACCGCGCCGCAGCAGGCCGCTGCCAGCAGCTTGCCGCCCGTACCGGGATACTGGCTCAAATACACAGCACCTCGTTGCGTCGCGCCCAGCGCCAGCGCGTAGATGACGAGAAACGCCTCGAACTTGGTCTTGATGATGAAAAGGCTCTTGATCCGTTCCATGGCGACTCGTCCAGCGTGTTTCCCCGACGCTAGGGCTGGAGGTCGCTCGAAAGCTGCAAATGGTCAACAAGCGTTAACCATGATTGTTCGATCTGGGCGATGAGGCGGGTGTCGCCCAGGTCGTCCGGTGCGATGCGTTCGGGCCAATAGCGCGCGACGATGGCGGCAATCGCATCGATCCGCGCTTCGTCGACAAGGAAGCGCGGGTCGATGTCGGCAGGATCGGCCACGACGCGCAGGCGCAGGCAGGCAGGCCCGCCGCCGTTGGCCATCGACTGCCGCACGTCCACTGGCACCAGATGGCGGATGGGGCCGTTCCCCGCGACCATCTGCTCCAGCCAGCGCCACACTGTCGGCGTTTCCCGCGCCTCGGTCGGCAGGACCAGTGCCATGCCGTCGCCATCGGGCAGTGTCACCAACTGCGCGTTGAACAGATAGCTTTTGATCGCATCGGCCAGGCTGATCGCGTTCGCCGGCACTTCGACGATTTCGACTGCCGGAAAAGCGGCGCGCAGGTCGGTGTAGAAACGATCCTTGTCGGCAAACGCCTGTTCGTGCGCGAAAAGGACGGTTTCGTTGGCGACGGCGACCACGTCGTTATGGAATGCCCCGGCGGCGATCGCTTCCTCCGACTGTTCGACAAAGAATGTACGGGCGGGGTTCAGGCCATGGACGCGGGCGACGGCCTTGCTCGCTTCGACATGCTGCCTTGCGGGAAAAGCGCCGCCCGACCGGCCATAGACGAATATCTCGATGCCCGCCCGGTCGTGCCGCTCGGTCAGGCGCATGTGATTGGCCGCGCCTTCGTCGCCGAAGGGGGCGGGGACCGGATCGTGCACCGCAAAGGCGCGGGTGTCGGAAAAGGCGACGCGCAATTGCGCCAGTGTTTGCGGCCATTCATGGCTGCGATGCGGCATGGTGACGAGGTTGGCGACGGTCAGGTGCGTGCGTCCGTCCGCCGTATCGCTGGCGGGCGACACCGTAGCCGCATTCGCCGCCCACATGGAGGAAGCGGACATGGCGGCGGCGCGGATGTGCGGCTCTGCCGATCCCACATCGGTGCCGAGCCGCGTCAGCCATGCGCTGTCGGGTCGCCATTGCGGCAGCAGGATGCCCTGCGTCAGGCCGAGTCGCACATTGCCGCGCATCTTCTCCAGCCCCTGAAGCGCCGCCGCCCGGGGATGGGAGGCCGCCCCCGCGTTCCGGGCGGACGCAAGATTGCCCCGGCTCAGCCCGGCATAATTGTGGCTTGGGCCGATGATGCCGTCGAAATTGATTTCCCGTACGCTCATGCCCGTCCCGCCATGGTGAAGCTGTCTCCCTCTCGCAATCCGAGCCGCGCCGCGCTCGCGGCATCGAGTGAGCAGGCGCCATCGCCGCTTTCCTGGACGAAGCCCCAGGTGCAGCGGTAATCGGCCAGCCGCCCGGTCGCGATCAGCATCCTTTCGCCGCCGTTCTGGTGTGTGGCGGCCATGGTCACGTCGCGCGCGGCGGCGATGCTTCTCAACTGGTTGGTCTGTGCCACCATCGTCGGGCCGCCGTCGAAAATGTCGATATAGCCTGCATTTTCGAAGCCTTCGGTCTCCAGCATCCGCATCGCCGCGCGGCCGTTGGGATGGGGCAGGCCGATGACCGCGCGCGCGCTGTCGGTCAGCATGGCGGTATAGATGGGTGTCTTGGGCATCAGGTCGGCGATGAACTGGTTGCCGTTCACCGCATTGAATTCGTCCGCTTCCTGAAAGCTCATGCCGAAGAAGCGCCCTGCCAGTCCGTCCCAGAAGGGCGAAGCTCCCGCTTCGTCGATCACGCCGCGCAGTTCCGCTATCACCCGATCGCCGAAGCGCGCCCGATGGTTGCGGATATAAAGATATCGGCTCCGAGCCAGCAACAGGCCCAGCCCCTCCGCTCGTTCGCGCGGATGCAGGAACAGTCCGCCCACTTCCACCGACCCTTCCAGATCGGTGGTCAGCGACAGCATCTGTGCGCGAAAGGTGCGGCCCAACTCCCGGCTATGCTGCGTCATCACGCCGAGGCGATAGGAATAGAAGGGCCAGCTTTGTCCCACGGTCGAGAAGATCTGGCAGGTGCCGCGCACCTGCCCTGTTTCGGTATTTTCCAGCACCATGACGATCAGGTCGTCGGCGACCGCTTCATCTTCCCGCGCGACCGCCTGCTCCGTCCGCTCCAGCTTGGCGGCCAGCGATTTGCGGTCGGGCGGCAGATTGGTGAAGCCGCCCCCGGTGAGCTTCGCCATCTCATAAAGCGTCTGCAAATCGTCCGCGCGCGCTATGCGCATGATGAAGCTCAAAATCCTGGCCCTCTCTTCTTTTACGCAATCGTGGGAAGCTGTCCGTGCGCGATGCGCCAGATCGCCAGCGCCGACAGTTGCGCTCTTTCTGGCAGGCTGTCGGTCAGCAGGAATTCCGCGTCGCTGTGAATGCTGCCGCCCTGCACGCCCATCGTATCGACCACCGGCACGCCGCAGGCCGCGATATTGTTGCCGTCGCACACGCCGCCCGTGTCCCGCCATGCGATCGGCAGGCCAAGGTCGGCCCCGCACTGACGCACCAGCCCGAACAGCCGCTCGGCCTTGGCGTCCATGGGCTTGGGCGGGCGTCCGAACCCGCCATGGAGGTGCAGCGCCACTTCATGCTCCCGCGCGACATCCGCCATGCTTTGGTCGATCAACGCACGCGCGGCGGCTTCGTCTTCCGATGAGCGCGGGCGGAAATTGACGCGCAGCACGGCATGATCGGGCACCACATTGTTGGGACTGCCGCCCTCGATCCTTGCCGGATTGCAGGAAAAGCCCGCGCCGCTCGCCGCCTTCAGGCGCAGCGCCAGATCCGCCGCCGCGATCAGAGCATTGCGCCCCTCCTCAGGATTGCGTCCGGCATGAGCGCTGCGCCCGGTGACGACGATCGAGAAATTGCCGCTCCCCGCCCGCGCGCCGGCCAGCGTCCCGTCGGGCAGCGCTGGCTCATAGGTGAAGGCGGCGACCTTTCCCGCTGCCGCCTGCCGAAGCAGGCCGGCGGAGGAGGGGCTGCCCACTTCCTCGTCGCTGTTGATGACGACATCGTAGCCTATGCGCCGCGCTTCCGCAGACCGCTCGATGGCGCGCAATGCCGCCAGCATCACGGCGATGCCGCCCTTCATATCGGCGGTGCCCGGCCCGTTGAGCACGCCCGGCTCGATCCAGCGCAGCGTCTGGAAAGGATGGTCCGATGGGAAAACCGTGTCCATATGCCCGGTCAGCAGGATGCGAACGGGCGCATCGGGTCGGACGGAAAGGTGCAGATGTTGCCCATGCGCGATGGGAGCGACGGCTCCATCCGGCTGGACCGCATCGACGCCCGATCCGTCCACCAGACCGATCTCGCCGGGTAGGGCCGAAAACGCGTCCGTCAGTTCGTGCGCCATGCGCGCCAGCCCGGCAAGATTGCGCGAACCGCTGTTGATCGCGGACCATCGTTCGACCTGCGCCAGCATCGGCGCATCGGCGGCACGGTCCATCAATTCGCGTTCGGCGGCGGTCAATCTCTCCATCCGCCCGGTCTATCAGACCGCGACAGTCTCCTTCAACCCCGCACGAAAATTGCGTGGTTCAGAAATCATATGTCAGCGTCAGTCGGCTGAGCGTGTTGAGGTTCCGGTCCGACAGCAATGTCTCCGACTCATACTGCATCGTGTAGGATATGGCGGTCGACCATCGCGACGTGACTTTCGTTTCCAGCGAAGTAAGCGTGTTGAATGTGACCACGTCGCTTTCGGCATAGGCGGACGCTGTCTGCTTGACCGTCACGGCCGGGGCCACCCGCCATGCCAGAGCCATCGATCCGCGAACGCCCAGCTTCGTTTCGCGTGGCCCGATCACATATTTCGCGTGACGTACCGATGGGCCTATATCTGCGGACAGATCGACCGGCTTGGACAGAATGAGCTTGTAACCCACGCCCGTCGACACGGTATAGCGTTCGTCGTAGCCGATGGACGTATCGCGCTCGAACTGAGCGAGGCCATAAACGAAACCGCGCGGGTTGAATTCGAATCGCGGCTCGTATCCTGCCGTGTAGCGCTCCCGCGACGTGACGCCGTTCGCCCGGCGATAGTCGGCGGCGGCGCTCAGCTTATGAGTCCATTGAATCCCCGTTCGCGTGGCGGTCGCCGCGAAGGAGATGCCCAGTTCGCTGGTCGAACCGGTGGATCGAAATCCCCCCGCCTCGATCCGCCCGGTCCACAGGTCGGTAAAGGCCGCCTCGCGGATCACCATGTTGCGCGTTGCTTTCGTCCGGTCCTTCCAGCTTTTGACCATGCGCTGGATTTCGTCGGCGGAAGCGGGGTTGGTCTGCTTGGCGATCTTTGCGACGGTGGCGATGTCGGTTTCGTTGCCGTTGGCAATCGCCGCTTCCATCATCTCACGCACCGCCGGCGGCAGCAGCGCGTCGTCGGCCAGCGCGCCGGACGGAACGGCGGCAATCAGCAATGGGAACGATATCATCAACGCGCGCATGGCCTCGTCATAGCTTGGCGACGCGATATTTTAAGCCCTAAAATGGGCGTATTCGTTCAGATCAACGCTCTGAATTCCTGAAGGATGTCGCGATAGAGCTTGCGCTTGAACGGCACGATCAGGTCCGGCAATGTTTCGGGATCGGCCCAGCGCCACGCGCGAAATTCCGGGTGGGCGGTCTGGATGTCGATATTGTCGTCCTCACCCAGAAAGCGCGCAAGGAACCATTCCTGGCGCTGTCCACGATATTTCCCGCCCCACAATTTTCCGATCAGTTCAGGTGGCAGGTCGTAGAAATGCTCGTCCTTGGCCTTGGCAATGATATTGACCAGATCGCTGGCGATTCCCGTTTCTTCGCCCAATTCGCGCAACGCGGCCGTTCGCGAATCCTCGCCCTCGTCGATACCGCCCTGCGGCATCTGCCAGGCCTCGACCACATTATCGAGACGTTGGCCCACGAAGACCTTGCCATCCCTGTTGACCAGCATGATGCCGACGCATGGTCGGTAGGCTGGTTCCCGTTCGTTCGGCGTCGTAGCCATCATGTCCCCATCGTCGTCGTTACGCAGCCGCCTCCCCAGGCGCGCGTCGCGGCAGTCGAGCCGTTCGCCTGAAGGAGATAGTGAGCGCATCGCCCCCCGTCCATTCGGCGAATCGTTTTTGCGGTGGACCGATGCCGACAATATGGCCCCTCGGGTGGGTTGGAACCGACCGGGCAGGGCCGCATTGGTCCTCCATGACCGCTCCTGTCCTTCTCTGGTTTCGCCAGGATCTTCGCTTGTCCGATCAGGCCGCCCTGCTTGCGGCGGTGGAGGAGGGCCCCGTCATTCCGGTGTATATCCTGGACGATGATGCCCCGCACGACTGGACCATCGGCGGGGCGTCCCGCTGGTGGCTTCACCACAGCCTTGTAGCTTTGGATAAAAGCCTGCGTGCAAAGGGATCGCGCCTGATCCTGAGGCGGGGCGCGAGCGCTGAGGTGATGGCAAAGCTTGCGAAGGAAGCGGGGGCGAGCCGGGTGCATGCGCTGCATCATTATGAACAATGGTGGCGCAAGGCGGAGAAGGGGGTCGCGAACTCGCTCGATCTATGCCTGAACGATGGCGCGCTGCTCTTACCGCCGGGTTCTGTCCGAACCGGGGCGGGCGGCATTTACCGCATCTACACGCCCTTCTCGCGCGCTGTGATGGAGCATATGCCGCCAGCCCAGCCGCGTCAGGCGCCGCGATCGATCGACGCGCCTCCCCGTTGGCCCGCCAGCGATTCGCTGGACGATTGGGCGCTGCTCCCGACAGGCCCGGATTGGGCATCCGCGTTCTTTGACGACTGGACCCCCGGTGAGGACGGCGCACGCCGGAATGTGACTGCATTTTTGGATGAGGTCGCGGCCTACCCCGATGCGCGCAACCTTCCGTCGAATGAGGGCACGTCCCGCCTCTCGCCCCACCTTCATTATGGGGAGGTGTCTCCCGCTTATATATGGTCGCGAATCTGCGCTTCTGGTCAGAACGCAGATGTCTATCTTAAGGAACTGATCTGGCGCGATTATGCCCATAGTCAGATTTGTGAGTTTCCCGCCTACGGTTCGCGTAACGCACGCTCCGATTTCGACAAGCTGCCATGGCGCGACCTACGGGAAGCGAAAAGCGATTTCAGCGCGTGGAAGCAGGGGCGTACCGGATATCCCATTGTGGATGCGGGAATGCGGCAACTTTGGACGACCGGCTGGATGCATAACCGTGTGCGCATGATTGCAGCCAGCTTCCTTATCAAGCATCTCCTGATCGACTGGCGGCACGGGGCGCGCTGGTTCTGGGATACGCTGGTGGACGCCGATTATGCCAATAACAGCGTCAATTGGCAGTGGGTGGCAGGAAGCGGCGTCGACGCAAATCTGTTTACCCGCATCATGGCGCCGCTTACCCAATCGGAAAAGTTCGATGCGGCGGCATATATCCGGCAATGGGTGCCTGAACTTGAAGACTTGTCTGACGACGCGATTCACGATCCCGATGCGCACGATGCCCGGCCCAGGGATTACCCCGCGAAGATTATCGGTCACAAGGAAGGGCGCGAACGGGCGCTGGCCGCTTACCGTCATATGAAGGGGTGATTGCAGCGGTGGCTGGCTTGCGGCAGGAGTGACGTCATGAACGCAACCGATCCGCGTCGTGGCCGCCGTGCCCTTTCCGTTCGCCGCCCGCCCGTAAGCGGACATCCCACACGCCTCGCGCGATGGGTAGCGCCGCTATTTCACCGCTTCCTTGACCGGCTCGACGTCGGGCTAGACCATGGTGCGCTGGAAGCGCACCTGCCAGACGGGACGCGACGGTTGCTGGGCGGTCGGCGCGACGGCCCAGCCTGTGTGGTCCAGTTGTACCGGTGGCGCGCGCTGATCCGGCTGGCGAGCGGCGGATCGGCAGGATGGTATCGCGCGTGGGCTGCGGGCGAATGGTCCAGCCCCGATCCGGTCCCGCTCTTCGCGCTCTTCATGCGCAACGCCGAAGCACTCGGACGCACGGCACGGCCCAATGGGCCTGCACGCTGGGCAGGGCGGCTTTGGCATTGGGCACGACGCAACAATCCTGCGGGCGCTCGCCACAATATCGCCTATCACTACGATCTCGGGAATGACTTCTACGCGCTGTGGCTGGACTCGCAGATGCATTATTCCAGCGCGATGTTTCGCGACCCCGGCGACCGGATCGAAAGCTTGGAGCAGGCGCAACGGCGGAAGGTCGATGCGATCCTCGACCGGCTCGTTCTCAAGGACGGCGATTCGATGCTGGAGATCGGCTGCGGCTGGGGCGGTCTGGCCGAGCAGGCGATGGAACGCGCCGCCCTGCACTATACGGGCCTTACTCTGTCGACCGAGCAGGCGGAATATACCCGTGACCGACTCGGCACCGGAGCGCGGATTTTGTTGACGGATTATCGGGATGCGGTGGGTAGTTACGATGCCATCGCAAGTGTCGAAATGGTGGAGGCGGTGGGCCAGCGTTACTGGCCGACCTATCTTGGGTCCATCCACCGGCTGCTCAAACCGGGCGGCAGGGCGGCAATCCAGTATATCCTTATCGACGATGACATCTTCGATCGCTACGCCCGCGCCGCCGACTTCATCCAGACTTACATCTTTCCCGGCGGGATGCTCCTCTCGCAACGTCAATTTAGGGCGCTTGCCGAAGCGCAGGGGTTGGAATGGCGGGATGAGAAACGCTTCGGCATCCATTATGCCGAAACGCTGCGGCGGTGGCGGCATCGGTTCGACCGGGCCATAGACGAAGGTCTGTTGCCAGCAGAATTCGACCAGCATTTCGTGGGCTTATGGCGCTACTATCTCATGTATTGCGAAGGCGGATTTCTGGGCGGGGGGATCGACGTGGCGCAGGTGACGTTGGTAAAGCCCGCCTGACCGTTTAGCCCTCAACGCGCGTTCGGTATCCGGTCGGCGTATCCGCCGTCACCAGTGCGACAATGGCATCGGCAACGGCCTCGGGCGCCTTGAGCGTTGCCGGATCTTCCCCCGGAAAGGCCCGTGCCCGCATCGCCGTGCGTGTCGCGCCCGGATCGACGATGTGAGTGCGAATGGCGGAAATGTTCTTCACCTCCTCACCATAGGCCCCGATCAGCGTTTCCAGTGCCGCTTTCGAAGCGCCATAGGCCCCCCAATAGGCGCGCGGCGTCGCGACCGACGATGTCAGCGCCACGATCCGTGCGTCCGTGCTGGAGCGGAGCATGCCGTCGAACGCCGAAATCATGGCCTGGGGCGCCCCCACATTCAGCGTCAGGACGCGGGCGAATTCCTTGGCGTCAATCGCCTGCACCGCCGCCAGCGAACCCAGCGTCGCGGCATTGAGCACGAGGATGTCGAGCGCGCTCCACCGTCCGCCGATGGCTTGCGCCAGTCGTCCAATGCTGTCCCCATCGGTCAGGTCGAGCGGGGCGATGGTTGCGCTGCCGCCCGCCCGGTGAATGCTATCCTCCACCTCTTCGAGGCCCCCGCCGGTCCGCGCGGTCAGCACCACATGCGCACCCGCAGCGGCCAGCGCCTGCGCCGTTGCCGCGCCGATGCCGCGGCTCGCACCCGTGACGAGCGCCAGTTTGCCGGAAAGGGGAAGGTCGGACATGAAGCTCCCATCGGCCCGGTCCCATGCCGGGCGCTCGGTCGAGGACAGGGGAAGGGCGACCGTCCAGCCGCCCCGTGAAGGATCAGACGACGCGCTCGGCCAGCAATTCGAACTGGTTCTGCACCACGGCTTCGTCCTGATCGGTCAGCGTGGTGGGATAATCGCCGGTGAAACAGGCATCGCAATATTGCGGACGGATGTCCGCGCGCTTCGCTTCGCCCAGCGCCTTGTAAAGGCCGTCTATCGACACGAAGGCCAGGCTGTCGGCGTGAATGAAATCCTGCATCCCGCCGATGTCCAGCTTGTGCGCGAGCAGCTTCGTGCGCTCGGGCGTGTCGACACCGTAAAAGCAGCTATGCTTGGTCGGCGGCGACGCGATCCGCATATGCACTGCCGCTGCGCCCGCTTCGCGCATCATTTGCACGATCTTGAGCGATGTGGTGCCGCGCACGATCGAATCGTCGATCAGCACGATCCGCTTGCCCTCGATCAGCGCGCGGTTGGCGTTGTGCTTGAGCTTGACGCCCAGATGCCGGACCTTGTCGCCCGGCTGGATGAAGGTGCGCCCGATATAATGCGACCGGATGATGCCCAGTTCGAACGGTATGCCCGATTCCTGCGCATAGCCGATGGCGGCAGGCACGCCGCTGTCGGGAACCGGGATGACATAGTCCGCCTCGACCGGGTTTTCGATGGCCAGCTGAGCGCCGATTGCCTTTCGCACCGAATAGACGCTCGATCCATCGACGATCGAATCGGGGCGGCTGAAATAGACATGCTCGAATATGCAGGGGCGGGCGTGGGTTTCGCCGAACGGGCGATGCGACCGGATGTCGCCGCCGTTGGTGACGATCACCAGTTCGCCCGGCTCCACCGTGCGCACATAATCCGCGCCCACGACATCGAGCGCAACCGTTTCGGAGGCGAAGATCGTCGCGTCGCCCAGCGTGCCCATCACCAGCGGGCGGATGCCCAGAGGATCGCGGCAGGCGATCATGCCCTCGGGCGTCATCACGATGAGCGAATAGGCGCCCTCGATCTGTTTGAGCGCATCGATAAACTTGTCGAGCAGCGTCCGATAGCTGGATGTCGCGACCAGATGGATGATCACTTCGGTATCGGACGTCGACTGAAAGATCGATCCGCGGCGAATCAGTTCGCGCCGCAGCTTCATCGCGTTGGAGATGTTGCCGTTATGCGCGATGGAAAAGCCGCCGCTGTTGAGTTCGGCATAGAGCGGCTGGACGTTGCGAAGCGAAGTCTCGCCCGTCGTCGAATAACGCACATGTCCGCAGGCGCTTCCGCCGGGTAGCCCGCGAATCACCTCGTCCCGGTCGAAATTGCCCGCGACATGGCCCATCGCCCGGTGGGTATGGAAATCATGCCCGTCCCAACTGGTGATGCCGGCGGCTTCCTGCCCCCGATGCTGAAGCGCATGAAGGCCGAGCGCAACGATAGCGGACGCCGTTTCAGCGCGGGAAACGCCGAAAATGCCGCATTCCTCGCGCAATTTATCATCGTCGAAGGGATTGGTCGTGATCATGGGTGCGAACCGGTTCCGTTGCCGTTCTCGTGAGCGCATCCTTTCGGACGGCCTGTGCGCGGGCATATAGTGGGTCGGGGCGGCTTTGTCGCCTCCCTGTCA
Organism: Sphingobium sp.; assembly: GCF_003248505.1. Lineage (GTDB taxonomy): Bacteria > Pseudomonadota > Alphaproteobacteria > Sphingomonadales > Sphingomonadaceae > Sphingobium. The sequence goes on from NZ_QFOA01000082.1 coordinate 12,980, forward strand.
CAAAAAAGGCGGAACCGGGCGCGTAACATTGCGTTTCCTGCCGTCGTCCTTACCGAATGGCGCACTGGCATTGCTGCGCGGGCATCGCTACACACGCAGCCCTGATGCATCGTTTTGCCAATCCCGCCCGTTTCCTGAAGATCGCGCGACCGCTGACCGGCTGGCTATTCTGGCCGGGGCTGGGGCTGATCGTCGCGGGCGCGCTGTGCGGCCTGTTCGTTACGCCCGCCGATTATCTCCAGGGGCAGACGGTGCGTATCCTTTATATTCACGTGCCCGCCGCCTGGCTCGGCATGGGAGGATGGACAGGCATCGCCATCGCGGCACTGATGCAGCTTGTCTGGCGTCACCCGCTCGCGGCGGTGGCGGGGCGGGCGATTGCCGTGCCCGGTGCGCTCTTCACGGCACTCTGCCTCGTCACCGGTTCGATCTGGGGCCGCCCCACCTGGGGCACATGGTGGGAATGGGACGGTCGCATGACCTCCATGCTGGTGCTCTTCTTCCTGTACCTCGGCTATATCGCGCTCGCCGACGCGAGCGGGCGCGACGGACGGGCGGCGGGGCAGGGCGGGACGTCGACCGTCACTGCGATCTTCGCGCTGGTGGGCGCGGTCAACATCCCCATCATCAACCGGTCCGTCGTGTGGTGGAACAGTCTGCATCAGGGGCCGAGCATCACGCTGCGCGGATCGAGCATCGACGCCGCGCTGCTCTGGCCGCTCGGATTGACGCTTGCGGGTTTCAGCCTGTGGTTCGCGGCCATCGTCCTCATGCGGATGCGCGCCATCCTCGCCCGTAACAAGGCAGAGGCGCGGATGCAGCGCTTGGCGCGGGCCTGATCCCCATGAACCCCTGGCCTTTCGTCATCGCCGCCTATGCCCTGACGGGTGTCTGCGTCCTGTGGCTCAGCCTTGCCAGCTGGCGAGCGATGCGCCGCGCCGAAACCAGTCTCGACGATCGGCGCGACGCGGAATGAAGGCGAAGCATCAACGGCTGATGCTGGCGCTCGCCGCGCTGGTTGCGATCCTCGGGGCGGGCCTGCTGGCGGCCTCTGCACTCAAGGATGAAGCGGCTTACTTCTACACGCCCGCCGACATCCGGTCCAAGGGCGTTGCGCCCGGGAAGGCGATCCGGCTCGGCGGCATGGTGGTGAAGGGCAGCCTCAGGCGCGCGCCGGACGGCGTCACGCTTCGGTTCGACGTCACCGATGGCAAGGCGACCGTGCCCGCCACCTTCAACGGCATCGCGCCCGACCTGTTTCGCGAAGGCAGCGGCGTCGTCGCGGAAGGGGCGATGGACGCCAGCGGTCGTTTCGTCGCCGCCAATCTCCTTGCCAAGCATGACGAGCGCTACATGCCGCGCGAACTTAAAGGCATGACCTATGACGAAAAGACTCACCAGATGAAGCCGGGCCAGTGAGAATAGCGCCGTGATCGCGGAGGCGGGCCTTGCCGCGCTGTGGCTGGCGGCGGCGCTTGCGCTGCTCCAGCTGTTCCTCGCTTTCGCCGGGACGAAGGGCGGCAAGGGCGAACTGCTGGGCGCGGTGCGGCCCACCGCCGTGGCGCAGGGCGCACTCACCGCGTTCGCCTTCGCTGCACTC
>NZ_QFOA01000168.1 GCF_003248505.1 Sphingobium sp.
CGCCTGCTCTTTCAGACGAACTGGACCGTGGAGCTACGCCGGCTGCGGCGGCCGGGTCCTGCGCCGCTAGCCTGAAAAAACCGCCGATCAGCTGCCGTGGCGCGCGAACAGGCGGCGCCCGCCGGGACCGAAGGCGACCACGTCATAGGCCTGCGTCTTGACGCCCGGCACTTCCATTCCCGGCGAGCCGAGCGGCATACCGCCGACCGCGAGGCCCCGTACGCCCTCGGGCCGGGTCGCCAGAGCTCGCTTCACGTCGGCAATCGGAACGTGGCCCTCGAAAGCCATGCCATCGGCGATTGCTGTGTGGCAGGACGAGACGTCCGCAGGGACCCCCGCGCGCTTCTGCAGCGCCGGGCGATTGGAATCATCGACGACGCGCACCTGGCGCCCGAGCTGCCGCTGCACCTGCGCCGCCCACTTGGCACAACAGCCGCAGCCGGGGTCGCGGTGCATGACGATCGGGGTGGCCGCGCTGACGGCAACCGGAACCAACAAGGCTGCGGCAGTCAGCGCGGATCGCAAAGCTATCTTCATCGAAAAACTCCTTGGTCGAACCTCCCGCTCCCTCGGCGGGGGCGGGACGAACGAGGCTTATTACTGAGGACGCTTGCCCATAGACCGGAGCATCGCCTGGAGTTCACCGATGCTCTTGTTCTGCTCGGCAATCGATTTTTGAGCCATTTGCCGGGTCTTCGCATCGGGTGCCTGGCGGAGCACGATCTGTGACATGGCGATCGCGCCGCGGTGATGCTCGATCATCTTGCGGGCCCAGGTCTCGGTCGCATCGGTGCCAACGGCCGACATCATCTTACGATGCATCTCCATTTCGGCACGCGGGTATGGATTGGCGGGTGTCGGTTTCATCATGCCCGTGTCGGAGTGGCCCATCTTGCCATGATCCATGCCGTGCATGGCCTCCTGGGCGAGGACCGGGCCGGCGGCCAGCAGTAAGAGGGGAGCGAACGCCATTCCTGATCTTTTCATCACCGTCTCCTTTGTTGCCCCTAGGTAATACGCACCGTGAAGGCGGAGCCCTCACGGTTGGGGGGAAACGGCGTAACCCACCACATCTGCAAAAGGTGCCCGGAACCAAGTGGGCGCACCCGGACAGATCAGTTGCAACCAATGCTGGACGACGCCCACCGAGGAGGCGGCAGGTGCCATCCGTTTGGCGAGGTACGGACAAATCAACGACGGTCCCGGGGGATCTACTCAAACCGACAGTCGCTGCGAACAATACGTATACCGAGCTTGGACCAGGGACCATACTCCTGAAGGCGAAGAAACAAAGTCTTCCCCTCGAGAGATCGAGCGGCAGTGTTCAACACTTCTCAGAGGAGTCCAAGATGATCAAGAACTCCATCATGGTTGCGCTCGCCGGCATCTCGATGCTCGCAGCGGTCCCTTCATTCGCTCAGGGTATCGGACATACCTTCTTCATGCGCGGCTCGATCGTTGACACGGGCAGCAACGGCACGGTCGTCTGCATCGGCAAGGCCGATGGCGCCGAGGTCGGCCAGAAGCTCGAGGTCTATCGCGTTGTGACCCATCCGGGTCCGTCCAAAGGCGTGGCGCCGACTTATCACCGCCAGCTCATCGGCCATGTGACGATCGATCATATCTTCGATGATCACTTCGCG
>NZ_QFOA01000083.1 GCF_003248505.1 Sphingobium sp.
CCGCAACAGCAAATGGTAGCCAGAATTCACCAACCGGCGCGGCCACCTATCGGCCATCATAATTGACGCCGACCGGACTCCGTAATCGTCGCGCTACACGCTGCGCGCCCTTCCTCAAAATTTTGGCAGCGGACAGAACCCGGGTGTATTAAGAGGGGTCACGAGCCGAGGCGGGATCAACGCCACCTCGGGCTCGTCGCCGAATCCTCGAGGTCTTGGCGGGGATGCGACACTCACACTGCTTAACGGCCATCGTCTTTCCTATGGGTCTACTGTGCAAGCGGTAGATATAGATGCTATCCCGCTGGCTGCCATAAACCGAATTGACGTTGTTCCCGATGGAGCCTCAGCAATTTACGGGTCCGATGCTGTCGGCGGCGTCATTAATGTAATCCTCAAGCGTGATTATGATGGCGCTTCATTGTCGGCGCGATTAGGCAGCGCAACTTCGGGTGGCGATTTTCAGCAACAGTACAGCCTGGTTGCGGGAAAAAAGTGGCAACGCGGCGGCATTTTGGCAGCGGTCAGTCACGATTACAATTCCGCAATTTATAGCGATCAGCGCGCCTATACCAAATACATGCCAGTCAACAACACGTTATATCCGAAGATAATTCAGACGAATGCAGTGCTTTCAGGCCAGCAATCTATCTCGGATTCCGCAGAGTTCGTAATCGACGCTACCTATAGCCATAGGAAATCTTTCCAGACAATGGGCCTCGTCTCCGGCTATGTCTACGAAAATCGCCCGAGAACGACGTCATACTCGATTTCCCCGTCTGTCAATATCGCGATAGCGCCTGAGTGGCGCTTTAATCTCATGGGGACATACGGACAGAGCGACACCAAGTTTGACCAGATTGGACTTTATAATAGCACCCAGACCAGCCACATCAGAGGATGCTATTGCAATAAACTGGCCAATGTAGAGACGTTTACCTCCGGAAAAATATTTGGACTACTGTCAAACCCCGTCGACCTCGTGTTCGGGGCCGGATATCGATATAATCATCTTACGTCGGTTCGGTATTCAGCCACAAGAGCCGACTCCCGGGGATCAGCCGAGAGTTACTACGGATTTTCCGAACTTTCATTGCCTTTTGTTGAACCTGGTCAAGGGAGCAACCTTATCTACCGCCTGTCGGCGAACGCTGCCGTGAGATACGAACGCTATCCAGGAATTGGTGCAGTTGCCGTGCCAAAATTTGGCTTCTTGTACGGAATTTCGCCATCTATCGACGTGAAAGGGACTTGGGGGAAATCTTTCAAGGTTCCCTCGCTCAACGAGTTGCGCTCGGCTACCTACGCTCAATTGTATCCGGCAGCGACTTTCGGGGGACAGCGCTTCCCGACCGGCTCGACCTTGCTCATCGCCTCTGGAGGTAATCCGGACCTCAAACCTGAGAAGGCAACTTCGTGGTCTGCCTCGCTGGTGTTCCATCCTGAGTTTATCAGCAACCTGGATATCCATGCGACGTATTTCAACGTCAAATATAAGGATCGAGTCGTCCAACCTCTAGCTGGAACGGCGGTTTATCAGGCACTATCGAATGCCGCGTACGCCCAATACGTCACGTACAGCCCCAGCGAGGAGCTTATCAATCAAACGGTGTCGGATGCCGACTTATACTATAATTATGCGGGCGCAGACGGACTTAATAACGTCGTCGCCATTCTAAATAACAGTTACATGAATGCTGCCAGACAGAAAATTGACGGCATAGATCTCACGGTCGATTACAAAATCTCGACCGGTGATGCCTCTTCTCTCCTACTTAACGCCAATGGCGCCTGGTTGTGGTCAAAGCAAAAGTTGTCATCAACCAGCGCATATGTCGACATGGCTGGTATCATCTTCAATCCGCCGCGCTTCAAAGCACGCGCAAGCATCGGCTGGACGGATGGAAGCCTCACCTCGATGTTCTATGTCAATCACGTCAGCAGGCTGGAAGATACCCGTTCGACCACCATAGCGAAGGTCGCGTCGCAGACGACGTTCGACACCTCTATCCGATACAGATTTCCGGAACAGTCCGGCGTCCTCACCCAGGCAAGTCTGCTGTTCAATATCCAAAACCTACTCAATCGACGTCCACCTTATGCCGCACCGACGAGCAATAGCCTCGACTATGTGAGTTACGATTCGACCAATTTCTCGCCGATCGGACGCTTCATTAGCCTGACGGTTTCCAAAGATTGGTGAAAATAGGGCGGCATCGAACCGCCCCTCTTTGCGAGTTTCTCGACATGAAGCTTTTCCGTCTGGCGGGCTATGTTGGCTGCGCGCTGCTGGTGCTCCCGTTTCCTGTTAGTGCCAAATCACAAGATACTGCCTGTCAATTACCACGCACCGCCGTTGAACCTGCGGCAAGAAAGCAGTCAGTTACACCGGATGACCTTCTGCGCCTCAGGGATTTTGGGGGGGTTGGTGTTGCCATCGCCTCTCAGCCTTTCAAGCTTGCGCCAGATGGCAAACTACTGGCACTTCAAATTCGTCAGGCCGATCCTGTTGCCAACAGCTATTGCACGGCGGTCGTTCTCGTTCCCACGGATGCACGCCGAAAACCGTTCGTAATCGATTCCGGTGGCGAGATCGTTGCCACCTATAGCACGGCTTATGGAGCGGCGGAGGTCCCCCAGGGCCTGCCGAAAAGCCCCCTATTCCGATGGTCGCCCGATGGGCAATCGCTGGCCTATACCAAGTCGTTCCCCGATCATTCGGAACTATGGCGGTTCGACCTGCAGGACCGTTCCATCAGGCGGCTCATGACAACCCCGGTCGATATTGAGGCTCTTGCCTGGTCATCTGATGGTTCGGCACTTCTTTATTCCAGTCGCCCCGGACGGATCGAAGCCTTGGAGAAGATCAAGAACGAGGGGCGGACCGGGTATCTGTACGACGAGCGATTTCGCCCCTTATACAGCGACCGTCCACTTATTGCTGCAGACGTTCCGCTCGTGGAGCGCGCCATAGATTCAGCGCATGGCAAAGCGATTCCATTTCCGTCCGATGAAGGACAGCGGCTTGCTTCGACGACAGAATGGCCCGAAAAGGCTGTTGCCTACGCATCTTACCACGACAAAGTTGCGTGGTCGGCACCGTTGGTGAATGCCCATGGTAGTAAACCGACACTGAATGTTCGCATGAATGGACGGGTGATCGGCTGCGACAATGCTGTATGCACGAATGTCCATGGCGTTTGGTGGTCGGGCAACGGTCGGACATTGGTTTTCGAGCGCCGCGCGGGCGTGGCCGATAGTCGTACCGAATTTTATACGTGGAAACCCGGCGAAACATCTCCGCGCGCATTGCTCAGTACGGCCGATGCGATTTTCGGCTGCGAACTGACTGGCAACAATCTGTTCTGCGCGGAAGAGACGGCCACCAAACCTCGGTCCGTCATCGCAATCTCAATTGGCGATGGGACGCGCCACCGAATATTCGATCCCAATCCGGAATTCTCTAGACGCCTTTTAGGAATTATTCAGCGTCTGGAATGGTCGAACGCCTTTGGGATCAGCACCTTCGGAGATCTCGTACTGCCGCCGGGTTATCGACATGATCACCGGCTTCCGCTTGTAATCGTGCAATATGAATCTAGGGGCTTCCTGCGCGGAGGAACCGGGGACGAATATCCTATTCAAGCACTTGCTGCACGCGGTTTCGCCGTATTGAGCTTCAATCGGCCCCCGTGGTTCGCGCTGAGCGGCGCACCGCGTACCGGGACGGAGTTTGACCAGTATAACAACAAGGGGTTCGCCGATCGCAGGAGTAACCTTTCTTCCATCGAAACAATCATCCACAGGCTGGTTGATGCCGGCATAGTTGATCCCGAACGCGTCGCGATCACGGGATTGAGCGACGGCGCGGTTACCGCCACGTTCGCGCTGGCAAATTCTCCGCTGTTTTCCGCAGCCATTCTAAGCACATGTTGCGAAGGGCCATTCGGATTTGAAATCGCAGGCGTGGCTCTCGATGATCACTACATCAAGGGCGGCTATCCCTCCACTCGGCGCGGAGATCGGGAATTCTGGGAACTCGATTCGTTGTCTGATGCGCCTCGTGCGAAAGCGGTCCCCCTCCTCATTCAAGCGTCATCTGCGGAGTACAGGATGGCCTTAGGTACATATCGCGAATTGCGTCACCAGGGTTGGCCAATCGAGATGTACGTTTATCCTGACGAAGGGCACATCAAGATATGGCCCGCGCATCGATTGACCATTTATCAAAGGAATATAGAATGGCTCACTCGGAAAATTGGCCTTCCAGAATGGTGAGCGATCTGCAATCAGTGCCAGTTTCGGCACCACATTTCGGTTTCGTGGATATACAGAACAGTGAATATCCTACTTGAATCGGCGCTTTGTGCCCCAACCTCGCCGACTGCGGCAATGTCGAGTAAGCCATGCTGCGCTAGAAGCCCTTCTTTAAGGTCGTCGTAAATCCGGTCCCAATTGTTGTGCAGAATCTCAGCCAATAGCCCAGTGAATGCACCTTTTCCTCTTCGGTCAAGGATCGACGCCGGAAGATATGCGCGCAAAGCGGCCCGTGCGAGTGCCCTGTCTCTTCCCCCTGACAACCAATACCAGGTAGGAAACGACAAGCATTGTTCGACTATCGGCTGAGATAGAAGCGGACAGATTGTCGGCAAGTCGCCTTCAATGTTGAGATGGTCGGTCAAGGCCGTGGCACGAGCAATATTCCGGACAAGTTGCCACTCGCCAGGCATGACATTTCGACAGCGAACTAGCCAAGGATGCGGTTCCTGGCTGATAGTCGCCTTGACTTTCGGGGTCAGCAAATCGGTCCGCACACTCCACGCTTCGGGAATTGAAGTAGGTTTCAGTCCACGTAGCGCCTGGCCCAATACTGCTGGCATTGAGGCTCCAGTGGTGTGACAAACATCAAGGGCGGTCGAAATCAGGTCTCTTCCAAATCCGTTCCTTCGATATCGATCCGCCAACGGATAGGCAGAGTGCAATTTTCCAAAGACATTGTCTCCACCGCCTCCGCTGAAATGAGCGCTGGCTCCGACCCTGGTCGCATAGCCGGCGGAGATCTCATCAAAGACCTGTGTGAATGCCCGTGCAGATGGCCGCGGGCGCCCGGAAGACAGATTCTTTTGGACCGTGACAGCGTCTGACTGGCATAAAGAGATACTCATCTCGCAGCCCAGATGCTCAGCAAGCATCGCGGCATACCGCCTTTCATCGCCCAGAGGTGATCTCGTGTAAAGGTGCAGGAGTTCCGTCGATCCGAATTTGTTTGCGAGGACAGCTACGGCCGAAGAGTCGAAACCGCCTGATACGGACACCAGCGGGTGGGCGTATCGATCGCACCACGTCTTCAGTGTTTGGATCATGGTGGCTTCGAGCAGTTCGGCGGCCTCCTCGAAAGTACATAGTCGGTTTCGCCCAATAAAATTGCCCGGATTCCATATCTGGTCACGGCAAGAGCGGTCACCATCTATGACGACCATCTCACCGGGAGCAACCTCGAAGATGCCTTTCAGGCATGTTTGATGGCGTCTCAAATTTGGCATTATGAGCGAATTTGCGATCTCGTCCCAATCAATGCGGTGCTGTCTGAGCCCGATGGCATCAAGTGAGCGAACATCGGTGCCGATGGCCACGGTTTCGCTGTTGAAGCTATAATAACAGGGGACCATGCCGGACGGATCACGATAGATGGTAACTGCACCTGTCAAATGGTTCCACGCTATAAAAATGAAGCGACCCCAATATGTTTCCGCCATTGAGCGTACAGTCTGGATCGGATCTTCACTAACGTCACCTCGCTCGCTTAGTGACGGGAAGCAGTCGCCTATCACCAGACATTGATCTTGGCGAAGCCATTGAACAGATAGATCTTCGCTCGCGGAAATCTCCCAAGTGTCAACTACTTGCTCATTTTTCGAGTTCGGATGCTCGCAGGCGCCTCTACGCAGAGCGACTGAAAACGCCGTGTTCATGCGACAGCCAATATTGGGCAGAAAGCCTGCACATTTTCAATGTCTTGCCCAAGGACGACGTCGTCCTGTTGTACCCAGCAGTGTGCTTGAAATGGAAGGCGGCGAACGCCAAAGGTGATCTGGACGGGATAGCCGCTCGCCGCAAGCAGGCTAAACAAAGCCAGCGCGTCCGGCAAGCAGCGATCTTTCCTTCGAAACAGAAGTGTCGCGAAGCCAAATGCTGTAAGAAGAGCTTCTTTATTACCATTTTTTATGCGCAATAGGGGATGGTTGGACAGAGATCGTGCCAAGTCGATCGAGTTCTTGAGCGATTTCCTCCTGGCGAAGCCATGGAACACGGCGAGCAATGATATCGCACGGGCCCAATGGACTATGAATTTAGAGGTCGCGCCCTTGGAGACGTCTGGCACCGTGATCGCCCGTGAAGGAGTGATCAGCTTCCTCGATGGCTGTGCGGCAAAGTTTTTTGGAATGGCCTCGAACAGGCCCGTTTGTAGCAGTAACAAAGCGAGATGTGGCTCGACACCCTCGCCTGAAGCGCAAATGCGCCGAAACGCCGCCTCCAAGTCGGGCGTGATCGAGACATAGCGATCGCGCATCACATCAAGAAAGATGAAGCTTCTGTTGAGCTCGCAATAGCCGACATCAGCCTTGAGGCGAACGATGGTCATCCTCGCACCTAACGAGAATGTCTGTCCCGGTGCAGCAGACCGGGACAGACAGTTGATTTCAGCCCTCAAGGATTCCCGGATTGGGCTGCTGGTCGGGATTGTCGGCACCCGAGCCGCCGAAGCCGTTCGTCACCTCGCTGGCGACACCCAGTTCGACCACACGGTCATCGGTGGTTTCATATTCGCGTTCCATATTTGCCTCCTTCTATTCGCCACACTGTTCGTGGCGACAGAAAGGCTATGCCGGAACCCTAATATATTCAGCCACTTTTGCTTTCATGGTGAAACTAATAAATGAACTATATTATGAAATAATCTTTCGCACGCATTGGCCGTCATTTAATGTAGTGATTTCAGCTTTATAACCGCGATTTTAGCGATTCAGAAAGCATATTCGCAGCCCGAATTCGGCGACGGTGGTAGTTCCAGATAGCCTCCAGTAGCCTGCTTCCGGGCTCAAATCTTGCCAATACATTGGCAGAGACAAGCTCGTCCGCGCAGTCCGACCAGCGCTCTGTTTCGACGAGTCGGATAGTGCGCAGACGCTCACCCGCGTTGGCGACAGCAGCCACGAGCTCATTGGAAGAGGACCTGTTCGCCAGCGTGAGAAACATACGCTCGGCGGTCGCGACGATGCGATCGGGATTACTGTAATCGGTCAGCCATCCCTCGGGCGCCACCGGTTCCCGAAGCGCCTTTGGTCCGATCGCCTTGATGGCCATGCGCATGAGATGACCGTGCCATGTGTAGCAGTCCCGCAGCGCGTCGGCATTCCAGCTGGGCACTCTAAATCCCCGATGCGGGCCCATCTGCAGGAGCCGCTCACCATAAAGACGATGCAAGCCGTCGCGGACCGGCGAGCCGCTGGTCCCGATATCGTCGGCGATAGCCGCAATCGACAGCTCCGTGTCGGACGCATAGCGCCCCGAGAGCACGGCTTCCTTAAGGTCCGCATAGACTTTCTCACCCTGGCGCGTTCCCGGCGACATCATCGTTCAGTCGTCGGGCGTTTGGTCGGCATCGCGTGCGAAGAGCTGGTGCGAGAGCGTGTCGAGGTTGTGCCGGGCAATGGCATCTATGCAGACGGTTTCGAGCTTTGAGAGGTCTCCTTCGAGTAGGCCGCGGGGAAAAACCCGCTGATGTTCCATGAACAGCAGCGGAATAACGAGATGCCCGGTGGAAAGCCCCAGGGCATGCGCGCAGCGGAAGTGATCGTCGAGCCGCGACTTTGGATTGCCGGCCTCGATCTCGCGCAGCCAGCGCGCGCCGATGCCGACGCGGGCCGCGAAGTCTTCCTGCGTAATCTTTTCGGTACGCCGTTGCATTTCTATCCGTCTCCCCGACATCAGCTTGATCGTCGCAAGCACCGAGGGATCGCGTGCAGTGGGTATCGCCTGAAGCGGCATGACAAGAACTCCCTGCCAATGGCTCAAAGCTCCCGTGCACAGCCCAGTTCGGGGAAAATGTTGTTCGTTACGCCAAACGTCAATCCAGTAACGCTTTCATGGTGAAAGCATTATTCAAATAAGCCCTACAGATAGTAGGGATCAGCGCGATCGCCGGACCGGAATGGTCTGGGCCGCTCTTCGGTAGGCGGCCTGTAGCTCCCCGTCCTCGGAACTCAGCAGCAGACTGAGCCCGGCATTATAAAGGCGCCATGTCGCTATGGATCGACCACAGTGGCCACTATCGGCAAGGCGCATGCCAACCTGTTCAACGAGATCGGCAAGGTGTGACGTCGTCCCCACGAAGCGGTTCGAGGAACCACCGAGCGCATTGCACATCGGGGATTCCAGTTCGGCGGCGATATCGGCCGGGTCGCTCGCTTCGAGTAGACTCATGGCGACATAGAGGGTCATGCCATAGGGGATGAATTCCTTCGCCAGGCGTGCAACCCGGCAATGGCAGGCGAGGAACTGGTCGATGCCCTGCCCTGAGAGCTGCAGCTTGTATGTTCTCGAAGTCCTCATGCCGAGGCTCCCTGGCTGATTCGCAATCGAAGCGAACCGTCGTGCGACAGCGCTCCCACAGACAAGACGGTAAAATCGACGTCGCAGGGCACGAAAAGCGGAACTGACGTGCCGATTCCGGCACTGTATTTCCGAACCGGCATCTCAGTACCCTGCCTATTGTGCGGGTTATTTCTTCGCTTCATCCTTCATCCATCCGATCACCACGGGGAAGGCGAGCGCAGCCCAAACCACGCTCCCAGCCAGAACCGCATGACGAAAGCCGGCGCGCGGAATCGCACGCGCCGGAAGAAGGAGGCGTGTGCCAATGTTCCACAATCCTCGTGAATTGGCGATGGCCGCCAGGTTAGCTCCTGTGCTCGAAACCGGGCACCCTACGGCGCAGCGGGAAGGCCTGCTCGCGAAATCAACATGGCCGAAGCGGCCGGGTTTATTTCCAAGCGTGGCTGGTGTCACAGCGCTGGCGCTCATGTCGGCTGCCCCCGCCCATGCCGGTGAGCCGGAGCATGTCGCGGCCCAGCCCCAAGACGCTGCGCGAGCGCAGGCTCACGGTGACCCGCTGGCCAACGCGCAGGCTGAAGCCGAGCAGCAGTTGCACCAGACCTTCACCAACCTGCGCTTCGAGGACTTTGGTCCCGCACCGGTCGAGGGACCGCTCTATCAGGCCACCGCAGGCGGCAAGATCATCTATTTCGCGCCGCAGACCGAGCATCTTCTGTTCGCCACGGTCTACGATCGTAATGGCGTGAACCTGACGGCGCTTGCCCAGGAACGGGGCGCAAGCCGGCGCCTGAAGGCGATCGATCCGGCCAAGGCCCTGGCGATCGGTCCGGTGGACGCGCCGACGGTGATCGAGTTCACCGATCCCGACTGCCCCTACTGCCAGGCGCTCGACCGCTACTGGAACGCCAAGGCAGCCGAAGGCAAGCCGGTCCGGCGGCTCATCTTCTTCGTGAGCGGCATCCACCCGACCGCAGCGGCCAAGGCAGAGCATATCCTGTGCTCGCCCAATCGCGAGGCTGCCTTCAAGGCCGCCTATTCGGGCCAAACCCCGCCGGTTCTGCGCCAATGCGCGGCCGGCCATGACAAGGTCGCCGCCGATGCCGAACTGGTCGCCAGGGTGGGTGTCTCGGGAACGCCGACCCTCATCGCGGACGGCAAGCTCATCTCGGGCTTCCAGCAGGCCGAACTCGAGGCGTTCCTCGACCGGCACGCGAAGCCCGCCCTGGCGAAGGCCGCAACCGATGCGCCGCGCTGAGTTCAGACGCACCGTCGCGCAAAGCGACGATCTCTTTCCGGAGGGCATCCAGCCTGCGCCGATCCCGGCGGGGCGGGTGAACCAGGATGCCGGCGGCGGCGGGCTCATGGAGCCGTCCACCGACGCCCCGGCCGACACCGATCCCAGTCGATGCCGGCAGGCGAATGTCCGGACGGCTCCTTCTTGGAGCAATGCCATGATGCGTACATTCGGTAACAAGGCTCTCGCGGCGGCGAATATCGGCCTCCCTTTGGGCGTGATGGCCCTGATCGCCGGCCCGGCCCATGCCTTCTCGGCGCCGGCCCAGGGCGATCTCGGCTACGACATCTACGATATCGTCGTGAACAAGGGCGTGAAGGGCCCGCTGGGCTTCGTAGGCGGCGTCGCCGCCTTCCTGTTCGGCGTCTCGCGCCTCTTCTCGAACATCATGATCGGCATCCCGACAATCGTCGCGGCCGTCTGCCTGATCAAGGCGGATTCCATCCTCCAGACTTTCGGGATGGTCGTCTGAGACGCCGGGCGCGGAGCGCACCTGGCTGATCCGCCAGGCCCGCCCCGCGCCGGCACCGTGCTGGGGGCCGATGGTCGGCCCCCGGAAACCGACACCTTCGCAAGGTGTCATGAAGCAGGAGGAGAAGGGCACATGGACGAGCGCCTTCCGCAATATCTGCATCGGCCGGTCCAGATCCTGTGGTTCGGATCAGACGAGTTCCTGCTCGCGACCTCGAGCGTGTTCGTGGCCGCGATCGTGGGCGGATTTGTCGGCTGGGCACTCATCGCCGCCCTTCTCCTTTTCATCCCGTGGAAGCGAAGCAAGCCCAGGGGCTACCTGTCCCACCTCGCCTGGCGCTGGGGCCTGGTTTCCTTCCCCCACTATCCGGGTCCGACCCAGACCCGTTTCTTCGAGTAGGCGCGATGGGTATCCTCTCACGCAAGCGGGCGGCCGAAGATCCGCTGCTGGGTAAACCGGCGAGCTTCGGCATCCATCGCTATCTGCAGGGTTCGGCCAACCTCTTCGAGGAGAACCGGCTGCTCAAGGTCGCGGTCGTCGGCATGTTTGGCGTCACGGTCGTGCTGGGAGCGGTCATCTACACGACCAACCAGAACGCGCGCACCGTGGTCGTTCCCTTTGGCGCGTCCGGTGACCTCTACGTCTCGGGCAGCAAACCGTCCGAAGCTTATCTCGTCGCGATGACGCGCAACATCGTCGCGCTATCGGGAACCTGGTCGGCCTATTCGGCCGACCGCCAGTTCCAGGAGCTTCTCGGGCTTGTCCATCCGTCCGCCTATGGCGCGATGCGCGACAGCCTGAACGGCGTGCTCGACGAACTGGCCGATAATCCGACCCTGTCGATCGCCACCTACATCCGGGGTGACCAGCCGGTGCGCTGGACGCCCCACGAGATCCTCGTGCCGGTGGAGAAAGTCCGCGTCATCGGCGGCGTGATCCGCAAATTCCGGGGCGTTCTGCGGATCGGCTACCGGATCGAGAACGGCCGCTTCTGGCTGACCCGTCTTTCCGAGGAGCAGTTCGATGCTGAAACACGCTGACCCCTGCGCGTCGCTGCGCCGCGCCCCGATGCTCTGCCTGCTGCTCCTGGCAGCGCCGGCATCGGCACAGGGTATCCAGGCTCTACCGGACCAGACCAGCCATATCCGCCTCTCCAACCGCGACATCAATCATGTCGTATGCGAGGGCGGCGAGATCGAGGACGTCAAGTTCTCGGCCGAGAAGGGTCTCGCCGTCGAGAAGGGCGGCGCGGACGCCTGGATAAAGTTCCTGACCCGCGAGGTCGACGACGCCGGCCAGGTCACGCGGACCTATGTGACCCAGCCTGCGGAATTCTTCGTCACCTGCAACGGCGCGACCTATCCGCTCTATGCCGAGCCCGCCGAGATCCCGGCGCAGACCGTGCTGCTTGTGCCGGGCGCCCGCCAGCGCGCGCAGGCGAACAGCGATCTGCTTGCCGCGCTCGCCGACGAGGACCGCGCGGTTTCGGTGACGATGGCGCTCCTCGACGATCATGTCCCGGCGACTTTCAGCGAGGTCGCGCCATCGGGCGTGGCGATACGGCTTGCGTCTCTGCCCGCCCTTTCGCTGACCGAGCAGCGCCGGATCGCCATCGAAGGCACCGGGCTCTCCGCCTCGGAATACCGGCTACAGGCCGCCGCGCCCATCGTTCTCGACGAGCGCCAGCTGGTCGATGCCGGTCTCGGCGAGCGTATCTTCGCGATCACCCTCGACCGGGTGCGCCTGGCGGCCGGAGAAACCGCCCGCCTCGTGGTCGTACGCCGGGGAGCGGTTCAATGAACGGGCCGGACGACAGGGCGGCGGGCGCGCCGGATCAGCACTCGGCCTACCAGGCGCACCTGGCCGAACAGGCCGCGCGCGAAGGCGAGGATGCGCTGGCTCGTGCCGGGATTGGCGCGGTCTTTGGTCTTCCTGACTGGAAAGCACAGTGGGACCGGCTGTCCGCGAAGCAGAAGCTGCGCGCGCGGCAGTTCGCGGTCGCCGCCGCCGTCGGTGCGCTCGGTTTCGCGCTCTACATGGCCTCGGGGCGTGAGGAAGAGGTGAAGAGCGCCGATCCCGCCGCTTCGCTTAACATGGGCGCGGGCCTACGCGGCGACAGCCTCGAGGTGAAGCTGCGCGGCGACCTCAAGAAAGTGCTCGACGGCCAGCAACTGCTCGGAGACCGCGTCAGCGCCATCGAGGAAGGCAAGGTGGTTCCCGGCAGCAAGGCGGCTGCGGGTAACCAGGGCAGCGATGGCGATCTGCCGCCTGCACTGCCGGATACCGTTCCGGCCCTGCCCTATCCTCCCGAGACGGGCGACATTTCCGCGGACGCCAACAGATTGCCCGCACCGCCGACGGCTCCCGTATCTGTAGCGCCGCCCGCACCGCCGGTCGAGAAGACGGTCGGCGCGATCGGCTCGGCCACGGGTGCGGTCATTCGCACGGGTGGGCCTCAGGGCACCGCCGATGCCTCGGCGTCGTCTAAAAAAAAGAATCGGACGATCTATTTACCGCCTGGTTTCATGAAGGCGCGGCTCCTGACCGGGATCGACGCGCTGGCGAGCCGGGACGCCACGAGCAATCCCGAGCCGATCATCGCGAGAGTCCAGGCGCCCGCAGTCCTGCCCAATGAGGTCAAGGCGAACCTTGCCGGCTGCTTCGTCATCGGCAACGCCACCGGCAGCCTCGCCAAGGAGCGGGTGGAAATCCAGCTCGTCTCGCTGTCCTGCGTCGATTTCGACGAGCATTCGGTGGTCGATCAGCCCGTCAAAGGCTTCTTCGTCGATACCGACGGCAAGAAGGGCCTGTCGGGCAAGGTGGTGACCCGCGCCGGTGCCACGCTCGCCCGCGCTTTCATCGCCGGCACCATCAGCGGCATTTCGCAATCGGTCGAAAGCACCTTCGGCAGCACGTCGACCTCGGCGCTGGGCTCGGTACGCACGCTCGATGCCGCGGACGCCGCCAAGACCGGCATCGCCGGGGGCCTTTCCAAGTCCTCGGACAAACTCACCGACTTCTACCTCGATCTCGCCCGGCAAGCGGGGCCCATCGTCGAAGTCGGCGCCGCCAAGGACGTTGTCGTGGTGATCCAGGAGGGCGTGACCCTCGAGATCAAGCCCGGCGCCGCCGCCAAATTCTGACACTCGCCAACCGGAGACAGGAACATGACCACGCTACGTCCCGCATTGCTGGCTCTCCCCCTCATCGGTCTGTCCCTGTCGAGCTGCGCTGCGGTCGGTTCGGTGATGTCGCCCTACAGCGAGAAGTTCTCCTGCAAGAACAGCGACCATGGCCAGTGCATCCATCCCGATCAGGCCTATGCCGACGCGCTGGCCGGACGATCTTCCAAGTCCGATCCGGCCGTTACCAACGACCGCAAGCTGCTCCAGACGGGAAAAGCGTCAGGGGCAGCAGAGCCCAAGCGCCGCGATGCAAAGACCCCTGCCCTTGCCGAACCCGCTGCCACCAACATCGGCGCAGTGGTCGAGAGCCCTTCCTCGCCGATGCTGCGGCCATCGCGAACGGTGCGCACGCTGATCCTTCCCTATGCGGACAAGCAGCGGCCGGGTCGCCTCTATATGCCGCGCTACATCTATTCGATCGTCGACAAGGCCATATGGGTCGTCGGCGACTATCTGGTCGAACCCGGCGGCCGGGTTCCCGCGCCGTCGGTGTTGCGCACCACGCGCGAGAGCGATCCTGCAGGAACCGCTGAGCTGGCCACCAGTGCACGCCGCGACGCCCTCGAACCGGAGAGCCGGCCATGAGCGCGCGAAATACACGGGGCGGCCTCAGCTACCAGCGCCTGCGCGCGACGGTGACGCGCGATGCCTATTCCGACTTCCTGCCGATGCTGGCCTGGGTCGAGGAGGAAGAGGCGTTCCTGTGCATCGACGATGGCTGGGGCCAGGCCTGGGAGCTCGT
>NZ_QFOA01000010.1 GCF_003248505.1 Sphingobium sp.
GAGCGCAACGCCGCCATCGCAGACAATAATGACGATGTTCGGCTAACAGAACCACGCCGGGATCGATCACGGCCTCGACCTCATCGCTGACTTGCTCCCCGACCACGTTCCCATGATGGACCCGCCGCCGCCCGAAACGCGACCTATGGTCAACGGCTACAGCCATCCTGGCAGTGATCGCGCGTCATACGTCCAAGTCTGAATCGCGCCGATCGCCGCGACCGACTGTACTTGCTTTGATAAACTGCTTCCTTTCGGGAAGCCGACCGGCCCCGAAGGTTCTCACACCCGCAGACCTCGATCTGCCTGATGGTGATGGAGCCGCGGCGGATCGGACGCGAAGCACGTTGAGACACACGCGTTAGTTCGCACGTGTCCTTTTCACGCTCATGTTGTGCGAGGCTGCTCAATTGAGTGTGGGACCGAAGGGGGAACTGCTATCTCAGCTATTCCATAGTTCCCACGGTTTTCAGATACTTGTATTAAATCATATGGCGGAGCGGGAGGGATTCGAACCCTCGATACGCTTTTGGCGTATACTCACTTTCCAGGCGAGCGCCTTCGACCACTCGGCCACCGCTCCGCATGCACTGGAAGGCGGCTCCCTATCGTGGGAGGACGCGCTAGGCAAGGGGCAAAGCTCGACCGCCGCAAAGCGGCGCACGTCACGTCGCGGGACGAGTTTCGGGCAAGGCCAGCAACACGGGAAGGCAGGCGAGCGCGACGATGGCGATCATGATCCCGGGGGCGGCGGACGAACCGGTGTAGCTGACGGCCCATTGCGCCAACAGGGGCGTGAGGCCACCGAACACCGCCGTCGCGCTGGTCGCGCCCAGGGCAAGGCCACTCAACCGTTCGCGTGCGGGGAATTGCTCGGCGGTGGCGACCGCGCCCACCGCGCTGACCCCGCCCGCCAACGACGCCAGCAGGATTGCGCTGCCCAGAACCGCCAGCGGGGACGCCCCTGCCAGCAGGACGAAGGCCGGATAGGGCAGCGCAGCGGCGAGGATCGCCAGAAGGACCAAAGTCGGCTTCCGCCCGAAACGGTCAGCGGCCATGCCCACGAACGGAGTCGCAACGATCACTGCCAGCGCGGCCAGGGTCGCCAGTTGCAAAGCCGACGCTTCCGATAGTTCGCCCTGCGCCACCAGATGGACGGGCAGATAGGTGATGCCGATATAATAAGTGATCGACCCAAGCGCCGAGATCGTAAATCCGCGCAGAATGCCGCTACGGTGCCGGGAAAGCGCTTCGCCGAGCGGGCGCCGAGCCAGCGTCCCCGCGTCTCGCGCCGCTTCGAACTCCGGCGATTCGGCCATGGCCGACCGCACGACCAGGATTGTGCCTGCCAGCAACGCGCCTAACAGGAAGGGCAATCGCCAGCCCCAGCCGTCAAGCGCCGCTTGGGGCAGCAACGTGACTGTGAGCGCACTGATACCGGCGGCGAGCAGCCCGCCCACTTCGCTGGTCGCGGCGGCCAGCGAGGTGACAAGGCCGCGCCGATGATCGGGCGCGCCTTCGAGGAGATAGGCGACAACGCCCGTATATTCCCCACCGACAGCGAATCCCATCACGCACCGTAGGAGGATGAGCAACACGCCAGCGACCGGGCCGACCTGCGCAGCGGTCGGCAGCAGGGCGGTCGCCAGCATTGCGACCGTCATCAGCGCCATGGACGCCAGCAGCGTTGCCCGCCGCCCATGCCGATCGCCGAAATGGCCGAACGCCATCGCACCGAGCGGTCGCATGAGGTAGGCGACGGCAAAGCCGCCCAGCGCGGCCAGCAGCGGATCCTGCCCGACAAAGAAAAGGCGCGCGATCACGGTCGCGAGATACAGGAACAGGGTGAAGTGGTACCACTCGACGATCGTCGAGAGCGCGGCGAGCGCCATGGAAGTACGGTTGAAGGAAGGCGGCGCAGCCATCCCCCACCTCTAGCCGCCAGAACCCGTTGGAACAACGATGCTTTCCTGTACCAGCGATTATTCGATCGCTACCCCCTCGCGCCCAGTGACAAGCGGTCTCGGAGGCGGCAGAACGCGCTGCGATGAAACGCACCACCCTGACCGCCATGATGTTACTGGTACCCTGTTCCGCGTGGGCGCAGGGCCAACCGACGCTGCCCGCACCCACCATCGTCGTGACGGGCGCTGGCCTTGCCCAGCCGCCCGGCGCGCCTGCTTATGGATCGGTGGTGATCGACCGGGACCGGCTGGTCGACAACGCGTCGGGGCGGATCGAAAATCTGCTGGCCGATGTCGCGGGCTTCCAGCAATTCCGGCGGTCGGACAGCCGGTCTTCCAATCCGTCCAATCAGGGCGCGACGTTGCGGGCCCTGGGCGGTAACGCGTCCAGCCGCACATTGGTGCTGTTGGATGGCGTACCGGTCGCCGATCCCTTTTTCGGCTACATTCCCTTTAGCGCCATCGTGCCCGACCGCCTGTCGTCGGTGCGGGTGACGCGGGGCGGTGGCATCGGCCCCTTCGGTGCGGGTGCGGTCGCAGGCACGATCGAATTGGCGGGCGGCACGCGTCAGGATCTGCCCATATTTTCGGCGAGCGCTTTTGCAGGTAGCCGGAATGCCAGCGAACTGGCCGCCGCCATCGCGCCGGATCTGGGCAACGGTTATGTCAGCCTGTCGGGTCGCTGGGACCGGGGCGACGGGTTTCAGACGACGCCGCGCGACCAGAGGGTGAGCGCCACCGTCCCCGCCGCCTATGACAGTTGGTCGGCGAACATCCGCGCGGTCGCGCCCTTGTCGGACCAGGCCGAGGTTCAGGTCCGCGCCACTCTGTTCGAGGACCGCCGCACGTTGCGCTTCGCCGGAGCCGACAGCATGAGCCAGGGGCAGGACGCGAGCATCCGCCTCGTCAGCCGCGGGCCGTGGCAGGTCGATGCCCTCGCCTATCTTCAGGCGCGCGATTTCTCGAACATCGTCATTTCGTCCACCAGTTTCCGCAAGTCGCTCGACCAGCGTGCCACGCCCTCGACCGGGATCGGCGGCAAGCTGGAACTGCGCCCACCGGTCGGCACCGATCATGTGCTGCGGATGGGTGTAGACACGCGGTTTGCGCGCGGCGAGATGATGGAGGACGCCTATAACGCCAACCTTGCCGCCAATCCGCTGACCGCGCGCCGTCATGCCGGTGGGCGGCAGGTTACCACGGGGCTGTTCGTCGAGGACGACTGGACGCCGAATGCGCTCGACCGAAGGCTGGTGCTGACGGCAGGCGCGCGGGCGGATCGCTGGACGATCAGCGACGGGTCGTTCCGCGCTACGGGACCGACCGGGGCGGTGACGGGCTCGACGCGCTTTCCCGACCGATCGGACTGGGCCTTTTCCGGACGAGCGGGCGCGCTCTACCGGGTGGCGGAAGCGTTGTCGCTGCGGGCGGCGGCCTATAGCGGCTTTCGCCTGCCGACACTCAACGAACTCTACCGGCCCTTCGTGGTGTTCCCCATCACCACGCAGGCCAACGCCGCATTGAAGCCCGAGATGCTCAAGGGAGTCGAGGCAGGGCTGGACCTGCACCCGGCAAGGGGCGTCGACCTTGCAGCCACGATCTTCGTCAACCGGCTGGACGATGCCATCGCCAATGTGACCGTCGCACCCAACATTCGCCAGCGTCGCAATGTCGATGCGATCCTGGCGCGCGGGGTCGAACTGACCGCGAGCGCGGCGCTAACACAGCGTCTGTCGCTGACCGCGTCCTATGCCTATAGCCGCAGCAAGGTCGATGCGCCGGGCACCGCGCTCGACGGTCTGGCACCGGCGCAATCGCCGCGCCACGCCGCGAGTGCGACAGCGACGTGGACAGCTGAACACGCATTTTCGCTATCGGGCACGGTTCGCTATATCGGGCGGCAATATGAGGACGACCTGCAAAGCGACAGCCTGCCCGATGCCCTGACCGTCGATGGGTTTGCGCGCCTACCCATCAGCCGAACCATCAGCCTTGTCGCGCGGGCGGAGAATATCTTCGATGCGCGGGTGGTCACGCGCAATGCGGGCGGATCGATCGACCTCGGCACGCCGCGCACCCTCTGGATCGGGGTGCGGGTCGGCGGTTAAGGGGCTGCCGAGCCCGGGAGGCCTACACCGGATTGCAACGCTCGCAGCCGCATCCGGCCAGCATCGGGATCGCGAAACGGTGAGAAATCCGGCAAACTGCATCACCATGGGCAGGACGTGGCTTCCTGCCCCAACCATCGGGGGCACCTTACTCGGCCTTGACCGCCTCGCTTCTACGGCGGCTTGCGCCTGCCTGTCAGCCCGTTATGGCAAGGTCGCTAGCGGGGGACGATATGGCGCAATGCGAAATTCTGGCGGGCAGACGTGTGTTGTTCGTCATGGCGGTCGAAATGGAATATGGGCCGCACCTCAAGGCGCGGTTTGACGCGCTGCTGACCGGAGTCGGGCCGGTCGAGGCGGCGATCGCCACCGGCGTGGCGCTGCAAAAATTGGCGGCGGAACAGGCGTTGCCCGACCTTGTCGTGTCGCTCGGGTCAGCGGGATCGCGCCGCTGCCCGCTGGGCGCGGTTTTTCAGGTCGCAAGCGTGTCGTGGCGCGACATGGACGCCTCCCGCCTCGGCTTTGCGAAGGGGGTGACGCCACTGATGGAGCATCCCGTCGACATTCCACTGGTTACGCCGCTGGACGTGCCGCTGGCGCGCCTGTCGACCGGCGCGAATGTCGTGGGTGGAGAGGAATATGCTGCCATCGACGCCGACATGGTGGACATGGAAAGCTTTGCCGTCGCGCGTGCTTGTGCCCGGTTCGGGGTGCCGATGATGGGGCTGCGCGGCATTTCCGACGGACCGGGTGAGCTGGACCATATCGACAGCTGGACGCAGTTGCTTGGACTGATCGATGAGCGTCTGGCGGTGGCGGTGGACGGGATCGAGCCAGCGTTGCGCGCGGGGAAGCTGAGGTCGCAGAACTGACGGCAGGTCAGTGCCCGTCGAAGGTGAGGATCGCCTGCGCCGGAACGCCCTGCCCTTCCAGCAGCGCCCGCCCGCCAAGGTCGGGCAGATCGATGGCGAAGAGTGCCATCGACACGTTTGCGCCCTGTTCGCGCAGCAACTGGGCTGCGGCAATTGCCGTGCCGCCGGTCGCGATGAGGTCGTCGACCAGGATGATGCGGCTGCCCGCCGGGGCCTGTCCTTCATGCAGTTCCAGTCTGTCGGTGCCATATTCGAGCACATAGTCGATGCCCACGGTCGGGCCGGGCAGCTTGCCCGCCTTGCGCACCGGGACGAAGCCCTTGCCCAGCGCCGCAGCGAGCGCCGCGCCCAGAATGAAGCCGCGCGCCTCGATCCCGACGATGAGGTCGGGGTCCAGCGGGCGGGCGATAGCGACCAGCCGGTCGACAAGTTCGCGCAGCCCTTCGCCATCTGCCAACAGGGTCGTGATGTCCCGGAACTGGATGCCTGGCTTGGGAAAGTCGGGGATGGTCCGCACCAGGGCGGTCAGCGTGTCGCGGCTCATGGCCGCCTCCATAGAGAAAGGGCGTGGCTCCCTCAAGGAAGCCACGCCCTTTTGTCTACGAACCGGTCGGTTCAGGCGGCCTTTTTCTTGTCCGCCCAGATATTCTGGTACGCCATATAGGCAAGAGCCGTAGCGATTAGCAGGAAGATGACCGTCGCCACGCCCGCACGATGGCGGTTTTCCAGCTTGGGCTCCGCCGTCCAGGTGAGGAACGCGGCGACGTCCTGCGCCATCTGGTCGACCGTCGGCTTGGTGCCGTCGCCATAGGTTACCTGACCCTCCGCCGTCAGCGGCGGCGCCATGGCAAGGTTGAGGTTCGCGAAATAGGGATTGTAGTGCAGCCCCTGCGGCGTTTTCGCGTCAGGAAATTCCTTCAGCAATGCAGCCGGCTGCGACTGGAACCCGGTCAGCAGCGAATAGACATAGGCGCTGCCATGGTGGCGGGCCTTGGTCATCAGCGACAGGTCCGGCGGGATCGCATTGTTGTTCGCCGCCGCCGCCGCGACATTGTTGGCGAAGGGCTTGGGGAAGTGATCGGCCGGGACCGGATCGCGCGTGGAAGCCTCGCCGGTCTTGGGATCGACGTCGGGGGTCTTGATCGCCCACTGCTTGGCGATCGCCTTCACTTCCGCCTCGTTGTAGCCCAGCTGCTGAAGATCGCGGAACGCCACGAACTTCAGGCTGTGGCAGGCCGAGCAGACTTCCTTGAACACCTGGAAGCCGCGTTGCAGCTGGCGCCGGTCATATTTGCCGAACGGTCCGTCGAACGAGAAAGACACGTGCTTGGGCGGAAGGTGGAATTCATGCTCCACCGTGGGTTGGGGCGGATCGGTGACGAAAGCCGTCGCGCCGACGAGGAAGGAGATCAGCAGCCAGCCCGAAAAGAACAGGCCGACGAGAATTGCGCCGATGCGAACCATGGAACCTGTTCCCCCTTAACCGGCGTTCGAAGGCTGCGGATCGGTGCCCATGCCGGGCAGCGCATCCTCTTCGCCTTTGATGTGGTGGCGATTGAGCACCGATTCCGTGATCGATCCGGGCAGCGGCAGCGGCTTTTCGTAGCGCGCGATGAGCGGCAGGACGATGAGGAAGTGCGCGAAATAATAGGCCGCGGCGACCTGGCTGATCATGACATAGGGTTCCGCCGCGGGCGCGCCGCCGCAATAGCCCAGCACCAGCACGTCGAGGATCAGGATCCAGAAGAACTTCTTGAAGGTCGGACGATAATTGCCGGACCGCACTGGCGAGGTATCGAGCCAGGGCAGGAAGAAGAGCAGCAGGATCGACGCGAACATCGCCAGCACGCCCAGCAGTTTCGCCGGAACGAAGAGGAAGTCGACCGTGAAGGCGCGCAGGATCGCGTAGAAGGGCCAGAAATACCATTCCGGCACGATGTGCGCGGGCGTCGAAAGCGGATTGGCCTCGATATAATTGTCCGGGTGGCCCAAATAATTGGGCGCAAAGAACAGCATGATCGCGAACAGGATCAGGAACACACCGACCCCGAAGCCGTCCTTGGCCGTATAATAGGGGTGAAAGGGCACCGTGTCCTGCGGCCCCTTCACGTCCACGCCCGACGGGTTGTTGGACCCTGGAATATGCAGCGCCCAGATGTGCAGGATGATGACGCCCGCAATCACGAAGGGCAGCAGGAAGTGCAGCGAGAAAAAGCGATTGAGCGACGCGTTTCCGGGAGCGAAGCCGCCCAGCAGCCAGGTCTGGATCGGTTCGCCCACGACCGGGATCGCGCCGAACAGGCCGGTGATGACCTTCGCGCCCCAATAGCTCATCTGCCCCCAGGGAAGCACATATCCCATGAACGCCGTCGCCATCATCAACAGGAAGATGACGAGACCGAGCAGCCACACCATTTCGCGCGGGGCCTTGTACGATCCGTAAAAGAGGCCGCGGAAAATGTGGAGATAGACGACGATGAAGAAGAAGCTCGCGCCGTTGGCGTGGGCATAGCGCATCAGCCAGCCCGCGTTCACGTCGCGCATCGTCTGCTCGACGGTGCCGAACGCGACAAGGTCGTTCGCGCCGTAGTGCATCGCCATAATGACGCCGGTGACGATCTGGATCATCAGCGCCAGCCCGGCGAGCACGCCGAAATTCCAGAAATAGTTGAGGTTGCGCGGCACAGGATAGCCCGCGCCGATGGCGTTGTAGACGAGGCGCGGAAGCGGCAGCTTCTCGTCCACCCACTGCATCATGGGATGCTTGGGGGTATAATGTTCAGCCCAGGGAAAGCTCATGAAATTACCCCCTTAACCCACGAGAATGGCGGTATCGGAAGTGAAGCTGAACTTCGGAACTTCCAGGTTCTTGGGCGCCGGCCCCTTACGGATGCGGGCCGCGGTATCGTAAGACGAACCGTGGCAAGGGCAGAAATAGCCGCCATATTCGCCGCGATTCTCGCCTTCGCCCGCGCCCAGCGGCACGCAGCCCAGATGGGTGCACACGCCCATCGTGATCAGCCATTCCTTCTTGCCGTCCACCGTGCGCTCTTCCAGCGTCTGGGGATCGCGCAGCGTCGACACGTCGACCTTGTCGGCCTCGGCGATTTCGGTCGGAGTGAGATGCCGCACGAACAGCGGCTGCGAACGGAATGTGGTCTTGATCGCCTGCCCCGGCTGGATCGCCGACAGGTCGACTTCGGTCGATGCCAGCGCCAGCACGTCCGCACTGGGGTTCATCTGGTCGATGAGCGGCAGCACGACCGCTACCGCACCCACGCCTGCGAAGCTTACGGCGGCGATATTGATGAAATCGCGGCGACGCACGCCTTCCTCGCCGGATAATGTCTTTCCGTCAGAATGCTCTACGCTCGCCATGCACCTCTACCCTTGCAAGACTTCCCTGTACACCGCATTGCCGTTGCCGGCACTGTTTATCAAGGGATTTGGGATGACAGCGATGGCTGGACCCGCCTCCCCCCCGGCGTGGTTCGTGGGCCTGATAACCAGACTGCACGCGCTTTGCCAACAGCAAACTCGCGCACCCTATGACAATTTGCCGCAGTGCATTATGGCAAAAGCCATGCGTATTGCTCTCTATCAACCCGAGATCGCAGGCAATGTAGGGGCGGTCCTGCGCCTCGCCGCCTGCCTTTCCGTCCCGGTCGACATCGTCATGCCGACCGGATTCGCCTTTTCGGACGCGCGCCTCAAACGCGCGGCCATGGACTATGGGGAGGCCGCCGACGTGACCCGCCATGCCAATTTCACCGCGTTCGACGCGCAGCGCCGCGCGCAGGGCCGTCGCCTGCTGCTCATGAGCGCGCACGCATCCCAGCGGCTGCCCGATGTCCGGTTCGAGCCGGACGACGTGCTGATGATGGGGTCGGAAAGCGCGGGCGTCCCGCCCGAGGTGCGCGACATCGCCGACATCCGCGTGCGCATTCCCATGGCGCCGGGTTTCCGTTCATTGAACCTTGCCGTATCGACCGGCATCGCGCTCGCCGAGGCGCTGCGTCAGACCGAGGGCTTTCCCGCATGACCCGTCCCGTTCCCGCCGTCCCCTTCCCGCTCGACGCCCGGCAGCAGGCGGCGCGAGGCTGGTTCGAATCGCTGCGCGACCGCATCTGCGTGGAGTTCGAGGCGATCGAGCGCGAGGCGGGCAGCGACGCCGCGTTCGTCTATACCGCGTGGGATCGCGAGGCGGAGGGGCAGGCACCGGGCGAAGGCGGCGGCGGCGTGCGCGGCGTCATGAAGGGCAAGGTGTTCGAGAAGGTCGGCGTCAACATATCGACCGTGGGCGGGGAATTCGCGCCCGGCTTTGCCCAGACGATCCACGGCGCGGCGGACAATCCCGCCTTCTTCGCGACCGGCATCAGCCTAGTCGCGCATATGGCGAACCCGAACGTCCCGGCCGTACACATGAATACGCGCTACCTCGTCACCACCAAAAGCTGGTTCGGCGGTGGCGCGGATCTCAATCCGCCCTTGCCGCGCGAGGAGGATACGGCGCATTTCCATGCGGTCTTCAAGGACGCCTGCGACGCGCACGACCCCGATCATTATCCCCGATTCCGCGCCTGGGCGGACGAATATTTCTTCATCCCCCATCGCGGCGTGCATCGCGGCGTGGGCGGCATCTTCTACGACCATCTCGAAACTCCGGACGATGCTGCGTTCGATGCGCATTTCGCCTTCACACGCGCAGTCGGCGACGCTTTCCTTACCGCCTTTCCGCCCATCGTGCGGCGACGCATGGACGAGCCGTCGAGCGAAGCGGACCATGCGACGATGCTGGAATGGCGCGGGCGCTATGCTGAATTTAATCTGGTGCACGACCGCGGCACGCTCTTCGGACTCAAGACCGGCGGCAATATCGACGCCATTCTCATGAGCCTGCCGCCGATGGCGAGCTGGAGCTGACCGCGATGGGCCTGACGCGGGTGGAGCCGGGCATGGTGGCGACCATCGTCACGTCTCTGGAAATGCGGCAACGGCCCGTGCCTGCGCCGGTGCCGCCCGCGCCCTTGCGTCTGGTGCGCTGGAAAAGCCCCGAAATCGACGCCTATCGCACGCTTTTCCGCCGGGTGGGCGAAGAGTGGCTGTGGTTTTCCCGGCTGGTCATGGCGGACGAGGCGTTGCGCGCGATCCTGATCGACCCGGCAGTCGAGGTCTATGCCGTCACCGACCCGCGGGGGACGGAGATCGGCCTGCTGGAACTGGATTTTCGCGCGCCGCCCGACTGCGAACTGAGCTTCTTCGGCCTCGCGTCGGGGTTCACGGGCAAGGGGCTGGGCCGCTGGCTGATAGCGCAGGCGACCGCGCTCGCATGGCGCAAGGGGGTGGAGCGGTTCTGGGTCCATACCTGCACCCTCGACAGTCCGGCAGCGCTCGGCTTCTACATGCGATCAGGCTTCGTGCCGTTCGCGCGCGATGTCGAAACCTTTGCCGACCCGCGCCTTGCCGGGGTGCTGCCACGCGGTGCGGCGTCCCATGTGCCCCTGCTGGATCAGCCCGCCGCCTGACGATAGAGCCGCGCCAGCATCACCAGCATATAGACCTGCACCACGCCCGACACGCCCGCCGCCGCGATGCCGCCCAGCAGGCGCGCGCCGTCGACGCCCGCGACAAGGCCGCCGATCACGCCGAACACCGCCTGCGCGGCAGACCCCGCGATGGTCGATACGACCAACACGATGGCGAGGAAGCCGAACAGGCGCCAGAAGCTGCCCTTCGTGAGCGCCCAGGCGCGCTTGAGCGAGGCGAGCACGCCCAGACGATCGTCGATGACCACCGGGTTCAGCAGCGCAAGCCGCGTGCCCACGAACAGCCCGACACCCACGATCGCGACCACAGGACCGCCCACGCCCGCCACCAGGATCAGCGGCGCGGACACGACCAGAATGGCGACGAACAGCAACAACCCCGCCAGCACGCTGGTCCCGATGAGCACCGGCAGCCGATGCAGCGCAAGCCTGAGCGCTTCGGCGACGCTGATGCCGGGTCGCAACGCCAGCGCGAACAGCGTCAGCGACCCGAACCAGATCAGCACGACCGCAAGCAGCAGGCTGAACCAATAGCTGCCCGGCACGGCGGGCATCGTGCCCTTCATGCTAGCGGACCACTGGACCAGTTCGGGCGGGGTCATTTCCTGAAGCAGCACGATGGGCAGCGCCACGAACAACAGCGCCACGGGCAGCAGCAGCGCGGCTTCGCGCGCGACGAATGCCGCCGTTTCCTCCCACGCCTTGCCGATCGACAGTGTCGCCATATCTCATGTCTGCCTTATGGAGCGGAAAAAGGAGCGCGAGACTTGATCGCTCGCCGCGTCCAAGTCAAGGAATGCGCCATGTCTTCTCCCCTGCCCCCGCAACAGCACGATGCGACGATCCCGGTCGCGGTGGAATGGCGCGTCGACACAGCGCCCGTCGATTATCCCACGGCGCTTGCCGACATGGAAGCGCGCGCCGCCGCGATCCATGTGGGCGAGGCAGGCGAGCGGGTGTGGTTGCTGGAACATCCGCCGCTTTACACCGCCGGAACCAGCGCCGATCCCGCCGAACTCATCGACCCGCGCTTTCCCGTCCACGATGCCGGGCGGGGCGGGCGCTATACCTATCACGGGCCGGGACAGCGGATCGGGTATCTCAACATCGACCTCGGACAACGCGGCAAGGACGTGCGCAATTTCGTCCATCATCTCGAAGGCTGGATGATCGCGGCGCTGGCCGACCTTGGCATCGCGGCGCGAAGGGCGGAAGGGCGCATCGGCATCTGGACCGACGACCGGGACGGGCGGGAAGCGAAGATCGGCGCGCTCGGCATCCGGGTGCGGCGCTGGGTCACGCTGCACGGCTTTTCGATCAACGTCGATCCCGACCTTTCGCACTTCGGCGGCATCGTGCCCTGCGGGATCAGCGAATATCCGGTGACCAGCATCGCAGCGCTCGGCGGCGACACGTCGATGGCCGCGCTCGACGCCGCGCTCCAAGCCCATTTCCCGGCCTTTCTCAATCGGCTCGGCCGATGTGGCGGAGGGCTTGAGCAATGCGAAGCCGCTCGCTAGGGTCCGGCTTCATTCGCCAGCTGGGGGCCGCCGGGCCTGACCTGCGTTGCAAGGAGACCCGGATGCCCCGGACCGCCATCATCGCCCTCGCCACGGCGCTCGCCGCGCTGCCGCTCGCGTCGTGCGGCGGCAAGGACGAGAGCCAGACGAAGGTGCAGATGAAGGACATGGACGTAGTGGACGGCACCGCGACCGATGCCATGACCGACCTCGACGGCGTGCAGAGCGAGGGCGCGGCAGTCGCAATGCCCGGCGCCAACGTCGCGGGCAACGCGACCGCGCCTGCCCCCGCCCCGTCGAACCAGGCCGAAGCCAAACCCGCCGATCAGGAGGCCGAAATCCTGTCCGACCAGTAAGCCACCCCCCTTCGGCGCCGGGACCGATGGCGCACCCCACACTATATCAAGCGGCATGACGCGGTTCGATCCGCGCCCACAAAGAGGTTTGAGATGACGAAGCTTGCCCCCACCCTGCGCCGCGCCCTTGCCATGGCGGCTATCGCGCTCGCGCCCGTCGCCGCGCAGCCTGCCGCCGCGCAATTCTTCTGGTCGCCGCCCGATTTCAGCGCCCCGCCCCTGACGGACGAGGCCGCCGCCAACGCGCTCGGCCTGCCCGGCGCGACCGCCGCCGAAATCAAGGCGGGCCTTGCATGGAACGTGCGCGCCGCGCTCAATGTCGCCGCGCTTCAGTGCGATTTCGACCCGACCCTGCTCACCACCAGCAACTACAACGCGATGATCGCCCATCATGACGCAGAACTGGACGAAGCGCAGGCCGGGCTGCTCGGCTATTTCCAGCGCATCAAGGGCAAGGGCAAGCCGGGCCAGACCGCGTCCGACATGTACAACACCCGCATCTATTCGAGCTATTCGACGGTGCAGGCGCAAAAGGGCTTCTGTCAGGCGGCGGCGCGCATGGGGCGCGAGGCGATCTTCGCCGATCGCGGCAAGCTCAACGAAGTGGGGCGCAGCGGCCTCGCCTCCATCCGCAAGGCGACCGTGCTGGCGGGCGAGCAGGCCTATGGCACGCCGGGCTACGACTATGTCACCGCGCTGCCGTCGCTGGACGCTGCATGCTGGAAGAAGGGCGTGCTCCAGCCAGCCTGTCATCAGGCGTGGAACGATAAAACCGGCGTCGGCAAGCCCTGACGCGGTCAGCGCAGGCCCAGATATTTATGGGCCTGCACCGTCAGCCGCCACATCGGCCGTTCCATTACCAGATCGACGCATGCGCGCGCGTTATCGACCGCGCGTGCGTCGTCGAGCGGCTGGATGAGGTGATGGGCGAACGCCCATCCCTCCATCGCCGCCAGGTCGGACATGCTGTGCCCGGCTCCCGGCTGCGGCCAGACGAGCTTGAGTTCGTCGCCCGACCTTTGCACCACCTCGCTTCCCGCCTTGGGGCTGATGCACACCCAGTCGATGCCCGAATGCGCGGGCAAGGTGCCGTTGCTTTCGATCGCGACGGTAAAGCCGCGCGCGTGCAGCGCATCGACCAGCGCGTCGTCGATCTGAAGCATCGGTTCGCCGCCCGTCAGCACGATGTAGCGGCCCTCGGTCCGCTCGCCCCAGAAGCCCAGCGCCGCATCGGCCAGCGCCTGCGCATCGGCGAACCGCCCGCCGCCCAGCCCGTCCGTGCCGACGAAATCGGTGTCGCAGAACCGGCAGACCGCACTGTCCCGGTCCTGCTCGCGCCCGCTCCACAGATTGCATCCGGCAAAGCGCAGGAAGACGGCGCGCCGCCCCGCCTGCACCCCTTCGCCCTGGAGCGTCAGGAACATTTCCTTGACCGCATAGCTCATCGCATCGCCCCGGTGTCAGGGCCGCGTGGCGTAGATAGTGGGATCGGGCAGGCCCGCTTCCGCGAACCCCTTGGCGCGCAGGCGGCAGCTGTCGCACAGGCCGCAATGCTTGCCGTCGGGCGTCGGATCGTAACAGGACCAGCTGATCCCGGCATCCAGGCCCAGGCGATGCGCCTCGCGCACAATGTCGGCCTTGCTCATATATTGCAGCGGCGTGTTGATACGGATCGCATGACCCTCCACCCCCGCCTTCGTCGCCAACGCCGCCATCGTCTGAAACGCGTCGATGAATTCCGGGCGGCAATCGGGATAGCCCGAATAATCGAGCGCATTGACCCCGATGAAAATGTCACTCGCCCCCGCCACTTCGGCAAGGCCCAGCGTCAGCGACAGGAAAATGGTGTTGCGCGCCGGAACATAGGTGACCGGAATCTCGTCACCCACCCCATCCTTGGGCACGTCGATGTCGGCGGTCAGCGCCGATCCGCCGAATGCGGTGAGGTCGAGCGGCAGGACGATGTGCCGCATCGCGTTGAGCGCCCGCGCCACGCGTTCGGCGGCGCGCAGTTCGACCCGGTGCCGCTGGTTATAGTCGATCGAAAGCGCCAGGATGCGATAGCCCGCTTCGCGCGCCAGACCGCCCGCGACCATGGAGTCGAGACCGCCCGAAAGCAGCACGACGGCGAATTTCTTGTCATTGCCAACCATGGGCTCGCGCTATCCCTCCCGCGTCCGCAACGCAAGCGGCGGACGGGCGATCATCCCTTGCACGCGCCTACGCGACGCCCTTCGGCGGCGAAGGCGAACGGTGCGCCATCGGCGATCCCCTGCGAGCGGATCTGCACCAGACGTGGCGTCTCTACCCGCAAATCGGTGCGCCCATTGCCCGCCGCCGCGCAGTCATAGGTCACGGACATGTCATGGGGGGCGTCGCTGCCGATGAAGCTGCGGCACTGCGCCTTGCCATGCCGGATATGAAGCAGCTGCCGAAGGTCGGTGACGCAAAGCTTGCGCACGTCCGACCCGTCGCCGCGTTCGCGCAATTCCCATTCCCCCGTCTCCAGCGCCTGCAAGGCAGACGGGAGCGCGGGAGGAGGCGCCGGCACCGGAACGCTCGCCGCACCGGCGGCAGTCGCGGCCGCGAGGATGGTGAGAGCGCAAAGCCCCCGGCGAAAATAGCTGCTCATGGTCCCTGTCCGATCCGGTATGACTGGCGTCGCGCGCCGCGTCGCTGCGACCAGTTGCGTTTTGCTACACAATTGCGGCAATTTGATAACGCAATCGGCCCGGCCTGCCTTTATTGACGCCCGCGATCAGGACGTGGCGAAACTGTCCAGCGCGATGGGAAAGATGCGCGAGCAAAAAGCGCAATCGACGCCGATGATCCCCTGCTCATCCGCCATGTCCGTCCGCTCGCTTTCGGGAAAACGGCCGATTACGTCGCGGATATGCGTCAGGTCGCACCGGCACCCCTTCGCCAGACGCCCCTCCTCGGTCACGCGGACTTCCTCCTCCTCATGGAACAGGCGCCACAGGATGTCGGACAGCGGTAGAGCGTCGTCGGTCAGTTCGTCGGGCCGCAGCGTTTCGGCGAGCACCTGCACATGCTCCCATTCCGGTTCGTCGTGGCGCACATGCAACCGCTCGCGCCCCACTTCGCCTTCGGGCAGATGCTGCAGCAACATGCCCGCCGCGATGCAACCATCGCCCGAATCGTGCCGCGTCGCGATGCGGATGACGCTGGGGATCTGTTCGGACTGGAAGAAATAATGCTCCGCGGCCTCAGCCAGCGACTGCCCCTCCAGCGGCACGATGCCCTGATAGCGCTCGCCGGTTTCCGCAAGATCGAAGGTGATGGCGAGGTAGCCCTTGCCGAACAGCCCGAACAGCGATGGGTCGGTGCCCAGTTCGACCAGGCGATCCGCGTCGAACTTGGCATAGCCGCGCAGCGCGCCGTCCTTGTAATCGGCGACCAGCAGGCTGACGACGCCGCTTTGCGTCTGCGCCTGAAGCGTCATCTGCCCGCCTTCATGCTTCAACGTGCTGCCGAGGAGCGCGGCGAGCACCAGCGCGCTCGCCAGCAGCCGCTCGATTGGCGGGGGATAGGCATGGGCGGCCAGCACCGCGTCCAGCGCCGGTCCCAGCCGCACGACGCGCCCGCGCACATGGCGCGCGGGGATGGTAAAGCCAAGGGCGGTATCGAGAAGGTCGGCAGTCACGTCACAGCTCCGGTGGTCCGAAGCGCAAGGCAGGCGCGACGGAACAGATCAGGCATCCGATGATGCGGGCAGGCGGCCTAAATAGGAAGCCTGCCGCGCAATCTCAACCGATCCGGCCCAGCGCCCAGAGCAGCACCGACTTCTGACCGTGGATGCGGTTTTCCGCCTCGTCCCAGATCAGCGACTGCGGACCGTCGATAACCTCCGGCACGACTTCCTCGCCGCGATGGGCGGGCAGGCAGTGGAGGAACTTCGCCTGTGGCTTGGCATGGCGCATCAGGTCGGGCGTCACCTGATAGGGCATCATTGCCGCCAGTTTTTCCTCGGCATGGGCCTGCCCCATGGAAATCCAGGTGTCGGTGACCACCACGTCCGCGCCCGCGACCGCCGCCACCGCGTCGCGGGTCAGCGTCACGGTCGATCCGGCGGCGCGCGCCGCCGCGACGAAGGCGGGGTCGGGATCGTAGCCCTGCGGCACGCCCACGCGCACGTCGAACTTCAACAGGCCCGCCGCCTCGACGATCGAATGGAGCACATTATTGCCGTCACCCAGCCACGCCCACTGACTGCCCGGCAGCGCCAGACCGTGTTCTACCACGGTCAGCAGGTCCGCGACGATCTGGCACGGGTGCGACAGGTCGGTAAGGCCGTTGATGACGGGGACGGTCGCATAATGCGCCATTTCCTCGACCTTGGCATGATCGTCGGTGCGGATCATGATCGCGTCGACCATGCGCGAGAGGACTCGCGCGGTGTCGGCGATGCTTTCGCCGCGCCCCAACTGGCTGGTCGCGCCGTCGAGGATCAGCGACGTGCCGCCCAGCTGGCGGATCGCCATGTCGAAACTGACGCGGGTGCGGGTCGAATTCTTTTCGAAGATCATCGCCAGCGTATGCCCGGCGAGCGGCGCGTCACGGTCCGCCGCGCCCTTCGGCCGGTCGCTGCGCGCCGCCTTCCGGTCGATGGCGTCGGCGATCATCGCGGCGATGGCGTCGCCGCCCGCGTCGGAGAGATTGAGAAAATGCTTGGTCATGATGAACCCCTCTTCCGTCCGGGCCGCCTTTCGCGCGCCCGGACGGGGGTTGGACTAGGCCGCCTGGGCTGTCGAAAAGCTCCGCGCTCCGGCGGACATCTTTTCCATGGCTTCGGCGATATGGCTTTCCTCGATGACGAGGGGCGGCAGGATGCGCACGACATTCTGCCCCGCCGACACCGCCAGCAGGCCGTGATGGTCACGCAGATGCGCCACGAAGGCGCGCGCGTCATAGGCATCGTTCATTCGGACGCCCAGCATCAGGCCCATGCCGCGCACATCCTCGAACATGTCGTCGTGGTTGGGGATGAGCTGTTCGAGCGAGGAGCGCAGGCGCGCGCCCATCGCCTTCACATGATCGAGGAAGCCGTCGGCCAGCACTTCGTCCAGCACGGCAAGGCCCACGGCCATCGCCAGCGGGTTGCCGCCATAGGTGGACCCGTGCGTGCCGAACACCATGCCCTTGGCCGCTTCCTCGGTCGCCAGGCACGCGCCCAGCGGGAAGCCTGCGCCGATCCCCTTGGCGACCGCCATGATATCGGGCTTCACACCATATTGCTCGTGCGCGAAGAAGGTGCCGGTGCGCGCATAGCCGCATTGCACCTCGTCCAGGATCAGCAGCAGCCCCTTTTCGTCGCACAGCTGGCGCAGCCCCTGGAGAAACGCCTGCGTCGCGGGCGTCACGCCCCCTTCGCCCTGCACCGGTTCCAGCAGGAAGCCTGCCGTATCGGCGTCGACCGCGGCGGTCGCGGCGGCCAGATCGTTGAACGGCACCACCTGGAAACCGGGAAGGAGCGGTTCGAACCCGTCGCGCATCTTGGGCTGGCTGGTGGCGGATATGGTCCCCAGCGTCCGCCCGTGAAACGCATTGTCGAAGCTGACGATCTTGTGCCGGTGCGCTTCCCCGTTGGCGTAGTGATAGCGGCGCGCGGTCTTGATAGCGCATTCGACCGCCTCCGCGCCCGAATTGGTGAAGAACACGGTGTCGGCGAACGTATTGTCGACGAGGCGCTGCGCAAATTTTTCGCCCAGCGGCATCCCGTAGAGGTTGGATGTGTGCATGAGCGTCGCGGCCTGATCCGCGATCGCCTTCACGATCGTGGGGTGGCCGTGGCCCAGCAGGTTGACCGCGATGCCGCTCGCAAAGTCGAGATAGCGCTCTCCGCGCTCGCCGATCAGGTGGCAGCCCTCGCCTCGGACCGGACGCACGTCGCACCGGGGGTAAACGGGCATGAGCGGCGTAATCGACATGGGCCTTCCCTTTCTGGACAGTGGCGGTCTTCGTGGGTGCGCGGGACAAATTGCGCGAAACGCAAAAAGGCGACCCCGCCGGGCCGCCCTTTGCGAGTGCCGCCTATACCGCCCGCCGCAAGGGGGTGCAACCCCGCCGCATAAGGCCGGTCGCGGGCAAGTGGATCAGCCGATCTGGTTCCAGGCGTCGGCGATTTCGGCAACGATGGCGCGGGCCTGCTCGACCGGCTCGGCCGCCCGATCCCTGGCCCCTTCGAGCAGCAGGCGGCGTGCCTCGCGGTAGATTTGCGCTAGGCCGGTGGCGACGTCACCGCCCTTGTCGAAGTCCAGGCTCGATTCGAGCGCATAGATGATCGACATGGCGCGGGCCTGCTTGTCGGACACCTTCGCCCGGTCGCCGTTGCGTTCGGCAAGCGCCGCCGCGTCCATCGCCAGCAGCAATTCGTCGAACAGGATCTTGACGAGGGCATGGGGCGTCGCGCCTTCCGTCCGGCTGCCCGAATGGACCGCCGCATAGCGCCGTGCCGCCGCGCCCCCTGCATAACCCTGGTTGTAGAACATCGTGCTGTCGTCCCGATTCAGTTATTGTTGCCGTTGGTCCAGACCTTGACCTGCTGGTCGAGGTAGTTTTGCGTAGCCTTGAGCGTGGTGAGCCGCGTATCCATGGCCGCGTAGATCTTGGTCAGCCGGTCTTGGTAATCCGACATCTGCGTGTCGAGCTTCGCCAGCTGGTCGGTGAAGGACTTGGCCGTATCCTGGTAACGCTGCTGCAACAGCTTGAGCGGGCCGTTGTCGCGTTCGACATTGTCGCGCACGCTGTCCATCAGCTTGGACAGACCCGGATTGGCGGTCGTGGATGTCTGCGGATTGACCATGTTGGTCACGCCTTCGGGGTCCGCCTGCAACGCGGAGGTCAGCCGCGTGGTGTCGAGCGAGAGCGTGCCATCCCGGTTGGTGGTGATGCCGATGTCCGCCAAAGTGCGGAAACTGCCCGTGCTGGCGAGCGGCGTGGAGGTCAGCGTCCCGAGCTGGCGCTGCATGTCGCGCACCGCCGACACGCCGTTCAGCACCCCGGCATTGGACGAATCCGTCCCCTTGGCCGTGGCTGTCCCCAGTGCCTTCGACAGAGTGTTGAACGCGCTCACGAATTCCTTGAGCAGGTCCGCGATACCGGCGGTAGGCTGCGTCATCGACAGGGTCGTGCCGGTGTCGGGAGCCGAAACCTTTGCGATGTCGATCCGCACGAACGGGATCGCGCCGTCGATCGTGTTGCTCGCATATTCATACTTTTGCCCGTCGAGCGTGATCTTCGCATTGAGGGGGTCGGACGTGCTGGTCATGGTCGACGGCGTGGCGCCATTGTCCCAGGCGAGGCCCTTCAGCACCGTGCCGTCGGCAGCGCCGGTGACGGCGAGCGTAAAATCGTTGTCGACGCCCGTTTCGCCCTTGAGCACCAGGCGTGTGCCCGACTGGTCGGTGACGACCCGCGCGGTGACGCCGCTGCCGCTGGCGTTGATCGATGCGGCGAGCCCGGAATAGCTGTTGTTGTTGAAATCGACCGTGATCGCCGTTTCCTTGCCGCCTGCGCCCTTGATCGTGAGCGTGCCGGTGCCGACCGCATCGCTGCTCTTCGCTCCAACCGCCGCGGTCGACGACAGGGCGCGCGCGGTGGCCAGCTGCTGCACCGACAGGCGCACTGGAAGGCCGCTGGGCGTGCCGCCGCTCAGCACCGATATGGTGGCGGTGGCCGGGTCGCTGCTGTTGGCGGTGCCGGTATAGTCTGAGCCCGACAACACCTCGCTCAGCGCATTGGCGAAGGTGTCGAGCGAACTGATCGCCGATCCGACCGCCGAGATGCGCGAATTGTTTAGCGTTTGCTGGTTGGTGATCGCCTGCTGCTTGGGATCGCGGGCGGCGCTGACCAGATTCTTGACGAGAGCGGACGTGTCCACGCCGGAACCCGCGCCGAGCGACGTCAAAATGCTGCTGCCTAACGTGGTCATGGGGCCGTCCTTTCAGGAAGATAGAACGGCCATATCGCGCAGACCTTTAGGAAATATTGTCGTAAGGTCGCTCGGAACGGGTCACAGGCTCCCGATCTGCTCCACCATGGCGCGCGACAGCTGCGCATGGGCGCTGTGGGCATAGGATGCGCGCTCGACGATCCGCTTCGCGACGGTTTCGGCATGCTCCACCGCCTCGCGGCTGGCGGGCGGCAGCGGCACGAACACGAAGGGCCGTGGAATCACCTGTTCGGTCGCATCTTCGACGCTCATCGCGCCTGCACCGAGGTCGGAGAGGATGGCGGCGACGCGCGCGTGGACCTCCACGAACTCGGCGACGCTGGCCAGGTCGCCGTCGCGCGGCGGGGCGGCGGCATCGGCCGATACCGGCCGGGCCTGCGTTTCGGGGGCGTCGGTGACGCGAACGGCGGCCGCCGCCTTCACTGCCGGAACGGGAGCGACGGCCCGCACGACCGAACGGTCGACAGGCGCAATCTGTGTCCGCGATCTGAAATCGTCCATGGCGCGCAAACCTTTCAAGTCCCCGACAACCGATAACGGATCGCCGCGAAAGGACTTTAAGTCGTGAAAGACATTTTTAGAATGCGACAACGAAGTAGACAGCTAAAACATTGTTTTCGCGACGAAGTAAAATCGCTCTCATCTGTCTATTTCGCTGTCTCCTTTCGCCCCTCCGCGTCGAAGCGCAAGTCGTCAGGGACCGTGACGAAAGGCCGATCCATCTCGCTCGCCATGCGGTTCTGTACTCGAAAGACGAAAGCGAGGACCGTCGCGACCGCGACATACAGTCCCTCGTTGACAATCTGTCCGGCGCGGCTGGTGAAGTAGATGGCGCGCGCGAGTTCGGGATATTGGAGCACGGTCACGCCGTTGGTGTCGGCCAGTTCGCGGATCGCGGCGGCGATGGCGTCGCACCCGCGCGCGACAACGACCGGCGCGGCGTCCTGCCCGGGGCGATAGCGCAGCGCGACCGCAAAGTGCGTGGGATTGGTGAGGATCACGGTCGATTCGGCGACCGCCTTGCGCGTCGATCCGCTCAGCACCTCGAACTGGCGGCGACGGATATGCCCCTTGAGTTCGGGCGAGCCTTCGCTTTCCTTGTGCTCGTCCTTCACTTCCTGCTTGCTCATGCCCAGACGCTTGGCGCGCTGCATGATCTGCGCGGGCACGTCGATTCCCGCGATCAGGAAAAGCCCGCCTGCCATGGCGAGGCAGGTGAAGATGAAGATGTCGCCCACATCGGCGATGGCGGAGGTGACGTTCGTCTTGCCAAGGCCGGCAATCTCCGCCAGCCGATCCCACAGGATCCACACGCCGATGCTGCCGAGCAGCAGCACCTTGGCGAGCGACTTCAAAAGCTCGATGAGGCCCTGCATCCCGAAGATGCGCTTGAGCCCCGCGGCGGGATTGAGCTTTTCGGGCTTGGGCGCGAACGCCCCGGGCCGGAAGCCGAGCGATCCCAGCAAGGCGGGCGCGGCAATCGCGGCGAGGAAGGTCGCGAGCATCACGCCCGCCACCGGCAGCAGAATGCCCGCCAGCAGCGCAGCGCCGCGCCGCGCGGGGGAAAAGTCCACGATGTCGTCGCGGCGGAAACGCAACGCTTCGACCAGCATATGCTGCAACGCGTCGATCAGCGCGGGGCCGATCACCGCCATGCAACCGATGCCCGCCATCACGACGAGCGCGGTGCCCAGTTCCCTGGACTGGAGAATGTCGCCCTTCTTGGCGGCATCCTGCAATTTCTTGGCTGTCGGCTTTTCGGTCTTTTCGCCGCCCTCGCTCCCGCCCGCCATGTCAGCGGCCCTCCGACAGGTCGCGCGCCTGTTCGAGGCCCGCCTTGAGCGAGGCGGTCATGCCTTCGGCCATGATCGGCACCCCGATCGCGAGCAGGACGAGGCCCGCCATCATCGCCATCGGCATCCCCACCGCAAAAAGGTTGAGCGACGGCGCGGCGCGCGACAGCATCCCCATCATGATCTGCACCAGGACGAGCGCGAAGGCGACCGGCAGCGCGACGGTGACGCCCGCGCCCAGCAGCGATCCGCCGAACTCGATCATGCGCCAGACGGTATCGTTCGACAGCAGCGCCGCGCCCGGCGGGATCGCGACATAGCTCTGCACGATGAAGCTCACCAGCAGCAGATGCCCGTCCATGCCGAGCAGCAGGAAGGTCGCGAGGATCGAGAGGAACTGCCCCACCGCCTGCGTCCCCTGCCCCGACGAGGGATCGACCATCGCGGCGAAATTGAGACCCATGGCGTTGCCGATCACTTCGCCCGCGACGAAGGCGGCGGCGTAGCCGATCTGCACCGCAAAACCCATGGCGAGGCCAGCGAGCACTTCGCCCGCAACCATCATGACCCCTTCGATGCTGGCGACACCGTCCTGCGGCAGCTGGATCGTGACGCTGTTGAGCGCGGCCAGCCCGAGCGCGAGCGCAAGGATGAGGCGCAACTGAAGCGGGACCGAGGGCGCGCCGAAGACGGGCGCCGCGATAAAGGCCGCGCCGGGCCGGATCATGGCGATCAGCCAGACCCACAGCTGCGTCTCGACGCCCGCGAAGCCCGGCGCGATCATTGCAGCAGGTCCGGGATGCGCTCAAAGATTTCGCGGGTGAAGTCGGCGATCAGCACCATGATCGACCCGCCGAACAGCACCAGCATCCCACCCACGACCAACAGTTTGGGAATGAAGCTCAATGTCTGTTCGTTGATGGATGTCGCGGCCTGCACCATGCCTATGACGAGACCCGCGATCAGCGCCGGGATCAGGACGGGCGCGGCCGCCAGCGCCGTGATCCACAGCGCCTGCTGCGCCAGACCCATGAAGAAGTCGGCGTTTTCCATGGCTCAGCGCCTGCGCCTCATGTCGCGAAAGACCCGGCGAGCGACCCCATGGTGAGCGCCCACCCGTCGACAAGCACGAACAGGAGCAGTTTGAAGGGCATGGATATGATGGTGGGCGAGAGCATCATCATGCCGAGCGCCATCAGCGTGGACGCGACGACGAGGTCGATGATGAGGAAAGGGAGAAAGATCATGAACCCGATCTGGAACGCGGTCTTGAGCTCGCTGGTGACGAAGGCGGGCAGGAGGATCGAGAAGGGGATGTCTTCGGGCGTGCGGAAGGCAGGCGCCTTGGCAAGGTTGGCGAACAGCTTGAGGTCGCTTTGCCGGGTCTGTTTGGTCATGAAGCCGTGCAGCACCCTGCCCGACCGCCCGACCGCTTCCTCGATGCTGATCTGCCCCTTGCCATAGGGGTCGAAGGCCTGCGCATTGATGGCGTCGACCGCCGGGCGCATGACGAACAGCGAGAGGAAGAGGGCCAGGCCCACCAGCACCTGATTGGGCGGCGTCTGTTGCAGCCCCAGCGCCTGGCGCAGCAGCGACAGGACGATGATGATGCGCGTGAAACTGGTCATCATGAGGATCAGCGACGGCAGCACCGTCAGCAGGCTCATGAGGATCAGGATTTGCAGCGACAGCGAGAGCGAGCGCCCGTCGCCCGACACCTGTCCGAGCGCGCGG
Source organism: Sphingobium sp. (assembly GCF_003248505.1). Lineage (GTDB taxonomy): Bacteria > Pseudomonadota > Alphaproteobacteria > Sphingomonadales > Sphingomonadaceae > Sphingobium. Next base: position 23,866 of record NZ_QFOA01000010.1, read on the forward strand.
GTCAGCGCGCCGCCATTGTCGACCGGCGCCGTGGGCGCTGCCGCCTGCGCCAAAGCCGGTTCCGCAAGGGCAAGGCCGGCGACGACGATCGCGCCGCCGATCAACCACAGCGTCGTCCTACCGGACACGGTAGGGGTCGCCTTCCGCGATCTTCTCGATCCGGTTGCGGGTGACGGCGACGAGGATCTTCTTCCCCTCGAACTCGACGACGGCAAGCTTGCCGAACGCGCCCATGGGAAGCGCCTCCAGCAGCTTGAGCGAACGGTCGCCCTGCCCCGCCCCGACCATGCCGGGCTGATATTTGCGCCACAGCCACAGGGCGCCGAACGCCATGCCGCCGACCAGCGGCAGGAGGATCAGCAGTTTGACGAAATACCAGACCATGAAAGGGCCGCCCGCTTGTCGTGGTTAATGCCTGTCGATTCGCGCTTTCCGCGCCCAAGGCAAGCGCAAAATCGCGCAGGCGCGATCAGCCGCGGCGTTCGATGCCCGCCAGGCGGTTTTCGGTCGCGGCGATGTCGACGATGCGGATGCCATAACGGCCATTGACCGTCACCACTTCCCCCTTCGCGATCAGCGCGCCGTTGACCATGATGTCGAGCAGGTCGTCGGCCTGCCGGTCCAGTTCCACGATGGAGCCTTCGGCAAGGTCCATCACCTCGGCAAGGCGCAGCGAGGTGGAGCCGACCTCCACCGACATGCGCACGGGAATGTCGGCCAGCAGCCTGAACTGGCGGTTGCTGGTCATCCGGCTGATCGGATCGTCGCCCCGCTCGATGCGGGGGGCTTCGCTCATGTCGCTCATTGGTCGGGTTCCTGTGCAAGCTTTTCGATCTGGAATGCGGCGCGGCCGTCCTGTTCGCCGATGCTGCCATGGGCGACGATGCGATTGCCCACGATCAGGGGCAGCGACCGGCCGATGGTGACGGGGATGACGTCCCCGACCTTCAATTGCATGAGGTCGGCGATGGAGAGGTTAGGGCGCGCCACCACGGTGCGGGCGGGCAAGCGGATGTCGCGCATCCGCCGGGCGATGCGCGTTTGCCAGACGGGATCGCGATGTTCCTCGTCGGCGGGGATGTTGGTGCCGGTCAGCGCCTCCACCGCGCGCAGGGCGGCCAGCGGGAAGAGGATGTCGACCGGCCATTCCTGATCGCGCGTCAGCGACACGGTGAAGCGCTGGAGCACCATCTGGTCGCCGGGCTGGGCGGCGGCGGCATATCCCACGCCGCTTTCGCGCAGGATGAGGCCGGAGTCGAGCGCAAGGATATCGGTCCAGGTTTCGACCAGCCGCGCGACGATCGAATCGGCGAGCCGGGCGATCAGGCGATCTTCGGTCGGGGTGAATTCGGTGCGCGCGGGCAGCGGGCGGTTGCCGATACCGCCGTAGAAACAGTCGACAAGGGTCGAGATCATGCCGGCGTCGAGGCGCAGCATCATCTGCCCCTTGAGCGGCATCAGGCGATAGAGGGAGAGGCTGCAAAAGGTCGGCACGTCCGCCGACCAAGCGCCGAAATCGAGGACGCGGGTGTCCTGGGGCGCGACATGGGGGCGAACGCCCGCGATCGGTTCGACCAGCGCGCGGATTCGCCGTCCGAGCTTTTCCGCCAGCCGGTCAAGCCCCGACAGCATGATCGGCGCCTGGCTTTCCCCGCGCCCGAAGGCGTAGGCCTGTACATCCGTCATCTCGGTCCCCTGCCCTGTGCCGGATGATCGGGGAACGTCCCGATCCCTTTGCGGGCAGGCCTATAAAATAACGAAAATGGTAAAATTCCGGTTAATCCGGGATGAGAGGACCCGGCCCGGCAACCTGGCCGGGCGCGCCGCCTACTGGATCACGAAGTTCGTGAAATAGACGTTGTCGATGCCGCCATAGCCGGTCTTCTGCTTCAGCACGTCGTTCACAACACCGCGAATCTTCTGTTGCAGCATCTGCTTGCCCTTGGGCGTGTCGAGCACTTCCTGCGGCTGTTGCGCCAGCATCATCAGCACCTGGCTGCGGATCGGCATTTCATGCTGTTTGACCGACGCGATCACGCGATAATCGTAATAGGTGGAGACCGCGATGCTGATTTGCGCGAAGGCATCGGTGTCCGACATGTTCGACGTGAAGGGCTGGGTAAGCTGGAAATAGGTCGCCTGATAGGCAGCGGGGTTGGCGGGCGTCGGCAGATCGATGCCCTTGCCGGGCGCGTGGCCGGGCGAGGGGGCATGGGCTTCGGGCGCAGCGCCGCCTTCGTGACCGCCCCCACCCTCGCCGCCACCGCCTGCCTCACCGGCCCAGCCATGCGCGGTCGCAACCGCCTGCGCATCCTCACCGGCGAGCACGAGCACCGGTTTGTTGGGGTCTTCCTTCGGGCCTTCCGCCTTGGGGCTGAAAAAACCGGCCGCATAAAGGCCGCCTGCCGCCCCGGCCCCGCCCACGACGACGCCGAGGACCAGCAGCAGGATCATTTTCATGCCCCCGCCCTTTTTCTTCTTGGCCTTCGGCTCTTCGCTCATTGTGTCTGTCCCCTGGGATTAGCGTGGCTCACGCATAGCGCGCGCGCGGCAGGTCCGCGGCATTTACGCCGACCTGTTCGGAATGCAGAACGACCGCATCGCCCTGGGCTTTAGCGCCGGAGCCGAAATTATCGCGCCCCTGCCCCCGGCCCTGCATCTGGGATTGCGCCGATGACTGGCTCCATCCCTGTTGCTGGCCCTGTTGCTGGCCCTGGGCCGTCCATCCGCCCTGCCCCTGCTGGCCGGACGATTGCTGCGAGCCCGGATGATTGCCGCTGTCGGTGCGTGACGCTTCGGCGACCACATGTCCGCGTTCGATCTTCATGTCGGCGATGCGAACCGCCGACAGCGCCGGGTCGCCGCGCAGCCGATCGCTTTCCTGCCTCAGCGCCTGTTCGGCGATGTCGCTCGCCACGGTGAGGCTGACCGCCGCGCCGTCCGCCGACTGGCGGATGTCGACCTGCACCGGGCCGAGCCGGCCCGCGTCGATCTGAAAGTGGCTCCGCGCCCCATCGGCGGAAAATCGGGCAATGTCACGGGCAAGACCGTCGATCCATTGGCCCGATACGCCCATGTCCACCACCTGCGCGCCGAGCGTCGCGGAAAGATCGACGGTCGGGAGGGCGGTCATGGCCTGAACCGGCGATGGCGGCGCGGCGGTGGGAGACAGTATCGGCGGCGTTGGAACGGCCTCCGGCGTCGCATGGCTGCGGGCCGGCATGTCGATAGCGCGGTCGGCGACCGACGTGCCCGCGTCACCCTCCCGCTTGTGGAGCTGGTCACGGGCCAGTTGCAGCAGCGACATCACCTCCGTCATGGACCGGCGCGGCAGGGCAGCGGCTTGCGAAGCTTCGGGCGACGGCGCGGGCCGGGCTTGGTCCAGCGCTTCGGATGCAGCCGGGTCAGCAACAGCGTTCGGGAGCGGCACGGACTGCGTAGCCTTGGGTGGGATTGGCGCGGATTGGGCCACAGCGACCGGGGGAACCGGCGCGGATGGGGGTGTCTCCGTCGATTCCGCGACCATGACGGGCAGCGTCGTGTCGGGGGATAGCGGTTGCGACGCCCCATTTGCGACCGGCGCACGGGCGGCGGGAAGCGAGGGTTCGAGCGTCGGCTGCTCCCCTACCGACGGACCGCGAGGGGTTTCCACAAAGGGCATCGCCGGGGCTTGAGCCATGATCGCGGCCGGTCGCGCGCTGCCGGTCACTGGAGACGTCGATGCTTCCATGCCAGCGATGGCCGGGGACGGTTGCGGCGTTTGCGCAACGACGATCGGCGGCGCGACTGCGACAGGAATCGGCGCAGGCGCGAACGGGGACGCAGGCACGGCAACCGCAGCGTCGACCGCTGGCGTTGCTGCCGTCTCGCGCTCCATCTCATGCGACGAGGCGTCTGCGGCGGGTATATCGTCATCCGCCAGGGGTAGTGCCGGGGTGGCAGGTGCCGCTTCCGGGAGCCGCGCGGGCCTGCCCTGCTTCACCGGTGGCGCATCGGCGGCGGCCCGCGCTTGCCCGCTGGGCGCCGACGGTAATGGGAGGGGCGCGACCGACACCTGTTGGGGCGACGTTTCGGAGGGGGCTGCTATTGCCGCGTCTTCAGCCGAAGGAGGACTGCCGTCGGGCGCAGGCGCGGGGACGCCCAGGGGCGCTGCTGGAACGGCGTCAGCGGTCCCCTGAGGTGGCGAGGGCAAGGGTGCTGACGCGGGCGGCGCGGGATGCGCAGATATAGGTAGAGCGGACGATTCGAACGCAGGGGACGCGGGCTCGGCTGGAGCGGGCGCGGGATGCGAAGACCGTTTCTCCACAGAGGGCGGCGGCGCTGCCGCATCCTGCATCAGCGTGGCGAAATCCGGACCGTCGCCCGTTGCCGGATCGCCCGATCTGGCGCTGGCGGGCGCGATGCCGGGCAGCAGCAGGGACTTGAGACTGGTCAGCATATTCATGTCTTCACGCCTCCCCAGACCGCTGCATCCGGCGATAGCGCGGCAATGCGGCCAATTTGTTTTCACGCCATTCCTCCAGTTCCGCGCGAGCGCGGTCCTTCAAACGAGTGGCGATTTCCTTTTCACGGTTCGCCGCGAGCGTCAGGCCTTCCTTCGTCTCGACCTTCCTGTTCGCGTCGTAAAGCGCTCCGTCGAGCTGGCGACCCGCCTGTTCCAGCCGGGTCGCAAGTTCCTGCATCGCGGCGAAGGATGCGCCGGTGGCAAGGCCCTGCGTGCCGAACAGGTCGCTGCGCACGCGGGCGAGCCGCTCGATATTATGGGCGATGCCCGCCGCCTCGTCCCGCGCACGGGCGGCTTCGGCGACGGCCATGGCGTGCTGCACATGGCGGACGCGCAACACGCGCTGGCGGCGACCGACAAGCCCCTTCATGCGCCGAAGCCCGCGACGAGCGCGTCGGCGCTGGTAGACAGGTCGATGCGGCTTTTCTGGTCCTGCCGGATGAAGTCGAGGATTTCCTGGCGGCGGCGCACCGCTTCGTCGATCACGGGATCGTTGCCGGGACGGTAGGCACCCATCAGGATGAGATCGCGATTTTCCTCATAGGCGGCCCACAGGCGGCGATAGCCCGCCGCCGCCTGGCGATGTTCGTCGTCCACCACATCGGCCATGACGCGCGAGAGCGACTTGCCGATATCGATGGCGGGAAAGATCGACTGTTCCGACAAATGGCGCGACAGGACGAAATGGCCGTCGACGATGGCGCGCGCCGCGTCCACGATCGGGTCGTCGGTGTCGTCGCCGTCGGCCAGCACGGTGTAGAGCGCGGTGATCGACCCGCCGGTGCGGGCGTCCACCCCTGCGCGCTCGACAAGGCGCGGGATCAGCGCGAGGGCGGAGGGCGGATATCCCTTCATCGCGGGCGGTTCGCCCAGTGCCAGGCCGATCTCCCGCTGAGCGTGGGCGCAACGGGTCAGGCTGTCGATCAGCAGCAGCACTTTCTTTCCGCGTGCGCGGAAATATTCGGCGATGGCGGTGGCGCGCGCGGCGGCGCGCAGGCGCAGCACCGGGGGATGATCGGCGGGCACGGCGACGACGATGCTCTTGTGCATCGCGCCCTTGAGCTTGGTTTCGAGGAAGTCGCTGACCTCGCGGCCCCGTTCGCCGATGAGGCCGGTGACGACGATGTCCGCTTCGGCCCCGGCGATCATCTGCCCCATCAGCACCGACTTGCCGACGCCCGACCCCGCGATGATCGCGATGCGCTGGCCGCGCCCGGCGGTCAGCAGCGCGTTGACCGCGCGCACTCCGAGGTCGAAAGGTTCGGTGACGCGACCGCGGTCGAGGACGTTGCCCCTGACCCCGTTCAGCGGCCAGACGCCACCCGCGATGATCGGCCCCTTGCGGTCGAGCGGCTGGCCCATAGCGTCGATGACACGGCCGATGAGGCCATCGCCGACCTGCACCATGTTAGCCTGACTGTCAGGCTCCACGCGGATGCCGTTTTCGAGCGGGGCGTCGGCGTCGAGCGGCACCAGCAGCGTGCGGTCGCCGCGAAAGCCGATGACTTCGGCGCGGCAGACCGACCCGTCGCTGGCAAGCACGCGTGCGCCCGAACCGATGGGACGGCGAAAGCCGGTCACTTCCAGCATCCCGGCGTCATGGCTGACAAGGCGGCCGACATGGCGCGGCGCGCGGTTCTGCACCTGAAGATGGTCGAACAGGCTTTCGGCCTGCGCCAGCGCCGCGCGGATCATGCCTTGCCTTCCATATCGTCGAGCAGCGCGCGCAAGCGCGACAGGCGCACGTCCGGGCCATCTTCGACCCAGCCGTCCATGGTTTCGAGGCGGACGCAGCCGCGCTGCATCGTCTGGTCGGCGACCAGCGGCACGCCGATGGCCTCGTCCTTCAACATATCGGCATCGTCAGGATGGAGATGCAGGGCACTGCGGTCCTGATTGCCCTCGATGAAGGCGGCGACGGTATCGCAGCGCTGAACGAGGCGGTCCATGTCGATCTCCACCTCGCCCACGATCTGTTCGACGAGGCGCACCACCGTGGCGGACAACATGGTGGACAGCATCCCGCTGGGCGCGGGCGCCAGCAATTCGAGCGCTTCGGAAAGGCGGCCCTGCGCCTCGACCGCGTCCGCCTGCGCTTCGGCAGTGATGCGGCACCCTTCCTCGAACCCCATGGTGAAGGCTTCCATCCGCGCTTCCTCGAGCACGTCGACGGGTTCGACCGGCACCAGTTCGCCGCGCAGGGCAGCGGTCTGCTGCCCCGCAGGCGCGGTGTAGAGGCTGCGAAAGCCCCCTTCGACCGGGCGGAAGCCCGCGACCGCGACCGGCGCTGCGTCGATCGCCGCGTCTGCGCCCCAGATCCTAGACAAAATCGTTGCCCTTTCCGCCGAGCATGATGGTGCCCGCGTCCGCCATGCGGCGCGCGGTCGCGATGATGAGCTTCTGCGCGTCGATCACTTCGGCAAGGCGGATCGGCCCGCGTTCCTCGATCTCGTCGGCGATGGCCTGCGCGGCGCGGGCCGACATGCAGCTGAAGATCTTGCCCTTGAGCATGTCGTTCGTGCCCTTCAGCGCCACGACCAGCACGCTGCTGTCGATCGTGCGCATGAGCGTGCCCAGATTCTTGTCGTCCATGTCGATGAGGTTGTCGAAGACGAACATTTCCTCCTCGATGGTCTGGGCGATCATCTTGTCGCGTTTGGCGACGGCCTTCATGATCCGCTGCTCATTGTCCTTGCGGACATTGTTCATGATCGCGGCCGCCTCGACCGTGCCGCCGCGCTGCGACGCTGCACCCTGCTTGTTGACCGGGCCGCGCAGCAGGAGCGTTTCCAGATCCTCCAGCGCCTCGTTCGACACCGGGCCGAGCGTGGCGATGCGGTACACGATCTCTTCCTGATATTCGACCGGCAGGAGTTGCAGCACGTCGGCGGCGACCGGCGCTTCGAGATGGGCGAGCACGATCGCCATGATCTGCGGATGCTCCGCCTCGATAAGCGCTGCGATCTCCTTGGCGTCCATCCACTTCAGCATTTCGAGCTGGGTGGAGCGGGTCGGCGGAGTGATGCGCGCCAGGATGGTTTCGGCGCGCTCCTCGCCCAGCGCCTTGGTCATCGCGCCCCGGATGTGGCGGGTCGCGCCATAGCCGATGGTGGTGCGCTTCTTGGCCTTGTTGACGAAATGGTCGAGCGCCTCGTTCACTTCCTCAGGCTCGACATCCTGCACGTCATACATGGCGTAGCCGAGCTGGCGCACTTCGTCGGGTTCGAGGCGCGAGAGGATCTGGGCGGCTTCGTCCTCGTCGAACAGCATCAGGAGGACGGCGGCGGCGGCGCTGCCCTTGAGCGCCTCGGGACGACCGGGGACGATCTCAGGCATTTTCCTTTTCCTTCTTCGCTTCCTTGAGGAGGTCGCGAACCACGAGGGCGGCGCGATCCGGGTCCTGCTTCACGAAGTTGCGGATGAGGTCGGCGCGCTGGGCATAGTCGTAAGCGGAGGAGATCATGTCGAGCGTCACCTTCCCCTCGCCGCCTTCGGCATTGGGGACGGGGGCCTGCCGCATCAGTTCGCCCGATATTTCGCGCCCGATCTGTTGCCCGGTTTCCGCCTTCGCCTCTTCCTCGGCGGCCTGTGCCGCGGCGCGGCGCTTGAGCAGCGGGCGACCGATGCCGAAGATCACGAGCAGCGCGACGAGCAGCGCGGACAGGTTGCGGGTCAGCGGCGCGATCCAGTCGGCTTCATACCAAGGCGTTTCCACGGCGGCTTCCTTGACGAAGCTGCGCGAGGACAGCGCGACCACGTCGCCGCGCGCCTGGTCGAAGCCGACCGCGCCCTTCACCAGTGCTTCGAGCGCCGCGATTTCCTGCGCGGAACGGGGCTTGCCGTCCGGGCCGTTGTCGAGCGCCACGGCGACCGACAGACGCTTGACCGTGCCGATCGCGTCCTTGGTCACCGAAACCTCGCGGCCCAGTTCGAAGGAGCGGTTGAAGGTTTCTTCCGTCTTCATCAGCGGATTGGGCGGCGTGCCGGGCTGCGCGCCCTGGGCACCCTGCGCCGTCTGGCCCTGCGCCACCGCCTGCCCGTTGGGGTTGGTCTGCGTGACGGTCGGGTTGACGGGCGCCTGATTGCTGAGCGCGCCGGGGATGCCCGAGGCTTCGCCTGCGCCCTGGCCGCGCGGGTCGGATGCCCATGTGCCCTGTTCGGTGCGCAGGCGCGCTTCGTCCTGCGGATAGGTTTCGCGGGTCGCCTGCCTTTCGGCGAAGTTCAGTTCGGCATGCACTTCGGTCGAGAAATTGCCCTGCCCCAGGATCGGGGTCAGCAACGCGATGACGGACTGCTTGTAGCGATCCTCCATCTTCGACTGGACAGCGATCTGGCGGTCGTCGGCGGCATTGCCGTCATTGTCGCTCAGCAGGCGTCCGTTCTGGTCCACCAGCGAAATGTCGTCCGGGCTGAGTTCCGGGATCGACGATGCGACGAGGTGAACGATGGCGCTCACCTGCTGATCGGTCAGCGTGCGCCCGTTGGCCAGACGCAGCATCACCGATGCGGACGGCTTGGTCCGTTCGCGCAGGAAGACGCTGGGCGGTTCGACGGCAAGATGCACCTTCGCGCTTTCGACGCTGTCGATCGCCTCGATCGTTCGGGCGAGATCCATCTCGCGGGCCGAGCGCAGCTTTTCTCCCTCGACCGCGCGGCTCGCGCCCATCGGCAGGCTGTCGATCATGCTGTTGCCGTCGGGCGCGCTCTTGGGCAGGCCCTGCGCGGCGAGCATCATCTTCGCCTTGAAATAATCGCCCTCGCCCACGGTCATCGCGCCGCCATTGTCGAAGTCGTATTTGATGCCGTTCTGGTCGAGCACCTGCGCCACAGCCGACTTGTCGGCGTCGGGCAGGCCCCGGAACAGGTCGCGCTGCGGCGGTTCGCGCAGCGCCAGCCAGGCAGCGCCAGCGACCGCCACGGTGCCGAGCAGGCCGATCAACGGCAGGCTCTTCGCCACGGCGGGTTGCTTCATGAAGCCGGTGAAGCGCGCCTTGACGGCGTCGAAGCCTTTGGCCCCGCTGCCGAAGGAGGCGGCCGAAGCGGCGGGGAGCGCGGGGGCGGCGGTGCCGACCGTGGTGGAAAGGGCGTTCTCGCTCATCGATTATACCGGCATGCTCATGATGTCCTTGTAGGCGGACAGGAGTTTGTTGCGGACCTGGAGGGTCGCCTCGAAGCTGACCGACGCCTGCTGCTTGGACAGCATGACGGCGGCGATATCGGTGGTTTCGCCCTTTTCGAACGCGGCGGCGGCTTCGCCCGCCTGGTTCTGAAGGCCGTTCACCTGTTGCAGCGCGCTGGACAGCGCGTCGGTGAACGCGCCGGGCTTGGTTTCCTGCGCACCGCCCAAAGGAGCGTTGCCGCCCACGGTGGGCGCGGAGGACACGTCGCGCAGCGCCGCGTTCCTTTGCAGGATGGCGTTGCGGATCGCCATCACGCTGTCGGTCGGGGACAGGCCGTTGATCGCCATGGTTCAGCGCTCCTTCAAGCCGCGGCCAGCTCGCGCATTTCGGCGAGCCGATAGCGCAGCGTGCGTTCGGAAATACCGAGCTTGCGCGCGGCGGCGGCCCGGTGGCCGTCCGTTTCGCGTAGCGCGGTGCGGATCGCCTCCAGCTTGGAATGGCGGGCGACGTCGCGCAGGCGGATCGGCTCGGCGGGCATCAGAGCGGCAGGCGCGACGATCGGATGCGCGGGCGCGGCGGCGATCTGGGGTGCGGACCCCATGTGCAGGTCGCTCGCCTCGATCCGGTCGCCGTCGCGCAGCACCACAGCGCGCTGAAGCACATTGCCCAGTTCGCGGGCGTTGCCGGGCCAGGCGTGGGCGAAGAGCTTGTCCAGCGCATCGGCGGTCGGCCAGACGAGCCCGGCCTTCCCCATGTCGGACATGCGCAGCAGCATGGCGGCGGCGATCGCGCTCACATCGCCGCGACGCTGGCTGAGCGGGCGCAGTTCGAGCGGCATGACGTTGAGACGCCAGTAAAGATCTTCGCGAAAGCGGCCTGCGGCGACTTCCTCGGCAAGGTTGCGGTTGCACGCGGCGATCACGCGGACGTTGACCGGAACCGGATGGGTCGCCCCGACCGGGAGCACTTCGCCCTCCTGCAGCGCACGCAGCAGCTTGGCCTGAAGCGCGAGCGGCAGTTCGGCGATTTCGTCGAGAAACAGCGTGCCGCCGTCCGCCGCGAGGAACAGGCCTTCCGAAGCGGTCGCGGCGCCGGTGAAGCTGCCCTTGCGGTGCCCGAACAGCATCGCTTCCATCATGGTTTCGGGTAGCGCAGCGCAGTTCACGGCGATGAAGTCGTGGCCGGTCCGGCCCGACTGGGCGTGGAGGAAGCGCGCCATGCCTTCCTTGCCGGTGCCGGTATCGCCCTGGATGAGGACGGTCGCGTCGCTACGCGCCACGCGGCTCGCCAGCGTCATCAGGCGGGCGCTGCCCTGATCGCCCACTGCCGGGACGTTCGCCGGACGGGCGAGTTCGGCGATGAGGGCGAAGGCAAAGCCCATGTCCGCCATGCCGAAGGCGACGCGTGCGGGCAGGCCGTTTGCGGCGGCAAGCAGCGAGGGTGCGCCATCGACAAGGGTGATGAGGATATCGCGATGCGTCGCATGGGCGATCTCGGTCGCCAGCAGTATGCGGCGCGTGTCCCGATCGGGCGCACCGGACTTCTCGCGCGGGCTGGCGGCATCCACGATCCGCACGGCGTAAAGCGCATTTTCAAGCCAGTGCTGCAAGCCCGGAACGAGCGCGCAGACGCCACGGCTCACGTCAAGCGATGACATGACCAATTTCCCACATTCTGGCCGGCTTGTACCCCCGTACGCCCCTAGCCCCTTCGATGATCGGGTTTTACCGCGAGCGTGGTTATTAGATGGTTAATGCCGGTCGGCATCTTGCCGCCCGACCGGCAATTTTTTTCCGGCAAAAACGGCAGCTTATAAGACCTTGGTCTAAAGCGCGCGCGATGCGCCCGCGTAAGGAGTGCGGACGCCTGCCGAATCGCCGCGCTTTTCAAAAAAATCGCAGGCCGCGTTAAAGCCCGGACGCCCCCCGCCGTTATCCCCTTTCGAGGCCGCAAGCGCCCTGATGGCAGCGACCGAATGATTGAACGGAAAGGGAATATCATGACTGTTATCGGAACCAACTCGTCGGCGCTGCGTGCAGCCAACTCCTCGACCATGGCCAGCAAGGCGCTGTCCACCGCCATGGAACGCCTGTCGACCGGCAAGCGCATCAACAGCGCGAAGGACGACGCCGCCGGCCTCGCCATCGCTTCGTCGATGACCGCGTCGATCAAGGGCATGACCCAGGGCATCCGCAACGCCAACGACGGCATTTCGATGGCGCAGACGGCGGAAGGCGCGCTCGGCGAAGTCAGCAACATGCTCCAGCGTATGCGTGAACTGGCGGTGCAGGCAGCCAACGGTACCTACACCACCACCGACACCGACAACATCCGCGTCGAACAGGCCCAGCTCAAGGCGCAGATCAACGACATCGTCACCAAGACGACCTTCAACGGCAAGAACCTGTTCGACGCCGCCGCCGCCACCGGTTTCTCGATCCAGACCGGCGCAAACTCGACGGATACGGTCACGCTGAAGTCCGCCGACCTTACTGCTACCGCTTCCAAAGTCGGGGCTGTTCTCGCCAAGACATTCGCCGCAGGCGGCGCGAGCGACGCATCTCTGCAGGACTATGACGATGCGCTGGCGGAAGTGTCGGGAACCCGCGCGACGCTGGGTGCGGCGCAGAACCGCCTGGAATCGGCCGTCAACAACCTGACCAGCACGGTCACCAACCTGACCGACGCCCGCAGCCGCATCGAAGACGCCGACTTTTCGGCGGAATCGACCGCCCTCGCCAAGCAGCAGATCCTAAGCCAGGCTTCGACCGCGATGCTGGCGCAGGCCAACCAGAGCCAGCAGGGCGTGCTGAAGCTGATCGGCTAAGACAAGACCATGAGATTGGTCGGCTGAGGTCTTGGTCACCGCCAGCCGCCCAAGTCATCCCCGGCGCATCAACAGTCCCCACCGCGCCGGGGGAGACACCTTCGATCGAACGACCAGCCTTTTCGAAGCCTCCGTCCCCCCGGGCGGAGGCTTCATCGCGTTCAGGGCGGTTCGATGGATGGATTTGATGGATACGGGGGCTTGGCGCGCGCGTTTGCCCGATCCATGATGACATCCATGATCCAAATGAACCGCCGCACGATCCTGACCGCCTCGGGCGCTGCCCTGCTCCTGCCGCAAAGCCTGCGCGCACAGGCGAAGGGAGACGCCTTTTCCTGGGACGCGCTGGTGGCACGGGCGCAGGCGCTCGCCCGCGCGCCCTATCGCGAAACGCCGCCGAACCCCGGTGCGGCAAAAGTGGATTACAACGCGCTCCACGCCGCACGCTTTCGCGACGAGCGGACTTTATGGGGCGACCTTCCCGGCGACACGGGCGTGCGCTTTTTCCCCTTGTCCGCCACCGCGCCGCAGCCGGTGGAGATCGCCATCGTCGAAAAGGGGCGCGCAACGCCGCTGCGATACGACCCGGCGATGTTCGACGCACCGGCGGGGAACGCTGTGGGCGCGCTCGGCCCGGATGCGGGTTTTGCCGGATTTCGCATCATGAACGCGGCGCGCGACGGGGACTGGCTATCGTTTCTGGGCGCCAGCTATTTCCGCGCGCCCGGCCCGCAAAAGCAGTTCGGCCTGTCCGCCCGCGCCGTTGCGATCAACACCAGCATCCAGGGGCAGGAGGAGTTCCCTCGGTTCACCCATTTCTGGCTGGAACGCACCGGAGCGACGAGCGTCACCGTCTACGCTTTGCTGGACGGCGCATCCATCGCCGGGGCCTTCCGGTTCGCGAGCAGCCTCGGCAGGGACGGCGTGCGGCAGGACGTTACCGCCGCGCTCTTCCCGCGCCGGGCGATCCGCGAACTGGGCATCAGCCCCATGACCAGCATGTTCTGGTACGATCAGGCGAACCGCGCAAAGGGCACAGACTGGCGCCCGGAAATTCACGATTCCGATCTGCTGTCCATCGCCAGCGGCGATGGCGGCGTGCAGGCGCGGCCTATCGTCAATCCCGCGAACCCGCATTTCAGCGCCTTCGTCGAACGCGATCCCAAAGGCTTCGGCCTGCTTCAGCGCGACCGCGATTTCGATCATTATCAGGATGACGGCGTCTTCTACGACCGACGCCCCTCGCTCTGGGCGACGCCTGCCGCCGGATGGGGGGCGGGTCAGGTGCGGCTCTACGCCTTTCCCACCGATAGCGAATATACCGACAATGTCGCGGCTTACTGGACCCCCGACGGTGCGGTGAAGCCCGGCCGCCGGATCGACGCACGATACCGCCTGGACTGGAGCGCGGCGCGCGCGCCGGCGTCGTCCGGCCTTGCCATAGTGGAGAATGTCTGGCGCGGACGTGGCGAGCAGGACGGCGTCGAACGGCTGGTGGTCGATTTTTCCGGTGTGCCGCAGGACATAAAGCCGCAGGTGTGGAGCGATGTCGCGAACGGCGCGGCGGTCAAGACGGCGGGCTATCCGGTGCTCGGCAGGCCCGGTCTGTTCCGGACGGTCATCGATCTGCGGCGCGGCAGCACCGTTCCGGCGGACGTGCGGTTGCAATTGCGCTCGGGAAATCGTGGGTTAAGCGAGATGCTGCATTACCCGATCGGGGCTTGAAGGGAACCCGCGCTCATGCGCGGGGTTCAAACGCGCGGGTCAAGACAGGGTGTTTGTGATATGATGCAGGGAGGCGGCCCGGCGGCAGGTGCCGCAGCCGGGGAGAAACCATTGGCGCGGGCGTTCGAACAGGTTCCGGCGGAGCAGCCGCTCGACATGCCGGAGCAGGATTTTTCAGCGCGTCCGCCGATGGTTTCCGGGCGGTCGTTCAATATCGACATCTGGGCGCGTCGGTTGCTCGTCGTGACCCTTGCCCTCCTCCCCGCCGCGATGGCCGCGCATGAGATGCGCCGATCCATCGGCCTGGATGGGATCAGCGGGATGGAGGGCGTGTATCTCGTCCTGTTCGTATCGCTCTTCGCGTGGATCGCGTTCGGCTTTTCGACTGCGACAATCGGGTTCCTGCTGCTGACGGTGGGTCAGGGCCGAAGCGTGACGCCGCGCCCCCTCCTTGCGTCCGAACCCCTTCGCGGTCGGACCGCGATCCTGCTCCCGGTGTGCAACGAGGATTTCCTCGGCGTACTGGGCCGCCTTTCGATCATGGAGCGCAGCCTGTCGCAGGTGATGGGCGGCGAACGGTTCGAATTTTTCATCCTGTCCGATTCCAACGCGGAAAGCGGGGAGGTGGAGCGTCAAGCGTTCCAGGAGATGCGCGCGTCTTTCTCCCGCCCGGTCCATTATCGCCGCCGCGCACTCAATATCGGGCGCAAGCCCGGCAACATCGCCGAATGGGTACAGCGCTTCGGCGGCGGCTACGATCATATGGTGGTGCTCGATGCCGACAGCGTGATGAGCGGCCAGACGATGGCGCGACTGGCGTCCGATATGGAGCGGCATCCGCATGTCGGACTTATTCAAACCGTGCCGACCGTCATGGGCGCAGCGACGCTCTTTGCGCGATGGCAGCAATTCGCCAGCCGCCTTTTCGGCCCGATTTCCGCAGCGGGCATGATCTGGTGGGCAGGGTCGGAGGGCATGTTCTGGGGCCACAACGCCATCGTGCGGGTTCGCGCCTTCGCCGAAAGCTGCGGCCTTCCGGAGTTGCCGGGCCGCGCGCCCTTCGGCGGACATATCATGAGCCACGACATGCTGGAGGCCGCGCTGCTGCGGCGACGCGGGTGGGATGTTCACATGGTCACCGCCGAGGATAGTTTCGAGGAATTCCCACCGTCGATGCCCGACATGTTCACCCGCGACCGCCGCTGGTGCCAGGGCAACATCCAGCATGTCCCCTTGCTCTTCCGGATCGCGGGACTGCATCCGGTGAGCCGGTTCCAGTTGCTGGTGGGCGCGAGCGCCCATTGCACTTCGCCTCTCTGGCTCGCGCTGATCCTCGTCGTGCTGGGCGGCGCTGCGAGCGGGCTGTGGCCTGCGGCAGCCGTGCTGCCATCGGGTGGTTTGCTGGCGGTCACGGCGGTGCTGTTGTTCGGACCGAAGATCCTCTCGATCCTCTGGGCGCTGGTCGATCCGGCGCGGCGCATCGGCTTCGGTGGCGGGCTGCGCATGACCCGTGGGGTGATCGCAGATATCCTGCTTTCGATCCTGATGGCCCCGGTCGCGATGCTGACGCAGACGATCAACCTGTTCGGCATCCTCATGGGACGCAAGAGCAGCTGGAACGGCCAGACCCGCGATCGCGACGGCATGGCGATGGGCGGCGCGATCTGGCTGTTCAAATGGCATTTGCTGCTGGGCGTGGGCCTCACGCTGCTGGCGATCCGGGCGGATGCGCTCGGGTGGACGCTACCGGTGGTGGCGGGCCTGTTCGCCTCGCCGGTTCTCGCCGCGATTACGGCGCGCAAGGATGTCGGGCGCTGGGCGGCGGAACGGGGCCTGTTCCAGGTCGCAGACCCCTGGTGGCAGACGCAAAGCTATCGTCCGTTGCGCTTCCGCTGGCCCACTTCCGCGAGCCGCCCCGCGGTCGTCGCGAACGACGAGTGAGACAGCTGCGCACGCGTGCGCGTCACTCGTTCCAGCCGCGCAGTTTTTCGCGCAGCTTGTCGAGCGCGGCTTTCTTGATCTGACACACGCGAGCCGCGCCGATGTCCAGCGTCTGGCCGATTTCCTCCAGGTTCATTTCTTCGACGAAATAGAGCTGGAGTACCATCGCCTCACGTTGCGGCAATTCGCCGATGCAGGCGGCCAGCGCCTTTTTAAGCGATTCGCGTTCCAGCACCTGATCGGCGCGGTCCTCGACATCGGCGAACCACATCGACTGATCCGAATAGACTTCGTCCATGCTGGTGTGCTGCACCATTTCGACGCTGTCGGCGATTTCGCGGAAGTCCGCCGGGTCGATGCCCATCGCGCTCGACATTTCGGCTTCGGTGGGAAGCCGTCCGAGGCGCTGTTCAAGCCCCCCCCGGACCTTCGCGAGTTCCTTGCGCTTGGCCATGGCCGAACGGCAAAGCGTCGCCTGCCTCCGCAGATGGTCGATCATTGCGCCGCGCACGCGTAACTGCGCATAGGCGCCGAAGCCCAGGCCCCGATCCTCGAAACCGTTGGCGGCCTCCACCAGGGCGACCATTCCGATCTGAAGCAAATCCTCCACCTCGATGGCGGTCGAGACGCGCCCGTGGACATGCCACGCGATCTTGCGCACCAGCGGCATATATTGGCGGGCGAGCCGTTCGGGGCTGTTGTCACCGGGCTTTGCATAGGTATGGGCACCGGCCGCGATCTTGTTCATGTACATGGCTCAGTCTTCCCTCAGGCGAC
Organism: Sphingobium sp.; assembly: GCF_003248505.1. Taxonomy (GTDB): domain Bacteria; phylum Pseudomonadota; class Alphaproteobacteria; order Sphingomonadales; family Sphingomonadaceae; genus Sphingobium. The sequence continues at coordinate 40,760 of NZ_QFOA01000010.1, forward strand.
CCGTTCGCGCTGCGGCAGAGGATCGTGCCGCGGCTGGAGGCGTGATTCGTTTCCTACGACCGCAACCACTTCCACTCCCTTACCGTCCGGGATTTCGAGGAAGGACAGCACGGGCGTTTCGGGCAGATGCGGCTTGAAAAGGCGGGCGAGCGCGCGGCGCGCGACCGGCGAAGTGACGATGGCGAAATTGCGAGCCTGTCCCATGATCGGGCGCGCGGCCTGCACCACCTGCTCGACGATGCGGTTGGCAAGGCTGGGTTCGATGGGATGCTTGGCATCGCCCGCTACGCGCATCGCCTGCGCCAGCATGGCTTCGAGTTCGCCGTCGAGCGTGATGACGGGAAGCGGCATCTTTACAGGGACAAGGCCCTGGATGATGAGCGCGCCGATCCGCTGACGCACCGCCTCCACCAGTTGTTCGTGCGTCATGTCGGGGCGGGCGGCGTCCACCATCGCCTCGCAGATGCGACGGAAATCCTTGAGCGCGATGCCTTCGGACAGGAGCGCGCGGCAAACGGCACTGATCTGCGTGAGGCTGAGCGTGCCGGGGGTGAGGCCGTCGACCAACTGGGGCGCGGCATCCTTCAGATTGTCGAGCAGCTTGCGCGCTTCGTCGAGGCCGAACATTTCGGCGGCGTTCATGGCGATCAACTGGTTGAGATGCGTCGCCACCACCGTCGGCGGATCGACCACGGTATAGCCCGCGACGACCGCTTCGCTGCGTTTGGCCTGCGCGATCCAGACCGCGTCGAGGCCGAAGGTCGGATCCTTGGCCGCCCGGCCCTGCACCGTGCCTTCGAGCGCGCCGCTGTCGAGCGCCAGCAGGTCGTCGGGCCAGATTTCATCCTCACCCACGACAACGCCCGCGATGGTGATGCGATACTGGTTGGGTTCGAGCGCCAGATTGTCCTTCACGCGGACCATCGGCACGACGAAGCCCAGTTCCTTCGACAACTGGCGACGGATGCCGGTGATGCGGGCCATGAGCGGCGCACCCTTGCGTTCGTCGACAAGGCCGATGAGACCATAGCCGATCTCAAGCCCCAGGATCGCGCCGTCCGACACGTCATCCCATTCGATGAGCGCGGGGTTGGGCGCCGGCGGCGCAGGCGCGGGCTCTGCCGCTTTCTTCTGGCTCGCCTTGCGCAATTGCCAGGCGATGCCGCCCGCGATCGCCGCTGCGGGCAGGATGATCATGTGCGGCATTCCCGGCAGGACGCCGAGGAAGCCCAGGATCGCGGCAACCGGCACCCACGCCCTGCCGCTGCCGAACTGGCCTGCGACCTGCGCCGACAGATCCTGCTCGCTCTTGACGCGGGTGACGATGGATGCGGCGGCGATGGAGAGCAGCAGCGCGGGGATCTGCGCCACCAGGGCGTCGCCGATGGCGAGGACGACATAGGTCTGCGCCGCTTCGCCGATGGGAAGCTTGTGGCTGACGACGCCCAGGATGATGCCGCCCACGATGTTGATGGCGAGGATCAGGATGCCCGCGACCGCGTCGCCCTTCACAAACTTGCTGGCACCGTCCATCGACCCGTAGAAATCGGCCTCGGTCGCGACTTCCTGGCGGCGGAGCTTGGCTTCCTCCGGCGTCAGGAGACCGGCATTGAGGTCGGCGTCGATCGCCATCTGCTTGCCCGGCAGGGCGTCGAGGGTGAAGCGCGCCGACACTTCCGACACGCGGCCCGCGCCCTTGGTGATGACGACGAGGTTGATGATCATCAGGATCGCGAAGACGAAAATGCCCACCACATAGTCGCCGCCGATCAGGAAGTGGCCGAACGCCTCAATCACCTGGCCCGCCGCGTCCGACCCTTCATGCCCCGACACCAGCACCACGCGGGTCGACGCGACGTTGAGCGCGAGACGCAACAGCGTCGCGAACAGCAGCACGGTGGGGAAGCTGGAGAAATCGAGCGGCTTGGCCGCGTTCAGCGCCACCATCAGCACGGCGAGCGAAATCATGATGTTGGTGATGAACCCGATATCCAGCATGATCGCGGGCACCGGCACCATCATGAACATAACGACCATCAACGTTGCAAAAGGCAGCACCGCGCCCTTCACCGTCGATATCCAGATTTTCGATTTGACCTGAGCAGGCGTCATTTCGGGCCGTTACCTTCCGAGGGTGGCGAGCATGAGATAGGCGAGGCGCGCCGTCTGCGGCTGCGGCGCGACGGTCACGTCGGGCTGCTGGCTGAGGCGCTGGGTTTCGATCCGCACATAGTCGGCGGGTTGCACCGCTTTCGCACCGTCGGGCAGCGCGGCGTCGGCATATTGGACCGGGCCACCCAGCGTATCGCTGCCTTTTTGCAGCTTGGCGGCGAAACGGTCGCGGATTTCGGTGAAGCTGCGCGGATGGCCGGATTTGTCGTAAAAGATCGAGCGATTGGCGCGCGCCGCCGCCGGAAACAGCGAGGCGGCGGTGGCGTCGGGATTGCTGTCGTGCGCCGACAGGAACTTGGCCGCCCCCCCGACACCCAGGAAGTGCGCAAGGTAGAGGTCGACCGGCTGCGCTTCGCGCCCCAGCCGGCTTTCCAGATAGGCCTTGTTGTCGGCGGCATGTTCCGCCGCCATCACCGATGCGGTTTCGGGATGCTTGCGCAGGTCCAGGATCTGCTGCCGCAGGTTAGGATCGGCGACATAATAGCGCCCGCCGCTCTGCTGGATCGCATCGGCGGCCCAGCCGAGGCCATATTGCGCGCCATGCTTGTCGATGACGGCAAGCCAGCTCTGATCGATAAACTGATACAGCCCGGTCGCGGACGATGTCGCCGCGCGCGCCGTGGGGTTGAGGCTCGATTCGATCTTCGCCTGGCCCAGCAGATAGCTGAAGTCGACACCCGTGCGGCGGCTGGCCATGGCGATCGCGTTGGTCACGCGATTGCCGGGCGAACCCTCGACTGCCGATATGCCTGAAAACAGAGACACTGACCCTGATACCCCAATTGCTAGCAGGGGCATTAGAGCAAGGCTTGTGCCAAGATTTGGTTAACGCGGCTTCAGAAAAAGCGACGGCAAAACGAAAAACGGCGCCGCGTGGCGCCGTTTTAGCTGAAGGACAAAATAAATTTAGCGGCCGTAGGTCAACGGCGCGACCGTCGCGCCGTGGGCGGCCAGCATCGACAGGCGCTGGCTGGTATGATCGGCCAGCAGGTTGACGCGGATGCGGGCGCTTTCGATCAGCGGTGCAAGGGCCGTGAGCCGATCCGCCACGGCGGGATCGCTGCGCCAGGCCCCGATGGCGCGCACGGCGGCGGCGGCTTGCCCGACCCGCGCGGTGGCCGCCTCTATCGCATGAGGGTCATTTCCGCCGAGCGCCGCGCGCAGATCGTCGACCGCCTCGCCGAGGCTGTCGAGCGCGGCAAGGCCCAGCGGCATCGAATCAGGCCGGCAGGTCGAGCGCGATCATGCGCTCGGCAATGGCGTCGGCATCGACCGGATAGTTGCCCGAAGCGATCGCCGCCTTGATCTGGGCGATGCGGTCGAGGTCGATGGGCGCGCCCTCGGCGGCCATGCGTGCGGCGGGGCTGGCCGACGCTGCGGTCGACACCGTCGCGCTCGCGCTGCCGGTCGAAGAGGCACGGGCCTTGCCGGTCTCGCGCAGGCCGGTCGTGCCGATCGCGCTGCTGATGCCCTGGCCAATGGAATTGATCATCGGGTTAAATCCTTCACTCGTCCCTCTCGACTATAACGGACAAGTTCAAAAATCATTAAATCCCGGAATGCGCACCACGCCCATTTCCACGACCTGCGCGAATATGGGCGCGCTTTTGCGGTCTTCGCGCACGCGGATCGTGTCGCCGAGCGCGCCGTCTTCGTCCGCCAGCATGATACGGGACACGCTGAAGGCCGCGTTACCGGCCATGAGTTGCACGGGATCGCCCTTACGCACGACCGCTTCCCTGGGTGCATTCGCCGCGGGACGGGCGAAGCGATTCTGCGGCGATGCGGCGGTGCGCGGCAGCGGGCCGGATGCAGCGGCGGCGGAACCGCCGACCAGCGGCACGCGGATGCGCCACCCCAGCGCATCGCACTTCACCATCGCCGCGCCGAATACCGGGCCTTCGACGCTGGGCGTCGTGGGACAGGCCGCAAGGCGAAGGCGCCGGTCGACCGGCGCGGCGGGGCCGCCCGGTTCGCCCAGGTTCGCACCCACCGTCATCGCGACGAGGCTGTCGATCCGGTCGAGATTTTCGAATTTCTGCGCGCCTTGCGCATGCGCAGCCTGCGCACCTGCCAGGGCGGCGGCGGTCATGAGAAAGGTAGGTAGGCGAGCCACGGGCTTGTCTCCGGGAAAGAAACGAACAGTCTTTCCCGATCCTCTAGCAATATCTGTGCCAGAATCCGTCAGTGGGCGGCGGGCGCTATGCGGATGCGCTGCCCCTTGCCGGACGACGCATCGGCCTGATCCAAGCCGCGAATGCGCAGGCGGTCCTGCGCAATGCCATCGGCGCGCAGCGCGCGCGCGACCGCGCCCAGCCGGGCGGCGGCAAGATCCCATGCATCGAACCGCTGATGCGCGGCATCGACGCCGCTGCTGCGCAGGTCGATCGCGCCCGTTTCGCGTCGTAACCGCTGCGCGAGGGCCGAAAGCGTGGCGCGGCCTGCGGGCGTCAGCAGCGCCTCGCCCGGGGCGAACAGGTCCGCCGCGCGCCATTCTTCCCCCTGCGCCATTGGCCGCCCGCCAAACTGGCGGCTGACCTGCGCCAGCATCGCGTCACGGCGCGAGCCGCTCGCCTGGAGCATTACGAAAAAGCCGAGGATGAGGAGCAGCAGGTCGGCAAAGCTTATCGCCCAGCGGTTGCGCCGGGCGGACGCGCTGGCAAGGGCGGCGCTCATGCGACTTCGCGGATCGCGGCGCGGCGGACCGGCGCGCTTTCGCGTCGGGCGATGGCGAGCATCCGCTCGGCTGCCTCACGCTGCCAGGCGAGTTCGCGTTCCGAGATGTCGACGAGCCGCGCGGCGACGGGGGCCGCGATCATGTTGGCGATGACGACACCGTAGAAGGTCGTAAGCAGCGCAAGCGCCATCGATGGGCCGAGCTTTGCCGGATCGTCCATCGCGGCAAACATACCCACAAGGCCGACGATCGTGCCGGCCATGCCGAGCGCGGGCGCAGCGTCGGCGACCGAGAACCACAGCCTGTGTACTGCGCCGTGTCGCTGCGCCCGGTCGGCCAGCGCCTGGTTCACCCATAGTTCGAAGGCGTCCACCCGGTCGCTGTTGGCAAGCCGCCGCGCCGCTTCCGTGAGGAAGGGGCTCGTTGTCCTGACCCGGTCGGTGCAGGCGAGACCGCGCAACTGTGCAACCTGATCGATCTGTAGCATCGCGCCGCGCGCGGCGTCGCGGTCGGCGGTCGGATCGGCGGAAAAAAGCGGGCGCAAAGCGCCGATGGCGCGGCCCCAGACCGCCCAGCCATTCTGCATCATGGTCACGGCCACGATGCCCGCAACCATGCCCAGCAACGTCAGCGGATCGAAAAACTGCCCCAGCCACGCCATTTCGCACACCGCCTTTTTCACGAAAATCCCTGCCGCGCCGGGCGCGGCAACATCTTTCCGGCGAGCGGCAAAAAATTGCCGCCCTTGCCGTCCGAACCCGGAAAACCCCCGTTTGCCAGCGATTGCCGACTTGCCGATGCGTCACCCACGCAAATTGGCACGGCTCTTGCTGATATCCGGCTGGATCACCCGAAGGAGACGCCATCAGGCTTCAGAACGGCGGGTGAAGGCGAAACTTTAGAGCGAATGTGAACATGGCGGTCGAAGACAATCTGTTCGGGATCCACGGGAAGGCGCTGGCGCTGCGGTCGCAGCGACTGTCCCTGCTTGCGTCCAACATCGCCAATGCCTCGACGCCCGGATACAAGGCGCGCGATATCGATTTCGAGGCGGCGCTCAAGGAAGCGACCGCACGGAACGGCGGATCGGCAACCGACGTGTCCAAGGCCGCCGACGATCAGATGGGCTATCGCGTCCCGCTTCAGCCCAGTCTCGACGGCAATACGGTGGAACTGAGCACCGAACAGACGCTGTTCGCTGAAAATGCGGTCAAATATCGCACCACCCTCTCCTTCCTGGAGGGCCGCATCAACACCATCAATCGCGCGCTGAAGGGAGAATGAGCATGAGCAACCATGCGCCCATGAACGTTTTCGACATCGCCGGCCGCGCCATGAGCGCGCAGCTGGTGCGCCTCAACGCCACCGCGTCCAACATGGCGAACGCGGGCAACGTCACCGGCAGCGCGGGCGAAGCCTATCGCGCGATCAAGCCGGTGTTCGAAAGCGTCACCGACACGCCCGGCGTATCGACGGTGAAAGTCAAGAATGTCGTCACGACGAGCGCTCAGCCGACCAAGCGCCACGATCCCAACCATCCGCTTGCCGACAAGAATGGCGACGTGTGGGAAGCGGCGGTGGATGAAAATGCCGAGCTGGTCGACATGATCGAGACCGCCCGCATGTACCAGAACAACGTCCAGGTGCTCAACACCGCCAAGTCGCTGATGATGGAAACCATAAGGATCGGCAAATGACGACGACCACCGCCACTGACAGCGCGGGGCTGTCCGTCTACAACCCCAACAAGAATGTCGGCACCGGCAAGTCGACGATGGATCAGGCGAGCTTCCTGACCCTGCTGACCGCCCAGATGCAGTATCAGGACCCGTTCCAGCCGGTCGACAATGCGCAGATGGTATCGCAGATGGCGACCATCACCAATTCGTCGGGCATCGCGGAAATGAACGCGACGATCAAGAATCTGGCGAGCCAGCTTACCGGCACGCGACTGGGCGACGCGGCGAGCTGGATCGGCAAATCGATGCTGGTCCAAAGCAACATCGCCGCGCCCGACGCCACCGGCGCCTATGCCGGGCAGATCACGCTGCCCAAGGCGGTAGAGGGCGCGACCGTCGATCTGGTCGATGCCGCGGGCAACACGGTCAAGACCATCGAAATGGGGCCGCAGGCGGCAGGCGACGTCACCTTCTTCTGGAACGGCAAGAACGACGCGGGCGAAACGATCGCGTCGTCGGCGCTGCAGGTCAAGGTCAACGGCGCGACCCCGACCAAAGTCGCGACCTGGGCCACCATCGCGGCAGTCCAGTCGCCGGCGGACGGTTCGTCCTCCAAACTCATCACCGCGCTCGGCAGCTACAAACCGTCCGATGCGCTGAGCCTCATGTAACCCCCTTCCACCCTATCCTTTTCACCCAAGGAGCAACGCCATGTCCTTCTACGTCTCGCTTTCCGGTCTCAAGGGCGCACAAGCCGACCTGTCGACCATTTCCAACAACGTCGCCAACGTGAATTCGACCGCCTTCAAGAAGAGCGAGGCGCAGTTCGGCGATATCTTCGCCGCGTCGCCGATGCAGACGACCCACCAGGTCGCAGGCCAGGGCGTGCGCGTTCTGGGGATCAATCAGCAATATACGCAAGGCACGATCGAAACCACGGACAAGACGCTGGACCTTGCCATCACCGGCGAAGGCTTCTTCACGGTCAAGGCGGCGGACGGAACGGTCGGCTATACCCGCAACGGCGCTTTCGCCGTCGACGATAGCCGGTTCGCGGTGGACACCACCGGCGCGCGGATACAGGTGCTGGCGGTCGACAAGAACACTGGCACCATTACCAGCCCGCCCACCAACGCCACGACGCCTGCCAACCTCACCGACCTCAAGATTCCCACGACGCTCGACGAAATCGCCAACGGCCCGCAGTTGACCAGCGTCGGCGTGAACAAGGCGGGTCTCGTGTCGGCCATCTATGCCGACGGTTCCACCCGTTATCTGGGTCAGGTGGCGATGGCCTCGTTCAACAGCATGGAAGGCCTGCGCCAGCAGGGCAACGCGCACTGGTCCTCCACCGTCGCCAGCGGCGCGCCGATATTCGGCACGGCGAACCAGGGCATGTACGGATCGATCAATTCGGGTTCGCTCGAACGGTCCAACGTCGACATCACCGACGAACTGGTCGCCCTGATCGCGGCGCAGCGCAATTTCCAGGCGAACAGCAAGGCGATCGAGGCGGCCAACACGCTGACCACCACCATCGTCAACCTGCGCACCTAAGCCCGATCGGAAGAGATAGCCCATGGACCGGCTCGTCAACACGGCCCTGACCGCCATGCGCGGCGCGATGGCGCGGCAGGCGGCGGTCGCGAACAACCTCGCGAACGTCAACACCGTAGGCTTTCGCGCCGAAGTGGCGAATGCCGAGACGCGCTGGATCAAGGGCGACACTTTCGACACGCGGGCGCAGGCGTCCGAACAGGTGATCGCCGCCGACATGGCGCAAGGCGCGGTCACCGCCACGGGCAATTCGCTCGATGTCGCGGTGGACGGGGATGCCCTGTTGTCCGTGCAGGCGCAGGACGGCAGCGAAGCCTACACGCGGCGCGGCGATCTCAAGGTCACCGACAGCGGCCTCCTGACCACCGGGAACGGCCTTGCGGTGCTGGGCGAAGGCGGCCCTATCGTCCTGCCGCAGATGGACAGCGTTTCCATCGCGCAGGACGGCAGCATCTGGGGCGTGCCGCAGGGCGGCGATCCCGCCAACCCGCAGCAGGTCGATCAGCTGAAACTGGTCAATGCCGCAGGATCCAGCATCGCCAAGGGCAAGGACGGCCTGTTCCGCGAAGTCAACGGCGGCGCCCTTCCCCCCGATCCGCTGGCCACCGTCACGTCCGGATCGCTGGAGGGATCGAACGTCAACGCGACCGACGCTCTGATCCAGATGATAGAGGCCAGCCGCGCCTACGAAACGCAGGTCAAGATGATCGATACCGCCAAACAGCTGGACGATGGCGGCGCGTCGTTGATGCGCCTCGATAGCTGACGGGCACATGGTTAATTCTGGCACGCCTCTTGCTTTATGATGCGTGCATGAGCGCCCTTCGGGACGCGCCACGGAGAAACGAACGATGAGCAACGCCGCCCTTCACGTCGCCCGCACCGGCCTCGATGCGCAGAACACCAAGATGCGCGTGATCGCCAACAACCTGGCAAACGTCAACACGACCGGCTTCAAGAAGGATCGCGCCGATTTCGAGACGCTGGCCTATCAGCAGGTCGTGCAGGCGGGCGCCAACTCCGACAGCCAGAACAAGTTCGCCAACGGGCTTAACCTCGGGTCGGGCGTCGCGCTTCAGGGCACGAGCAAGATTAACACGCAGGGCACGCTCAACCAGACAGGCAACACGCTGGACATGGCGATCGAGGGGTCGGGCTATTTCCAGGTGCAGCGCCCCGACGGCTCGGTCGCTTACACCCGCGCAGGCAATTTCAGCGTCAGCGCCGAAGGAACGGTGGTCACGTCCGAAGGGCTGCCGCTGATCCCGCAGATCACCGTACCCCAAGGCGCGACGTCGGTGTCGGTCGGCAACGACGGCACCGTTTCCGCCACGCTTCAGGGGCAGAGCGAACCCACGCAGCTCGGCCAGATCGAGGTGGCGAGCTTCATGAACCCGGCGGGTCTCCAGTCGCTGGGCGGCAACCTGCTCGTCGAAACCGCCGCCAGCGGCACGCCCCAGGTCGGCGTCGCGGGACTGGAAGGCCGGGGCGTCATCCGTTCGGGTTTCCTCGAAACGTCGAACGTCAACATCGTCGAGGAACTGGTCGACATGATCGAGACGCAGCGCGCCTATGAGGTGAACAGCAAGATGATCAAGGCGACGGACGAAATGCTCCAGTACGCCAACCAGAATATCTGACGGCCGACCGATGCGCCTTTCCCTCATCCTCGCCGCCGTTTCGGTCCTTGCGCTTGCCGCCGCACCCGCAGACGCGGGCCGCAAGAAGCGCGATGTCGAACGCGACTATTACGCGCCGACGATCGTCGCGTCGCCGCCCGCCGCGCCCGCCAACGGCTCCATCTTTCAGGCGTCGATGGGCTATACCCCTCTTACCAGCGGCGCGCGCGCGACCAGCGTGGGCGACATCATCACCATCGTCCTGGTCGAGCGAACGCAAGCGACCAAGAGCACCAGCGCGGACACCAGCCGCAACGGATCGGTCGGCCTGACCCCGCCCACCACCGGCATTCTGTCCAAGCTGTTTTCGGCGAGCGACGTGTCGGCAGGCGGCACCAACGCCTTCACCGGCAAGGGCGGTGCAAGCCAGTCCAACGCCCTGACAGGCGAGATCACGGTCACGATCGCGGCAGTCTATCCCAACGGCACCATGTTGGTGAAGGGCGAAAAGGCGCTGACGCTCAACCGGGGCGACGAATATATCCAGCTGAGCGGCCTCGTCCGCCAGGCGGACATCGCGCCCGACAACCGCATCGCATCGACCCGCGTGGCCGATGCCAAGATCATCTACAAGGGCAAGGGCGAGATCGCGAATGCGAGCCGGCAAGGCTGGCTCCAGCGCTTCTTCTCGGCCATCAGTCCGTTCTGACGAGGATTTGGCCATCATCATGATCCGCCTCCTGCGCCTTTTCCTCGTTGCCGTCGCGCTGATCGGCGCGCCTGCCGCCCATGCCGAACGGGTCAAGGATCTCGGCACCTTTCAGGGCGTGCGACCCAACCAGTTGACGGGATACGGCATCGTCGTCGGCCTCGCCGGCACGGGCGACGACAGCATCCAATATGCGACCGAAGGCATGAAGGGCGTCGTCTCGCGCTTCGGCCTCACGCTGCCGCAGGGGGTCAACCCCGCGCTCAAGAATGCGGCGGCGGTGCTGGTGACGGCGGACCTGCCCGCCTTCTCCAAGCCCGGCCAGCGGCTCGACGTCACCGTGTCGGCGCTGGGCAAGGCGAAGTCGCTGCGCGGCGGCACGCTCATCATGACGCCGCTGCGCGGTGCGGACAACGAAATCTATGCCATGGCGCAGGGCAATCTGGCCGTGGGGGGACTGGGCGTTTCGGGGGCGGACGGCAGCCAGGTATCGGTCAATGTCCCATCCGCCGGGCGCATTCCCGGCGGCGCGACGGTGGAGCGCGCGGTCGCGACCGGCTTCGACACCGCGCCGACGCTGACTTTCAATCTGGCCGAAGCGGACCTCACGACCGCGCTGCGCGTGGCGGACGGCATCAATCACGCCTTCGGCGACAAGCGCGCCAGCGCCGTGGACGCCGTGTCGGTCGCGATCAATGCGCCGCAGGGCGCGGAAAGCCGCATCATGATGATGGGCATGATCGAGAATATCGAGGTGTCGCCCGCCGATGCCCCGGCCAAGGTCATCGTCAACGCCCGCACCGGCACCGTCGTCATCAACGGCGCGGTCAGGATCCATCCTGCCGCCATCGCGCACGGCAAGATCACGGTCAGCGTCAACGAAAGCCCCCGCGTCGTGCAGCCCGCACCCTTCAGCCAGGGCCGCACCGCGACCGAGCAGTCGAGCAGCATCAGCATCGACGAACAGAAAAAACCGATGATTAATTTTAAAGGTGGGGCGTCTCTGGCCGATATAGTCAAGGCAGTGAACGCGATCGGTGCGTCGCCTGCGGACATGGTCGCAATCCTCGAGGCGCTGAAGCAGGCAGGCGCGCTCAAGGCGGAACTGGTGGTGTTGTGATGCAGGTTGGAACGATTGCACGGGGCGCGACGCCCGCTTCCCCCGACAGCGGAAAGGCTGCGCTGCAAAAGGTGGCGCAGCAGTTCGAAGCCGTATTCCTGCGCCAGATGATCGGCGCGATGCGCTCCGCCAGTCTGGCGGAGGGCATCGGCGATTCGAGCGCGACGCAGCAGTTTCAGGACATGGCCGACGCCCGCACCGCCGACGGCATGGCGGCCAAGGGCGCGATGGGCATTGCCGAACTGCTGATCCAGCAGTTCGGCAGCCGGGTCGCCGCCGCCCCTGCCCCCGCCTCCACCGCGACGCCGAACGGCGCGGCCAAGGCTGAGAGCGCATGAGCGATCTCTTCATCATCGGTGCGTCGGGGACCAAGGCCTATCGTTCGGCCATGGCCGCGATTTCGGAGAATATCTCCAACGCAAGTACGCCAGGCTTTGCCCGCCGGTCGGTGACGACGGCGGAATCGGGCGCGTCGACCGCGACGATGGCGACCTATGTGACCAACGCCAATTTCGGCGGCACCCAGGTCAAGAGCGTCGACCGCGCGACCGACCCCTATCTCGATTCCACCGTCCGATCGACCGGAATGGCGCTGGGCAGCGCGTCGGCGCGACTGCGCTGGCTGAGCGACGCCGAAACCGCGCTCAACGACACCGGCACCGGCATCGGCAAGCTGATGGCGGGCATGTACCAGAATATGGAAAAGCTGGCCGCGAGCCCCAGCGACAAATCGCTGCGGGTCACCACCATCGACAGTATCGGCCGCGTGACGCAGGCGTTCAACCAAACGGCAGCGGATCTCAAGACGGTGTCCGCCGGGATCGCGACCGAAGCGCGCAGTTCGGTCGAAAGCGTCAACGCCTCGCTGTCCGCGCTGGCGGACATCAACAACAGCCTGCTGCGGGCGCAGCCGGGCACGTCGGCCTACGCTCAACTGCTGGACAGCCGCGATTCCGCGCTCGCCGACATCACCGAAAATCTGAACGTCACGATCGGTTTCGGCGCGCACGACAGCGCCGAGATCAGCTATGGCGGGCAGACGCTGGTGAGCGGCAACAAGGCGGCCGGCGTATCTGTATCGGCCAATGCCGACGGAACGCTGGCATTCAGCCTGTCCGACGGCACCGCGCTCAGCGCGCCGGGCAGCGGCAAGCTGGGCGGCTACGCCTCGGCAGCGTCGACGGTCGCGAACCGGCGCAACGATCTCGATACGCTGGCGGCGCAGTTCGTGAGCGACCTCAACGGTTGGCACGGGCAGGGCAGGACCGATGCCGGTGCGGGGGGCGGCGCTCTTGTGTCTGGCACCGATGCCGCGACGCTCGCGACCCTCATCACCGATCCCGCAGACCTTGCGACCCGATCGGCGGACGGGCGGCTCAACGGCAACCTGCTCAACGTCACGTCCGTGCTGCGCGGCAACGGCAGCGTCGAACAAGGCTGGACCGGTATCATTACCGCACACGCCAACCTGCTGGCATCGACCAAGGCGGAAAGCGACACCGCGACCAGCCGGAACGACCAGGCCGTCGCCGCCCGAGAAGCGGTAAGCGGCGTCGACCTCGACATGGAAGCGGCCGATCTGCTGCGGATCCAGCAAGCCTATTCGGCAAGCGCCAAGATCATCCAGGTAGCCAAGGATGTCGTCGATTCGATCCTGCGGATCAGCTGACAAGGGAAGGACCCACCATGGTAGGCATCACCAGCAAGATCATGATCGCCGAAATGCGCCGTCAGCAAAAGCTGTCGCAAAGCATCGTCGACGGGCAGACCGCGATTTCCAGCGGCGTCACGCTGACAAAGCCGTCGCAGGACGTGCTGTCGTGGGTGCAGTTGTCGGAAGTCGGCCGGTCGCAGGCGCAGCAGGCCGCATGGCAGGACAATGTCAAATATGGCACCACCCGCGCCAGCAACGCCGAATCCAACCTGAGCGAAATCAACAATCTGCTGGTGCAGGCGCAGGAATTGGTGACGAGCACCCGCAACGGTTCGCTGAACGACACCAGCCGCGCCGCCTTCGTCGAGAAAATGTCGACGTTGCGCACCGCCGTCAACGAACTGCTCAATCAGAAGGACTATCAGGGCACGCCCGTGTTCGACGACGGGCAAAGCGTCCTCGTGCCGGTGAGCCGGGGGCTCAACCTCGCGGTGACGGGGACGAAGCAGGAAGTCTCCGAAGGGATCGACGTCGACGGCACGCCGATGTCGATCGACGCGATTTTCCAGCAGAGCATCGCCGCGATCCAGTCCGGCACCGATGCCGACGTCGCCGCCTCGCTCAAAGGTGTGCAGGCGGCGCAAAGCCATATCACGGTCGAACAGGCCAAGCAGGGCGTGCGGGCCGACCGGCTGGAAACGGTTGGCAACCGCCTGACCGATGTCGACATCAACCTCAAGGAACGGCAGGGCGACCTGGAATCGACCGACCTTCAGGAAGTGATTTCGCGGGTCCAGTCGCAGCTGCTCCAGCTGGAAGCGGCGCAGTCCGCCTTCGCACGGATCAACAAGCAGACCTTGTTCGACCTCATCAGCTGACGGCGAAAAGAATCGCCGGACCTAAACCGGACGCTAACCAGTCCGTATTAACCATCTGACGGGCATCGTTGCGATGCGGTTCGGATCAGGCCTTTCAAGGGCCGGCAAACTCGGGGAATTTCATGTTCGCAATCATCGGCCTTGTCGTCCTGCTGGGCATGGTGTTCGGCGGATTCATCTTCACCGGCGGCGATATCGGCCCGGTGCTCCATGCCCTGCCCCACGAAATGATCATCATCGGCGGCGCGGCCGTCGGCGCGCTCATCATCGGCAATTCGGGATCGGACCTGAAGGCGCTGGGTGGCGGCCTGGCCAAGGTGTTCAAGGGGCCGCAGTATAAGAAACAGGATTTCCTCGACTGCATCTTCCTTGTCAGCAAGCTCATGAAGACGCTGCGGGTCGAAGGTCCGGTGGCGCTGGAACCGCATATCGAGGACCCGGGCACGTCCCCCATCTTCGGCGAATATCCCAAGCTGATGAAGGACAAGACGCTGATCCACCTTATCAGCGACACGCTGCGCCTCGTCGTCGTATCGTCGGGCACGCTCGATCCGCACGCGGTGGAAGAGGTGATGGACAACAGCCTCAAGACCCACCATCACGAAGCGCTCAAGCCCGCCGACAATCTGCAGGGGCTGGCCGACGCCCTCCCCGCGCTGGGCATCGTCGCCGCGGTGCTGGGCGTGGTCAAGACCATGGGCTCCATCGACCAGCCGCCCTCGGTGCTGGGCGCAATGATCGGATCGGCGCTGGTCGGCACGTTTCTGGGCGTGCTGCTCGCCTACGGCATGGTCAATCCCTTCGCCAATCGCTGCCGCGCGGTGATCGAGCAGGACGGGGCGATCTATCATGTGGTGAAGCAGATCATCATCGCCTCGCTCCACGGCCATCCGCAGCCGTTGGTGATCGAGGCCGCGCGCTCCAGCCTGATCCACGCCAACCAGCCCGGCTTTGCCGAGGTGTTCGACGGCATGCGGAACAAATAAGCCATGGCCGAGAAAAAACGTGGCGCGAACGAGCCCGAACCACGGCCGATCATCGTCAAGAAGATCATCGTCGAAGGCCATGGCGGCCATCATGGCGGCGCATGGAAGGTCGCCTATGCCGATTTCGTAACGGCGATGATGGCATTCTTCCTGCTGATGTGGTTGCTGGGCGCGACGACCGAAAAGCAGCGCAAGGGCCTGGCCGACTATTTCACGCCCACGCTGGTGGAGTTGAAGATGGCGTCGGCAGGCTCCACCGGGCTGCTGGGCGGCGACAGCATGATGAGCAAGGAGAATTACCCCACGACCGGCGGTCAGGGGACGCTCGCCATCACCATCCCGCGCGACGCCACCGGCACGAAGGACGAAGGCGGCAAGGCCATGCGCGCTGCCGACCGGCAGAAATTCGAAGCGATCAAGAAGAGTCTGGAAGATCGCATGACGCGCAAGGGCTTGGCCAAGCTGCGCAAAAATGTGCGCTTCACCGAAACGCGCGAAGGGCTGCGTATCGACCTGATCGACGAAGCGGACTTTGCGATGTTCCAGTCGGGCACGGCGACGCTCGTGCCGCAGGCGCGCGCGCTGATCGGCGAGGTGTCGCAGGCGCTTGGCACGATGCCCAATCCGCTGATCGTGCGGGGTCATACCGATGGCCTGCCCTATGCGGCGGGGCGGACGATGAACAACTGGATGCTGTCGTCCGCACGCGCCGAAACGACGCGGCAGGCGCTGAGCCAGAGCGGCATTCCCGGCGACCGTTTCGCCCGGATCGAAGGAGTTGCCGACCGCGAGCCCTTTATCAAGGGCGATGCCTACGACCCGCGCAATCGGCGCATGTCGATCATTCTGGGATGGACGCGCGGCGGCGGGGCGGACGATGGCGGAGACGGCGAAACCGATGCCGAAACCCGGGCCGCCATCGCCAAGCGCGACGACCCCACGCGCATCGCGAAGGAACAGGCGCAGCGGCTGGACATGGGCGGCACCGGCCTCCCCGACGGCGCGCATCTGGTCAACCCGTCTGCATCCAGCCAGGAAGGAAAGGTCGGCGGCAAGCATTGACGCCGACCCGAAAGGACGCTGCACCGTCCGGGTTCACCCCCGCCTGCATTTATGCCACCTAGGATCGAAACGCCCGGCGACGGGCGAATGGTCACAGTGAGGATCGGCATTTTTCCATGACAGCATCTCCCGCCCCGGCGTCCGCCCCTACCGCGCGCGAACGCGCCAGGGCGATCGTCGGCGGTTCGACGGGCAATCTGGTCGAATGGTACGACTGGTATGCCTATGCCGCCTTCACCCTCTATTTTGCGCCCCACTTCTTTCCCTCGGACAATCCCACGGCGCAGTTGCTGGGCGCGGCGGCGGTGTTTGCGGTCGGCTTTTTCATGCGCCCGCTGGGTGCGTGGATCATGGGCGTCTATGCCGACCGCAAGGGGCGCAAGAGCGGCCTTGCCCTGTCGGTCACGCTCATGTGTGCAGGATCGCTGCTGATCGCCATTGCGCCGACCTATGAGAGCGCAGGCCTGTTAGCGCCCGCCCTGCTGGTGCTCGCGCGGCTGATGCAGGGTCTGTCGGTCGGCGGCGAATATGGCGCGAGCGCCACCTATCTGTCGGAAATGGCCGGCAAGGGACGGCGCGGTTTCTTTTCCTCGTTCCAATATGTCACGCTGATCGGTGGGCAGTTGCTGGCGATCGGCGTCCTGCTGACGCTTCAGGCCGTTTTGAGCGAGGCGGCGCTCGACGCCTGGGGATGGCGCATTCCCTTCGCGATCGGCGCGGGGCTGGCGGTCGTGGTGTTCTGGATCCGGCGCGGCCTTGCCGAAACGCAGAGCTTCCATAACGCCAGTAGCGCGCAGGGCGCGCCGAAATCGGGTCTGACGGCGCTGTTCCGGCATCACCCGCGCGAAGCCGTCACGGTCATGCTCATGACGGCGGGCGGCACGCTCGCCTTCTACGCCTACTCGATCTACATGCAGAAATTCCTCGTCAACACGAGTGGGTTCGACCGCGAGACAGCGTCGCGGATCAACGGCGGCACCCTGTTCCTTTTCATGCTGCTGCAACCTGTGGCGGGCGCGCTGAGCGACCGGGTCGGGCGAAAGCCGCTGCTGATCGGATTCGGCGTGGCGGGCGCTCTGCTCACCTATCCTCTGTTCGCCACGCTGGAAACGACACGCGACCCGCTGACCGCGTTTCTGCTGGTGCTGGGCGGCCTTGTCATCGTGACCGGCTACACGTCGATCAACGCGGTGGTGAAGGCGGAACTGTTCCCCGCCCATATCCGCGCACTCGGCGTAGCGCTGCCCTATGCGCTGGCGAACACGATCTTCGGCGGGACCGCCGAATATGTGGCGCTCAGCTTCAAGGACGCGGGTTGGGAACGCGGCTTCTATTGGTATGTGAGCGGAATGATCGCAATCTCGCTGGTCGTTTACCTGCGGATGCGCGACACCCGCGACACGACCGCCATCGTCGAGGATTGAGCGCGGGAGAGCAACGCCCGCAGGGCCCGGTGGGTGAGGCCATACCCTACGACGGCAGCAAAGCCCTAATTCAAAACCTGGCAAATCGATGGATATTGGCGGAGAGGGTGGGATTCGAACCCACGGTACCCGTAAAGGCACACCGCATTTCGAGTGCGGCGCATTCGACCACTCTGCCACCTCTCCGCAGAAGGTCCGGTCGCCGCGCAGCGGCTCGGTCCCGGTCGAGCGGCGGCCATTAGCGGATGAAATGAGGATTGCCAAGCGGGGTAGCGGGTATTTTTCTTGTGTCCGCGCGTAACACTCCTAAATTGGGGTTATGAAACACACGACTACGTTGCCGGGCGCTGCCCATATCTTCGGTGCCGGCATGATCGCTCCTCCGATCGTCCACGCCCGCTTCAGCATCGGCGATGTCGTCAAGCATAGGATGTTCGGCTTTCGCGGCGTGGTATTCGATATCGATCCCGTCTTCGCCAACAGCGAGGAATGGTACGAAGCCATCCCCGAAGGTGCCCGGCCCGACAAGCAGCAGCCATTCTATCATCTGCTCGCCGAAAACGGCGAATCGAGCTATGTCGCCTATGTCAGCCAGCAGAACCTGATGGCGGACGACAGCGACGAGCCGGTCGAGCATCCTGCGATCATCGACATGTTCGGACCTTATGCCGATGGAAAATATCGTCTCCGGCGGCTGCACAGCCATTAAGACGCGTCGAATCTGGCAGAGCGCCCGGCTGGGCGCGGCGTTGTCGCTTGCCGCGCCCATCGTCACCCTTGCGCAGCCCCCCGCAACGCCCAACGCCGATCCGAGCTTCCCCTTTTCGCGGGAGATCGAAGCGTTTGCGAAGACGAACGGGGCCGGGCCGGTTACACGCGATGCCGTGCTGTTCCTGGGAAGCTCCAGTATCCGTCTTTGGGATGTGGCGCACAGTTTCGAGGATCGCGGCACCGTCAATCGCGGGTTCGGCGGCGCTACCACCGCGCATGTGCTGCACTATTACAAGCGGCTTCTGCCCGCCTCGCCGCCCCGCGCGATCGTCGTCTATGTGGGGGAGAATGATCTGGCGGCGGGCACGACGCCCGAAGCGGTGACGGGCGATGTCCTGACCTTGCTCAAGCGGTTGCGGCGCGACTATCCGCGCGTGCCTATCGCCTATCTATCGCTCAAGCCCAGCCCGATGCGCTGGACGCTGCGACCGCGCATGACGGCGGTCAATGCTGCCGTCGCGGCGCAGGGGCCGACGGTCAGGTTCGATTATCTCGACTTGGGGAAAACGTTGCTGGCGGCGGACGGGCTGCCCGATGCTTCGCTGTTCCGCCAGGACGGATTGCATATGAATGCGCGGGGGTATGAGCGGTGGACGGCGCAGGTCGATGCGTGGCTGGATGCGCTTCCAAATCCCGCCCGCGCCATCGCGGCAAACAGCCGGTGACAGTTTGCGATTGATCCACGGCCAAGCAACATTATTACAGGCCGCTTGAAGAAAGCGCGCAAGGGCGAGGGGATTCGACGTGACGACTGACAAGGCCGCAGGCCCGCCGATGGCCGAACTGACGCTGAGGGGCGTGATATTGGGCGGGCTCATCACGCTCGTCTTCACGGCTGCCAACGTCTATCTCGGGCTCAAGATCGGCCTGACCTTTGCGACGTCGATCCCTGCCGCCGTCATCTCCATGGCGGTGCTGCGGCTGTTCTCGACCGGCACGATCCTGGAAAACAACATCGTCCAGACGATCGCATCGGCGGCGGGCACGCTGTCTGCGATCATCTTCGTCCTGCCCGGCCTCGTCATCATCGGCTGGTGGCAGGGCTTTCCCTATTGGCTGTCGGCCTTCACCATCGCGTTGGGTGGCATATTGGGCGTCATGTATTCGGTGCCGCTGCGCCGCGCGCTCGTCACCGGATCGGACCTCCCCTACCCCGAAGGGGTCGCTGCCGCCGAAGTGCTGAAGGTGGGCGCCGGATCTCGCGAAGGGCTGGAGGAAAACAAGCGCGGGCTGGCCGCCATCGTCGCCAGTGCGGCGTCCGCCGCCACCTTCTCCATCGTCGCCAAGACCAGGCTGATCGCGGAGGAAGCCGCGACTTTCTTCAAGTTCGGCGCAGGCGCGACATCTGTATCCACCAGCTTTTCGATGGCGCTGATCGGTGTCGGCCATTTGGTCGGCCTGTCGGTGGGTGTCGCGATGTTTATCGGCTTGCTGATCAGCTGGGCCGGCCTCGTCCCCTATCTGACCGCCCCGCTACCCGCCGGTGCGGACCTGACCGAGATCGTCGGCACGACCTTCCGCATGAAGGCGCGGTTTATCGGCGCGGGCACGATCGGCATCGCGGCGATCTGGACCCTGCTCAAGATCCTCGGCCCCATCGTCAGCGGCATCCGGTCCGCGCTGGTCGCCAACGCGACGCGCAAGGCGGGGAACGCTGCAACCCTCGACATCACCGAACGCGACCTGCCCATCGGCATCGTCGGCGGCACGATCCTGCTGACTCTTGTTCCCATCGGCGTACTGCTGTGGGTCTTTGCGCAGGGCGGCCCCATTGCCGCCAACCCGGTCCCGGTCATCGGCCTCACTCTGGCCTATGTGCTGGTCGCGGGCATCGTGATTGCGTCCGTCTGCGGCTATATGGCGGGTCTGATCGGTGCGTCGAACAGCCCGATTTCGGGCGTCGGCATCCTGGCGGTGCTGGGCGCGTCGCTGATGCTGGCGGCGCTCTACGGGTCGGGCGGCGACCCCAAGCAGACGCAGGCGCTGATCGCCTATGCCCTCTTTACCACCGCCATCGTCTTCGGCATCGCCACCATCTCGAACGACAATCTCCAGGATCTTAAGACCGGCCAGCTCGTCGGCGCGACGCCGTGGAAGCAGCAGATCGCATTGGTACTGGGCGTGCTGTTCGGATCGCTGGTCATACCGCCGATACTAGACCTGCTCAACAGTGCCTTCGGTTTTGCAGGGGCGAGCGGTGCGGGGGCCAATGCCCTGCCCGCCCCGCAAGCCGCGCTGATATCCGCGCTTGCCAAGGGCGTGCTGGGCGGCGACCTCGACTGGGGCCTCATCGGCATCGGCGCGGGCATCGGCGCTGTGGTCATCGCCATCGACGAGATGCTGGGCCGGGCGGGCAAGCTGCGCCTGCCGCCGCTCGCCGTCGGCATGGGCATCTACCTGCCGATGGCGCTCACCCTGCTCATCCCGGTGGGCGCGCTGATCGGCCATCTCTACAATCGCTGGGCGCTGCGCCAGTCCAACCCCGAGTTCGCAGAGCGGATGGGCGTTCTGATGGCGACCGGCTTCATCGTGGGCGAAAGCCTTTTCGGCGTCGCCTTTGCCGGCATCGTCGCAGGGACGGATAGCGATGCGCCGCTGGCGCTGGTGGGCGAAAGTCACTGGGCCGTGCCGCTCGCCATCCTGATCTTCGGCGGAGTGATCGCGGCGCTTTATGCGCGGCTGCGCCACTGGGCTGCATCGCCCCTGTCCTAAAGGGAAGAGGCCAACGCTGCCGATCTGTGCGTTTCTGGCGTCTCATTCCGCCAGAGACAGGGACCTGACATGCGTCAAGATCAGACCCGCGCCGCTCCCGTCGCGGGCGCGCGTATCGCGATAGAGGACGAAACGCAGCTGATCTACTGGATCGGTCGGCTGGGCGTATCGCGCGATGAATTGAAGGATGCGGTCGACGCGGTGGGCGATATGCCCGAAGCGGTCGCCGCCTATCTCGGCATCGCGCTGGATTAACTAAAAAGCGAAGGGCGGCGAAACCCTTGAGGTCCGCCGCCCTTTTCAAAAGCCTGTCGCTGACTTTTAGAAATTGAAGCGGATACCGCCCGTATAGCGGCGACCGAAACGCTCCCACTCGATGGTCTGGTTGCTTGTGTCGGGGGCCGCCACGCCGCTGGCCCGCAACAGGCTCCCCGGATCGGAGAAGCGGCGGCCGGGATTGTTAAGCAGGTTCGACGCGTCGAAATAGATTTCGAAATTCTTGGTCACCGCATAGCGGGCAGAGAAATCCAGTTCGTCGTCCGACGCCCAGTAAGTATCGCCGCCATCGGCCAGCGTTCCTACGGTGTCGAGCCACTTGCTGCGGTTCTGATACTGGAGGCGCAGCGACAGGCCGTACTTCTCGTAATAGCCGCCGATATTATAGACGAAATCGGACGTGCCGGGCAGCCGCGTCTTGCGTCCGCCGATGTCGACCTTGCTGTCGTTGAGCGTCACGTTCGCCGACACGCCGAAGCCGCCCAGAACATCGGGCAGCCCCAGGTCCTGGGTCCAGGGTTCGAGTTGAAGCTGCGCTGCGGCCTCCATGCCGAAGAGACGGCCCGTCCCGCCATTGACGATCCCGTTGAACACATAGCCCGATCGGTCGACATTGCCGCTGTTGAGCGTGGGCGAGTTGAAGGTCCGCCGCGCGGTGTAGAGCACATCCTCGATCTTCTTGTAGAAAGCGCCGATCATCAGATAGCCCTGCGGACGGACATACCATTCGAAATAGGCGTCCACGCCATAGGCGCGCTCGGGACGGATCGCCGGATTGCCGCCGGATATCGTCTCGTTCGTGTCGTTGATGACGACATTGGGACGCAACTGGTCGTAATCTGCCCGTGCCGCACCGCTGTTGAAGGACAGGCGCAGCTTCTTCGTATCGTCGAGATTATAGTTGATGTGCATGCTGGGGAAAGCGAGCGTCTGGCTCGCATCGGCGACGATAAGCTGCTGTCCGGTGCCCACCGTACCGATGGCGCGGCCTTCGTTCTTGATATGCTCGACCCGGACGCCGCCCACGACCGTGCCCCAGTCGTAACGGAACGTGCCCATCAGATAGCCGGCGAACACTTCCTCGCGGACATTGTAATTGTTGCCGGTGACAGGGCTGAAGGCGAACGCCTTGCGCGCGGCGTCCGATGCGGCGCGCATCTTGTCCTGGTCGAAATAGCGGAACGTGTAGCCCAGCGGAATTTTGCCGAGGAATTTCCGGTCGAGCGAGAACTGGGCATAGTCCTGCGGCAGGATGGTCGCCGCACCGGCGGTGTTCAGCGATATCTGGCTTTCGTCCGCGATCTTGTTGCGGCGGTCATACTGAAAACCGGCCTTGAGCGTGGCGTGATCCAGCTCTCTCGCCAGCACGATCCGGCCGGTATAGGCCTTGGTCGTGTCGACTGCGTCGAGAACTGTAAAGCCGGTGGGCGTCTTGGCGAAACTGTCCACCGCCGTCACCTGCTGCCCGGCGGTATAGCGCGCCGCGGCGCCTGTGCCGGTCTGGATCGTGCGGAACAGCGTCAGCCGGGAATAATTGGGATCGGAAAAGTCGTAGGCGACGGTGGGACGCAGGTTGCGGGCGGGCGGGCTTTCCCAGCTGACTTCGCCCACCACCGAACGGTCGTCCTTCGATTCGGTGTAGTTCCCGACCCAGCTCAGCTTCCAGCCGTCCGCGATTTCGTGGCTGCCTTCGAGCGTGTTGGTAAAGACCGACTGGCGATAAGCCCGCAGCGTCGAGCGCTGGCGGATGTCGATGCCGTAGATCGTGCCTTTCTGCGGCGTATTGCCGGCGCAAATGTCGGCATAGCCCGATGTCGTGTTCGCCGTGCTCGCGCCGCAGGGGGCGGTGCTGGCGACCAGATCGTTCTCCCGGTCGTCGAGATCGAAGCGATAATTGTCGCGCGCCTCGTCGTCGGTGAAGATGGTGTAGATCGACCGGGCGGAAATGAGGGTGCGGTCATCCGGCTTCCAATCGACGCGCCCAGACACCGACCAGTTCTTGCGCGTCAGACGATAGAGCTTGTTTTCGGTTTCATGTACCCAGAAACGCGTGGCGTTGCCCGGACGTGCGTCGCGCGACACGCGCTCATAATCATTCTCGAAATTGTCGGTGATCATGTTGCGTTCGTAATAGCTGCCCGAAAGCAGCACGCCGATTTCGCCGATCCCGGTGTCGAAGCGGTTCGACAGGACGAGATTGCCTTCATATTCCTTGCGGTCGCCCAGTTCCGCAAAGCCAAGGCCGCCCTTCCCCGCGACATGGAACCCGGCATAGTCGAACGCCGACCGGGTCACGACGTTGACGTTGCCCGCAACGGTTTCGCCCGGCATGTCGGGGGTCACGGCCTTCGACACGATGATCTTGCCCGCGATGGCGGAGGGGATCGAATCGAACCGCGCATCGCGTCCTTCGGGACTGATGACGTTGACGCCGTCGAACGACAGGGTGGTCCAGCTTTTGGGCGCGCCGCGCAGGTTGATGTAGCGGGCTTGGCCCTGGTCGCGTTCGACGCTGATGCCGGGGAGGCGGCTGGCGGCCTGGGCAATATTTTGATCGGGCAGGCGACCGACCGAGTCCGACGCTGCCACCGTCACCAGCGAATCGGAATTCTTCTGGATTTCCAGCGCAACCGCTTCCGATTCCGCGATGGGACGCGCGCCGGTGACGACGATGGCTTCGGCTTCCGCCTCGGCCTCGGCAGGCGCTTGGGCGAAGGCCGCGACGGGCGTGGCCGCAGAAGCGAGCAGGCAAAGGATAAGGGTGCGGCGCATGGGCCGCTGGCGCGTCGAAATCATGATGGTCCCCTGTTTGGCGGCGCGCCCTGTCAGGCACCGCTGGGGCGGCTCTTAGGTTCGGCAGCTTACGGTAAAGCGTCGGTTCCAAGACATTTGGATGACAATCCGACGCCGGTTTGAGACAGGATCGTCACGATATCGTCATCGTCCTGTCACGTCTCCACGTCAGCAGGGCCCCGCAATACGGTCAGGGGCGTTACATCCATGAAGACATCATCCAAGGCCGCGCTGGCGGCTGGCCTTTTCACTCTTGGCGGCTGCGCCGCCGGTGAGGCTGAAGTGCCTGTCGCCGTGCGGATCGCCCATGCGACCCCGGCGGTTTCCGTCACCGCGCGGGGCGAAACCACGCCGGTCGGAACCGCCAACGCCGATGCCGCCGACGATCCCGCGATCTGGCGCAATGCCGCCGACCCCGCGCGCAGCCTGATCGTGGGCACCGACAAGAAGGCGGGGCTCTATGTCTACGGTCTCGACGGCAAGACACGCGACTTCCTGGATGCCGGACGGGTGAACAATGTGGATTTGAAGGACGGTGTCACCATCGGCGGGGCTGAGGGTATCCTCGTCGCTGCGTCCGACCGCAACGACATTGCCCACGCAAGGATCGCGCTGTTCCGGCTCGATCCTGTGACCGCGAAGCTGACCGCTGTCGGCAAGGTCGAGGGCGGCAGGGGTGAAGCCTATGGCATTTGCCTTGGCCGCGACGGGGCAGGGCTGTCCGCTTTCATCGTGCTCAAGGACGGCACCGTCAACCAGGTGCTGATCGACGCGTCCGGCGCGACGCCCACAGGCCGGATCGTCCGCACGATGAAGCTGTCCACCCAATCGGAAGGCTGCGCCGTCGACGACCGTACCCACACCCTCTACGTCGCGGAGGAGGATGTGGGCCTGTGGCGCTTCGATGCGCGCGTCAACGGGCCGACCGGCCCCACCAAGATCGCGGCGGCGGACGGCAGGAACCTCGTCATGGATGCCGAAGGGGTGGCCATCGCGGCGATCGGCGAGAAGGACGGCTATGTCGTCGTGTCCAGCCAGGGGGACAATGCCTATGTCCTCTACTCCCTCACCGACGACCGCTATGTCGGCCGCTTCCGCATCGTCGACGGGGCGGTCGGCGGATCGGAGGAAACGGATGGCATCGAATTGATGCTGGGCGATTTCGGTCCCGCCTATCCCGGCGGGCTCTTCATTGCGCAGGACGGCCATAACGCGGCGGCGGCGCAGAATTTCAAGCTGGTCGCGTGGGACGATATCGCCAGGGCGCTGGGCCTGCGGTAAGATAAAGGGCGGTGGATCGCTCCACCGCCCCCTTGGCCTCTTATCGCTTGCCCGCGAACCAGGCGGCGAGCGGCGCCTTCAGCCGACCGCGCGTTTCGATCCGCGTCTTGATCGCGGCGATCGACCGGTCGATCACCTTGCGCGATTCAGGTGTCAGATACTGGGTCGCATAGGCGTCGAGCTTCGTCACCATCGCGGGGTCCGCCGATCCGCCGCCCAGACGGCCCAGCGCCTGGCTGCGCGCCGACACGTCGATCAGCGCTTCATATTGCTGACGATGCGCCAGCACGAAATCGACCGCCTGCATCGGATGCTCGTAACCCACAGCGCTGATGATCGCGGCGCTGGTGGTCTTGCCCGGCTCGTCGGTGAGAGCGAGGTTCAGTGCCTGCGCCGACAGCTTTTCGTCGCGGGCGCGGCCCAGCAACGCGTAGGTGCTGCTCTTTTCCAGATCCGTCTTCGCGCCCTTCGCCATCGCGCGCAGCCGGTCCCATGTCGCCTGATCGGCGTTTTTGGCGATGATCGCCAGCCAGGTTTCGCGCAGGGGGCCGTCCAGCGCCTGCGGATCGGACGACAGCGCGGCGAAGCGGCGGTTGGCTTCCGCCACCACGGCCTTGTCGCCCATGTCGCCCAGCGTCGAAACGAGTGCCTGGCGCAGCACCGGCACCTGCGGCCCCTCGCCCGCCTTCGCGTCATAGCCGATCGACGACAGGATCGGCGTCAGCTTGCGCGAACTATATGCAACGACACGGCCCTGCGCCGCCTTGTCGTTTTCCAGCATCGAATAGGCGTTCGACAGATAGCCGGGCACTTCGGCCAAGACGGCGGGCGTCGCGGTCGCGGGCACTGCGTCCACCAGGTCCATCGCAAGGCCGACCGGCTGATAGCCGCCAAGGCCCAGAGCGAAATTGTCGGCGAGGAGGCCGGTCTGGTCGATACTGGAAAGCTTCGTAAAGTCCTTCGCCAGCGCCTTCACATTGGCCTGCGGATAGAGGGAGCGGTAATAACCCGTCTGCCCCGCATTGACGATATAGGCGCCGCAACCCGGCAGCGTGATCTGCCCCTTCCCCTGAAGGATCAGGCGCTGCGCTTCGCCGCCCACGGTCTGCGCCTTTACCGGCACGTTCCACTTGAGCGGCGCCTTGTCCTTCCGGTCGCGGCTATATTCGCCCTGGGTCAGCGACAGGACGGTCTGGCCGCCACGGCACTGCGCGCTTTGCACCGTCACCAGCGGGATGCCCGGCTGGCTTGTGAAATCGTGCGCGATGCTGACAAGACCCTTGGCGCCTGCGCCCTCGACCGCCTTCCACAGATCGTCGGTCACGGTGTTGCCGTAGGCGTGAGCCTTCATATAGGCTTGGATACCCGCCTTCCACGCATCCTCACCGGCATAGCCTTCGAGCATGGTGATAACGGCTTCGCCCTTCTGATAGGTGATGGCGTCGAACGCCTGATTGACCTGATCGACCGTCTTGATCTTTTGCACCACCGGGTGCGTGGTGGCGAGCGAGTCGAGGTTCATCGCCGCTTCGCGTCCGTCGACGCGGGTCAGCAGCATTTCCCAATCGGGTTGCAGCTTGTCGGTGACCTTCGTCGCCATCCAGCTGGCGAACCCTTCGTTGAGCCACAGGTCGTCCCACCATGCCATGGTGACGAGGTCGCCGAACCACTGGTGTGCCATTTCGTGCGCGACGGTTTCGTAGATGCGGCGCTTGGTCGCTTCGGAAGTGAAGCGCGGATCGACCAGCAGAGCGCGCTCGAACGTGAAGATCGCGCCCCAGTTTTCCATCGCGCTGAAGAACTGGCTCTGGCCAGGCCCGGCGACATTGTCGAGCTTGGGCAGCGGGAAGGGAACGCCGAAATAGTCGTTGTAATAAGGCAGGATCGCCGCCGACGCGTCGAGCGCCAGTTGCGCCTTGCCGGTATTGCCCTTGCCGGTGATGACGCCGACTTCGGTGTTCCCTGCCATCTTGGTGGCCCGGTCGAGTTCGCCCAGACCGAAGAACAGGAGGTAGGACGACATCTTGGGGCTGGTGCCGAAGGTCACGCGGGTCTTGCCACCGCCAAGATCCGTCGAACTTTTGACCGGCATGTTGCCGACCGCCATCAGGCCGGTGGGGACCACCGCCGACAGGTCGAACGTCGCCTTGTAGCTCGGCTCGTCGAAGCTGGGCACGAAGCGGCGCGCGTCGGGCGCTTCGAACTGGGTGAAGAGCGCGCGCTTCGACTGGCCTTCGTTGTTGGTGTAGTCGAGCGCGAACAGGCCGTTCGCCTGCTGGTTGATGACGCCCGCATAGGCGACGGCGAGCTTGTATTTGCCCGGCGCGATAGGCTTGCCGAAATCGAAGGTCACGGTCTGCGCGTTCGCGTCGACCTTTGCCGTGCCCTTCACCGCCTGACCGCCGACCGGGGTCAGCGTCACGTCCCCGAAGCTCAGGTCCGCGGCGTTCAGCACCAACGTGGGCAAGCTCTGGCTCACGGTCACGTCGATCGCGGTCTTGCCCGTGAATTTGAGGTTCGCCGCATCGGGCGTCACTTCGATGACATAATGGCTGGGCGCCGCGCCGCGCGGCAGCTGCGTCGTGATACCGGCGGCCGGGCCCATGGGCGTGCTGCCCTGCGCGAAAGCGGGAGCGGCGAGGGCCAGCGGGGCTGCAGCGACGAGCAGCGGCAGGATCTTGGTGAGGGACATAGGTTCGACAGACTCCGACACGTCTAGAAGAGCGCGCGAAATAGCATCGCGCGCCCGATGAACGCGGGATCACCCGTTTCGTCGCATCGGTCAAGCGATCGCATGTCGTTGGTCGAACCGTGATGCGCGTTCGTCCGAACCGAAGGGGTTGGCGAGCGGCGGTCAGCCGCGCCCGCGATAGCCCGGCACGTCCTGCGGCGGCAGCCACATGGCCTGCGGCGGCTCGCCCGACTGCCAGAACACGTCGATGGGAATGCCCCCGCGCGGATACCAATATCCGCCGATGCGCAGCCAGACCGGCTTCATTTCCGCGAACAACCGTTCGCCGATGCCCACGGTGCAATCCTCGTGGAACGCGGCATGGTTGCGGAACGCGCCGAGGAAGAGCTTGAGCGACTTTGATTCGACGATGGTGTCGCCCGGTGCATAATCGATCACCAGATGCGCGAAGTCGGGCTGCCCCGTGACCGGGCAGAGCGAGGTGAATTCGGGCGCGGTAAAGCGCACCAGATAGGGCTTGCCGGGCCGGGGATTGGGGACATAGTCGAGCACCGCCTCTTCCGGCGATGCCGGAAGCGCGCTCGTCTGGCCAAGATGGAGGGGCGTCTTGCTAAGGTCGGTCATGGGCGGCCATCTACGCGATCGCACGGGCGATGTCATGTATCGGCTTCGTTCACTTGCAGTTCAGCGCATCTTGTGCCTTTGACTGCACCCTATGGGGTCGCTTATTCGTCCGTTCCTGATCGCAGCGCCGTTGCTGATCGCCGTGCCTGTCCTTGCCCAGCAGGGGGAGCAGACGACGCCCGGCCTTTCGCTGCCGCCCACGGGAGCCACCCCGCCGCCGGATACCAACCGGCAGGGCCCCGAACTCAACGTCTATCGCGATCTCCCCGCACAGGGGGCCACCCCGCCCCCGGTCGCGGCGCCGACGGTGGTGGTGCCTCCGGTCGCGGTCCAGCCGTCCGTGGCCACACCGCCCGCCACGCGGAGCGCGCCTGCGACCTCGCCCGCTCCGCGGGAGAAAGCGGCACCAGCGCCGACGCCCGACCGCCTACCCGCCGGGCGTGAAACGCGACCTGCACCGGCTCCGCAACCGCCGGTCGAAACCCCGCCCCCGCCAAGCGCCGCCGCACCTGCATTCACGCCCGCCCCGGCGGAGCCTGCACCGAACGCCAGTGCCCCCGCACCCACGCCCGCTGCCGTGCCGAGCGTGGAGGATCAACGCAGCCCCATACCCTGGATCGTCGGCCTCATCCTGCTGGGCGGAGCGGTCGCCGCATTCCTCGTATCGATGCGTCGACGCCGCCACGCCCGCTCTTTGACGACCCCACCGCCGGTGGAACGGCCAGGGGACACCGCGCAGCCCAAAGCCCCGGCTCCCGCTGCGCCGCGCCCATCGCCGCTACCGGAACCGGTCGCCGCCGATCCCGACCGTCCGTGGATCGCCATGGACCTTGGCGTCGCGCAGGCGCGCTTCTCGCTGATCGGGGTGACGATCGCCTACAGCCTGCACCTCACCAATCGCGGGGCCAGCGCGGCGCAGGACGTGATGGTGCGCGGGATCATCGGCAATGCTGGCGCTCGGCAGCAAGCGCTGCTCCAGGGCTTTCTGGCCGGTCAGGACGGGCTGCCGCTGCACAGCGCGGTCGCCATCGCGCCGGGAGAGACGCTGACGCTGACCGGGGAATTGCGGCTCGGCCCCGACCGTATCGAGCCGGTGACGATGGGCGCACGCAGCCTGCTCATCCCGCTTGCCGCGTTCGACGCCGCCTATAAATGGGACGCGGGCGAAGGGCGCACCGCGCGCGCCTTCATCGTCGGGCAGGAGCAGGATCCGCCTGCGGAGCGGCTCGCGCCCCTGCGGCTCGATCAGGGACCGCGCCAATATCGCCGCCCCGCCGCGCGCGCCGCCGCAGAGCTGACTCCGGCCTGAGGACCGCTTTTACGCTGGCGGCCTTTACCCCGCAGGCGGCACGGCGTTAAGGCAGGACGCAACTTCGCTCTTGCCGTGGGAAACGCCATGACTCTCTTCGTCACGACCGACCGGCTTGCCGAGGCGCTGGGCACGCCCGGCCTCGTCATCCTCGACGCCACGCTGTTCCTGCCCGGATCGGGGCGGGACGCCAGAGCCGAATTCGAGGCGGAGCATATTCCCGGCGCCGCCTTCCTCGATCTCGACACGCTCGCCGACCCGGACGATCCCGCACCCCACATGCTGCCCGACGACGCCATGATGACGCAGCGTATGCAGGCACTGGGCGTCCATGGCGACAGCCGCATCGTCGTCTACGACAACAGCCCGATCCGCAGCGCGGCGCGCGCCTGGTGGATGATCCGCGCCTACGGCATCGGCGCGTCGGTCGCGATCCTCGACGGCGGCCTCCCCAAATGGCGGGCGGAGGGTCGCGCGGTGGAAAGCGGCAGCGTAGCATCCGCCGACCCCGGCAGCGCCGTGGCGAAGCTCGACCGCAGCGGCGTGCGGTCGAAAGCGGACATGCTCGCCCACCTGACGAGCGGCCAAGGCCAGGTGCTCGACGCGCGAGGTACCGGGCGTTTCACCGGCGCGGAGGCGGAGCCGCGCGCCGGCATGGCCTCGGGCCACATCCCGGGGTCGCGCAACCTGCCCTACGCATCGCTCTTCCATCCCGACAACAGCATGAAGTCGGGCGCGGAACTGCGGGCGCTTTACGAATCGGCCGGTATCGACCTCAATCGTCCGGTCGTCACCACCTGCGGCAGCGGCGTTACCGCCGCCATCCTGCTCGCCGGGCTGGAAAGCATCGGCAAGGACGATGTCGCGCTTTACGACGGCAGCTGGTCGGAATGGGGCGCGGATAAGGAGACACCGAAAGCGACAGGTGACGCGTGAGTGACGAAGACAAGCGCAGGCCGCTGACGAAGCTGGCGCAGGCGGGGCGCAAGGCCGAATGGACCGGAATGCCGGGCCAGCCGGGCGGCATCGTCAGCCCGCCGGTGTGGCGCGCGTCCACCATCCTCTACGACGATGTGGCGCACCTGCGGAAAGCGGCGGGAAGCAGCACGCATGAGCGGCTGTTCTACGGGCGCAAGGGGACGCCGACCGCCTGGTCGCTCGCCGACGCGCTCACCGAAATGGAGCCGGGCGCGGAAGGGACGATGCTCTTCCCGTCGGGCGTGGCGGCGATCGCCTGCGCGTTGATGACGGTGCTGAAGCCGGGCGACCGGTTGTTGATGGTCGACAGCGCCTACGATCCGACCCGCAATTTCTGCGAGCAGATGCTATGTAGTTACGGTGTCGAAACAATTTATTATGACCCGCAAGCTGTCTCGCTCGATGTCTACTTAACGGATGGCCCCATCCGCGCGCTGTTCCTGGAAAGCCCCGGCAGCCTGACCTTCGAAGTGCAGGACATCCCCGTGCTCACCGCCTGGGCGAAGGCGAACGGGGTCGTGACGCTGATGGACAATACATGGGCGACGCCGCTCTATTTCCCCGCGCTCGCCCATGGCATCGACATTACGATCCTGGCCTGCACCAAATATATCGTCGGCCATTCGGACGTGATGATGGGCAGCGCGACGGCCAACGCGGCGTGGTTCGGCAAGCTGCGCCAGACCGCCTACCTCTTCGGCCAGATGGTCAGCCCCGACGACGCTTGGCTCGCGTCGCGCGGGTTGCGGACGCTGGGCGTTCGCCTTGCCCAGCATCGCGACGGCGCTCTGGCGGTGGCCCACTGGCTCAAGGCGCAGCCCGGGGTCGCGCGGGTGTTGCACCCCGCGCTGCCCGACTGCCCCGGCCACGCCCTGTGGCAACGCGACTTCGGCGGATCGACCGGCCTCTTCAGCTTCGTGCTGGAGGGCGGCGACGAAGCGGCGCGCGCCGCGTTGATCGACGGGCTGTCTCATTTCGGCATCGGTTACAGCTGGGGCGGGTTCGAAAGCCTTGCCCTGCCCGTCGATCCCGCCCGCTACCGCAGCGCGACCCGGTGGGAGGCGGAAGGGCCGCTGGTGCGGCTGCATATCGGTCTGGAAGATCCCGCCGACCTCATCGCCGATCTCGATGCGGGTCTCGCCCGGTTCCGGCACGCGCGCGATAAGGGTCGCGCATAGCTGCGGCGCACACTATAAAGAAACCATGCCTGCTGTCGCCCTGCTGCCGATCTTCCTCGCCACGCTCGCCGCGATGGAAGGGTTCGCCTATGTCATGCACCGCTGGGTGATGCACGGGCCGGGCTGGTTCCTCCATGCGAGCCACCACCGCCCGCGCAAGGGCAACTGGGAGGCGAACGACCTTTATTTCGTGATCTTCGCCCTGCCCTCCATTCTCCTGCTGCTGGGCGGGGTCCAGTGGGGATGGGGCGGATGGGCGACCGCCATGGGCGCGGGGATCGCCGCCTATGGGGCAATCTACCTCGGCTTTCACGACATCATCGTGCATCAACGGGTGCGCAACCGCTATGTCGCGCGCTCGCGCTACATGAAGCGGATCGTCCAGGCGCATCGCCTGCACCATGCGGTCGAGACGAAGGCGGGAACGGTGAGCTTCGGCTTTCTCATCGCGCCGCACCCGACGCAGCTCAAGCGTCAGCTTGCGGCCAACGGCCGTGCAGGCGTGCGCGCGGCGAAGGGCGCAGGCGGCATCGCCGTCGACGCCTGACCCGATCATGCCTTGGGATCGGGGCGGGCATATCCTACATCGGACGCGATCCCCTTCACTCATCCGAAAGGCCTGCCCATGTCCGCGACCCGCACCGAAACCGACAGCATCGGCGCCATCGAGGTTCCCGCCGACGCCTATTGGGGTGCGCAGACTCAGCGCAGCATCGAGAATTTCCCCTTCGGCGCGACCGAGCGGATGCCGATCGGGATCGTCCATGCACTCGCCATCGTCAAGCAGGCGGCAGCGCGGGTGAACCGCCGTCACGGGCTGGACGGGAAGCTCGCCGACGCCATCGAGGCCGCCGCCGCCGAAGTCGCCGAGGGGCGGCATGACGACCAGTTCCCCCTCGTCATCTGGCAGACGGGCAGCGGCACCCAGTCCAACATGAACGTCAACGAAGTCATTGCGGGCCGCGCCAACGAGATGCTGGCCGGGACGCGCGGGGGCAAGACACCCGTGCACCCCAACGATCATGTAAATGCAGGCCAGTCGTCCAACGACAGTTTCCCGACCGCGATGCATGTCGCGGCGGCGCTCGCATCGCGCGACCGGCTGCTTCCGGCGCTGGAACGGCTGGAAGCGGCCCTGCTGGCGAAGACGCAGGCATGGGCGCATATCGTCAAGATCGGCCGCACTCATTTGCAGGACGCGACGCCGTTGACGCTGGGGCAGGAATTTTCCGGCTATTATGCGCAGGTCCGGCTTGCCCGCACGCGGATCGAGCCGATGGTCGAACATGGGCTGTCCCGTCTGGCGCAGGGCGGCACGGCGGTCGGCACCGGCCTCAACGCGCCGCAGGGCTTTGCCGAGGACATCGCGGCCGAGATCGCGGCGATCACCGGCTTCCCCTTTGTTACCGCGCCCAACAAGTTCGAGGCGCTCGCGAGCCATGACACGCTGGTCGATTTTTCCGGTCGCCTCAATAGCATCGCCGTCGCGCTGACCAAGATCGCCAACGACATCCGCCTGCTGGGCAGCGGCCCGCGTTCGGGGCTGGGCGAACTGGACCTGCCCGCGAACGAACCGGGCAGCTCGATCATGCCGGGCAAGGTCAATCCTACCCAGTGCGAGATGCTGACGATGGTGGCGGCACAGGTCATCGGCAATCATCAGGCGGTAACCGTCGGCGGGATGCAGGGCCATATGGAACTCAACGTCTTCAAGCCGCTGATCGGCGCGGCGGTGCTGCGGTCGATCCATCTGCTGTCGGTCGGCATGGACAGCTTCGTCGAACGCTGCGTCGAGGGGCTGGAAGCCAACGAAGCGCAGATCGCCGACCTGGTCGACAGATCGTTGATGCTTGTCACCGCGCTGGCGCCCGAAATCGGCTATGACAACGCAGCCGCCATTGCGAAGCACGCCCACAAGAAGGGGCTGACCCTGCGTGAGGCGGGGCTGGAATTGGGGCTGGTGGACGGGCCGACATTCGACCGGCTTGTACGCCCTGAAAATATGGTATGACGTAGCGGAACCGGCAGCCGTGCGAACCATTGAGGCGATATGAAGAAGAA
This sequence comes from Sphingobium sp., assembly GCF_003248505.1. Taxonomy (GTDB): domain Bacteria; phylum Pseudomonadota; class Alphaproteobacteria; order Sphingomonadales; family Sphingomonadaceae; genus Sphingobium. Next base: position 74,972 of record NZ_QFOA01000010.1, read on the forward strand.
ATCCAACCCGTCCGCGACCGCTTCGGTCGGAAAGAAGCATCGCAAGCTCGGCATTCTGCGCAAGGCGGCAGAACTGGGCGCGACCGTCATCGCGGCGCGTGTCGCGGCCTCGACCGGCAAGAAGGGGATCGTGGGCCTTGCAGCTGGTGCGGGTGCAAAGCGGCTGATCATGCGCTATCCTGCAGGTGCGCTGTTCGTCGGTGGCGCATATCTGGCCGGTCGCCTGTTCGAAGGAAAGCGCGAGGCGGATCGCCGCAAGACGCAGAAACTGATCACCGATCAGAGCACCCCCATCGCGACGGGCCAGCCCCTTTCGAACGACGTTGCGAAAAAGACCGGTCAGGCCTGAAGCCCGGCCTGCCATTCCCTGATCGCGTCTATTGGCCAAGTCAGCATCAGGACATTGAGCGTCAGGTTGTCGCGGATCACCGCCAAGGCGACCACTTCTAGCACTATCGTAAGCGCGAGCGTCAACCATAGCGGTATTCGCGCGGCGAACAGGAAGCCCAGTGCCATCATGCCAATGTCGCTCATCGAATTCAGGATCGAATCGCCCGAATATCCAAGCGCGACGGTAGCTGTGCGATAACGGTCGATGATAAGCGGCGAATTTTCCAGTATCTCCCATCCCGCCTCTATGGCGACAGCCGCCGCCAGCTTGACGCCCAGGGGTTGCCGCCGCAGGATCAGGAAGGCGAGGCCGTAGAAGAGAAAGCCGTGGATGATATGGCTGAGGCTGTACCAATCGGCGATATGCTGGCTGTTTCCGCTATCGAGCGCGCCGTGCCATAGCTCTACCCGACCGCAGGCGCAGATCGGCGGACGCTGCATCAGGAACAGGATAATGCAGGCACTCGCTGCGATCAGCGCCGCCGATATGTAGCCGCGCCTGTTCCATCGCCTCTCGTCGCCGATCATCTCGCCTTCCTCGCCCCCTCTTGCAAAAATCCGTTCGTAGCGGCACTAGCGGCCATGGCCGACAGCATCCAGAACCAGACGCCCGACTTCAAGCGCCGGGGCGTGCTCTTCGTTCTTTCCTCGCCCTCTGGCGCGGGCAAGTCCACTATCGCGCGCAAGCTGCTTGCCGCCGAACCGGACCTTTCGATGTCGGTATCGGCAACGACGCGACCGATGCGACCGGGCGAAGTGGACGGCAAGGACTATCGCTTCGTCGATCTTGAAGAATTTCGCCGCATGGCGAACGACCATGAGTTCCTGGAATGGGCGCATGTGTTCGGCCAGCGTTACGGCACGCCGCGCGCGGCGGTGGAAGCGATGCTGAAGTCCGGCAAGGACGTGCTGTTCGACATCGACTGGCAGGGCGCGCAGCAATTGCATCAGATCGCGGGTGGCGACGTGGTGCGCATCTTCATCCTGCCCCCCTCGATGGAGGAGCTGGAACGGCGATTGCGCGGGCGGGCGACCGACAGCAACGAAGTGATCGAAGGTCGCATGTCCCGTGCCGCGGGCGAGATCGCGCACTGGGACGGCTACGACTACGTGCTTTGCAACGTCGATGCCGACGACTGCTTTCAGCGGGTGCAGACGATCCTGCATGCCGAGCGGATGAAGCGCAGCCGGCAGACGGGCCTGATCGGCTTCATCCGCAAACTGAGCCGTTACCACCAGGACGACTGATCGGGCTGTTCAGCCCTCGAAACCGGCGGGATCGCCCCAATCGGGGTGGGTCCAGGCCATCGCGCGGAACAGCGTGCCCATTTGCTCCCCGTCGATCAGGCGGCGGGTCGCCTCCGCGACTTCGGCGGCGCGCGCGGGCGCGGTACGAGCGAGTTGTTCGGCCCGCGCCTCGATCCCCAGCTGCCGCAGGAAATCGCCCTGCCCCACCGTGCCGTGGACGCGCAGGCCTGCTTGCAGCGCCGTATTCCGCAGCATGGTGAAATCGACATGGGCGGTCAGATCGACCTCGCCCGCCTCGGCGAAGGGATCCACGAACTTGTGATGCTTCACTGCCTGCACCGTGTCGCCGAACGCCGGGCCTTCATAGCCATAGTCGACGATGATGGCAGCGCCCCCCTGCCGCGCGATGCGGTTGGCCAGCGCGAAGGCGACGCTGGCACCTGCGATCGGCGTTTCGATGATCGCGCCGTCCTCCGCATCCGCAGCGATAGGCGGCAACCCCGATTCGATCCGGCGGTAGCCCGCGACGGGGATGAAGCGTCCGTCTTCGCCGCGCGGGACGACCACACGCTCGCGCCATTCATGGCCGACGCGAATGGATTGCCGCACCGGCAGGGCGTCGAAAAATTCGTTGGCGACGACCAGCAACGGCCCCTGGTCGGGCAGGCTCTCGACCGTATCGTGATGGATCGCGGTCGGCAGCAAAGCGCTTTGGCGACCGCGCAGGACGGGGCTGGTTTCGACCAGATGCATACGCGGCGCGAAGGCGGCACGCTCCATCGCGCGCGACGCGTCGGATGCCAGCGTGCCACGCCCCGGCCCGAGTTCGACATAATAAGCGTCGGGCCGCCGCCCCGACCGCATCCAGATGTCGGCAAGCGCCAGACCGATCAACTCGCCGAACATCTGGCTGATTTCGGGCGCCGTCGTAAAATCACCGTCCACGCCGAGCGGATCGCGCGTGGCGTAATAATGCTGGTTCGCCTCACCCATGTAATAAGCAACGGAGATCGGGCCGCCAGCCTCGACCTGCCGCGCCAATCGCCGCCAGAGCGGTTCAGCCAACACTGGCGCTGCCCGCCACCGGCTCGATACGCTGGCGGCGGCCCTTCGCCGTGGCGATAAGGTAGAGACCGCCGGCGATCATCGGCAGGCAGAGCCACTGGCCCATGTGCAGGCCCGTACGCGCGGCGAATTCCATCAACTGCGCGTCGGCTTCGCGGAAATATTCGACGGCGAAGCGGAAACAGCCATAGCCCAGAAGGAAGATGCCGACGAGCTTGCCCGGCTCATAGCGCGCCCTGGTGCGCCAGAAGGCATAGGCGAGGATGAGGAACAGAACGACCCCCTCCAGTCCGGCTTCGTAGAGCTGGCTCGGGTGGCGCGGGAAAGGGCCGCCGGTCGGGAATATGATAGCCCAGGGCACATCGGTTTCCTTGCCCCACAATTCCCCGTTCACGAAATTGGCGAGCCGCCCGAAGAACAGGCCGAAGGGCACCACGCAGGCGACATAGTCATGGATGCGAAGCCAGTTGAGCTTTTCCTTCCACGCCATGTAGAGAATGCCCAGCGACACGCCCACCGCGCCGCCATGGAAGGACATGCCGCCGTGCCACAGCTTGAAGATGTCGAGCGGATGCGCGAGGATTTCGGGCTGGTAAAAGATCACATAGGCCAGCCGACCGCCGATGATGATGCCGAGCGTCGCGTAGAAGATCATATCGTCGGCATGGCGGCGCGCCATCGGCGAACCGGGCTGCGCGACCAGCTTCAGCAGATACCAGTAGCCGATCAGAATGCCTGCCAGATAGGCGAGGCTGTACCATTTGATCGTGAAAAAGCCCAGGTCGAGGGCGATGGGGTTCAGGCCCAAATCGTCGAAGCGAATGGCGCCCGAAGCGGCGGCGGCAAGGTCCAGGATCAAATCGGCGTCCCCCAGGGATGGAGCCCAAGGGCCATAGAGCAAGCGACCGCCAAGATGAAGGGGGCGAAGGCATGAGAACGATCTTTAACGCCCCATGCCCCCGCGATCGCTTCATCCCGCCCGTTGCGTCATCGCTTCTATTGTCGGACGGTTGACGGCGTCGATCGTACCGTCGGCCATCATCGCCTTGCCCATCGTCAGCGCTTCTTCCAGCATTCCTTCCTCGGTGGAGGTCTGGCCCGCCCCGATCAGCGCGGACAGGAGCAGGTTGCGGGCGACATTGTCGGTGGGCGCATCGGCCACCGCCTTGCGCGAAAGCGTCAACGCTTCGGCATAATAAGGTTGCGCGCCCGAACGGTCCTGAATGCCAAGCTTCTGATTGCCGACCTGCACGAGAATGCCGGCCAGGATTTTGCGGCTGGTTGCGTCCTGCGGATTGGCCGCAACGATCGTACGCCAGTAGGGCAGCGATTCCTGGTAAAGCGGGATCACCTTGTCCATCTGGCCGAGCGCACCATAGGCTGCGGCATTGGCGTAGAGGGCGTTGGCAAGGAAGGTGACATTTTCCATCTTCGCAGGGTCCGCTTCCACCGCCGTGCGAATCGCGGGCAGCGCCGCTTCATATTTCGTGACTGCGCCTTGATTGTCGCCCTTCTGCTGCGCGGCCTGTCCGGCTGAAAAATCGGTCACGGCCTTGTTGAACGCCGCGATTTCCGCAGACGTCAGTGCACGCGCCTCAGCCGGAGCGGCATCCGCAGGCGTCGCCGAAGCCGGCGCCGCTTCAGGCGGCGCGGCGGGGGGCATATCCTGTGCGCAGGCGGGGGCGGCAATCGCAGCGGTCAGGCCCAACAGCGCGGGCAACACGGTCCTGGTCAGCTTGTAGGCCAAGGTGCTTCTCCTCATGGCGTCGGAAAGGGGGATGCGGCGCGCGTCCCTTCCGCTCCATAATGCAC
>NZ_QFOA01000084.1 GCF_003248505.1 Sphingobium sp.
AGGCCGCTGCCTTGTTGGGAACACACACCGCGGAAACCATCTTGGCCAGCGGTCACGTGCGACCGCACCGAAAGGCCGGACATATGGAAGCAAGCGATCAGATCAAATTTTCCGTTCAGCCCTTGCAAGAGGGAGCCGTCCACATATGAAACTGGCGGCTGCCGGTCGGGTGGCGCCGCGCGACAGAATCTCCGCCCGCAGACAATCGCCAGTCGCCCGATCGACCAGTCCCGCTTCCACGAACTTCTGGAAAGCGTCGGCAGCCAGCACTTCGGCCCAGAGATAGCTGTAGTACCCCGAAGCGTAGCCACCTGCGAAAATATGGGTGAATGCTTGGGGGAACCGATGCCATTCGGGCGGCTTGATGACCGCAACCTCGTCACGGACGGATTCAATGACTTCAAGCGGATCCGACCCCATTGTGCCGAGATGCAGCAGCAGGTCGAAAAGCGCGAACTCGATCTGCCGAACCAACAACATGCCGGACTGGAAATGCCGGGCGGCCGCCAGCTTGTCGAAGAGCGCTCGGGGCAGGGTGGCTCCGGTCAGATAGTGTCCAGACATTGCGGTGAGCACATCGCGGTCCAGCCCGAAATCCTCCATCAACTGGCTGGGCAACTCGACGGCGTCCCATTCGAACCCGGCGGTCCCGGCGACGCTGGGGCGGTCCACCTGCGTCAGAATGTGATGCAGGCAATGGCCCGTTTCATGCAGCAGGGTGATGACGTCGGTGTGGCTCAACAACGATGGGCTATCATCGCTGGGCGGCGCGAAATTGCAGACCAGATAAGCCACAGGCACGCGGCTGATGTTGCCATCGTTGAGCCGTGGACGCGCAGACGACATCCAGGCGCCGCCACGCTTGCCTGGACGGGCGTAGAGATCGAGATACAGGCCCGCGATCGTTGCGCCCTTGTCGTCGATCACGTCCAGATATCGGGCATCCGGATGCCAGAGGGGAACGTCGTCGCGCGGGGTCAGCGTGATATCGAAGAGCTGATCAAGCAGCGTGCGCCAGCCTTCGATCACGCGGCTGGCTGGGAAATATGCCCTCACCTCCTGCTCGTCGATCGCGTGACGGTCCTGGCGCAGGCGGTTGGCAGCGAAGGGAATGTCCCAGGGCTGCAGATCGGGCAGATCGAGACGGGTTGCGGCGAAATCCCGCAGATCGGCTAATTCGCACTCTGCGATCGGCTTTGCGCGGCGTGCGAGGTCACGCAGAAACGCGAGCACCTCTTCCGCTCCGGAAGCCATCTTGGTGGCGAGCGACCAATCGACGGGATTGGCAAATCCCAGCAGGCTGGCGGCCCGATGACGCAGATCGAGTATGCGTTCGATACGGCGGGAGTTGTCGAACTGACCGGAATGCGGCCCTTGATCGGAAGCACGGGTACCAAACGCCCGATACACACGTTCGCGCAGGGCGCGAGCCTCGGCAAAGGTCAGGATTGCATTGACGCTGGGTTGCTGAAGGGTGACAAGCCAGCCTTTCAGATCGCGGGATGCCGCTGCCGAAGCCAGCATCGCTTTATCCGCAGACGAAAGGCCGGAGAGCGTGGCCTCGTCGTCCACCAGTTCGGACCATGCATCGGTCGCGTCCAGCACGGCGGCCTCGAACTCGGTGGACAGGGTGGACAACTCTATCGAAATATCGCTGAATGTTTGGCGATCCTTCGGGTCGAGCGCGACCCCGGCCAGCCGGAATTGCCGGAGCGAATGGTCGATGCAGGCCTGATCCGCAGGGGGCAGGGTCGTGAATTCGGGCAAACGACGGACGCCAGCGATAACTTCGTATAGATCGCGGTTCTGCCCCACGATCATCTCATGCTCGACAAGCAGGCGCTGGCCTTCGGCATAGGCGGTGCGCAACGCAGGCGTGTCGGATACGGCGTGCAGATGCTCGACCGCCGACCAGAGCGCTTGCAATCTGGTGGTGGCGCGCTCAAGCGGCAGCCAGACATTCGCGAAGTCGGCCGGTCGCGTCGCGACGAGCGCATCGACCACCGCCGCGCGACCGGCAATGGCCGATTTGAGAGCGACCAGCAGGTCATCGGGCTCAATGTCCGCAAAGGGAGGTAAATCGGCAGGATCGAGCAGGCGTTCGGTAGCAATCATGAACGGTACCTTGTCTAACGGGTCGGAAAGCTGGTTGGGCACGTGCACGGCTTACTGCGGAGAGGCGGCAAGGATGGCATCGACCTCCGCCGTGGATTGCCCATTGAGGGGAGCGGGCGATCCGGTTTGTGCCGCGAGATAGCGTTCCGCCTCCAATGCCGCCATGCAGCCCATGCCGGCTGCGGTGATCGCCTGCCTGAAGTGCCGGTCCTGGACGTCACCCGCCGCGAACACGCCGGGCACGCTGGTGCGGGTCGTGCCCGGTTCGACCTCGATATACCCATCCTCATCCATGGCGAGTTGCCCCGTGAAAAGCGTCGTCGCCGGATCGTGGCCGATCGCCACGAACACCCCTTCCAGATCGCGGTGCGAGATTGCGCCGCTCAGCCTGTCCTTGAGCTTCACGCCGGTGACAACGCGGCCATCTCCGGCGATCTCGACCACCTCGCTATTCCAGAGGATCTCGATTTTCGGGTGTGCGAAGATACGGGCCTGGTTGGTGCGATCCGCGCGCAGGCTGTCCCGCCGATGGACGAGATAGACTTTCTCCGCAAAGTTAGTCAGGAACAGCGCCTCTTCCACTGCGGTGTTGCCACCGCCGATGACAGCGACGCGCTGCCCGCGGTAGAAGAAGCCATCGCACGTGGCACATGCGGAAACGCCGCTGCCGCGATACTGGGTTTCACTGGCAAGGCCCAGCCAGCGGGCCGACGCGCCGGTGGCGATCACCAGCGTATCCGCCGTATAGGTCGCGCCGCCGTCGCCGCGCGCGCGAAACGGCCGGACCGAAAGATCGATATCGACGATATGGTCGGTGACGATCGTCGTGCCGACATGGCGCGCGTGTTCTTCCATTCGCGCCATGAGGTCGGGGCCGAGCACCTGCATGTCGCCGGGCCAGTTCTCGACTTCGCCCGTGATGGTGAGCTGCCCGCCCGGCTGAAGTCCCTGAACCAGCAACGGTTCCAGCGCGGCGCGCGCGGCATAGACGGCGGCGGTGTACCCGGCGGGTCCCGATCCGACGATCATGACCTTGCTATGCAGATCGGTGGTCAATCGAACGTCCTTTCGTAGGTACTGGAAACGCTGGCGATCGACGCGTTGCTTACGGACGCGACAGAATGTTCGGCAGGAACCGATTCCCCAAGGCAAGGTCCTTCGTCGAAGAGGTCCTGGAGCCGCCGATAGGGGGCGTCCCAGTCGATTCCCTTTTGCGCCAGCCAGTCGTCCGAATAATAGGTATCGGCATAGCGATCGCCATGATCGCAGAGGATCGTCACGATCGATCCCGTCTCGCCGCGCCGCATCATATGGTCGATGATCTGCGCGCAGGCCCAGATGTTCGTGCCGGTCGAACCACCGCAGCGGCGGCCGAGTCGTTCGGATATGATCCGCATCGCGGCAATGCTCTGGGCGTCCGACACCGGCAGCATGCTATCGATGACATCGGGGATGAAGGAAGGTTCGACCCGCGGGCGTCCGATGCCCTCGATGATCGACCCGGCCATCCCGCAGGGCTGATCGGCGATCGACCGGTCCCGATAGTGCCGGTGAAAGACCGAACTTTCGGGATCGGCGACACACAGGCGGGTCGGGAGCCGCCGATAGCGTATGAAGCGTCCGATCGTGGCCGACGTGCCGCCGGTACCTGCTCCACAGACCACCCAGGCGGGCACCGGCTGCGGCTCCAGACGCAACTGGTCGAAGATGGATTCGGCGATGTTATTATTGCCGCGCCAGTCCGTCACGCGCTCTGCATAGGTGAACTGATCCATATAATGTCCACCGCATTCCGCGGCGACGCGCTCCGCCTCGGCATAGATGGTGCGGGGATCGGCGACGCGATGGCAGCGACCGCCTTGACGCTCGATCAGGGCGATTTTTTCCCGCGCCGTCGTCGCCGGGACGATCGCGATGAAGGGCAGGTGCAGCAGTCGCGCGAAATAGGCTTCCGATACCGCCGTGGATCCCGAAGATGCCTCCACGATCGTGGTGTCCGGGCCGATCCAGCCGTTGCACAGCGCGTAAAGGAACAGGGAGCGCGCCAAGCGGTGTTTCAGGCTGCCGGAAGGGTGGCTCGACTCATCCTTGAGGTAAAGCGAAATGCCCGGCGCATTATTGAGTGTCACTTCGAGCAAGTGCGTGTCTGCGGAACGCATCTGTTCGGCAATGAGCGTGCCGATCGCACGGTTCACCCAATCGCGCGATGCCCCTGTACCGCAGGCATATAGCGGAAAAGCAACGGCGGAAGCGTTTCTGATCATCGGAGATACCTGTTAGTAGCGGCCTGCATGATAGTGCAGGTACTGCGCATGTGGTGCGCATTTTGTGGCGCGACTTTGGCATTATGCACATGAAAGGCGCGAGAAGTCTTTTAAATGCGCATGGTTTGCCCACGGGGCAAATGGCATCAGCCGAAGGGAAATCGAATCGAATGTTGGACCAACGCGACATTGCAATTCTCGATATTCTCCAGCGAGACAGCGAGACCCCGGTGTTCCGGATAGCCGAAAAGGTTCACTTGTCGCCCTCCGCCTGCTCGCGCCGGATCGCTGAACTGCGTCGGCTCGGCTATATTGTCGGAAGCGTCGTGCGGCTGGATCGCGACAAGCTGGGACTTCCGATCACCATTTTCGTCATCATCGGCGCAAAGCATAGCGCGGAGTGGCTCAGGCGTTTCCGCGCCATTCTTGCCGACATTCCCGAAGTGCTGGAGTGCCATCGCCTGACGGGGCAAGCCGATTATGTGCTCAAGCTGGCAGTGCCCAGCATCCAGCATTATGACGACGTCTACAAGCGGCTGATCTCTGGCGTAGAGATTGATGATGTCGCCGCTTACATCTCGATGGAGACTATCAAGGACAGCCAGGCTCTTCCTCTCGAATATATTGGACAGGCGCGGGATTGACGGGATTGCCTCGCCAAACGGCGGGGGCGTTGGCTCAGCGCCGGTTCGACGAGCGAGCATCTGCCTGACCTGCATTGTGGGGAATCATCCGGCTCAGTCCGCGACGTTCGTCACGGGAAGGTAGCGGCGTCAGGCCACGACCTTCCCGTACAGTTGGTTATTGGGCGCTCCGAACTGTCAGTCCCCGATTGTATTCAGCGTGACCGTGCCATTCTCGATCAGCAGCGCATGGGTGTGATGCACCTCCAGGCGGTCATCGTGAACCACGCTGATGAGGGTGGCATGGGGCAGCGCGGATGCGAGTTCCCGATAGAAGATCGCTGCGTTCTCCGGGTCGAGCGCGCTCGTCGCTTCGTCGAGGATCAGCACGTCGGGCCGGTGGAGGAGGATGCGGGTCAGCGCCAGGCGTTGCTGTTCGCCCGGAGACAGTTCCTCCTGCCAAAATCTGGACTGATGAATCTGGCTGCGATGGGTACCGAGGCCGACCTTATCGAGGGACGCCTGGATTTTGGCGTCGTCGTGGAGATGGTCGTCATCGGGGAAGCACACCGCCGCCTTGAGCGTGCCGAGCGGCAGGTAAAGCCGCTGGGGAACCACCATCACGCTGCCGCGATTGTCGAGCGTGACCGACCCGCTGCCTTCCGGCCAAAGGCCAACGATGGCGCGCAGCAGCGTACTTTTGCCAGCGCCCGATGGGCCGCGCACGACCCAGCGCTCACCCGCCTTTACGGTCCAGTCGCCAAGGTCGAGCAGCGGTTCGCCAGTCGGACGATAGACGGTCATGGCGTGGGTTTGCAGCACGGTCCGTCCACCCAGGTCGCGCGCACCAAAGGCGATGCCGCGCGGCCTTTCATGATCCAGAGCGTCGTCCAGACCCTTCAGACGATTAAGGTTGGCGATCTGGGCAGCGATCCTGGCATAGCCCTGCACGAAATAGGACAATTGCATGGTGAGGCCCATGAAGGCGTCTTTCGCCCCCATGACCTGGCCAAAGCTGATCGCGCCGCTGAAATAGCGCGGGATCATGAGGAAGAGCGGCAGGACGCCGCCGATCCGTTCGTAGATGCCCTGACCCATATTGATGCCCAGCGTAGCAAATATCACCCGGCGGTAGTTCAAGCGGACCTGCTCGAATGCGTCGGCAAGCGATGCGCGTTCCCGGTCAACCGCTCCCGACAAACCGATCTGGCCCGCGTTGCGACGGACGTGGATCAGTGTCGCGCGGAAATCGCCTTCACGATGCTGCTGCGCCATCGTCGCGCGGATGTAGGGCTTGCCGATCTTTGCCATGATGACACTGCCGAGGATGGCATAGATGAAGGCGTACCAGACCGTGCTGCCGGGGATCGAAATAGCGGAACCGAACAGCGAAAAGCGAATAGGCTCTGCGGTTTCCAGCAGGATCAGGATCATGCTTACCGATGTCGCGATCACGCCGACAAAGGCGAGGACGATGCCGAGAAGGCCCAGGCCCTGGCTGGTTAGGCCGTTGATGTCCTCGGCGATACGCTGGTCGGGATTGTCGATCAGCCGGAGGCGTTCGATTTCGGCAAAGCGGTCCCGTGCCATCCAGCGACCAAGATAGCGTCGCGTCAGTTCGGTCCGCCAACGGATGCCAAGTGTCATCTCGAAATAGGAGTTGATGAGCGTATAGCCGACCTGCATCCCCATAATGCCGATGAAGACCGCGATCATCCAGTAGAAGCGCGCTGCGTCCCTGTTCTGGACGCTGTCGTAGAAATTCTGCTCCCAGCGGTTGCTGACGACGAAGATATAGGCACCGCCAAACTGGCAGGCCAGGAGGACCGCAAGCGCGAACCAGGCAAACTTCCAGTCACTGGAGAACCAGTAGCTTTTGAACAGGCTGAAGGCATGCGCCCAGCGACCGCCCGCCGGTTCGGGTGGCGCCATGCCCTTTTCGCGAAGCACTTCGCCCGACACGACGGGTTGCGGGATCAGGGCTTCCGACCGATCAGCAGATGATGAATCTGTCATATCTCTTCCTTGTGAGCGAACCGGGTGCCGCCAAAGGGTCTTTTCCAGGCGTTCCATGCCTGGAAGCCGCGATGGGGCAGGCCGGTTCGTACTTTCATCCGAACGATGGTTTCGTCCCTTGTGCCGCCAGGGCGCGGGTGCGTTCGAGCAGCAGGCAGCCCACCGCCTGGCCGAACGCAATCATCGCGTCCTGCTGAGCGGTGACGGCTGCCATCCAGCGGTTGCCCAGTTCGGGGTTGCGGCGGATGAATTCGTCGGCCGCATCGGACGGCTCGCGTCCGGCACCGATCATCTCCTTGGCGATCTCGTTGAGCTGGGTGGAGGCGTTGCGTTCGTCCTCATTGGTCCATCCGGCGCTGCTGGTCGCGCGGGCGGTCGGGATCATCGAGCCGTTGTTGAGAACGTCGCGCAGTACGTCACCGTTGCTGAGCGGCCATGTCGCGCTCTCCAGGCACTCGCGAAGCGCGCCCTCGACCCCGTCGCCGCTCTTGACCAGTTCCGTGACACGTTGGCGCAGCTTGGCCCAGCGACCGGCATCGGCCCGGTCAGGCGCTTCGCGATGGAGCGCGACGATTTCCGCGAGCAGCGCCGACAAGGCCGGATCGGTGTCGACCGCCTCGCGCACCTCGGCAGTCTGCAACAGGGCCACGATCATCTCGACCGGCAGGCCGGAGCAGTCTGCTCCCACCGGAACCGCATCGAGCCATTCCGCCACACAGGTGCTGCCCGCCGCCGCCGAACCGTAATAGGTCGCCAGCATGTCGGCGAGTTCGATCAGGCTCGCCGGAATGCCTGTCGCTGCTGCGGCATCGTCCGCCGACGCGCATTCCGTCGCGCATCCCAGCGGGCTTCCATTGGCGCCGTCCCATGTCGTGAAACCGGGCAGCGCCGTCTCTGCGGCGATGTGACGATGCAATCGCTCCAGACAAAGGGCTTTGACCGCCGGGTCGCCAAGAAAGGCGCTGGTTGGGATGGCTGGCACGGCAGCGGAAGGCTGCTCTGACGGCGTGCGGTCGAGATGACCGTCCAGGAAACTGCTGAGTTTCGCCTTCGACTGAATCCCGGTCAGGCGGGCGATTTCCTGCCCATCGACAAACAGTGCCAGCATGGGAATGCCGCGCACGTCGAGGCGGTCGCGGGTCGCCTGATTTGCGTCGACATCCATCTTGGCGATGCTCACGACGCCGTGATAATCCTGTGCCAGCCCGTCGAGCGTTGGGGCGAGCGCCTTGCAGGGGCCGCACCATGCGGCCCAGAAATCCACGAGCACCGGCTCTGTGCTTTTGCGGATATAATCGTCAAAATTGTCGTCCGTGACGGTGGTGATCCCCGACATAACTAACTCCATGTTAAGCTGAACCGCCGACAACCATCTCGTCGATGCGAACGGTGGGTTGGCCGACGCCGACGAACACGCTCTGTCCCTGTTTCCCGCAGACGGCTTCGCCGTCGTCGAGCGCCAGGTCGTTGCCGATCATCGAAATATGTTTGAGCGCTTCGTGGCCGACGCCGATCAGCGTCGCCCCGCGAATGGGCGCGGTGATCTTTCCGTTCTCGATCAGATAGGCTTCGGTCGCGGAGAAGTTGAAGCGCCCGCTGGTGATATCAACGGTGCCGCCGCCAAATTCGGCCGCGTATATTCCGTTCTGCACCGAGGCGACAATTTCCGCCGGATCCTGCTCACCGGCTTCCAGAAACGTGTTGGTCATGCGCGGCATGGGCATGTGGGCATAGGATTCGCGCCGCGAATTGCCGGTCGAGCGGCTGTTCGTGAAGCGCGCATTCATCCGATCCTGCATCAGGCCGGTGAGTTTGCCCTTCTCGATCAGCACGGTCCGTTCACCTGGCGTGCCTTCGTCATCGACGTGAAGCGAACCGGCAAGGCGGGGCAAGGTGGCGTCATCGACCACGGTGACCCCCTTCGCCGCGATCATCTCCCCCATATATTCCGCGAACACCGACGAGCGCGTGCGGTGCGCGTCGCCTTCAAGCCCATGTCCGACCGCTTCGTGCAGCAGGATGCCCGGGAAGCCGGGGCCGAGCACGACCGGCATAACCCCGGCGGGGGCTGGCCTGGCGTCCAGGTTGACCAGCGCAGTACGGGTCGATCGGGCGATCAGCCGGTCGATGGCGGCCTCTGTCAAACCATCGAAGCCGTAGCGGCCACCAACGCCGGCAGAGCCCGTGGAGAAGCCGCCGTTCTGCTCGGCCACGATCCTCAGGTTCATGCGGATCATGGGCCGGACATCGGCGGCCAGCGTGCCGTCGCTCGCTGCGACCAGAATGACGGTTTCCGTGACTTCCAGCCGTGCGGTGACGCGCCTGATCCGGGGATCGACCGCGCGAGCGCGGCGATCCAGGTCGCGCAGCAGCGCTATCTTGCCCTCTGCATCGCGTGCGCCCAGAATATCCTGCCGCGTGTAAAGGTCCAGGCCTGGCGGGTTTTCCCGCATCCCCGGCACGCCGTGGGTGCGGGCGGCGTCTGTCCCGCGCAACTGCATCTCGCGGGCGCTTTGCACCGTAGCCTTGAGCGCGCGCGCCGAAAGGTCGCTGGAATAGGCAAGGGCAGACCGGTCACCGGCGACCGTCCGCACGCCCACCCCTTGCGACACGGAATAGTCGCCGCTCGTCACGCACTGGTCTTCCAGACGCCAGGATTCGCGGGTGGTGGTCTCGAAATAGAGATCGGCAAAATCCGTCCCGCCGCCGTGCAGGCCGGCCAGCGTGGTATCGAGATGCGCTGTGTCGAGATCGTTTGGTTCGAGCAACCGCCCGGTGGCGATGGCAAGGCGCTGCTGCGCCGGAGAAGCAACTGTCATCGACCCGCAATCCTCATATTGTCAATCAGAATGGAACCGGTGCGGACCGAACCCTGGCGTAGCTGATCCGCCCCCACCGCCACGATGCCCTCGAACATGGCGGGCAGGTCGCCGGCCACGGTCATGTCCTGCACCGGATGCACCACCTCGCCATTTTCGATCCAGAACCCTTCGACCGCCTTGGAATAGGCGCCGGTCGCAGGATTGACTCCGCCGCCGAGGAACTGTGTGATCCACAGGCCCCGGTCCAACTTCCGCAGCATGGCGGGCAGGTCGTCGCCGGGGTCGGTCAGACTGCTGGTGAGGGTCAGGTTGCCCGGGCCGTCCGCGCTTCCGGATGGCTGCATCCCCAGCTTGCGGGCGGTGCGGACATCGAGGAAATAGCCTTCGATCGTGCCGGAGCGCACGATATGGCGTCGCGATCCGGCAATACCTTCGCTATCCCAAGCGAAGCTGGACATGCCGAACGGCTCGAACGGGTCTTCGAGGAGGTCTATATGCGCGGCCAGGCGCCGTGTGCCGAGCGCACCGACCATGAATGTCGACCGTTGCTGTTGCGCGGCCCCGGTCAGGCCGCCAACCAGATCGAACACAAGAGACGCTGCCATTCTGGCGTCCAGCAGCACCGGTGTGGTCTGCGTCGGCACCGAGCGGCCACCGAGCTTGGCAACGGTGCGGTCGACCGCTTCGCGGGCGATAGTCTCGCTATCGGGCAGGCTGTCTTCGCGCCGTTCCGACGCCTGCCACCAGTCCCGGACCATGGCGCCGTCTCGATCGGCAATCGCGACACATGCGCGCGACTGGATGGAAGCGCTGGCGGCGCGGGCAAAGCCGGCGCTGGTTGCGCGCGCCCAGCGCAAGTCATGGCTGCTCGCGGTCGCCTCGCTGACGCGGACGCGGATGCCCGGCGCCACCTGCCTGTTCAGCGCGGCGGCTTCGATCTCGAGGGCCAGGGTAATCAGTTCGTCGGCGGAGCGATCCGATGGCGCGAATGCCGCCACGTCGGGGCCGGTCCGCGCGAGCCATCGGGCATCGGCAAGTCCGCTGTCGGCGTCCGGTTCGACCTTTGAGGCGATGGTGCACGCGTGCCGGACGGCGCGGTCCACCGATGCCTCGTCGATCGCTTCGGTACTGGCCTGTCCGGACCGACCATTGTCGAACACGGTTATCGTCAGGGACTGCCCGCCATCGCGCACCGAGGAGGAGGGAGCGCCATCGCTGACGGTGATCGTGATGCCGGAACTTTCGTTCGCCAGGGCTGAAGCCCCTGAGGCGCCCAACGCCACGGCGCGGGCGACGGCCTGCTCCGCGACCTTGAGAAGCGCGTCCTCCGAATGAAGCAGATAGCCGTCGGATATTTGACGGGGGGGCATGTAGTGTGTCCCTTCATATGGTGCGTGATGGTGTCCCGGCAGGCCTGGAATATGCATCCGGCCCGCCGGGTTATCCGGTCATGTTTAGAAAAAGCGGTAGCTGAGCGTGGCCGTGATCGTCCGTCCGTCGGCGATCGGCACGAAGAGCGGGTTCGAGGTGGCCTGATAAAGCCGCTTGTCGAGCAGGTTCTTGACGCCGATGTTCAACCGGGCGCCGCCCTTCTTGAAATAGACGTTGCCATCGACCTGCGATCCGCCCGGGATGCGGTAGCCTGGCAGGCCGACCTGGGCATAGGTTCTGGAATACCCCGACAGTCCGATCGCACCGCCAACGAAGGCGTTTTGCGGGTCATATGACAGGAACGCGTTATATTTATGGGCCGGCTGCCCCGGGATGTAGACGCTGCCCGCGGCGGCCGCAGCGGACGCGTTGGCATAGTCATATTTGGTGTAGCTGTAGGTCAGGTTGGCGTTGAGGCCGCGAAGGAGTTGCCCGGTCAGGGTGCCATCGATACCCCGCGCTCGCCGACCACCTATGATGGAAATGGCATATCCCGGATGGGCGGGATCGGGGATGAGCAGGTTGTTCTGCCGGGTGTCGAACAGGCTGACCACCAACGACGCACGTTTGTCGAAAAGGTCGGCCTTAACGCCGATTTCCTTGTTGGTGGACCGGATGTCGGGCAGTTTCTCGCCTGTGAACGACACTTCGGTCGTGGGAATATAGCCTTTGCTATAGTTGCCGAAGACCGAGACAGAGGGCGACAGGTCCACGACCAGGCCGAATGCCGGCACAGTGCTGACGGCCTTGGCCGGTTCGGTGTCTCCAAAGCCGTCCAGAAAGGCTGTCGAAACGAACCAGGTCCGGCGGATACCCAAACTCAGATGGACAGGGCCATATTCGAGCAGTTCCTGCGCATAGACGGCGTTTTCCCGGAAGCCTATGATGTAGGAGGGGTTAGGCAGCACCGGCTCCGGTTCCGCGATCGTGGCGGTCGGATCGAGAAAATCGACTTCCACCATGGTTGACGGCGCATCGAAATGCCGGATGTTCGTCCGGGTGTAGTTATAGCCCGTGACAAGCGTATGCTTGATGCCGAAGGTCGAGAATTGGAAACGGCCGTAGCCGTCAACGGAATCGCCGCGCGTCTTGTCCAGGGCATGACTGTTGAACGCCAGCAACTTGCCATAATCCAGGGTGTCGATCACGTTGATCGGTATTTGATCGACGGTCTGCGTATAATGTTCACCGCGGGCGACCAGGTCGAGCCAAGGTGTCACGGCCTGCGTGAAATCACCATATAGACGCGTGCTGTTCGCTGAAATGCTGGCGCTTTTGCGTCCCACTACATAACGATCTCGCGAGATCAGGCCGCCAACGGGCGTCGCACTGTCAGGCACTGTGTTGATGATCGTCCAGAACGGGATGGCTTCACGCTGTTCGGACGTGGTGAGACCGATGGTGAAATCGCTCCCGCTCTTCTTGTAGCGCAGCGAGGGCGAAAGAAACTTTTCCTTCCGGCCGATGCTGCCGCCGTAGCTGCGGTCGGCGCCCTGAACCTCCGCCACGATCCGCGCGCTCAGCACCTTGCTCGGCACAAGCGCGTTGGAGGCGTCGATCGTGCCCTTAAAGCTGTCGCGGCTTTGATATTCGCCTGAAAGCACCAGCAAGGGATCGGCCGTCGGCTTCTTGGTCACGACATTGATCGTGCCGCCGATGTTGCTTTGCCCGGCCAGGATGGCGGCAGGGCCTTTGAGCACCTCGATACGCTCGATATTCGCCGTGGGTTCAATGCCCGCAGAGGGGTTCCCGCCGCTGGCGGTCGGGCCTGTGCCGTTGCGCAAAGGCGTCACTTCAAATCCACGCACGGTGGCGCTTGTGAGGCCGGTCCCGTTATTGGCGAAGGACGCGACACCTGCGACGTTTCGCAACGCTTCGGTCACGCTCTGCGCCTGCTGGTCGCGCATCAGCTTGTCCGAGACGACGGCCGTATTCTGGGGCAAGCTGCGCAAGGTGCCGCCCGACCGGTCGGAAGTCGTTGTCTTGTTGACGCGATAATTCGTTTCCGCCTCGTCGCGCTGGGCGGTGACGATGATATCGCTGGGGCCTGCGGCGATCGGCTGAAAGATGACGAAACTGCCATCATCCTCGACCCTTATCGCAAGGTCGTGCCCACGCACGGCCTCCAGGATGGCGGCGCGCAACGAATGCGCTTTCTTCACGCCGGGCGACATCATGCCCTTCACCGCGTCCGGGTCGTAGGTCACGCTGTGACCCGATGCCTCGCCAATGCGCCTGAGCGTTTCTGCCAGATCACCTGGCGGAACGGATATGGGGGAATCCTCTCTGCTCGCGACCTGCTGCGCGGCGGCAACAGCGGGAATTGAAAGCGCGACAGGTGCAAGCACCCCTTGTAATGCTGCCAACAACGCCATATTTTTCTTGTGAAGACGGTGCTCCATAACGGTAAATGCCTCCCTTCGCTACAGCATTGCCAACTAATGCTGGCAATGAGTTGCCTCCTGGAACTTTAGGGATATGTCCCAATTATTTTTTGTTCGGCTTAGCGGGATAGCGATTGAGCGAGACGATTTACTATTCATCTGTCCATTCGACATCTTGCTTGGCTGAAAGCACATTCGGCGCTTTTTGCCCCCTTGATGCAAATGACTTGTTATGATCGCATCATTTGCGCGGCAAATGGCTGAAGGTTCCGGCGTTGGAAACGTCGTCCACCAACTCCACCTGCTTGATAAGCCAGCGGATAGCCGGTTCGCTCGCGCGGTTGGCAGC
>NZ_QFOA01000169.1 GCF_003248505.1 Sphingobium sp.
CGACGACATCATCGGACTGATCCCACTCGATCTTCTGCCGGATTTCCTTCGGCCAGCAGCCGGAATAGTCGGAGAATTCGCCTTCTGCGATCGCAGCGCGCGCCAGACAGCCGGCGGTCGTGACGTGCCGCATCAGCGCGACGGCGATCGCAGCACAACGATCAAGCGCCGCCTCATGGAAGTCGCCGACGATGACAAACCCGTCTCCAAACTGGTGGGCAAACAGGCGCTCTCCGTCGCCGGCATAGGCGCGGGTCCCGATCGCGAAGATCCCGCTCATCAAGGCGCGAAGTCCGGTGATTGCGAGGTCGCCTTTCCCCCACAGAACACTGAATCCCTCGATATCGATCCAGATCGACCAGCGCGGGCCCGCCTCGATCTCGATGGTGGGCTTGCAAGCCTCATCGGTCACGACGCCGGAAGTCAGAGGCGATTCTGTGTCATTGGTCATTGCGGATTTGCCTGCACCAAGTTTCGGAGTTCGTTGAAGGCCGCCAGGTTGACGATACCGGCATCGGCAGCACGAGCACGCTCTAGGATCGGGCCGAGATCGCCAGTGCCCATCTGGAGCGATTGGCGGTCGGCGAGGGCATCGATCAGTCGCAAAGTCGCGCGCGGATGCAAATCCGGGTGCGCAGACCCTGCCAGGAGATGCAGTTCATAAAAAGCGTTCGTGCGAACCATGAACGGTGTGAGGCGATCGACCGCGTCGGAAAAGCGCGCGTTCGTTGCGATCGCGATCCGCGCAAACTGCTCAGACGTGGATGTTGAGCGGAGCTCAACTTCGACTGGCCAAACCTGTTGCAACCAAGGCGCGACCCGTCTGTCCCAGAGCGAATCTGCTGACCGCGACGGCGGCTTGCCGGGTAATTCATCTTCCGGTTCGTCGGGCTGCGCAAGGAAGGTCTCGATCCACGACAGGGCTGATGTCCGCAGGTGATCGGTCATGGACCGAAGAGCGTTCCGCACCGCAACCGCCGGAAGCTGGTCGCGATCTAAGTCGATGCCAACGAGCATCAGCAACTGCACCAGCGTTTTCGCCATCTCCCCAATTCGGGCGAGGCGGTCAGGCTCGAAGGTAGCGAGGAAGAAGGGCTTCAGAGCAGGCCACAACTTCTCGTCGACCCTTGGCTGCCAGGCATAGCCCTGCCAGACGGCAGCTGCTTCGGCTTCATCCTGGGCCCAATCGAAGCTCGGGATCAGCGACGCCTGCGTCCAATCAGGATCTACCGCGAAGAGGTAGGACAGTCGCGACGCTGCAATGACGCGCGCCGGTCGATGCGATGGCATGCCGGGTAACACGAGAGCATCCGCCCGCTGCCGGAGGTCGTCAGGAATGCGGGATGAAACCTTGAGCGAACGGGCGAAGAGAAGGGCGAAAAAAGCCTGTGACAGGCGTCCAAGTGCGTTGTTGATTGCATGACTAACGGCATCGTGCTCGTCGGTTGCCTGGACATTGTCGGGATCGTCCGCAACGGCGACTAGGCCCAAGTTGAACAGTGCCGGCGGAACACGCAGGGAACGCGAGCTGGTAAGTATTTGATTTTGCTAGGCGTGGGTTTGGGGGCAAAACCGGATGTGC
>NZ_QFOA01000085.1 GCF_003248505.1 Sphingobium sp.
CGCGAAGCTTTCACCATGGATCAGCTCGGCCGAGCATTGCTGCATCGTCGGGCTGGCGCGGCAGATCGCGTTGGTGAGGTAGAAATCCTTGATCGGCGACGCAAACTCGCCGGTCGCGCCTGTCGACAGCGACGGCACAGACCAGCCCAAATCGACCAGCCCCTCCTGCCCCAAAGCTGGCACCGCCCTGGCCATTTCAATGCGCAGCTGATCGAAACTGTCGAACGGCAGGCGCGCTCCCATCACATCGGACAGGGCCCGAAGGATCGACCAGTCTTCCCGCGCGTCGCCGGGCGCAAAGACGGCTTTGTCACCACGCTGCACACGACCTTCGAGATTGACGTAGGTTCCCGCTTTCTCAGCATAGCTCGCCCCGGGCAGGATCACGTCTGCGGCATGGGCCCCCTTGTCGCCATGATGGCCGACATAGACTTTGAAGCTGCTGTCGAAGGCCGCATAATCGACCTCGTCCGCGCCAAGCGAGAACAGCAGTCGGGGCGCGGCCGCAGCCATCGCCTTGATACCGCCTTCCATCGCATAGCCAAGCATCAGCCCACCCATGCGCGCGGCTGCGAAATGCAGCAGATTATAGCCGTTCCACCCATCCTTCACGAGGCCCAGCGTTTCGACCAGAGCAAGGGTGTCGCCATGCGCACCGTCCTTGGCGAGCACGCCGCCCCCGACGATCACAGCCGGGCGCGAGGCCCCTGCAAACGCATCCAGCACGGCCTGCGGCAGCCTCGCGAGTAGCGAGGCGTCGTTACCCAGCCATTCCACCTTGTAGGTTAGATCGAACTCGGGACCGATGCCGAAAACCTTCGCACCCTTCTTGATCGCCTTGCGGATACGAGTGTTCACCAGCGGCGCTTCCCAGCGCAGATTGGTGCCGACGAGTAGAATGACGTCGGCTGTTTCGAGATCGGCTAGCGGGGTGTTGAATGCGACCGCCGACAGGCTCGACACATCGTAGGCGAGACCCGTCTGACGCCCTTCGAGCATCGTTCCGCCCAGCTTTTCGATCAGCAGCTTGCCCGCGAACATCGTCTCGCAATCGAGCAGGTCGCCTGCGATCGCTGCAACGCTGCCGCCATGCTGCACGGCTGCGATTGTCCTGAACGCCTCTTCCCACGATACCGGAACGAGCTTGCCATCCTTACGGACATAGGGTTTGTCGAGACGCTTTCGCACCAATCCGTCGACATTATGGCGGGTCTTGTCCGACGCCCACTCCTCGTTCACATCGTCGTTGATGCGCGGCAAAGCGCGCAACACCTGACGGCCGCGGCTATCGAGGCGGATGTTGGTGCCGACAGCGTCCATCACGTCGATGGCGTGGGTCTTCTTAAGCTCCCACGGACGAGCTTCGAACGCGTAGGGCTTGGCGGTCAGCGCGCCGACAGGGCACAGGTCGACCACATTGCCGGACAGTTCGCTCTTGGCGGCATGTTCGAGATAAGTGGTGATCTGCATGTTCTCGCCGCGATAGATCGCGCCGATCTCCGGTACGCCCGCGACTTCTTCGGCGAAGCGCACGCAACGAGTGCATTGGATGCAACGGGTCATGACCGTCTTGACGATCGGACCCATATATTTCTCGGTAACGGCACGCTTGTTCTCATCAAACCGGCTGCCGCCCCGGCCATAGGCCATCGACTGGTCCTGAAGGTCGCATTCGCCACCCTGATCGCAGATCGGGCAGTCGAGCGGATGGTTGATGAGCAGAAATTCCATCACCCCTTCCCGCGCCTTCTTCACCATTTCGGTCTGGGTGAAGATTTCTTGGTTGTCCGCCGCCGGCAGCGCGCAGCTGGCCTGCGGCTTGGGCGGCCCCGGCTTCACTTCGACGAGGCACATGCGACAGTTGCCGGCGATCGACAAACGCTCATGATAGCAGAACCTGGGGATTTCCTTCCCCGCGAGTTCACATGCCTGGAGGACCGTCGCGCCCGCCGGGACTTCGATTTCGACGCCGTCTACTTTGACCTTGGGCATGGTTACTCCGCTGCCTCCATGACGGGGGCGCTACCCTTGTTTTCGCTGATCCGGCGCTCGATTTCCGGACGGAAGTGGCGGATGAGGCCTTGAATCGGCCATGCCGCCGCGTCACCCAGCGCGCAGATGGTGTGGCCTTCGACCTGCTTTGTCACCTGGAACAGCATATCGATTTCGCTCTGGTCGGCGTCGCCGGTGCGTAGCCGTTCTATCACACGCCACATCCAGCCGGTGCCTTCGCGGCAGGGCGTGCATTGGCCGCAGCTCTCATGCTTGTAGAAATAGCTGAGGCGGCTGATCGCGCGGACGATATCGGTGGACTTGTCCATGACGATGACGGCGGCGGTGCCAAGGCCGGAACCGAGCGCTTTCAACCCGTCGAAGTCCATGGGCGCGTCCATGATCTCCTTAGCGGGGACCAGCGGGACCGACGATCCCCCCGGAATGACCGCGAGCAGATTATCCCATCCGCCGCGAATACCGCCGCAGTGACGGTCGATCAGTTCGCGGAACGGGATCGACATGCTTTCTTCGACGACGCAGGGCTTGTTCACATGGCCGCTGATCTGAAACAGCTTGGTGCCACGATTGCCTTCACGCCCGAAGCCGTTGAACCATGCCGCACCGCGGCGAAGGATCGTGGGCGATACGGCGATAGACTCGACGTTGTTGACGGTGGTCGGGCAACCGTAGAGCCCAGCCCCAGCCGGAAAAGGCGGCTTGAGACGAGGTTGACCCTTCTTGCCTTCCAGGCTTTCGATCTGAGCGGTTTCCTCGCCGCAAATATAGGCGCCCGCACCGCGATGGACGAATACGTCGAAGTCGTAGCCCGATCCGCATGCATTCTTGCCAAGGAAGCCCTTTTCATAGGCCTGTTCGACGGCTGCGAAGAGCACCTTCGCTTCATAGATAAACTCGCCGCGAATATAGATATAGGCAGCGCGCGCACGCATCGCGAAGCCCGCGATCAAAGCGCCTTCGATCAGCTTGTGCGGATCGTGACGAATGATCTCCCGGTCTTTGCAAGAGCCCGGTTCCGATTCGTCCGCGTTGATGACCAGGAAGCTCGGGCGACCGTCCTTGCTTTCCTTGGGCATGAAACTCCACTTCATGCCGGTTGGGAAGCCCGCGCCACCGCGACCGCGCAGGTTCGACGCCTTGATGATGTCGATGATGGCGTCCTGGCCCAACTCCATCAACGCCTTGGTATTGTCCCAATCGCCGCGTTTGATGGCGGCATCGATACCCCAGTCCTGAAAGCCATGGACGTTGGTGAAAATGCGATCCTTGTCGGCGAGCGGGCCGACGAAGGGTGCGGATGCCGGTGCGTCGGCCATCACCATTCTCCCCGATAGTCGTGATTTTCGGTGACCATTTCCTTGAGCGTTGTCGGGCCGCCCTCCGGTGCGCTGGTCTGACGGTCTATCTGAGGACCGACCTTTGGCTGACCGCCCGCAGCAAGCGTTTCCAATATCGCGCTCATGCTGTCGTAAGTCAGATCTTCGTAATTGTCGTCGTTGATCTGGACCATCGGCGCGTTGGCACACGCCCCCAGACATTCAACTTCGGTCAGCGTGAACAGGCCATCCGGGGTTGTCGATCCCTTCACCAGCCCCTTGTTTTTGCACGCCGCCATGACATCGTCCGACCCGCGCAACATGCACGGCGTCGTGCCGCACACCTGCACATGATAGCGGCCCACCGGCGCCAGGTTATACATGGTGTAGAAGGTCGCGACTTCGTAGACGCGCATATAAGGCATATCGAGCTGACGCCCGATATATTCCATCACCGGCACCGGCAACCAGCCCTGCGTTTGCGTATCCGCACCGACCTGCCGCTGAGCAAGGTCGAGCAGCGGCATCACGGCGGACTGCTGCCGCCCGGCGGGATAGCGAGCGATGATCTTGTCCGCCTGAGCGGCATTTTCAGCCGTCCACGCGAACGCGCCCCAGCGCGCGCGGGTTTCGGCCTCGTCGGGGATATGCACTGCGTCAGCCATTAGCGGTCACATTCTCCAAACACGATGTCCATGGCGCCGAGGACAGCGGTCGTATCGGCCAGCATGTGGCCCTTCATCATGAAATCCATCGCCTGCAGGTGCGAGAAAGCGGTCGGGCGAATCTTGCAGCGATACGGCTTGTTGCTGCCGTCGCTGACCAGATAGACGCCGAACTCGCCCTTGGGACTTTCGGTCGCCACATAAACTTCGCCGGCGGGCACATGGAAGCCCTCGGTATAAAGTTTGAAATGGTGGATCAGCGCTTCCATAGACCGCTTCATTTCGCCCCGCTTGGGCGGCGACACCTTGCGGTCGAAGCTGGCGATCGGACCTTCCGGCATGTCGTTCAGGCACTGTTTCATGATCCGCGCCGATTGGCGGACCTCCTCCACGCGCACCATGAAACGATCGTAGCAATCGTAATTGGTGCCGACCGGAATATCGAAATCGATCCGGTCGTAGGCGTCATAAGGCTGCGCCTTGCGCAAATCCCATGCGATGCCGCTACCCCGGATCATCGGGCCGGAAAAACCCCATTTCAGGGCGTCTTCCTTGCTCACCACCGCGATGTCGACATTGCGTTGTTTAAAGATGCGATTGTCGGCCACCAGGCTGATCGCATCCTCGAACAGGCGTGGCAGGCGCGTGTCGAGCCAATCGGCAATGTCGGTCAGCAGCTTGAGCGGAACGTCCTGATGAACGCCACCCGGGCGAAAATAGGCGCTGTGCATACGCGCGCCCGAAGCCCGCTCGAAGAAGCCGAGGCAATCCTCCCGGATTTCGAACAGCCACAGATTGGGCGTCATCGCGCCCACATCCATGACATGACTGCCAAGGTTGAGCATGTGATTGCAGATGCGGGTGAGTTCCGCGAAGAACACGCGGAAATATTGCGCGCGCAGCGGGACTTCGAGGTTCAAAAGCTTTTCGACCGCCAGCACGTAACTATGCTCCATGCCGAGCGGCGAGCAATAGTCGAGCCGGTCGAAATAGGGCAGCGCCTGGAGGTAGGTCTTATATTCGATCAGCTTCTCGGTACCGCGATGCAGTAGGCCTACATGCGGGTCGCACCGCTCGACGATCTCGCCTTCCAATTCCATGACGAGACGCAGGACGCCGTGCGCCGCAGGATGCTGCGGGCCGAAGTTGATGGTGTAGTTCTGGATTTCCGTGTCGCCATAGGACGGATCGGCGGCGTCGGTACGATGATCCAGCTTTTCCAGATAGTCGGACATTATGCGTTGTCCTCCGGCTTGGCAGCGCCTTTGCCTTCATCGGTGGCGGGGGCGGGCTTGGCCGGCGCGTCGGCAGACTTCGCCTTCGCTTCCTTGTTCGCCGCTTCGCCAGCGCCAGTGTCGGCCTTTTCCTCAGTCGTCTTGGGCGTAGGTGGGGCGGCAGGCGCAGCAGAGGCTGGCGGCGCTTTCTCGTCCCCCGGCAGCACATATTGCGCGCCTTCCCATGGGCTCATGAAGTCAAAGCTGCGGAAGTCCTGCGCCAGGGCCACCGGCTCATACACGACGCGCTTGTCTTCTTCGGAATAACGAAGTTCGACATAGCCGGTCAGCGGAAAGTCCTTGCGCTGGGGGTGCCCCTTGAAACCGTAGTCGGTCAGGATGCGGCGCAGGTCGCCATTTCCTTCGAACAGAACGCCATACATGTCGAACACTTCGCGCTCCAGCCAGCCTGCGACAGGCCAGATGTGCGTCACGGTGGGCACGGGCGTGTCCTCGTCGGTCGTGACCTTTACGCGGACGCGATGATTGCGCGTGACGCTGAGCAAATGATAGCAGACCTCGAACCGCTCGGGGCGGTCGGGATAATCGACGCCCGCGATTTCCATCAGCTGCTGATACTGCCCACGCACGCGCAACAGGTCCAGCGCCTCGGCAAGGCGCTCGCGTACCACGGTGAAGCTATATTCGTCGGCATCGTGAACCGTCTCGATCAGCATCGAGCCCAGCAGCCCGGCAACTTCCCCGGCGATACCTTCGATGGTCGCGATCTTCGGTGCGGAATGGCCCATATTAACGCTCAATCGTCCCGATCCGGCGGATCTTCCGCTGTAACTGCATCACACCATAAAGCAGCGCTTCGGCAGTCGGCGGGCAACCCGGCACGTAGATGTCGACCGGCACGATCCGGTCGCAGCCCCGAACTACCGAATAGCTGTAGTGATAATAGCCACCGCCATTGGCGCAGCTGCCCATCGAAATAACATATTTCGGATTGGACATCTGATCGTAAACCTTGCGCAACGCGGGCGCCATCTTGTTGCACAAAGTGCCCGCGACGATCATCACGTCCGACTGGCGCGGAGATGCGCGCGGAGCAACGCCGAAGCGCTCCATGTCATAACGCGGCATGTTGACGTGGATCATTTCGACTGCGCAGCAGGCAAGACCGAAGGTCATCCACCATAGCGACCCGGTGCGTGCCCACTGGAACAATTCTTCGGTCGACGTGACGAGAAATCCCTTGTCGGCGACCTCGCCGTTCAGCGAGTCGAAGAAGGCCTGATCAGGCTGCGTTCCGGCCGGCAGCATCGTGCCGGGGGCAGGCCTTTCGAGTTCTACTCCCAATCGAGTGCTCCCTTCTTCCACGCATAAACGAGGCCGAGTACCAGCTCCGCTATGAAGATCATCATCGTCGCCCAGCCGGCCCAGCCGATCTGGTCGAGGCTCACCGCCCAGGGAAACAGGAACGCCGCCTCAAGATCGAAGATGATGAAGAGGATGGCGACCAGATAGAAACGCACGTCGAACTGGCTTCGCGGCTCCTCGAACGCGGGGAAACCGCATTCATATTCGCTGAGCTTAGCCGGATCGGGCTGATGCGCGCCGGTCAGGCGGCCCACCAGCATCGGCAAAAAGACAAAAGCGCTGGAGAGCAGCAAGGCGATTCCGATGAAGATCAGAATCGGCAGATATTGGGCAAGATCGACCAACGGTATCCCCTGGGCGAAAAGGTTGTGGCCGCGCTTTAGGCCTGCTGCATATGCGAAGCAAGGGGCGACAGCCTTGAGAATGAATCGCAAAAACTCAACGGTATGAAGCGATTGGTCGAGTTGTGGCTTAGCGCAATGCTCCTGCGACCAACTTATGCAGTTTGGAGTGGATCGCGTCGTTTCCGGCGATCACTTCCTTGCGCTCGATCATCTGGTCCCCGCCACGGAAGTCGCTGGTAAAGCCGCCCGCTTCGCGGACCAGCAGCAGGCCTGCCGCCATGTCCCATGGCTTGAGCCCGCTTTCCCAGAAACCGTCATACCGGCCCGATGCCACATGGGCGAGGTCGAGCGCGGCGGCGCCGAAACGGCGGATACCGGCAACGGAAGGCGCCACGGCGCCGAAGATACGCGTCCATTGCGCCATGTCGCCATGACCCATGAACGGAATGCCCGTCGCGATCAGGCAATCGCCCAGATCGCGGCGCGAAGACACGCGCAAGCGTTGATCATGCCGCCACGCGCCACGCGTCTTTTCCGCCCAGTAGCTTTCGTCGGTGACAGGCTGATAGACGAGGCCGGTCGTGACCTCCCGCTTATGCCCGCCATAGAGCGGCTCCTCCACCGCGATCGATATGGCGAAGTGCGGTATGCCGTGCAGAAAGTTGGTCGTGCCATCGAGCGGATCGATGATCCAGCGCGGCTTGGTGGGGTCCCCGGCGATTTCGCCCCCCTCCTCAAGCAGGAAGCCCCAGTCGGGACGGACCTTCTGCAATTCCTCGACCAGCGTGCGCTCCGCCTGCTGATCAGCCTTCGACACGAAGTCGGCTGGCCCCTTGCGGCTGACCTGAAGATGCTCGACCTCGCCGAAGTCGCGGCGAAGTTTCGAGCCTGCCTTGCGAGCGGCGCGTTCCATGACGGTGAGAAGGCCGGAGTGCGATACCATTATTCTTTTCTCCCTCCTCCGCTAGCCGGAGAAGATTGCAGGGGTGGGTCAGCGGCTGCGGGGCTTCTGCGGCTGGCCGGGCTTGGGCGCGGGCTTGACGCCCGCTGGCGGCGCAGCGCTGCCGCCGGGACGCAGCCCGCACACGCCTGCCATCACCGTCAGCACCTTGTTGGGGTCCTTCGGATCGAGCTTGTTGCCTGCAAGCACCTTGGCGGTCGAATCGCTCACCTTGCCGAAGGGATTCTCATAAAGGCAGACGAACAGGACATTCTTGATCGGTTCGTCCACCTCCTTCGATTGCAGCGCGCTCATCAGCACCTTGAGGTGGAAAGCGGCCGTTTCCAGCTGCGCCTTGGTCGGCGCGGCAGGGGCGGTGGCGGCGATGGCTGGGCTTGCCACGAAGGCCGCCGCCATCATGAGTGCGCTGCGGATCGACATCAGTCTGCTCGCTTTACATATTCGCGTTCATAAACGTCGACGACGATACGCGTTCCCGTGACGATATGGGGCGGCACCATGACGCGCACGCCATTGTCGAGGATCGCGGGCTTGTAGCTGGCGGAAGCGGTCTGCCCCTTCACCACGGCGTCGGCCTCCACCACGGTCGCTTCGACCGTTTCGGGCAACTGCACGCTGATCGGGCGTTCCTCATACATTTCGAGCATGACCATCATGCCGTCCTGGAGGAAGGCGGACGCTTCGCCGACCAGATCCTGCGGCAGGTTGATCTGCTCGTAGGTTTCGGTGTCCATGAATACCAGCATGTCGCCTTCGGCGTAGAGATACTGGAAGTCCTTCGTATCGAGGCGGATGCGCTCAACCGTTTCTGCAGAGCGGAAACGGACGTTGTTCTTGCGCCCGTCGATCAGGTTCTTGAGTTCCACCTGCATATAGGCGCCACCCTTGCCGGGCTGGGTATGCTGAATTTTAACGGCGCGCCACAGGCTGCCTTCATACTCGATGTTGTTGCCGGGACGGATGTCCACGCCGCTGATCTTCATGGGAAGAGCCTGCCTATATGTCTGAATGTGGAAAAGAGCCGGCCTCGTGGAGGCTGGCGGGCGTTTACAGCGACACGGACAGAAGGGCAAGGGGGAGCGGGTTCAGCGTCCCTTTGTCAGCAACGGATAGGGGTTGACCGCCCTCCCCCCATACCATGGATCGCCAGGGCTCATGACATGCACGGCGAAATGCAGGTGCGGCGCGGCGGGATCGGCATTGCCGGTGCTACCCACGGTGCCGATGCGATCGCCGCGCCGCAGCGCTTGTCCCTCTTGAAGTTCAGGCGCGTAGGCGCGCAAATGAGCATAATAATATGAAAGGCGTCCATCGGGCGACCGCTGATAGAGAGTACGGCCTCCCGCCTTGCTCCAGAATATCTTTTCGATACGTCCGTTCGACGCTGCGAGCACGGGCGTCCCCTGCGGCGCTGGGATATCGATGGCATTATGGCTACGCGCACCGGCGGCACGCGATTGGGTAAAGCTGTCCGTCAACGAAGAGGGTGCTACGCCCTCCACCGGCACGATCAGATGGACGGTCGGTGCCGGTTCGGCATGCTCGCCCCCGGTCGGTGCGTCAGCAGGCACGAACCGGACGCAAAAGCGCAGAAAGGCGGCGCAAAGCAGCAGAGCCAGAGCAGCGCTGCCCCACCGCCGCCACCTCATGCCTGGAATTTGGCCTTGATGCCCGCCTTCACCATCTGGGCGAGGCGCGCGGCATCCCAGTTCGTCAGGCGGATGCACCCATGGCTTTCGGTCCGACCGATCAATTGCGGTTCCGGGGTTCCATGGATGCCGTAATGATCCTTGGAAAGGTCGATCCATACCACGCCCACGGGACCGTTGGGTCCTGGCTTCAGCACCGCTTTCTCATCCTTCGACGACGCGTCCCAGAACAGGTCGGGATTATAGTGAAAGTCCGGATTGCGGCTGACGCCCTTGATCGTCCATTCGCCCAACGGCAGGGGATCATGCTCCGATCCGGTCGTCACCGGGAACTGTGCAATGACCTTGTTGTCCGCGTCGTAGACCCTGAGCAGCCCTTCGGATTTATCGACGACCAGATGGTCGGCCTGCGGCTGATCCTTTGCAACGCCAAGGCTCGCCAGCGTTTCTCCCCAACCGCGTTCGTCGCCTTCGATCTGAGCGATGGGCTGGCTGGCGACTGCGGGCACGCGGATTATCGCGCCTGCACCAGCCTTCGTTCCGGGCGGATTGAGCGCCACAAGCGTTTCCGGGGTCGTGTGGAACCGCTCGGCCAGCTTTTCGAGCAGATTGCGGTATGTGGCCGCTGGCAGCTTGGCTTGTTCGTTAAGTCTCTTGGGCACATCGAAGAAAGGACCGCGGGCGAAGCCCTCTGGAATGCGGACAAGCCATGTAGTGGGATTGTCGGACCCGCTCAGCAAAGCCTGCGCCGTCTTATCATCATATTCCCCGCTTGCAGGCAGACCGTTCGCCGCTTGAAAACCGCTGAGCGCAGCCTTGAAGCTCATCCCGTCCTTTCCATCGATCACGCCCGGCGAAAAGCCACGCCGGTCGAGCGCGACCTGCGCCTGAAGAATGGGATTGGGAACGGGAGCCTTCGCAGTGTCCTCATCGACGATCTTGAAATCGTAATCGGCGCTGGTGCGTGCGCCGGTTTCCGCAGCTGTGGCTGCCCCCGAATTCGAAGATTGCAGCTCGGTGCTATTGTTCGCTTCGGTCACCGACACGTTGCAGGCCCCGCACAGCAGAGCGGCAAGCACGATCGTCGTTTTCAAGGCATCTTCTCCCATTCGGTCGATGCGCAAACGCATCAATCCGGCAAAAGCTGCCTCGGCCCCGACCATGGGGTGGATTTGCGCCGCTTCATCGTTGAGCAAATTGCGGCTGACCGCCGCGCCTCTTGCAGGGGATACGCAGATGCTCGATCGCCGATCCTTCATGGGCAGCGCCGCTGCCGCCTCGCTAGCCGCTCCGTCGGGCGCGCAAGCGCTCGCCGCCGTACCGCTCCCCGCCCCCACTCTGCTCGACACGAAGCCGGAGGCCTATTGGGCGGCAGTACGCAAGCAGTTCCTGATCCCCAGCGACGTCATTGACCTCAATGTCGGCACCGTCGGCTCTTCCCCGCGCCCCGTACTTAAAGCGATTTTCGACGGGTTCGAGACAACCGAGCAGATGACGCAGTCCGGGTCGGAAGATTATCCGATCTGGGGCTATGGGGCTTGGGATGAGTATCGCAAGCCCTTCGCTCAATTCGTCGGAGCTCAGGTCGAACAGATGGCGATCCTGCGCAATTGCACCGAAGCCAACAGCTATGTCGCCAACGGTTTCGACATGAAGCCGGGCGACGAGGTGCTGATCAGCGACGAGGAACACGGATCGGGCGAAATGCCCTGGATGCTTCGCCAGCGCCGTTATGGGATCGTGGTGAAAAAGTTTGCCATGCCAAAACCGCCGAAAGACGCAGCGGACATTCTCAACCGGATCGACGATGCGATCACCCCGCGCACGCGCATCATTTTCGTCAGTCATATCAGCACCGCCACCGGCGTCATTCTTCCCGCCAAGGAGATTGCCGCCCTCGCGCGATCCAAAGGCATTGTTTCGGCGTTCGACGGTGCTCATGCGCCCGGTATGATTGACCTCGATCTCAAGGATCTGGGATGCGATCTTTATACCGGGTCGATGCACAAATGGCTGTTCGCAACCAAGGGCACGGGCTTCCTATACCTGCGCGACAAAGGCGTCATGAACCGCGTGTGGAGCACAGTCGTCACCGGCGGATATGACGATCCTGCGCGGATGGCCGACCGGTTCATGCAGATCGGATCGTCATGCATTCCCACACTCATGGGCCTGAACGCCGCTGTCGATTTCGCAAACGGAGTCGGGATCGCTCGGATCGAAGCACGCAATCGCGCGCTTGCGGACTACATGCACGCAGAAATGATGAAGCGCGGAGCGGAAAGCTGGACATCCCCCGATCCGGCCCTGCGCGGTGGGATCGCAACGGTGAACGTGCCGCCAGTGCAGCGGATGGAGTTGCAGGAATGGCTGTGGACCCGTCACAAGGTGCGAATTCGCGGCGGCAATCCCAGCAAATTGCGCCTGTCCACCCCCTATTTCCTGAGCAAGGCCGACATCGACCGTTTCCTCGACCTGTTCGACCAGTTCCGCAGGATGAAGGGCATCGCCTGACGGCTTCGTTGCACCAATTACAACTTTGTTCTATGGGCCGCGTTGACAGCCCCGGCATCCGCTGATCCTTCCGATTCGCGTTGCCGGGGCGCATTTTTTTGACGAAACAGACAGGAACGCCCATGGCCCGTCGCCGCCAGATATACGAAGGCAAGGCAAAGATTCTTTACGAAGGCCCCGAGCCCGGCACGATCATCCAATATTTCAAGGATGACGCCACGGCCTTCAATGCGCAGAAGAAGGGCACGATTTCGGGCAAGGGCGTGCTCAACAACCGGATTTCGGAGCATATCTTCACGCTGCTCGGCCAGATCGGCGTCCCCACCCACTTCATCCGTCGCCTCAACATGCGCGAGCAGCTGGTGAGACAAGTGGAGATCGTTCCGATCGAGGTCGTGGTGCGCAACGTGGCAGCCGGATCGCTCAGCAAGAAGCTGGGGATCGAAGAGGGGACGCAGCTTCCCCGTACGCTGATCGAATATTGCTACAAGGACGACGCGCTGGGCGATCCGCTGGTGTCCGAAGAGCATATCGCCTGTTTCGGCTGGGCCACGCAGGAAGAGATGCACGACATCGCGGACATGGCGATCCGCATCAACGATTTCATGTGCGGGCTGTTTGCAGGTATCGGCATCCGGCTGATCGACTTCAAGCTGGAATTCGGTCGGCTGTGGGACGGCGACTACAGCCGCATCATCCTGGCGGACGAAATCAGCCCCGACGGATGCCGTCTGTGGGACATGACCACCGGCGAAAAGCTGGACAAGGACCGCTTCCGCCGCGACCTGGGCGGTGAGGTCGAAGCCTATCAGGAAGTCGCGCGCCGACTGGGATTGCTGCCCGAGGGGCTCGACACCACGGTGCTCGACCTCGACACTCATCGCAAGAAGCGCGAGAAGGAATGAACGAAGGGCCGGCCGCAGCGCCGGCCTTTTTGTTATGGGACAATGAGCGCATCTTCTCTCGCATGCTGCGTCATGCGCGCTTGCCGGGCGATGGAAAGGGTGGGCGGCAGGTCATAATGGCTTGCCTCCGCAACGCCACGCGCCTAGGGGGTGCCGCAATCCCGATCCGCCGCGCGCCGCGCGCGGTTCATGCCTACTGTTAGGAGCTTGCGTCCCATGAAAGCCCGCATCTTCGTGACCCTCAAGGGCGGCGTCCTGGACCCGCAGGGGAAGGCGATCCATCATGCGCTGGAAGGGCTTGGCTTCGAGGGTGTCAACGATGTGCGCGCGGGCAAGCTGATTGAGCTCGACCTCGCCGATGGCACCAGCGACGAGGATATCGACGCCATGTGCCGAAAGCTGCTGGCCAACACGGTGATCGAAAATTACCGCATCGAAAAGGGCGCCTGAGCGATGAAGAGCGCCGTCATCGTCTTTCCGGGCAGCAATTGCGACCGCGATCTGGCGGTGGCATTCGAAACCGCGACCGGTGCC
>NZ_QFOA01000170.1 GCF_003248505.1 Sphingobium sp.
GGGGGAAGGAAGCGAATGCGCGGTTCGATGTGCGGGCCGCAGCTTTTGCGGAGTTTGTTGCATGACCAAGCCATCCATCCTCGTCCCGGCAACCCATCTTACCAAGTCGCCCGTCAATGTGCGCAAGCGGACCGATCTCCGCGCTGACGCTGAACTCGAAGCCAGCATCGCCGGGCATGGCCTCATCCAGAATCTTGTTGGCGTGCCGGTTTCCCGTAAGAAAGGTCATTATCGCATCACGGCCGGGGGCCGCCGCCTCGATGCGATCCATCGCCTGATCGAGAAGGGAACGCTGCCTGCCGATTATGAGGTGCCCGTCCTTGTTCTTGCCAAAGCGAAGGACGGCCGCGAAATCAGCCTTGCTGAAAATTACGACCGGCTGCAGATGTCGCCTGCCGAAGATTGCCTCGCATTTCGAGATCTGATCGAGGTCGAGGGCCGCAGCACGGCGGAGATCGCCAAGCGCTTCGGCATCGAGGAACGTTTTGTTGTCGGGCGCTTGCGTCTCGCGAACCTCGCCCAGCCGATCTTCGATGCGCTCGAGGCTGACGAAATCACGCTCGATGTGGCCAAGGCCTATGCGACGACCGCGGACACCGCCCGTCAAACGGCGATATGGGAATCGCTGAGAGGCAGCTATTCCCGCGACAATGTGAATGAAATCCGGCGGGCGCTCAATGGCTACAGCTATCGCGCAACCGACCCCAAGTCCCTGCTGGTCGGGCGGGATTCCTATATCGCGGCAGGTGGCCGTGTCGAGGACGCGGACCTGTTCTCCACTGCAGCCGACGAGCGCTGGATCGACACCCATATTCTCGATGATCTGGCGGAGACGAAACTCGCCGCGCAGGCCGAGGCGCTGCGTGAGCGCGAAGGCCTGGGGGAAGTGCGCATCGTCACCGGCGCGCGCATTCCCTATATGGAGACCTATGCGCTGAAACCGCTGACCGGCGTCGCCGAACCGCTCACGCAGGAGCAGGAAGCGCGTAAACGGGAGATTGAGGAGGAGATTGCCGAAATCGAACTGCTCGCTGAAAACGAGGGCTATGAGCCGGAAGAGGATGAAGAACAGCGCTATGCTGCCCTCCAGGCGGAACTCACGGCGATCGTAGAGCGCGAGGTTGTGATCGATCCTGAGCAGAAAGCGACCGCTCTAGGCTATGTGGTGCTCGGCCAAGACGGGACGCCGCAAATCCATCATCAACTCTATATCGCGCCGGTGTCCGATGAAGGAAGCGGCGAGGCCGATGATGACGGCGACGAGGGCGACGATAATGCCAGCGTTGAAACGCAGGAGAACGATACCGCCGATGACGCTCGTCCGGTGATGAGCCAGCGCCTTCGCGAAATGCTGGCGATGATGAAGACTGAGCTGCTTGCGGTCCACGTCGCCAGTGATCCCGCATTCGCGTTAGATCTGGGCACCTTCATCATGATTGATCGTGAATCCCGCCTGGCGTCCTTCGACATGCCGAGCGATCTGCGGGCCTCGGTGCCTTCCCGTCTCTTGCCCGACTTCAAGCC
>NZ_QFOA01000086.1 GCF_003248505.1 Sphingobium sp.
CGATTCATCGTCGGCACCGGTGAGTCGGGGGCGCATGGATTCTTCCAGCTATCCAGATGACATGTCATCACTCCTTTCAATCGCGCCACCACGGCGCACGGCGACGATTTCCATGGCGGCGATGCCGCCCTTCTCGATCCCAGCCATGAATTCGGCGCGATCCGCAAAGGAGGTTCCAGGGCCCCAAAGGCCGAGACGGATCGCATAGCAGAGGTTGGCAGGATCGGTCGCGCCGGTCGCCGAAACATAGAGGATACGGGCGCGGGGCTGCAGATTTTGCAGCCGGACCCCCGCCAGCCCCTGTTCCGAGCCTTTCTGCTTGCCGAACTGGCTCTCGGTGCCGGCGGCATTGGCCATCTCATGGGCCTCATCAAAGCAGATGACCCCTTCGAAATCGGATTCAAGCCAGGCAAGTATCTGGGCAAGCCGAGAGGCTTCGTCATGCCGTTGCGAACGGAGAGTGGCGTAGGTCAGGAACAGAATGCCGCTGGTCATGCCGATCGGCGTGCCGACAGGAAACGCGTCGAGCGGCTGGATGTCGAGCGGGGATCCACCAAGCGCCGCCCAGTCTCTTCTGGCATCCTCGATCAGCGCGGCGCTCTTGGAAATCCAGACGGCCTTGCGTTGCTCGCGGCTCCACTGGTCCATGATGCAGGCCGCTACCTGCTGGCCTTTTCCGACGCCCGTGCCGTCGCCGATGAAGAAGCCCATGCGATAAGGTTCGCCATTCGCGTCAGGGGACAATAGCGTGCCGGCTTCATTAGGGGCGTAGAGTCCGGGCAGGTCGCGTTCGAAGGCCTGCCCGGCGTAAATGAGGGTCTCGAGCTGTGCGTCCGACATGGCGGCGACGGCGCAGCGCGGTAGCACCGGCACATAAGTCGGCTCAGGCGGCAGGATCGAGGACATGGCGATCGACTCAACCAGTTGATCTGGATGCGCCTTGGCCCCAGCGATTTCCATACGGGAGAGCCGCCAGGGAATGTAGATGCCGATCTGTTCGGCGGCGGGTAGCGGCGTGTCTCGAAGAGCGTAAGCAAGCGGTTCGACGGTCCCATCAATGGCCACAATCGGTCGGGGCTTGGGAAGCGGTACGATAGCGCCTTGTCTGCCCGCCAGCAGCGATCGAATGACCGGGCGCGCATTGCGTGTCGAATCGCCAATCGATGGACGACGACCTGCCGGTTGGGTCGGTTCGGGCGGAACTTCTCCGCCGAGCCGGGGCGGCAAAGAAAGGATATGCGGAAGCAGCGCGTCAACGCCGTTCACTGTGATCCGGTGCGGCGTTCCTTCCCATCCTTTGTCATAGACCAGGAGGCGGACCGAAATGCTGGTGCCATGTTTCGCAAATGGGCGCCCCTGTATCGTGATCTCGACCCGGGGCGGCACGAGGGCCGCGACCGCTTCATAGCCGCTCGCCGCGCTGCCATCATGTGCGAAAGCTGGCGACATGATCGCGACACAGCGTCCGCCCGGTACCAGGCGGGCGAGAGCCGAACGGAGATGGCGCGCGCCTGCGTGGCGATCTTTGCCCCGCGCCTCGCTTCGGGAAAAGGGCGGATTTATGAGGACAAGGCTTGGGCGCTCTGCCTGGTCGAGCAGATCGTCAATATGTTCGGCGTCGTGCCGGGTGACCTCGGTACCGAATGCCTGGGCGAGCAGACCTGTCCGAAGCGGGTCACGTTCATTCAGCACCAGGCGTGCGCCGGCTGCCTTTGCAAAGCCCGCCAGCATTCCGGTCCCGGCGGAGGGTTCCAAGACCACATCATGTCGCGTGATGGCGGCGGCCACCGAAGCGAGAAAGGCAAGCGGCGCAGGCGTCGAGAATTGCTGCATGTCGATCTGGCGTTCGGATCGATAGCTTTGTGTCGGCAATCGCTCCGCAAGCGCAGTGATCGCCAGGAGCGCACGATCAGGCTGGACGTCACCGTCGCTGCCGGTATCCCCCTGGAGAAATGCCGTGACCTGCGCCAGCTCAAGAGCGTCATACGCGTCGCGAAGCGACCAGGCGCCTGAACTGTCATCGGTTCCGAAATGCACTGTCATCAGCCGTGAGAGCCGTTGACGGCTGACAGGCTGGCCGGCGCGAATGAGGTCGGCAAGCGACTGGGCGACTGCAGCGATAGTCCAGATCTTCTGGGCGAGCGGGTCTGAACCGCTTTCAAGAGCGGCGAGAAGCGAACGGGTCATCGGGAAACTCCTGTTGGTGGGGACACTGCCTCTGCTCGGCAGCACGCCCACTCCCTCCTCCCTCCCGGTGGAAGGGTGTCAGGAAAGCGAAAAGCCGGCGCCGCGAAACGCAGCGCCGGCAGGTGTGGGGTTCAGGCTGCTTCCGGAAGGCCGTCGCCCGCATCTTCGGAAACTGCGTCGTCGGCGGGCTCGTCGGGGCCCCCGTCATCATCCTGTTCGCTGCCCTCGCAATCGGGATGTGCCGCCCGACCGAAACGCATCTCGTCCGGTAGCCAGCTCAGCGCCCGTTCCTTGACCTCCGCCTCTACGATCAATTGCCCGGAGAAGAGTTTCTCGGCCGATGCTGCTAGGTCGTGCTTCTTGGACGCCGCGTAGCGATTGGAAAGCTCAAGGCCGCCAACCTCCCCAAAATGAGCCAATATCCTGCCCTTGCTCACCCGATCGAAATAGCGGCGCGCCGTCGGTCGCCACCAGACATGCTCTTCGATTTCGAGCTTGCGACCCAGATGATCGATGAGATCAGCGCCGGTACCGCCGACGGGGACCGCATGGAGGGTGCGGGCGATCGCCCATCCAAGCCACGCTGCCCGCGCGCCTTCATCCAGGCCACAGAAAGCGTCATAACGCTCGACAATGTTACCGGCCTCTGTCCAACTACGATCAAGGCCAGCATCGAGCTCTGTCCAGGCTTCGCTAGCCTGTGTGTCGCTTTCAAATCCCGGCACGCGCGAATAAGGGGCAGCAGCGCGTAGTTCGCTCGGATGCCCATAGCTCCGCCCGAGGGCGACATCGACCATGAAGAAGGTGCCGAGGTCGAGGGCGAAATGTGGATCGCTGGCCACATGAAGCCGGAGGATTTCAGTCTTCATGATCGCGAGTTCCTCAGCCAGTTTCTGGCTGATCGGCGCTATCGATGGGCCGTCCTCGACCAGCTCCTGCTCGGCCTCTTCGGACGTGATTTCGTCGGTGCCAGCCTCTGCTTCTGCTTCTTCGACCTCAAGCTCGGGCTCGGGAACGATGAACAGTCGTTCGTGGAGCCTGGGCTGGCCGTCACTGCCGATGACCAGATAGGCGAGCGCCGTTTCTTTCTGCTCGGCAGAGATGAACGGCGGCTTTTCGTTGAGCGCCCTATGTTCCGCTTCGAGGGCCTCGATCCGGCTAATCTCCTCGTCTGAATAGCCGTCCTCGTCGGCCTCTTCGGCGATGGCTTCCAGTTCCACCTCGATGGCGCGCTGTCGCTCTTCTTCTTCGGGCGTCAGTTCGGCAGGTTCACCCTCCAGTTCGTCGAGCGCCATGGTCTCCATATAGGGGATGCGCGTTTCGCAGATGATGCGGACCTCACCAAAGCCATCCTGCGCGCGGACAGCCTGGGCCGCCGCTTCCATTCGCTCGGCTGCGAGCCGATCGATGATCTCGCTGTCGATCCAGTTCTCATTGGCGGCATCGGAGAAGAGATCGCTGTCGATGTGGCCGCCTGCCGCGATATAGGCATCGCGCCCCACCAGTAGGGCTTTGGGATCGCTGCCGCGATAAAATCCAGAGACGAGCCGCCGGCGAATTTCGCTGAGGTTGGTCGAATAATAGCCACTGCCCATCTCTTGGAAAACGGCTGCCTGTCGCGCGGTATCGGAAATGCTGGCGTAGGCCTTGGCAACATCAAGCGTGATTTCCCCTGCCGCGAGCGCATCGAAAATGCTGTCGGCCAGGCCGGCAAGTCTTAGGCGCCCAAGAACGAAGCGTTCGGTGAGGCCAAAATGCTTGGCGACGTCGGCAGGTGTCTTCTTCTCGCCATCGATGATCGCCTGAAACGCCCGGCATTCCTCGGCAGGGGACATGTTGAGGCGGATGAAATTCTCAATGAGGCTGACCTCGGTCGCGTCATTCTTGTCGGCGAGCACCATCACGGCGACAGGATAGTCAGGCCCCAGGACGCCGTCCTCGATGAGCGCGTGGATCTGGGTCAGTCGTCGGCCGCCGGCAGTGATATGATATTCACCCTTCTTGCGAGCCACTGGAATGCCGATCAGATTCTGAATGATGCCCTTGGCGGCAATGCTGGCCTTGAGTTCCGCATCCGCTTCGGGGTCACTGCGCTTGCGCACATTGGTGGGAGCGATCGAAAGCTTGGATGCCGGAACGAAGATGACGGGAGGTGTCTTGTTCATGGAGTATCTCCAACAGGCGGAGCGCCCCAACCATCAGGCCGCTAACCGCGCCCGCTCCACCACCGCCTTCCCTCCTGCCCGCAGCACCTCGTTCCAATCGTTGAATGGCGCAGCGGGCCAGAGGACGATGATGTCTCGTCCGGTAAGCGCGTAGCTCTCCAAGGCTCTGGTCACCGCCCTCCTGCCAGCGCGGTCATTATCAGCGAGGAGGACAAGGCGCTTGATGCGGGTTGGGATATCGATCCTGTGGAACCGCTCGGCTCCAAGGCTCGCCCAGACCGGGATGGCAAGCAGTAAGGCTGCCGAAAGGGCATTTTCGACCCCTTCCGCCAGGCCAAGGGTATCCTCAGGCTCAAGAAGCTGGACGGCATCTCCACGCAAGGGGCCCAGCGAGCGTTTGGTCTTTGTCAGCAAAGCTGGCCGTCCATTGAGCTGTAGGAAGTTTCGCTGGATGGCGTTCGGGCAGCGTGGTTCCCCGACAGCTATGAGCAATGCAGGCAGATATCGTAGCGTTTTCCCTCGGCCCAACGGGGTCGCGGGATGGTAGCGCATGAGCTCATATATCGGTGAAACAGACCTGCTGCGCAGATAGCGCTCAGCCGGCGTGCCGCTGACGGATCGTCCCTGGCCCCAGAGCCGCATGGCATATCCTGTCGTATCGCCGCCGGCCTGCCATTGATCGGA
Source organism: Sphingobium sp. (assembly GCF_003248505.1). Lineage (GTDB taxonomy): Bacteria > Pseudomonadota > Alphaproteobacteria > Sphingomonadales > Sphingomonadaceae > Sphingobium. The sequence continues at coordinate 5,037 of NZ_QFOA01000086.1, forward strand.
TTTGCCGTTCTCGCCTCTCGGCACGTCGAGCCTCACGCTTCGGAGCGCACCGAGAATTTCGCCAATCGTGCAGCCGGCAAAGCATTTGAAAAGGAGCGAGGTTCGACCGCACCTGACTGACAGGCTTGGCGTTCGATCCTCATGGGCAGGACATCGGCACATGCCCCGCCCGTTTGACCAGGTCCCGCCGAGCCGTCGAACGATCCGCTCGCCCGCGGCGGCCATTGACGCGCTCACGGATCGATCCTCACGCCGATCGCGGCTATGCCGATCGAGAATGTCACCGGAGTGCATCGCCCAGTCACGACGGGTCTGAATGCAGATCCACAGGTGCGCGGAAATTGGCAGCAAGGCATGGAGATCACCCAGGAGAGAAGGTACATGACCTCATGTGAGGCCTTCCTTCTCACCCTCTCCTCTCCTGCCTTGCAGCGGGCGTTCGCCAACCGCGAAATGCTATCCCAGATAAGACCGTTGATTTCGCGTGTCAGTTTAATGACACTCATAGCTTATCGAAACGGATCGGCCACCTTGCCTGGCTCTATCAGCCGCGGTCGCCGACGCATTTAGAGGGTCGGGTCGCACCGTGACTAGAAACAATCCGCCTCCCGAACTGGAGCAATATCGGGCAGCCGTCGAGTCGCTGACCGACCGCCAACGCGAGTGCATGGCGCATGTGGCGCGCGGCCTTAAATCCAAACGGATCGGCGCCAAGCTTGGCATCCAGTCGGGAACGGTCGACAAGCATATCGAAAAAGCCCGTAATATCCTGGGCGATATGGATCGATTTGACGCGGCCCAGATCGTTCTGGCCTTCGAGACCGCTAGCGACACCTTCGTCGCCCACACCCAATTTTTAGCACCCCAAACGTTCGGAATATCTTCGGAAAGTAAAATCGTACCACCTGTCCCTGCTGATCACGAAGCGAGCGGAGAGCCAGAGCGTGACGGGCAGCTTGTCGAGGAACAAGGGAGCTATTCCCTCGAACGCCTCACAATCTCCGTCATCGGCTGGCTCCCGCTTCGTTCAAGCAGGAGACCGAGCAATGACCTGAACCAATCAAAAGCTATCATCACCGCAGCGGCATTGGGCGCTTTGGCCCTCCTTCTTGCCGGCTCGGCCATGTCGCTCCTTACGGTGATGGACAGTTTCGCCCGTCCGTAAGGGCATTTTTCGACAACCTTTTCGAGAAACCATGCATTCCAGTGGAATGCGGGAGGAGGCATCATGCCCAGACAACGTCAAATCATCGCCCACTCGATCGCGCAGCGGCTGTACGCGGCGGAAGAAGCCATCGATCTTGCGGCCGCCCGGATAGCCGAACTCAATGCCGCCCTTCCTCTCGCGCGTCTCGAAGGACGCCTCGCAGCAGCGATCGGGCAGGACGCCTTCCAGTCTTCTGCATCGGCTATCATGCTGCTCGCACAGACGCGAGCGGAACTCGTTGCCACCCACAATCAGCTCAAACGCGTTAGCGACGACATTGGCCTTGGTGAGCAGGCCTATGGCGACGTCTTCAAGGTCGCAAGCGGTGAGGGACAGCAGCCGGCGGTGGCTCACCAGCTCCGCGCTGCCTGAACGACGAACGTCAAATACTTGACTGGGAATGAGATTTCCATTTCGAAGTCGATATGACCAGACAGATGATGTTCGTCGGACTTTTGGTCCTGAGCTCAATTTATGGGGTCGCAAGGGGTGGTCGGCCCGAACAAATCGGGGCGGCAACCCTTGCACTGGGCGTTCTAGCGAGCATTGTTTTTTCGCATCCCGTCACACTCCAATTCCAGAGCGTGGAGGTCGGAATGCTCGCCGTCGACGCGGCCATGCTGGGTGTGTTTCTATGGCTTTCTTTCAAAAGCACGCGATTTTGGCCAGCTTGGGTTTCCGGCATGCTCATGGCCGAGGTCGCGGTTCATGTGATGCGCGTGATGGTGCCGGATGTGGTGCCCAAAGCCTATATGGATGCCGTGGCCATCTGGAGCTGGGTGGCTCAGGTCATTCTGATCGTCGCGACGAGGCGACATCAGCGGCGTCTGCACCGTCTGGGTGCCGACAGATCCTGGAGGAACTGATTGGCCTGGGCGATCCCGAACGTGCGAAGCTATTATCAGACCGCCTCCTCGATCGTTTCGGATCTTTCCCCGAAGCGCTGAATGCACCTGAGGCGGACCGTATCGACGCCGTCGGCGGCCGTGACGTCGAAGGTCTATTCGCGTCAGTCCGAGCTGCAATCCACATCGTCCTGCGAGGGCGCCTTCCACAAAGGGCGGTTCTTGCAAGCGAACCAGCGGTTCTCGAATATCTGCGCGGCACGATGGCGTTCGCACCCAACGAGCAGTTTCGCGTGCTGTATCTCAATGCCGGCAATGCGCTTCTTCGCGACGAACTGGCAGGGAGCGGCTCGGTTTCATCCGTCCACGTCTACCCGCGCGAGATCCTCAAGCGGTGCCTGGAGCTCGGTGCGACCGCCATCATCGTTGCCCATAACCATCCGTCGGGCCGCCTTGTCCCATCCAGGAGCGACAGAACCATGACCCGCAATCTGGTCGAGGCTGCAAGGGCGCTCGACGTTGCCGTCCACGACCATATCCTGATCGCCCAGGAGGGCAGCCTGAGCTTCCGTAGACAGGGACTTTTGTAAGCCAAATCGCGCGCGAACGGCAGGTTCAGCCTCACGCCGCGCCGTTCAAGCATAGGGAGATATGCTGTGCCCCATCGCTCGTTCGCTCGTATGGAAACCTGCCGGAAGCTGGTGACAATGCGCAAGGCACTTGGCGATGCCTTGGGCTATCGTCACTGTGCCAACCCGATATGGGACATGCTCATGGAACTCTATATTGCCGAACGAGAGAGACGGATCGTCTATCTCTGGTCCCTGTGCAGCTTTGCCAATGTCCCGTTCTCGACGGCTTGCCGCAAAGTCACCGAGATGGAAGAAATTGGCCTCGTCAGGCGAAACACGGCCCATCGCGATCGTCGCGGCGTAGTGGTTACGCTGACCAAGAACGGCGAAGGCCTGATCGAGTCCCTGCTGGATCGCCTTGCCGAAATCTACAATGTCGAGTCGACAGCCCGTGCCGGTGTTTCCACGCTGGTCAGGTTCGCCAATTGATCCACGCGCCGTAGCTGAACAGCCTCCAAGCGGCGCACAGCTGCCCAGGCGGCCCAGATTTTTTCGGCCTGCGCCGCCTCGACTGGGCATATTACCACGATGAGGGTCTTGGGCCCCTTGCCCAACAGTCGCGCAAAAGATTCTCGTTCGCCTGGGGTCAGTCGATCGATCCCGTAGACTGCCACCAACCGCGGCCGTTCGTGCGTGAAGAGGCCGTGCTGCTCGGGCGTGACGACCTGGCTCAAGCGGATGGGAATGAACTGAATTGCCAATTCCTCCGCGATGCGTTTGAGCTGCATGCCCGGATCGGCGCCGATAGGAACCAGCCTGATGATAGGCTTTGGCTTTTCGCTATCATTCCAGGCTACCTTCAAGCGCTCACCCAAATCTGGTGACGAGGGAGCTACGTGCATCATGGACTTTCGTAGGGACGGCTGGTGCCATTGGCCTGTTGCGTCCGCCGGGTCAAGCTGCTGTGGCGCCTTATGTCCCGCTGCGCTCGCCGCGTGCCTTGATCATTTGAAATTGCGGCTTTTGACCAGCGCCCGATCTCGCGCCGTACCGATATGCAGATCGGGAATCAGAATATCGCGAGGTTGCGGCATGACGCGCGGATCTGGTCCACCACCATTCTTGGCGCCGTCGCCACGCCCATAGCTTATCGGAAATGGCGTCGACTTTTCGCTGAGGGAACTCAGGAGCGCAGACAGGTCGACCAGCTTCTTGACGATGACGTGGACCACCTCGCCTTCCCGCTGCACCTGACCGTAGAGGCCAATCATGCGGGCTCCCATCACGATCCTGCGATTCTGTTCGAACATGCTCGGCCAGACGATGAGATTGGCGATACCCGTTTCGTCCTCGATCGTGATGAACATGACGCCTTTGGCCGATCCGGGGCGCTGGCGCACCAGTACCAGACCGGCCAGCCAGATGTAGCGACCGTCTTTCATGCTATCGAGATTGCTGCACGGGACCATCTTCTGTCTCAACAATTCCTCGCGGAGAAATGAGACCGGATGTTGCCGCAGGGTTAGCCCTACATGGCCATAATCTTCGACCACCTCCCTGCCCTCGCTCATGGGCCGGAGCGCCACAGGCTGCTCGACGATCTCATGGACGAAACCATTCTCCCGGGCGTCGGCGGCCGCGAAGAGGGGCAATTGTTCGTTCCGGAGCGCCTTGATGGCCCAGAGGGCATCGCGGCGCCCGCGGCGCAGCGATGTACGAAAGGCATCGGCTTCGGCAAGCCGATTGAGCGCGCCCACGCCGACACCCGCCCGCCGCCAAAGCTCTTCGATACTGAAAAATGGCTCATCGGCGCGAGCCATCACGATGCGGGCGGCGTCGGCCTCCTTCAGTCCCGCCACCATGCGCATACCAAGCCGCACAGCGAAGCGATCATTTCCCGCCGGTTCGAGGGTGCAATCCCAGCGCGACGCATTGATGCAGACGGGCCGTACGTCCACATGATGGGCTCTGGCATCAGCCACGATCTGGGCAGGCGCATAGAAGCCCATGGGCTGTGAATTGAGAAGGCTCGCGCAAAAGATGTCGGGATGCCAGCATTTGAGCCAGCAGGAGGCGTAGGCAATCAATGCGAATGAGGCGGCGTGACTTTCGGGGAAGCCATAGCTGCCAAAGCCCTCCAGCTGACCGAAGGTCTTTTCAGCGAAGTCGGCGGTGTAGCCTCGTTCGACCATGCCACCCACAAGCTTCTCCTTGAACTTCGAAACCCCGCCCGTGAACTTGAAGGTCGCCATCGCACGGCGGAGCTGGTCGGCTTCCGAAGGTGTAAATCCCGCGCATTCGATCGCCACCCGCATCGCCTGTTCCTGAAAAAGCGGGACGCCGAGCGTCTTACCCAGCACCTTTTCAAGTTCGGGTTTGGGATATTCGACCGGCTCCTTGCCAGCCCGTCGGCGCAGATAGGGATGGACCATGTCGCCCTGGATCGGCCCAGGCCGCACGATCGCGACCTCGATCACAAGATCGTAAAAGGTGCGCGGCTTGATGTGGGGGAGCATCGCCATCTGGGCACGGCTCTCGATCTGGAAAGCGCCAAGCGTGTCGGCGGCGCGGATCATGGCATAAGTGCGCGGATCCTCAGGCGGGATGGATGCCAGGTCCATCTCGATCCCCTTATGCTCGCCCAAGAAATTAAACCCGCGCTTCATGGCGGTCAGCATGCCCAGCGCCAGGCAATCGACTTTCATGAATTTGAGGCTGTCGATGTCATCCTTGTCCCATTCGATGACCTGACGGTCGGGCATCGCTGCTGGCTCGATCGGCACCAGTTCATCGAGCCGATCATGCGTGAGAACGAAGCCTCCAGGATGCTGCGACAAGTGCCGCGGGGTTCCTATGAGTTCGCGCGCGAGGTCGATCGCCAGTCTTAGCCGCCGGTCCGAGAGATTGAGGCCGAGTTCACCGACATGGCGCTCCTGCACGCCTTCCTCGCTCCAGCCCCAGATCTGGCTGGAGAGCGCCTTGATAAGATCTTCAGAAAGCCCCAGCGCCTTGCCGACGTCCCGGATCGCGCCCTTGGCCTTGTAACGAATGACGGTCGAGCACAGGGCAGCATGGTTGCGCCCATAGGTTTCGAAAACCCACTGCATCACGATCTCGCGCCGCTCATGCTCGAAATCGACGTCGATGTCCGGCGGCTCCTTGCGCTCCTGGCTGATGAACCGCTCGAACAGGAGGTCGGAGCGCTCCGGGTCAATCGACGTGATACCGAGCACGAAGCAGACCGCGCTGTTTGCCGCTGACCCGCGCCCCTGACAAAGGATGTCGCGGCTGCGGGCAAAGCGGACGATCGCGTTCACCGTCAGGAAATAGGGCGCATATTCAAGCTCGGCGATGAGCCCCAATTCATGGCACAGCAGTCCCTCGACCTTGTCCGGAACCCCGTCGGGATAACGCGCAGCCGCAGCTTCCCAGGTGAGCTGCTCAAGCCTCATCTGGGGCGACATGCCGCAGACACCGGCTTCCTGCGGATATTGATAGCGCAGCTCATCCAACGAGAACTGACACCGCCGGGCTATCTCCAGGGTTTGGGCCAGTGCCTCAGGATAGCGGCCATAAAGACGGTGCATCTCGTGGGCCGGCATGAGATAGCGATCGGCATAAAGCTCGCGCCGCGCGCCCAGCTCGTCGATCGTGCAGCGATGGCGGGTGCAGGTCATGACCTCCTGCAAGACCCGCCTGTGTGGATGATGATAGAGGACATCGCCGGTCACCACAGTGGGCACGTGATGGCGCGCGGCGAGATTGGAGAGATTATGCAGGCGCAACTGATCGCCCGGTCTCCGCCGGAGGGTCAGGCTGAGATAGGCACGGCCTTCGAATATATCCGCGAACCGCGCAACCACACCCTCGGCTTCCTCGACTTCACCGGGGAGCAGGACGGCCAACAATCCTTCGGCATAATCGGCAACATCGTTCCAGCCGATGATGCATCTTCCTTTGCCGCCGCGCTTCTTGCCCCGGCTGAGCAGTCGGCAGAGATGGGCATATCCATTTCTGTCGAGCGGGTAGACGAGGAGACTGTCGCCCTCGGCGAGATCAAGCCGGCAACCAACGATCAGCCGAACATTGGTGACCTTGGCGGCCTCATAGCCGCGAACGATTCCTGCGAGGCTGTTGCGGTCGGTGATCGCCAGAGCTTCCAGCCCACACGCTTCAGCCTGCGCGAACAGTTCCTCACAGCTCGAGGCGCCCCGCAAAAAGGTGAAATGGGAGACGCATTGAAGTTCGACATAACGCAGGTTATCGGAACGCATTTGTTCCTTATATGTTCTTTTAACGCTGACGGGAAGCGGGACCGAGACTCTTTCAAGGAACTCGATTGGTCTGGCGTCGTTAAGTCGATATCGGATCGCAATTCTGCCCCCCGCAATCGGTCCGATATAATTTCGGCCCTGCCAGCATCTCCCCGCTGGCAGGGCCTTTATTTATTTCACAAGGTTTGCTGCTTGCTTGATGAAGCGTCCAGCCAAACTGACCCCAGCGGCCAAAAGAAACCCCGCCGGAGACAACTCAACGACGGGGCCAGGTTCAGGGAGGTGTCGCTCTAAAGGGGGAAAGAACGACAATGCAAAGATAGGAATACTAAGTGCTATTTCAAGCGATTGGTGCGACGTATCATGTCCATAGTGAAGAAGGATCGTTCTGCGTTTTGAACTTTTAAGCGCCTTAAAACGCGGACCGCAGCCGATGCCATAATTGGCACGAATCATCGTCAGTTGAAACCGACGCCCTGCGCCGTAGCGGGCCGGATCATTCTTGCGGCGAAGGCCCTTCACCCGATCCAGCGACAAGCGCGTTGATGATCATGCTCGTGATCGTCTCCTCGGCCGTGCGGCGCACGCCCGCGTCCTTCGACACGAAATCGTTCCGCAGCCAAAGCGGCGCGCGCTCTACGGCTCGGGCAATGATGTCCTTGGCCTGGTCGTCCATCTCCAATGCCTATGATCTCCAATCGGAGGTAGCGCAAACCAAAACTCGCCGACCATTATCGATAAACAGCAGACGATAATGAACGACCGGTCCTGGCCGTTAGGCGGCCGTCCGGTTTGGAACCGTATACGGGGATAGCTGACGCTCATGCGGCGTCGGCTGCCGACCAAAGCCGGTCGTTCACTTTAGGCCACGGACTCATTATACCGCAACCAGATACGGATGGATGCGAGTTGGACTGAGGCGAGGAAGTTATCATCTCGCTTGTCGTATCGGGTTGCGACGGCCCGGAATTGTTTGAGTTTGCTGAAGAAGCGCTCGACGAGGTTACGGTATCGATAGAGGAAGGCGCTGAATACGGGAGGGCGCTTGCGGTTTGGCATGGGCTTGATGTTGGCCCATACACCGCGAGCAGCCATCTGTAAGCGCTAAAACACTCCCACAGGGGAGCGCTCAGGCGGCCTGATCGATGACGGGGCTGGCGGTGGCGCGACTATCTACCCAGTTGTAGGGGAGCAG
>NZ_QFOA01000001.1 GCF_003248505.1 Sphingobium sp.
TCAGCAAGCCACACCAGAGGCCTGACACACGACCGATGAAGCGCTGTGCCGAGCAAAGTCAGAAAATCACCTTGCAATCTGGGAGGCATCCACACACGCGCCGGGTTTGCCGGAGGTTCCAACTCCTGAGAAGGTGGAGCCTGTATGAGCAAGACGACGAACAAGTTTGCGCCGGAAGTCCGCGAGCGGGCCGTGCGGATGGTGGTCGATCACGAGCGCGATTATCCCTCCCGCTGGGCGGCGGTGGTGTCGATCGCGGAGAAGATCGGCTGCGTTCCGCAGACGCTGCATGAGTGGGTGAAGAAGGCGGAGGTCAACAGCGGCAAGCGGGCCGGTGTTCCGACCGAGGTTGCCGACAAGATGAAGGCGCTGGAGCGCGAGGTCCGCGAGCTGCGCCAGGCCAACGAGATTCTACGCAAGGCGTCAGCATATTTTGCTCAGGCGGAGCTCGACCGCCCGTTCCGGCGATGATCGCGTTTATCGACGATCACCGCGATGCCTATGGGGTCGAGCCGATCTGCCGCGTCCTGCCGATCGCCCCATCCACCTATCACGAGCGCGTCGCGCAGCGACAGGATCCAACACGCCTGTCGGCGCGAGCACGGCAGGATGCGGTCCTCAAGCCGGAGGTCGCGCGCGTGTTCGCCCAGAACTTTGCGGTCTACGGTGTGCGCAAGGTCTGGCGACAGATGATGCGGGAAGGCTTTCCGATCGCACGCTGTACGGTCGCTCGGCTGATGCGTGAGATGGGCTTGGCAGGTGTGATCCGGGGCAAGCCGGTGCGCACGACCATCAGCGACAAGGCGGCACCGTGCCCGCTCGATCACGTCAACCGCAGGTTCTACGCGCCAGCGCCAAACATGCTGTGGGTGTCGGACTTCACCTACGTCGCGACCTGGGCGGGGTTCGTCTACGTCGCCTTCGTCATCGATACCTATGCTCGGCGGATCGTTGGCTGGCGAGCCAGCCGGACGGCCCATGCCAGCTTCGTCCTCGATGCACTGGAACAGGCGCTTCACGATCGTCGGCCGCCCCACCGGGGCGGCCTCATCCATCATAGCGACCGCGGGTCACAATACGTGTCCATCAAGTACACCGAGCGCCTCGCCGAAGCCGGGATCGAGCCCTCGGTCGGCAGCGTCGGCGACAGCTATGACAATGCTTTGGCCGAGACGATCAACGGCCTTTACAAAGCCGAGGTGATCCACCGGCGCGGACCGTGGCGCAGCTTCGAAGCGGTTGAGTACGCCACGCTGGAATGGGTCGACTGGTTCAACCATCGCCGATTGCTGGAGCCCATCGGCAACATCCCGCCTGCCGAAGCCGAAGATCAATATTATGCTGCCGCAGACAACATCGATATGGCAGCGTGACTCACAACCCAACGCCTCCGGCAGACCCGGCGCGGTTCACGGCAGACCCGGCGCGGTTCAATTATTATTATTCCATAAAATAGCAAAAACTCATTGAGTGGCGGCGTGAGTGTCGCTGAGTGTTACATTTTAATTTTATCTAACACATTGTAATAGAACAATAATCCTGCAACACCGTTGCGTAGGGTTTGCTAGATTAAGGTTTGCTAGATTAAGGTTTGCTAGATTAAGGTTTGCTAGATTAAGGTTTGCTAGATTAAGGTTTGCAGCAAATGTCGGTATCGGTGGTTGCGAGCCCCCGCAACCACCGATACCGACAAACCAGATTTTTCTGGCGTTTGTCGGTCACGGTTGGATCGCCCTCCCGCAACCAACGACATAGAACCACAAACGCCGCCCCGGAACATCACCGGGGCGGCGTTGTCGTTTGCGGTAATGGCCGCAACATCGGCTGCATTGCGCCGACTTCAGTATCCATGGACGGGGTCGCCGCTCATTCGCTTATCCCGCTTTCAGGAAAGGGGCGGCGACCTCTGGCGGTACCCGCATTAGGCGACCGGTCGCCCTGTCGATCATCGCCCAGGTGGAGCGCGCCGCGACCTTCACCTTGCCATCGGGCCCGGTGAATTCGATCAGTCGGTCGAAGCGCGCGCCACGCGGCCCTTCGGGTATCCAAGTGCGCCCTGTGACAGTCTCGCCCACCGTTACATTGCCGCGATAGTCGATCTCGTGCCGTGTCACGACCCAGATATAGGCTTCTACATGGGCCGGGTCGGCGGTGCTGTTCCAATGTTCGACCGACAACTGCTCCATCCACTGCACCCACACGGCGTTGTTCACGTGCCCCAGGATATCGATATGCTCGGGCAGCGCAGTGATCTGCCGCGTGAAGCCAGCGGCCATCAGCGTTCCAGCCCCAGCTGCCACAGGATGAAGGCGAACTCCTCCGCCGTTTCGCGCAGACTTTCGAAGCGCCCCGACTTGCCGCCATGGCCCGCGCCCATGTTGGTCTTGAGCAGCAACATGTTGCCGTCCGTCTTGGTCGCGCGCAGCTTTGCTACCCATTTGGCCGGTTCCCAGTAAGTGACGCGCGGGTCGTTAAGGCCCGCCGTGACCAGCAACGGGGGGTAATCCTGCGCCTTCACATTGCTGTAGGGATCGTAGGACAGGATGGTCTCGAACGCCGCCTTGTCCTCGACCGGGTTGCCCCATTCGGGCCACTCTCCGGGCGTCAGCGGCAATGTTTCGTCCAGCATGGTGTTGAGCACGTCGACGAAAGGCACATGCGCCACCACCGCGCCCCACAGGTCCGGATCGCTGTTGATTACTGCGCCCATCAGCTCGCCCCCTGCCGATCCGCCCGAAATGCTGATCCGTCCCTTGGCGGTATAGCCGCGCTCGATCAACCCTTTGCCCACATCCACGAAATCGGTGAAGGTGTTGACCCGCTTGTCCAGCTTCCCGTCGAGATACCATTGCTGGCCAAGGTCGTCGCCGCCCCGGATATGCGCCAGCGCAAAGGCAAACCCCCGGTCGAGGAGCGAGAGGCGACTGGTCGAAAAGCCCGGCTCCATCGCGATGCCGTATGCGCCGTAGCCGTAGAGGTGCAGCGGTGCGCTTCCGTCACGCGGGTGATCTTTCGGATAGACGATAGACACCGGGATCGCGGTGCCGTCACGCGCCGGGATCATCAGCCGCTCGGTCGCATAACGCGCCGCGTCGTAGCCCGAAGGGATTTCCTGAACCTTCAGCACCTCCAGCGTGCCGGTGGCGAGATCATAGTCGTAGATCGTGTCGGGCGTCACCATCGATTCATATCCGATGCGCAGCGTCGTCACGTCATATTCGGGATTGTCGTCGAGGCTCGCCGAATAGCTCGCTTCGGGGAAGGGGATGCGTCTGGCTTCATGCGTGGCGTAATCGCGCAGCTCGATCTGGTCGAGCCCGTCCTGCCGTCCTTCCGTTACGTAGAAGCGCTTGAACAGGGTGAAATCGGTGAGGTAGAAATGCGCGTCGGGTGCGATCACCTCTTCCCACTTTTCGGGCGTGGCGAGCGACGCTTTCGCCAGCCGGAAATTGGGATGGATGTCGTTGGTGCGGATGTAGAGCGTGCCTTCATGCTCGTCGACGTCATATTCGCGGCCCGGCTTGCGCGCGGACACCAGCATCGGCGCGGCGGTGGGATCGTCGGCGGGCACCAGCCACGCCTCGCTCGTCACATGATCGCCCGTCGCGATGACGATCCATTTTTCCGAGGAGGTGAGGCCGATGGAAACGCGGAACCCCTCATCGTCCTCGTGGAACAGCTCGACATCGCTGGCGACATCCTGCCCCAGCCGGTGCAGCCGTGCATTGTCCGTCCGCCAGTTTTCGTTGGCGATACCGTAGAGCAGACCCCTGCTGTCCGATGTCCACACCAGCGAAGACAGCGTATCGGGAATGACTTCGGGCAGGATCTCGCCCGAAAACAGGTCCTTGATCCGCGCCTCGAACCGTTCGGACCCGTCCGTATCGATGGCGTAGGCAAGATAGCGCCCGTCCGGGCTGACCGACATCGCACCCAGGCGGAAATATTCGTGCCCTTCCGCCAGTGACGGTTCGTCTAGGATCAGCTGATCGGGGCCGCCCGCGACGGGCCTGCGATACCATTTACGATATTGCGCGCCCTTTTCGAAGGCGCGCCAATAGACATAGTCGCCGTCCTTTTGCGGCACGGAACTGTCATCTTCCTTGATGCGCCCCTTCATTTCCTCGAACAAACCGTCGATCAGCGGCTGCCGTGCGGCCATCGCAGCCTCGAACCACCGGTTCTCCGCTTCCAGATAGGCCAGCACATCGCCGTCCGTCACCTCCGGGTAGCCGGGGTCGCGTAGCCATGCCCAATTGTCCTCCACCGTGATGCCGTGTCGGGTGAAGCTGTGGGGGCGCTGCGGTGCGGAAGGCGGGAGGGTTCGATCGGTCATTCACTATCCATGGTTCAGGCGGGGGCGGGCGCTGGCATAAACGTCCGTGCCCATCTATGTTGTCTGCTTTGCGGCCGTTGCAAGTCGCCGGAATGATCCAAGGAAAGTTCGATGTCCAGTTATGAAGACCGCCTGAAGGCCCTGCGCGCGCAGTTGGTCCGACAGAAGCTCGATGGTTTCGTGGTGCCGCTGACCGATGAGCATATGAGCGAATATGTCGGCGCCTATGCGCAGAGGCTGGCGTGGCTGACCGGTTTTCAAGGTTCGGCGGGCAGCGCGGTCGTGCTGCCGCAGGAAGCGGCGATCTTCACCGACGGGCGCTATACGCTTCAGGTGCGCGAGCAGGTGGACGGTACACATTGGCAGTTCGAAAGCGTGCCGCAGACCTCGATCGCCGACTGGTTGAAGGACCATGCCGGGCCGGGCGCACGCATCGGCTACGACCCTTGGCTCCACACCCGCGCCTGGGTCCGCCAGGCGACGCAGGCATTGAGCGAAAAGGGCGCGCAACTCGTCGCGGTCGACACCAATCCCGTCGACGCGGTCTGGCCGGATCGCCCTACGCCCAGCGCTGCCAGGCTGGTCGTGCATGACGACCGTTTCGCTGGCAGAAACGCAGCGGAAAAACGCGCCGCGATCGCCGACTGGCTGACCGCGAAAAAGGCCGACGCCGCCGTGCTGTCCGCGCTCGATTCGATCGCTTGGGCCTTCAACGTGCGCGGCAAGGATGTGGACCGCACGCCCGTCGCGCTCGCCTACGCCATCGTCCACGCCGACGCCACGGCTGACCTTTATGTCGCGCCCGAAAAGATGGACGATGCGGTCGTCCAGCATCTGGGCAATGCCGTGCGCGTCCATGACCGTGCCGCCTTTGCCGACGCGCTGGCCGATCTTTCGGGCCGAACCGTGACCGCCGATCCCGAACGCGCCGTCGCTGCCATCTTCGATGCGCTGGACCAGGGCGGGGCGACCGTGCTGCCGTTGCGCGATCCGGTCGTTCTGCCCAAAGCGATCAAGAACGAGGTCGAAATCGCCGGGCACAAGGCGGCGCAGGCGCGGGACGGCGCGGCGCTCAGCCGTTTCCTTCACTGGATCGCGGTCGAGGCGCCCAAGGGTGGCCTTGACGAGCTTGCGGCTGCCGACCGGCTTGAAACCTTCCGCCGTGACACCGGCCTCTTGGAGGACCTGTCCTTCGACACGATCAGCGGTGCGGGGCCTAACGGTGCGGTGGTGCATTACCGGGTCGAGGAAAAGACCAACCGTCCGATCGAGACCGGCAGTCTCTACCTCGTCGATTCGGGCGGCCAGTATCGCGACGGCACCACCGATGTCACGCGCACCGTCGCCATCGGCACGCCCACGGCGGAAATGAAGCATCGCTTCACGCTGGTGCTGAAAGGGCATATCGCGCTCGCCCGCGCGGTCTTTCCGGTGGGCACCCGCGGCGGTCAGCTCGATGTGCTGGCGCGGCAATATCTCTGGGCCGAAGGTCTGGATTACGCCCACGGCACCGGCCACGGCGTCGGCAGCTTCCTGTCCGTACACGAAGGGCCGCAGCGCATCGCGACCTTCGGCGGCGGGGATGAGCCGCTGGCGGCGGGCATGATCCTCTCCAACGAGCCGGGTTATTACAAGGCCGGCGAATATGGCATCCGCATCGAAAATCTGGTGCTGGTCGAAGAGCGCGCGATCCCCGGCGCGGAAAAGCCGATGCTGGGTTTCGAAACGCTGACCTACGCCCCGATCGACCGCCATATGGTCGATAGGGAGGCGCTCAGCGCGGGCGAACGGGCTTGGCTGGACGCCTATCACGCCCGCGTGGTCGAAGTGGTCGGGCCACAACTCGACGGCGAAGCGCTCGCGTGGTTGAACGCGGCCTGCGCGCCGCTCTGACCTCTGTCAGTCGGCGGCCGGTTCGGGTGCGGGAGGGGCGGTCCCTTCCCGCGCCTGCGCCTTGCGCCGACGCAGATTGTCACGCAGCGCCTGCGCCAGTCGGGCCTTTTTCTCGTCCTGCGTCTCTGCCATGGCAAAGCCTTAGCCAAAATGCGTCATCCGCCGCAACCCGCCTTGACATCGGCCCACCGGGCGGCCATAGGCCCGGCCTCCAAAGCGCGCACAGCGTGGCGGACCGGAAATAGAGTGCTGCCGTAGCTCAGTGGTAGAGCGCATCCTTGGTAAGGCTGAGGTCGTGAGTTCAATCCTCACCGGCAGCACCATTTCTCCTCCCCCTCTCAATCGCCCTGCGACCCCTCCGTTCAGGTCGGCGTGAACAACAGCGGCATCCCCGTCCGGGGGCGGATCGTAAGGCGGCTGATGGGTTCGGGCTTGAACCCCTGCGGCACGGCGATGCGATAGGCGCGCACGACACTCGCGATCACGGTCATCACCTCCTGCTGGGCAAAGCCCGCTCCCACACACACGCGCGGACCCCTGCCGAATGGGAACCAGGCCTGTTTCGTCATTTCCGCATTGGCAGGATCGTCGAACCGGTCGGGATCGAAGGCGTGGGGGCAGGTCCAGTTATCCTTGTTACGCTGCGTCAGCCACGGGGCGACCACCAGCATGGCGCCGGTTTCCAGATGCTTGTCGCGCATGTCCATCGGGCATGTGACCTCGCGCGGCAGGAAGGAGACGGGCGGGTAGAGCCGCAGCGTTTCCTTGAAGATATTGCGCACCTGTCCCATGTCCTTGAGCATCGCGGCGGTCAGCGGGCGGTCTTCCGCAAGGTTTGCGACCTCCGCGCGCACCCGGTCCTGGATATGGGCGCATTCGGCCAGCATGTAGAGTGCCCATGTCATGGTGCTCGCCGATGTCTCATGGCCCGCAAGAAAAATGGTCGACACCTGCTCCATCACCTGCTTGCAGGTGAAGGGCGCGCCGGTTTCGGGGTGTTTCGCTTCGATTAGCGACTGGAGGATGTCGCGCGGTTCGGCTTCCCCCCGCGCGTGAAAGCCGTCGTATCGCGCCTCCACGATCGGGCGGAACACATCGTGGATCGCCCGCGCGGGCCCACGCGAGCGCCTTTCGAACCATCCCGCCGGGACGCCGTAGAGCCGCAGCATCGACGCACTATGCGCCAGCCGCTGGAACTTGCCGAAGGCGGTATGGATGATGTTGGAACGGGCTTCGTCCAGCGTCTCGCTGAACAGGGTGCGAAAGATGATGTCAGCGGCTACATGCGTCATCATGGGATCGATATCGACCGGTTTGCCGGCCTGCGCCGCCGCGGCGATCCGCGCGAGCAGATCGTCCGCCGCCGCGACCATCAGCGGCATGGAGCGTCCGAGCGCCGTATGCGCGAAGGCCGGGTTCACCATCGCCCGCTGGCTCTCCCAATCCGCGCCGTTGGCGGAAAAGACCGAATTGCCGATCAGCGGATCGAGGTTGCGGACCAGTTCGCTATGCTTGGGAAAAGCCGTCCCGCCGCGCAGGATCCTGTCTACGAGGCTCAGTTCGTTGGCGATATACATGGTCCGGCCGGGCAGGCGGATTTCGCCCATCTTCATCGTATAGCTCTTGTCGAAGAGCACATGGATCCAGCTGTGCCAGCCGCGCAGGAAGCGCTTGATAAGGCCGCGCTTGCTCTTGGGAGGCTGGGGGTAGGGGGGCGTGAAAAGGTCGGTCAAGGGATGGTCCTGAAAGCGGCGACGGCTTCGTCCACGGTGCGGCGCCCGGCGGTCAGGCTGATGAAGTCCAGCGGCGACAGCCTGTCGCCCACACGCAGATAGTCGAAATGCGCCTCATATTTGTTCGACCAGCCGCCATGGTAATTTTCCGGGCGGTAGAACAGGTGGAAGCGCGGCGAAAGCATGTCGACCCGCGCCGCATGGGCGGGCGCGACGAGGGTGAAGGGGTTCACGTCGAAATAGGCCGCGCCATCGGGCGGCGAACTGATGTCGACATAGCGGAAGCGCTTGTCGGCCAGCGCCTCAAGGTCGTCACGATACCATTCAGCGTCGCGCCGTAGCCCGATCACCGGCACCACCTGTCCCAGCCCCAGCATCGCGAATTGGTCCGGCAGCGCGCCGCCGCGCAGCGCGATCACCCGCCGCAGCAGCCGCATCCCAAGGATCGTGCCCGCGCTGTGCGTGACGAGCTGCACTTCGTCCCAGTCGCCCTCAATTTCCGCCGCGATCCGGCGAGCGAAGGCGTCGATCCGCGCGTCCAGCGCTTCGCCCGGCCCCTCGCTCGCCAGCGCTCCGTGATAGGTCATGAACCGCAGCAGCCACGGCACCACCAGCTTGGCGAGGATGCGCCCGGACAGCAGCATGCTCACGCCGATCCCGGCCAGCGCGGCGGCCCACCAGGGCATCAGCAGCGACAGCAGCAACGCGGGCACCAGCGCGAGGAACAGGGGGATCAGAACCGCCAGCACGGGCGGATAGAGGATAGTGATCACCGGCCCCCGGCGCAGCCGCCGCATCCTTCGAAAATCCATGTGCCGGGCATGGCCCGCATAGGCGCGTGCCGACCGGAGCGCGAGCGACAGTGGATTGCGAATCCACACTTTCCCGATCAGGTCTTCCCAGCGCAGATATTCATAGTCGGTCTCGACCCCGGCGGCCGGGTTCGTCACGGTCCAGCGCGCGGATACCGCGGCGCCCCCCGGTCCTGCCTGCCGCCCGCTCACGTCCACCGCCTCGCCGGTCAGCGCGGCATGGCGCGCTGCCTGCTCGCGATAGAGCTGGTGATAGAAACGCACGCCGCGAGGGTCGAATCCGCCGAGATAAAAGACTTTACGCTTGAACTTTTCCAACGGCCCCGCCCTAATCGCGCGCATGAACACGCCCGAACGCGACTACTGCTATTTCATCGACCATCGCAAATACAACCGCAATGTCGGCTGCCGCAAGCACGACAATATGTATGGCATCAACGGCGGCGGGAGCGAGCGGGACCGCTGGAACGCGGACCTGACCTTCTACCGCCACATGCGCGCTAATGGCGATCCGATGGCGATCCCGGCGCTGCTCGCCTGCCTTGCATTCGGCTGGTTCTGCTGGAACTATCATCCGGGCAAGGGGCTGTGGCGCGGACAATTGTTGCGCCGCTTTGCAAAAGCGCCCAAGTGACCGCGCCATGACCATGCCCAAACATGTCAGCGTCGGTCCGATCGTCATCGGCAACGACCTGCCCTTCGTCCTCATTTCCGGACCCTGTCAGATCGAAAGCCGCGACCATGCGCTGTTCATGGCGCAGGCGCTGGGGAAGGCGGCGGACGCGGCGGGCGTGCCGTTCATCTTCAAGAGCAGCTTCGACAAGGCGAACCGCACGTCCGTGTCGGGCCGGCGGGGCGTGGGCATCGACGCGGGGCTGGCCATCCTGGCGGAGGTCAAGGCGACGCTCGGCTGCCCGGTGCTGACCGACGTCCATGACGCGACCCAGGTCGAAGCCGCCGCGCAGGCGGTCGACATCATCCAGATCCCCGCCTTCCTTTGTCGCCAGACCGACCTGCTGCTGGCGGCTGGCCGGACAGGCGCGGTCGTCAACGTCAAAAAGGGGCAGTTCCTCGCCCCATGGGACATGGCGGCAGTCGCGCAAAAGGTCGCATCGACCGGCAATGAGCGCATCCTCCTCACCGAACGCGGGGCAAGCTTCGGCTACAATACGCTGGTCAGCGACATGCGCGCGCTGCCCACCATGGCGCAGACCGGCTATCCCGTGGTGTTCGACGCGACCCATTCGGTGCAGCAGCCCGGCGGGCTCGGCTCCGCGTCGGGCGGGCAGCGCGAATTCGCGCCTCTCCTCGCCCGCAGCGCCGTCGCAGCCGGGGTCGCTGCCATCTTTGCCGAGGCGCATGACGATCCCGACAATGCGCCGTCCGACGGGCCTGTGATGCTGCGGCTCGATACGGTGGGACCGATGCTCGATATACTCAAAGCCATCGACACGGTCGTGAAAGCGAGAAACTTAGTTAGCTAACTAAGAGTTATTTCAACCATGTATCGGTTGTCTACTTCGCTGTCTCTTTAATATCCCGCTCGCACGACATTCAGGGCCGGGTCTGTCCCGTTCCGCGCACGATCCACTTGTAGGTCGTCAGTCCTTCCAGCGCCACCGGCCCGCGCGCATGAAGGCGCCCGGTCGAAATGCCGATCTCCGCCCCCAGGCCGAATTCGCCCCCGTCGGCGAACTGGGTGGATGCGTTCCACATGACGATGGCGCTGTCGACCGCATTCAGGAACCGCGCAGCCCGGCCCCCATCCTGCGTGACAATCGCGTCGGTGTGATGGCTTGCGTGCGCGGCGATGTGAGCGATGGCATCGTCCACGCCGTCCACCAACCGGACCGACACGATGGCATCGAGATATTCGGTATCCCAATCCTCATCGGTCGCGGGCTTCACTCGCGCGTCCATCGCCTGCACCGCCATGTCGCCCCGCACTTCGCAGCCCGCCGCGATCAACGCTTGTATCAGGGCAGGGGCGTCGCCGAAGGCGCGGTCGATGAGCACGGTTTCGGTCGCCCCGCACACGCCCGTCCGCCGCATCTTGGCATTGACGACCAGCGCCTGCGCCATGGCCGGGTCCGCCGCGCCATCAACATAGCTGTGGTTGATCCCGTCCAGATGCGCCAGTACCGGCACCCGCGCTTCCTCCTGCACCCGCGCCACCAGGCTTTTGCCGCCGCGCGGCACGATCAGGTCGATGAAAGCCGCCGCCTTCAGCAATGCGCCGACCGCCGCGCGGTCGGTCGTCGGAACCAACTGCACCGCTTCGGCGGGGAGCCCGGCGGCCACGATCCCTTCGACCATCGCGGCATGGATGGCGCGATTGCTCTCCCTGGCCTCGCTCCCACCGCGAAGGATCACCGCATTGCCCGCCCGCAAGCACAGCGCCGCGGCATCCGCCGTCACATTGGGGCGGCTCTCGTAGACGATGCCGATGACGCCCAGCGGCACGCGCACCCGGCTCAGCTCCAGGCCGTTGGGCCGCGTTCGGGTGTCGATCGCCTGCCCGAGCGGATTGTCGAGGCCCGCTACCTGCTCGACGCCGGCCGCCGCACTTTCCAGCCGCGCGTCGTCCAGCCGAAGCCGGTCGAGCATGGCGGGGGACAGGCCGTTCGCTGCCGCATTGTCCATATCGCGCCGATTGGCGGCAAGGATGTCGGACGCACGTTCCCTCAGCGACTGCGCAGCACGCCGTAGTGCGTCTGCCTTCTGCGAGTCTTCCGCCTGCGCCAACGCGGCGGCGGCTTGTCGCGCACGACCGCCCATCGTGGCGATCAGCATCTCGGGCGTCTGGGTGAGGTCGTTCATCGGGGGTCTCGCCGCAAAGGTCGGCGCGCCCTTAGCATGAAAGGCGGGGCGAGGGGAAGCAAGGCGGCGGAGTTGACGAGCCGACGACCGGATCATGGGTCGCAAATGATCCGGTCGCCGACAGGCGGAAATCCGCCACGCGCCTACCTTATGTCCTCAGGTTTGATGGCGCATACCCCATTTGGGGGAAGAGATGCTTTTTGCCGTTCAGGCCGCCTGAGCCAATTCCTGCGTCCGCGTCGCGCGGATCAGGTGGCATGGCGGGATGTTCCGCCATTCGCGCTCTTCGGTCACATGATCGAAGACCGGGGAGAGGAGGCGGCGGACGAACCGCGAATATTGGTAGATGAGGAAAGCGCCACCCGGTCGCAACGCCGCCCTTGTCTCTTCGCAGATCGCAGCGCCCACGCCGCCCGGCAGCGTCGAGAAGGGGATGCCCGACAGCACATAATCGGCATGATAATGCCCGGCTTCCTTGATGAAGCGGCGCACATCGCTCGCCGATCCATGAACGACGCGCAGGCGGGGGTCGACGATCTCCGCCTCCAGATAGGCGACGAAGTCGAGGTTGAGGTCGATTGCAAGCAACGTCGCGTCCGCCGGAAGCCGGTCGAGCACCGTGCGGGTGAATGTACCTACACCCGGCCCATATTCGACGAACAACCGTGTCCTGCGCCAGTCCACGCCGTCCAGCATCCGGTCCACCAGCGCATCGGAAGAAGGAATGATGGAACCGATCATGCCGGGATGGCGGACGAATTGCCGGAAGAACATGTTCCATTGGCTGAAAAAGGACCGGACACCCGATTTGCCGCCCGTCTTGCTCTTCTTCAAGGGAATAGAAGCCATCAACACTCGCCTGTTCGATCCGATAGTCGCGATTCGCAAATCCCGCGCTGACTGGCAAGATGGTTGCAACCCGATTGTCATCAACGCGGCGATGGCGGATTGGGTTCAATCCGCCATCGCCGCTCTTTTGCAAGACAGGCTCTTGGCTAGTCGGGCCGTACCCGCGAGCGGACCATGCCGGGCGTCACGAAGCCGATCGGGTCCACCTGCATCGCGCGCTGCTTGAGCTGGGACTGGATTTGCTCATATTCACGCTCCATTTCCGGGGTGACCGATGCACGCGTTTCCTCCAACGCTTCCTCGAAATGAGCCCGTGTCACCTTTTCCACGCTGAGCGACTGGCGCAGCGCGACCAGTCCCGCGCGGCGCACGAGGTCTTCCAGATCCGCGCCGGTAAAGCGCTCCGTCCTTTCGGCAAGGTCGTCGAGGTCCACATTCTCTGCAAGCGGCATCTTGGCGGTATGAATGCCCAGGATGCGTGAACGCCCGGCCTTATCGGGAACCGCGACATAGATCAGTTCGTCGAAACGCCCCGGACGAAGCAACGCCGGATCGACCAGCGTCGGGCGGTTGGTCGCGCCGATGACGACAACCGACTGCAATTCCTCGAGTCCATCCATCTCGGCCAGAATGGTGTTGACCACCCGTTCCGTTACCGCGGGTTCGCCAAGGCCCCCGCCGCGCGCGGGTACGAGGCTGTCGAGTTCGTCGATGAAGATCACGGTCGGGGCGACCTGCCGCGCGCGGGCGAAGAGGCGGGCGATCTGCTGCTCGCTTTCGCCATACCATTTCGAGAGGAGATCGCTCGATTTGGTTGCGATGAAATTGGCCTGTGCTTCGCGCGCGACCGCTTTCGCCAGCAGCGTCTTGCCGGTGCCGGGCGGGCCGTAGAGCAGGAAGCCCTTGGCCGGACGAATGCCGATGCGGCGAAAGGCGTCCGGATCCTTGAGCGGCAGTTCGACCCCTTCCTTGAGCCGCATCTGCGCGTCGTCGAGTCCGCCGATATCGGACCAGCCGATATTGGGCGCCTGTACCATCACTTCGCGCATCGCGGACGGCTGGACCCGCTTGATCGCGGCCATGAAATCCTCGCGCGTGACGGACAGTTCCTCCAGCACGTCGGGCGGGATCGTTCCTTCCTCCAGGTTGAGGCGGGGCATGAAGCGCCGCACCGTCTCGATCGCGGCCTCCCGGCTGAGCGCGGCCAGATCCGCGCCGACGAAGCCGTAGGTCATGCGGGCGAGTTCTGACAGGTCGACCTTGTCGCCGAGCGGCATACCTCGCGTGTGGATGCCCAGAATTTCGCGCCGCCCCCGCTCGTCGGGGACGCCGACGATGATCTCGCGGTCGAAACGACCCGGTCGCCGCAGCGCCTCGTCTATCGCCTCTGGCCGGTTGGTCGCAGCGATAACCACTAGGTTGGCCCGGGGTTCGAGGCCATCCATCAGTGTCAGCAATTGCGCGACGAGGCGCTTTTCGGTCTCGCCCGTCACATTGCCGCGCTTGGGGGCGATCGAATCGATTTCATCGATAAACAGGATCGAGGGTGCGGACTTGGCCGCCGCCTCGAAAATCTCGCGCAGCTGCTTTTCCGATTCGCCATAGGCCGATCCCATGATCTCCGGCCCGTTGATCAAGAAGAACTCGGCATCGGATTCATTGGCGACGGCGCGAGCAAGGCGCGTCTTGCCTGTCCCCGGCGGACCGTGGAGCAGAACGCCCTTGGGCGGATCGACGCCCAGCCGCTCGAACAGTTCGGGATAACGCAACGGCAATTCCACCATCTCGCGCAGCTGGTCGATGGTTTCGGCCATGCCGCCGACGTCGTCATAGGTAACATCGGCGCGACGCGATTCTCGCGGTTCCTCATATTCGGCACGCAGTTCGACCTCGGTGTCGGCGTCGATGCGCACGATCCCCTTGGGCGTGGTCGATACGACGACGAGGCGGATTTCCTGCAGCGCATAGGCCGGGGCCGCCAGCATCTGCCGAAGCTGGGGCGGCATATCGCCGGGCGGCACTTGCTGCTGCCCCGACGTTGCAACGATATCGCCCGCCGAAAGCGGACGTTCGAAAAAGACGCGCTTCAATGCATCGGGATTGCCCTGAAGCCGCAAGTTATTTTGTGCGGGCGCGAACACGACGCGCTGCGCTGGACGAGGGTCGGCTCTGCCGATCTGGACGAAGTCGCCCGATCCAGCCCCGGCATTGGCGCGTTGAAGCCCGTCGAGCCTCAACACGTCCAGCCCTTCATCCTCCTTGTAGGGGCGCACCACCCGCGCGGACGTGACCCGCTTGCCCGCGATCTCGATCACGTCGCCTTCGGACAAGTGCAATTCGGCCATTACCGCCAGCGGAAGCCGCGCAAGACCGCGTCCCGCATCTTCGGGCCGGGCATTGGCCACCTGAATTTTCCGTCCGGTCCGCTCCTGATCGGCCACGCGTCATCCTCGTCTTTGCTGATGCGAAACGAGATAGGAAACGCAGTGACGTTCGGAAAGTCCCCCCGGTCGATACGGCGCGAGCATAAAAAAAGGGCCGACCCGAAGGTCAGCCCGAAAGTTTTAGGAGAGGATGCCTGAAAGGCCTGTTCTATGTGCGCTGCGGCACAAATTATTGCAACTGCGAAAAGCATCGGCAGGTTGCAAATTTTGCATCTTGCCAAAGGGCCTGTTTTCCGGCTCATTGGCGGCAGGATGCTTGAGACCCGGATGCGGCCGTTCGATAATCAGAATTGACGCGGCGCAGCGGATGGGCTTCGGAACGTGACGGATCAATGCGCAGATTGCCGCCCCTTACGGCCCTTGAGGCCTTCGTGCAGGTTGCGCGCCTCGGCTCGGTGAAGGCCGCGGCGGAGGAGCTTGCGCTGTCGACGCCCGCGCTCAGCCGCCGGGTGCAGGCCCTGGAGCGCTTCATCGGCAGGCCGTTGTTCGACCGCAAGCATCAGGCGCTGGAAATCAATACCGACGGCCAGCGGCTGCTCGACGACATCGCGCCTGCATTAGATGCGCTCAGCCAGGCGCTGGAGACGATCCAGAGTGGCGGCAACCAGTTGCGGTTGCGGCTGGCGGTGCTGCCGCTGTTCGCGACGCAGCGGCTGTTCCCGCATCTGGGTCGCCTGCGCCAGCAGCATCCGCAACTGCATATCGACATTGAAACCACGCCCCATGCCATCGCACGGCTCGGCGAAGGGCTGGACGCCGCGATCGTGCTGATGGCGCGGGATATCGATCCGGCATTCTATGCGCATGAACTCGATCATGAGGAAATTTACCTCATCGGCCGCCGCCAATTGCTGGAAGGGCCGCAGGCGTTGAAGTCGCCGGAGGAACTGGCGCAACAAACGATTCTGCTTCACCGCGAAATGGCATTGTCCTTCGACGCGTGGAAGGAAGCGGCAGGCTTGCCCGACCTGCAACCGCTGGCGATCGACAATTACGATTCGGGTCAGTTGATGCTGGAAGCAGCGGCGCAGGGTCTGGGCGTTGCGGTCATGCATGCCAGCCACTTCGAACAGGCAGGAGACCCCCGCCTGGTGCGGCTGTTCCCGATCAAGGCCGAAAGCCCCTATCGCTACATGTTCGTGTGCCGCCCCCGCGCGCTGCAGACGCGGGCGGTGCGGATTTTCCGCGACTGGCTGATCGGCGCCGACATCTGATATTCGGTCGGTAACCGCCGATTTAAGGATATCGGGTCGATGCCGTTATGATCGGCATGACTGGGGCACTCTCACCTTCCGCTGGCAGCCATCAGGGGCTGACCGATCGCCTAGCGCGCTGGGCAAAGGGCTTGTCGGGCCGTTCGGACGACGAAGACATGCCCGATGCGCAGGAGGCGCAGCGTCCGCGCGCAGGCACCGCGGCCAATCGCGAAGTCGTGCGCCGCCGCCAGCTTTACAGCGATATCGGCGATTTCCTCTTCGCCCACGACCTCGACCTGACGCCGGTCAATTTCAGCGTGGCGCTGGATTATCTGACCGGGGCCAATGTCGGGGTGGAGAAGGCGATCAAGGCAGTGCTGATGGAGCGCGGCAAGATCACCAACAGTTGGATCGAAACGCTGTCCGCCGATCAGCGGGCCGACGAAGTCACGCCCGAATCGTTGGCCTCGATGCTGGACAAGGTCGAGGAAAATCTCAGCCACTTCAGCGGCCTGATGCACGAATCGCGCAATTCGGCGAAGGATTACGGGGCCGCGCTTCAGGAGCAGGCCAAGGGCCTGTCCGACGATGGCGACAATGAGCCGGTGCTTGCCCGGCTCGTCGGACTGACCCGTTCGATGGTGGAAAAGACGCGGCAGGTCGAAAGCCAGCTGCGTGAGAACCAGAAGCAGACGCATGCGCTCAAGTCCAGCCTGGAAACCGCGCGCCGCGCCGCAGAGCATGACCATCTGACCGGTCTTCCCAACCGTCGCGCCTTCGAAGGCGTGCTGCGGGACGAACTGGTGCTGGCGCAAGAAAATGGCGAGCAGTTGTCGGTTGCCTTTTGCGACATCGATCATTTCAAGGTCATCAACGATACCCACGGTCACGATACCGGCGACCGCGTCCTCAAGTTCGTCGCCGGTCTTCTGTCCAAGGCGTCAGACGACCATTGCCATGTCGCGCGGCACGGGGGCGAGGAGTTCGTCATGCTATTCCGCGGCAAGAGCGCCGGCGAAACCTGCGAGGCGGTGGATCGGGTGCGTCAGGATCTTGCCGGGCGCAGCCTCGTCAACCGTTCCAACGGCGAGCGGATGGAACGGGTGAGCTTTTCGGCGGGCGTCGCCAACGTCCTTGCCTATGAGGACCCGCGTGCCGCGCTCAAGGCCGCCGACCGGGCTCTCTACCTCGCCAAGGAACATGGCCGCAACCGCGTCTACCTCGCGGCGGAAGCCGATTAGAAGTCGGGCTTCTCATAATGGGGCGGCGGGGTGATGACTTCCATTCGCTCCGACAGCAGAGGGCGGAAGGACGGACGTGACTTGAAGCCCGCATACCAGCGTTTGACCGGCTCATGCCCTGCCCAGTCGATGCCGCCCAGGTAATCCGCGACGGACAAGTGCGCCGCCGCCGCAATGTCGGCCAAGCTCAGGGTCGCGCCTGCCATCCAGCTGCGATGATCGAGCAGATAATCCATATAATCCATGTGGACATTGGCGCGCTTCATCGCCTCGCGCAGCACCCGCGCATCGGGCGGGGCGCGTTCGATCAGGCGCTTCTTCATCCGCTCGTGCAGCAGCGGGCCGACCACGTCGCCGTAGAAATTCTGGTCGAAGAAGGCGGTGAGCCGCCGCACTTCGGCCCGCGCCGTCGCCGCGCCGGAGATCAGCGGGAATTTTTCCACCGTCTCCTCGAAATATTCGCAGATGGCCTGGCTGTCGATCAATGTGACGCTCTTGTCCTGATCCACCATCACCGGGGTCGTTCCGGCAGGGTTGAGATCCAGAAACTCGTCCCGCTGCGCCCAGGGCGATTCGCGCACCAGGTCGTAGCCCACGCCCTTTTCTCCCAGAAGGAGTCGGACCTTGCGTGAAAAGGGACAGAGCGGGAATTGATAGAGCAGCCACATAGGCGTTTCCTGTTAGGCGTGCGCGCCCCTGTGGGGAAGCGGCAAAATGGGGGGCGGTTCCACTCGACGGCGTCTCCGTCCGTCGAAAGGATAGCGGCAAAAGGGGAAGCCCGCCCTTCCGATCCGGCGGCCGAGGCGATAGAGCGGCATCCAATGCGACAATAGCCCGTTGAAAGGATGCCGGATGCCTGACGATTTCTTCCCCGTGCCGAAAAACTGGGCGGAAGACGCCGTTTTCGACGAGGCGGGCCGCGCGGCGGATTACGAACGTTCGGTGGCGGAGCCGGAGGCCTATTGGCTGGAGCGGGCCAAGCGGCTGGACTGGATCGAGGCGCCGACCAAGGCCGACGAAAGCAGCTTCGACGAAACGGACTTCGGGGTGAAGTGGTTCGCGGACGGAACGCTCAACGTCAGCGCCAATTGCATCGATCGCCATCTCGCCGAACGTGGCGATCAGGTCGCGATCATCTGGGAACCCGATTCGCCCGATGCGGAGCCGCGCCGCTACACCTATCGCCAGCTGCACGAGGAAGTGTGCCGCTTTGCCAATGTGCTGAAAAAAGCCGGTGCGAAAAAGGGCGACCAGATCACCATCTACCTGCCGATGATTCCCGAAGCGGCCTTCGCCCTGCTCGCCTGCGCGCGCATCGGTGCGATCCATTCGGTGGTCTTCGGCGGCTTTTCCCCCGAGGCGCTGTGCGGGCGGTTGCAGGATTGCGATTCGACGTTGATCGTCACCGCCGACGAAGGACGCCGCGCGGGCAAGGCGGTGCCGCTCAAGGCCAATGTCGACGCTGCGTTGAAGGACTGCCCCGGAATCGAGACGGTGCTGGTGGTCAAGGCGACCGGCGGAGACGTCATCATGCAGGAAGGGCGCGACCGCTGGCTGCATGAGGAAATGGCGGATGTGGACGCCGATTGCCCGCCCGAGCCGGTGAACGCGGAGGACCCGCTGTTCATTCTCTACACGTCCGGCTCCACAGGAAAGCCCAAGGGCGTGCTGCATACGAGCGGCGGCTACCTGCTCTGGGCCAGCCTGACACATGAACTATGCTTCGACTACCAGCCCGGCAATGTCTGGTGGTGTGCCGCCGACATCGGATGGGTCACGGGGCACAGCTATATCGTCTATGGACCGCTGGCGAACGGGGCGACGACCCTGATGTATGAGGGCGTTCCCAACTGGCCGACGCCGAGCCGCATCTGGGAAGTGGTGGACCGGCATCAGGTGCACACGCTCTTTACCGCGCCGACCGCGCTGCGCGCGCTGATGAAGGAGGGGGATGGCTTCGTCCATGCGACCAGCCGCCAATCGCTCAAGCTGCTCGGCACCGTGGGTGAGCCGATCAACCCCGAAGCGTGGCGCTGGTATCATGGCGTGGTGGGCGAGGGCCGCTGCCCCATCATCGACACCTGGTGGCAGACGGAAACGGGCGGCGCGATGATCGCGCCGATGCCGGGCGCGACCGACCTCAAGCCGGGGTCGGCGACGTTGCCGATGCCAGGCGTCGTTCCGCAGATCGTCGATGCGGAAGGTCAGGTGCTGGAAGGCGCGACCGAGGGCAATCTCGTCATCGCGCGCAGCTGGCCCGGGCAAATGCGGACCGTATGGGGCGATCATGACCGCTTCTTCCAGACCTACTTCACCACTTACCGTGGCAAATACACGACCGGCGACGGCGCGCGCCGGGATGCGGACGGATATTACTGGATCACGGGCCGGGTCGACGATGTCATCAACGTGTCGGGGCACCGCATGGGCACCGCCGAGGTGGAAAGCGCGCTGGTATCGCACCGTGCGGTTGCGGAAGCCGCCGTGGTGGGCTTCCCCCATGACGTGAAAGGGCAGGGCATCTACGCCTATGTGACGCTCAACAACGGGCATGAGGGCGACGAAAGCCTGCGCAAGACGCTGGTTCAGTGGGTGCGCAGCGAGATCGGCCCCATCGCCACGCCCGATGCCATCCAGTTCACACCGGGCCTGCCCAAGACGCGGTCGGGTAAGATCATGCGCCGGATCCTCCGCAAGATCGCGGAGGGAGAGGTGTCGGCACAGGCGCTGGGTGACACCAGCACACTGGCCGAACCGGCGGTGGTGGACAATCTGGTCGCCAATCGTCAGGCTTAGGAGCGCTTTTTATAAAGGAGCATTGCCTTGAACCGATATACCGCCGTCGCCCGCTGGCTCCACTGGATCATGGCCGTCCTCATCGTCGCTAACATCGCACTGGGGCTGGGACATGACGCGTTGCCGCGCGACTGGGCGGTGATGCCGGTCCACAAGTCGATCGGCCTTACGGTGCTGGCGCTCGCGATCGTGCGGTTGCTGTGGCGGGCGACTCACCGCGCGCCCGATCTCCCCGCGCATATGTCGGGATGGGAGACGGCGGTGGCGAAGGGGACCCACGCGCTGTTCTACGGCTTCATGATCGTCGTGCCGCTCAGCGGGTGGATCATGGTGTCGGCTGGCACGCGGCCGTTGAACTGGTTCTTCCTGTTCGATGTGCCCAAGCTGCCGGTGGCGAAGGGCGACGCCATCGTCGGCCTTTCGGGCGAGGGGCATGAAGTGATGGGCATCGCCTGGGCGGTGCTGCTGGCGCTGCATGTCGCAGCGGCGCTGCGCCATCATTTCGTGCTGAAGGACGATGTATTGCGGCGGATGATCTGATCCGCCGCTAACGCCCTACACCATCTCGCCGACCAGCAGCTTGGGCAGCTTGCCCGACTGGCCGCGCGCTGCTGCCATGAAACGGTTCTTGAGCGGGGCGGTGCGCTGCACGGCGGCAAGGCCCGCACGCCGGACAAGCGAGGGGATCCGGCCCGGCACGTCGAACAGGCGGACGAGGCCGTCCATCGCGACGCTGGTCGTCAGCGCGTCCAGCCCGCGCCAGCGCTGGTAGCGGGCCAGCAGCTGCGCGTCCCCCGGATCGAGACCGAGGCGCATCCCCTCCACCAATACTTCGACCAGCGCGGCGACGTCGCGGAAGCCCAGGTTGAGACCCTGCCCCGCAATCGGGTGGATCGCATGGGCGCTGTCGCCCACCAGCGCGAGGCGCGTGTCGGTGATGCGGGCGGCATGGTGGAAGCCAAGAGGATAGGAGGAGCGCGGCCCGGCCAGACGGATATCGCCCAGAAAACTGCCGATCCGTTTCTGCGCTTCGGCAAGCCAGGCGCGTTCGGACAGCTTCAGCATCGCGGGCGCCTGATCGGTCGGGACGGTCCAAACGACCGCCGAACGCGTACCCGGCTGCATGGGAAGAAGCGCGAAGGGGCCGCCGACATAGAAGATTTCATAGGCCGTGTTGGCGTGGGGGATGTCATGGTCGATGGCGGTCACCATGGCGGTGTGCCTGTACTGCCAGCGGGTGGTACGGATGCCGGCGGCCTCGCGGGTAGGGCTGTTGCGTCCCTCGGCAGCGATGAGCAGCGCGCCGTGAAGCGTCGCGCCGGTTTCCAGCGTCAGGGTGACGCCATCGACGCCGCGATCGACATGGGTGGCGCGGTCGGGCTGAAAAATCTGGAGGTTTTCCGCGCCCTTCGCCGTTTCGGCCAAAGCGAGGCGCAGATCCCGGTTGGGGAACATCGTGCCCATGATACCGTCATCCGCGTCCGGTGCGAAATCGAGCGCGCCGGGTTCCAACCCGTCGCTGACCCAGATGCGGTCTATGGGGCAGCCCTTGCCGTCCAGATGCTCGGCGACGCCGATTGCCGACAGCATGGCGTAGCTGGTCGAACTGATGGCCGAGACGCGCCCGTCGAAACCGGGGGCGGTCTGCGCCAGCGGTTGCGCCGGGTCGATGACGGCAGTGCGCACCCCGTGGCGCGAAAGGGCGATGCCAAGGGTGAGGCCGACGAGCCCGGCACCCAGAATGACGACGTCGAAGCGTTCCATGGTCCCCATGTAGGCTGCCGGGGAGCGGTTGGGAAGTTGCCCGATGAAACAGCGAACGAGACAGTTGCACACATAGTTCGAAATAATAGTTAGTTAGCTAACGAACTATCCGGTTGCTGTCCTTGACATGGGCGGTTCACGCCTTGCTTACCAATTTCCGCTAGGGGGAAGTCATGAGCGCCGCCGATCCCTGCCCACCGTCTGCCGTCAGCCATGGCGTAGGGGTCGCGGGTCTGTTCGGACTGGCCGTGTGGGCGATGGTGGCACGGCGCTATGGCATGGACGGGCCGAATGCTGGCTTTGCCGCCGTCGTGGCCTGCGGACTGCCGATGGTGCTGTGGTCGCTATTGGTCGACCGGGTGCATCGCCGCGCATCTACGGGGATCGACTGGAACGCGCCTGCGCGGGCGTGGCGGGACGCGGCCGATACCGCACTGGTGAAGATCGCAGGACTGTGGGCGACATGGCTCGCCATCGCGATCTTCTATTGCATCGCGCGCTGGTACTGGAGCGGCAATTATCGTTTCGCCATGGACCTGTTCACCGCCGCCGCGCCCTGGCTGCTGGCCGCGTCCATCCCCTATATTCTCTGGATCGACCGGCGGCTGGTCGATCCGCGCGATGCGTCCTATCATTTCGGCCAGTGGGTGATCGGCGGTGCGGCGGGACAGCCCGACATGGCCCAAGTGGCGCACCATGCGCGGGCCTGGGCGGTGAAGGGCTTTTTTCTAGCCTTCATGGTGTCGATCGTGCCGGGCAATTTCGCGAGCGTCGTGAACTGGCGAATCGAGGACGCACTGGCGCATCCGGTGGCGCTGACCGGTTTCCTGATCGCGGTCATGTTCATGATCGACGTGTGCCTGGCGACAGTGGGCTACATCCTGACGTTCCGGCCGCTCGATTCGCATATCCGCACCGCCAACCCCTATCTGGAAGGCTGGGTGGCGGCGCTGATCTGCTACCCGCCTTTCGTCCTTATGGGCGGCGGCGGACCGCTCGACTATCATGCGGGGGGCCAGGAATGGGACGCATGGGTGCAGGGGATGCCCGTGCTGCCATGGCTGCTGGGCGGATGGCTGGTGCTGCTGACGGGCGTCTATGCGTGGGCGACGGTGGCGTTCGGGCTGCGTTTTTCCAACCTCACCCATCGCGGTATCCTGACGCACGGGCCCTATCGCTGGAGCAGGCATCCGGCCTATCTTTCGAAGAACCTGTTCTGGTGGTTTTCCTCGCTGCCGTTCCTGAGCGTCAGCGGATCGATCCCCGATATCGTGCGCAATTGCGCGCTGCTTGGCCTCACCAACGCCATCTATTACTGGCGCGCGAAGACGGAGGAGCGGCATTTGTCCGCCGATCCCGCCTATCGGGCCTATTGGGACTGGATGGAGCGCAACGGCCCGGTGCCGCGCCTGTTCGCCCGCATCACGGGCCGCCGACCGGCCACGGCGCTGCCGCAGCCGGCGGAGTGATCAGAAGCTTTCTTCCGCATAGACCCGGTCGATGTCGCCGCCCCATTCGCCGTGATAGCGTTCGAGGAGACGTTCGGCGTTGGTCTTGCCGGATGCGACCACTTCTTCGAGGAAGCCGAGGTAGCCGGTTTCATTGTCGCCCGACCCGTTGAGGCGCGCGCGCGAGGAAAGCCCCGAACGGGCGATGTCGAGCACTTCGCGGGCGATGTCGCGCAGCTTGCGCCCGCCGCCGATGGGCGCGTCGAGGCCGAGCCGGGGGACCGAATCGCGCAGCACCTGCCGTTCCTCCATGCTCCAGTCCTTCACCACGTCCCACGCCGCATCGAGCGCGCCCTGATCGTAGAGAAGGCCGACCCAGAGGGCAGGCAGCGCACAGATACGGTTCCACGGGCCGCCGTCAGCGCCGCGCATTTCGAGGAAGCTCTTCATCCGCACTTCGGGGAAGGCGGTGGAGAGATGATCCTCCCAGTCCTTTTCCGTGGGCTTTTCCCCCGGCAGCACCGACAGCCTGCCGTCGAGGAAGTCGCGGAAGCTGAGCCCCGCAGCATCGATATAGCGACCGTCGCGGTAGACGAAATACATCGGCACATCGAGGGCATAGTCGGCATAGCGTTCATAGCCGAACCCATCCTCGAACACGAAAGGCAACATGCCCGTGCGATGCGGGTCGGTGTCCGACCAGATATGGCTGCGGTAGGAGAGGAAGCCGTTGGGCTTCCCGTCGGTGAAGGGGGAGTTGGCGAAGAGTGCGGTCGCCAGCGGCTGAAGCGCCAGGCTGACGCGGAACTTCTGCGCCATGTCCGCTTCGCTGCCATAGTCGAGGTTGGTCTGGATGGTGCAGGTGCGCAGCATCATGTCTAGGCCGAGGCTGCCGACGCGCGGCATGTGGCGCAGCATGATCTCATACCGGCCCTTGGGCATGATGGGGAGATCGGCGCGCGCCTTGTCCGGCCACATGCCAAGGCCAAGGAAACCCAGGCCCAGCATGTCGCCGACATATTTCACCTGCTCCAGATGCCGCCCGGTTTCCGCACAGGTCAGGTGCAGATTGTCGAGCGGCGCGCCCGACAGTTCGAGCTGCCCCGCCGGTTCGAGGCTGATCGTGCCGTCGCTCCCCGACAGGGCGATGATATTCTCCCCCTCGAACACCGGGTTCCAGCCATAGCGGGTGAGGCCGATCAGCAGCGTATGGATGCCGCCCTTTTCCTCATAGGCCGGCGCATGGTGATCCTTGCGGGCGTAGACGAATTTCTCATGCTCGGTGCCGATGCGCCAACGGTCCCTGGGCTTTTCACCCTTGGCAAAAGCGGCGATCAGCTGATCGCGGCTTTCGATGACGGGATCATGATCCCCCGAGTCGGTTCTGGTGCTCATCGCCCGCCCTTAGTCCTTCCCCCCGGCACGTCAAACAGGACGCGCGGCGCTCAGTTAGGTTGCGCCGGTGCTCAATGCAATAACATGGCGAAATGAAACTGTTTTGATCGGCATATGGCCGCAGGTCAGGACCAGTCGCCATTGATCGCCATCCACGCGGCGGTGGCGGCGATGGCAGCGGTTTCAGCGCGCAGGATGCGGGGTCCGAGCGAAACGGGGACCGCGCCCGGTGCAGCGCGAATCGCGGCGCGTTCGGCAGGATCGAAGCCGCCCTCCGGCCCCACGAGGAAAGCGGCGGGGCCGGGATGGGCGCGCAAGGCCTGTTCGAGCGGCGCACCGCCGGTTTCGTCGGCGAAGAAGAGGTTGCGGCCTGTCGGCCAGTCGCGCAGCAGCGCCTCGAGCTTCACCATGTCGGCCAGTTCCGGCAAGGCGGTGCGCCCGCATTGCTCCGCCGCCTCCACCAGATGGGCGTGCAGCCGGTCGTAGTTGAGCTTGTCCACCACGGCGCGGCGGGTCAGCACCGGCTGGAGCCGCGCGACGCCCAGTTCGCAGGCCTTTTCGGCGATGAGGTCGATCCGGCCCTTCTTGACCGGCGCGCAGCAAAGCCAGAAATCGGGAACCTGTTCGGGCGGCTTGGTCTGGGCCACGCATTCGAGGACGAGGTCGCGCTTGCGAATGTCGCGTGCGCGCGCCGCCCATTCGCCCGACCGCCCGTCGAAAAGGAGGACGATGTCGTCCGCCTTCACCCGCATGACGCTGATGAGGTAATGGGCGGGATTGCCGTCGACCGGTACGGCGACTCCGTCTCCCAGCTGGGTTTCGACATGGAGGCGCGGGGCGCTTTGCGGCGGCCAGGCAGGGGTGGCGGTCATCGTCTCTCTTGGCTTGTCCATTGGCCGTTCTTCCCTAAAGAGGATCACGCCCGCTCGGCAAGCGGCGCAACGGAGTCGCATGAACCAAACGATCGTCCCTGACAGTGAAGCGCGCGGCCTGCTGGCGCGGTTGCCCGCAACGCCGCGCATTCTGGCGCAGCTGGCGCGGTTCGACCGGCCCATCGGCTGGTGGCTGCTGTTCTGGCCGGGGGCGTGGTCGGTCGCGCTGGCGGGCGGGGGTTTTGCGCGCTGGCCGCTGATCGCCTGGCTGCTGCTGGGCGCGGTCGCAATGCGCGGCGCGGGGTGCGTGTTTAACGACATCGTCGACCGCGACATCGACCGCAAGGTGGCGCGCACCGCCACCCGCCCCCTGGCGAGCGGAGCGATGGACGTGCGGACGGCGTGGGCATGGCTGCTGGCGCTGTGCCTCGTCGGCCTGGTCGTGCTGCTGCAACTGGACCTTTATGCGCAGGTCGTGGCACTGGGGAGCCTGGCGCTGGTTGCGGCCTATCCGTTCATGAAGCGGATCACCGGATGGCCGCAGGTCTGGCTCGGCCTCGTCTTTTCCTGGGCGGCGCTGGTGGGGTGGAGCGAAGTCGCAGGCGCGCTGACGCGGCCGGGGCTGTTGCTGTATGCCGGGACGATTTTCTGGGTGGTGGGCTATGACACCGTCTACGCGCTGCAGGACCGGGAGGACGATGCCCTGATCGGTATCGGGTCCAGCGCGCTTTCGATGGGGCGGCATGTGCGGGGCGGTGTGACGCTGTGCTACGCGATGGCGCTCCTTTTGTGGGCGGCGGCGATCTGGGACGTGCGGGGGCAATGGCTCGCGCTCGTCGCGTTGCTGCCGATGGCGGCGCATCTGCTGTGGCAGGTCGCGACATTGAAGGAGGACGGTATCGATCCGCTCGCCAAATTCCGTTCCAACCGATTCGCAGGGTTGCTGATGTTTCTCGCCTGCCTGACCGTGGGGAGCGCGGCATGAGCCTGACACCGGGCGTCGACTGCTGGCGTATCGCGCGCGCCGACAAGGCGAGCGTGATCATCGACGCGGACAATTATTTCCGCCACGCGCGCGCCGCGATGATGATGGCCCAGCGCCGCATCATGCTGGTCGGATGGGATTTCGACGCGGCGATCAGCCTTATCCGCGAGGACGAGGCCGACGACGGCGCGCCGGTGGTGATCGGCGACTTCATCACCTGGCTGGTCGACCGGCGGCCCGAACTGCAAATCTATCTTCTCCGCTGGGACGTGGGGGCGATGAAGTCGATGGTGCGCCCCACCAACCTGTTCACCACTTTGAAGTGGATGGCGCATCCGCGCGTGACGGTGAAGCTGGACAGCCATCATCCGCCCGCCGCGTCGCATCATCAGAAGATCGTGGTGATCGACGACTGTTTCGCTTTCTGCGGCGGGATCGACATGACCGGCGACCGGTGGGACACGCGCCACCATCGCGACGAGGACCCCGGTCGCCACCATCCCGACGGATCGCCCTACGGCCCCTGGCACGATGCGACCACGGCGCTGTCGGGACCGGTGGCCGCCGCACTGGGCGAACATGCGCGGATGCGCTGGAACGGGGCGGGCGGCGATACGCTGGAGCCTGTCACCGGTATCGAGGATTGCTGGCCGGGCAACCTGCCGGTGATGTTCGAGCAGGTCGATGTCGCCATCGCCCGCACCGCGCCACGGATGGACGATCAGGAAGAAACGACCGAGATCGAGCAACTCTATCTGCACCAGATCGCGGCGGCGAAGCGGCATATCTACGCCGAAAGCCAGTATTTCGCCTCCCGCCGGATCGCCGAGGCAATCGCCCAACGCCTGGCCGAACCGGACGGGCCGGACATCGTCATCGTCAACCCGCTCTTCGCCGATGGCTGGCTGGAGCAGCAGGCGATGGACACGGCGCGCGCGCGTCTGTTCGAAGCGCTGAAGAGCCGCGATCCGCATGGGCGCTTTCGCGTTATCACCCCTATACGCAGCGGGGCGCGCCGATCTACGTCCACGCCAAGATCCTGATCGTGGACGACCGGCTGATCCGGGTCGGGTCGTCCAACATGAACAATCGTTCGATGCGGCTCGATACCGAATGCGACGTGTGCATCGACACGGCCCTGCCCGCCAACGAAGGGCGGCAGGGTGAGATATTGCGCATCCGCAACGACCTGATCGCCGAACATCTCGACCTGCCGATCGAGCGGGTCGCGACCGTGCTGGCCGAACGGGGGCTGGTTGCGGGGATCGAGGAGATGCGGCAGAAGCGGGGGCGCACGTTGCGGCCCTATCGCACGCCCGATCTCAACACGGTGCAGGAATGGCTCGCCGACAACGAGGTGCTGGACCCCGAAGGCCCGGACGAGATGTTCGAGCCGGTGAACGAGCGCGGTCTTTTCCGGCGGATGAAGGGATGGTTCGGCCGCAGCTAAAGCCGCTGGAGCGCGTCGGCGATCCGTTCCACCGCGGCGGCGAAGCCGTCCGCCTGCTGGGTGAAACCGATCCGCATATGCGCGGGATGACCGAAGCAGTCGCCCGGCGCGAGCAACACGCCCGCCTGCGCCAAGGTCTCGCAAAAGGGGCGCGCGTCGGCGGTTTGCGTGAGCCAGGGGAAAGCGGTGGTCCCGCCCTGCGGACGTGCCCAGGCAAGGCGACCGTGCGATTCGGCGACGAGGGCGTCGAGCAATGCGATGTTGGCGTTTGCCACTGTTTCAAGGCGTGACAGGATCGCGCCGCGATGGCGCAGCGCGTGGGTTGCCAGCCGTTCCAGCAGCGGCGATCCGCTGACGGTGAAGTAACTGCGGGCGTCGACGATCCGCTCCCGCCGTGCGGCATCCCCATCGATCAGCCAGCCGGTACGCAAGCCGGGCAGCGACAGCGCTTTCGACAGGTCGCCGATGACGAGGACGTTGGGGATGCCGGCGGCGGACGGCTGATGCCCCCCGAAATAAAGCGGATGATAGACCTCGTCCACCAGCAGGGGGATGCCCCTTTCAGCCAATGTGGCGGCGAGCGTCTCGATCTCGGCGCGAGGCATGACCGCGCCGGAGGGATTGTGCGGCGTGTTGAGAATGACGAGGCGAGTGGCGTCGTCCACCTGCGCGAGGATGGCGTCGTCGCGCGCGGCGAAGCCGTCGGCGCGGTCGAGCCGGTAGGGGCGGCTGGCAAGGCCCCATCCCTGCGCCACGGCGGCATAGGCGGGGTAGCCCGGATCGGGCAGGACGATGTTCGCGCCCGGTTCCGCGACCAGGCAGAGGAGGACGGAGAGCGCTTCGGACGATCCGGTGGTGGCGGTGACGCTTTCGGGCGGGACGCCGTGGAAGTCGGCGATGGCTTCGCGCAAGCATGTGCTGCCCTGCGGCGGGGCATAGGCGAGCACCGTGTCGGCAAGATCGTCGGCGTTGCCGTGCGGAGGGTCGCCCAGCGCGGCGAGCTGCGCCAGGGTCCAGCGCGGGCCGGTGCTCGACGCGAGATTGTAGGCGATGGGCGGCGTCGCGAAATCATGGGCGGACAGCCAGTGGTCGAGCGTGAAGGGCGGAAGCTGGGTCATGGGCGCATCCTCCGCCCTGTGCAGAGGGCCGAAAAGGACCGGCTGCGCGCGACTGGACCCTATTCCGCCGCCAGCAGCGCTTCTGCGCTTTGCAGGTTGACCGACACGAGGCGGCTGACCCCTTGTTCGACCATGGTGACGCCGAACAAGCGGTGCATCCGCGCCATGCTGACGGCGTTGTGCGTGACGATCAGGTAGCGGGTGTTCGTCTGTGCCACCATGGCGTCGAGGAGATCGCAGAAACGCTCCACATTGGCGTCGTCCAACGGTGCGTCCACTTCGTCCAGCACGCAGATGGGCGCGGGGTTGGTGAGGAACAGGCCGAAGATGAGCGCGACGGCGGTCAGCGCCTGCTCCCCGCCCGACAGAAGAGTCAGCGCCGCGAGCTTCTTGCCCGGCGGCTGGGCCATGATTTCCAGCCCCGCTTCGAGCGGATCGTCGCTGTCGACCAGTTCCAGATGCGCCTGCCCACCGTTGAAGAGGGTGGTGAAGAGACGGCGGAAATGACCGTCGACCGCCTCGAACGCGGCAAGCAGGCGCTGGCGGCCTTCGCGGTTGAGGCTGCCGATCGATCCGCGCAGTTGGTGGATCGCGGTCGAAAGATCGGCGCTTTCGGCGCGGCTGGTCGCCTGCGTTGCCTCCAGCTCCTCCAGCTCCTGCGCGGCGACGAGGTTGACCGGGCCGATCCGCTCGCGTTCGATGACGAACCGGTCATGGTCGGTCTGTTCGGTCTGGGCGATGCGGATGTCGGCGCTCGCGAATCCGAGCTTTTCCTGGAGCATCGGAGGCGGACATTCGAAGCGTTCGCCCGACAGGCGGTTGGTTTCCAAGCGCCGTTCGTCGGCGGATTCGGCGCGGGCGGTGGCGGTAGCGCGGGCCTCCCGCGCGGCGGCCAGCGTTTCGCCCGCCTGCGCCGCGCGGGCTTCGGCGGCGCGCAGCTGGTCTTCGGCGTCCTGTTCGGCGCGGCGGGCGGCGTCCGCATCCTGCCCCAGGGTTGCGCCGCTGGCATCGAGGTCGGCGATCTGGCGCGCCAGTGCATCGGGCCGGTCGGCGAGCCTCCCCTGTTCGGCGGCGATATCGTCGGCGCGGCCCACCATCGCAGCGATGCGCCTGGCCGCTTCACCCGCGCGGGCGCGCCAGCCCTTGATCTCCGCTTCGGCGGCGGACTGCCGTTCCCGGTCGCCGGACAGCGCGCGGTCGGCGAGCGCCTGCTCCGCCTGCAACTGGCTGACGGCGGCGCGGGCCTTGTCGCGGGCGTGGGACAGGGCGGTGACGAGGGCGCTCGTGCCTTCGCCATCGGGGACGGCGGCACGCGCGGCTTGCGCCTTGTCCCATTCGGCGCGGGCCGCATCCTCGTCCCGGCGCGCGGCGACGAGGCGTTCTTCCACGCCCTCGCGTCGCCCGGCGAGACGTTCGAGCGCGGTAGTCGCTTCGTCCGCCGCGCGGATCGCGGTCCGCAGGCGCCGTTCCGCCTCGGTAAAGGCGGAGCGACCCTGCGCCAGAGCCTGCGCGGCGGCCTGCTCTCGCCCTTGCGCGTCCGCCCGCGCGAGCGTGGCGGCATCGACCTGCGCCTGCGCATCGGGGCGCGCGGCGGTCAGCGCGTCGAGTCGATTGAGCCGGATGAGCCGCTCCGCCGCCGCGGCGCCGCCTTCCAGCGCGACATAGCCGTCCCAACGGCGCATCTGCCCCGCGCGCGTCACCAGCCGCTGACCCACTGCGAGCGGCTGGCCGTCATCGCTGTCGGCGACCGCCACCTGCGCCAGACGCCGGGCCAGCTGTTCGGGGGCGTCGACATGGGCAGCCAGAGGCGTGGTGCCGTGAGGAAGGGCGGGGTCTTCGGGGCACGCGTCGGCGCCGCTCCAGCGCCGCTTGCCCTCGCTCGCCACCGGCGCTTCGAGATCGTCGCCCAGCGCAGCCGCAAGCGCCCGTTCGTAGCCCGGCGCGGCCTTCAGCCGGTCGAGCGCGCGCCCGGTGCCGCCGCCCGTTTCGGTGGCGCGGCGCAGGGCAGCGGCTTCGCTGTCGAGCGCGGCGAGCCCGGCCTGCGCAGCGGCGAGGCCGGTTTGCGCGGCGGCGCGTTCGTCGGCTGCCGCCTGCCGCTGCGTTTCGGCGGCGGCGATGCCTTCCTCGGCGGCGGCGCGGGCGGACTGCGCCTGCGTCTGCTGCATAAGTGCGGTATCGCGCTGTGCCTCCAGCGGGGCGGGGTCGGGCAGGGCACCCGCTTCGGCAGCGAGGCGGGCGACATCGCGCTGTGCCCGGTCGAGGCGACTGTGCGCGGCAGCCAGCGCAGCTTCGGCTACGCGCAGTTCGGCCTGCTCGGCGGCCTGCGTCGCCATCGCCTTCGCCAGCGCGACTTCGGCGTCACGCGCCCCGGCCTCTGCTTCGCCGATGCGGGCGGCGAAGGCGGGGCGGAGCTTTTCGGTATCGGCGACCCGGCCCTTGAGCGTCGCGACTTCGGCGGTGAGGCGGGCGATGGCGTCGGCGGCGTCGTTGGCAAGTGTGCCTTCGCGTGCCCTGTCTTCCTCCAGCCGCCCGGACTGTTGCATGAGGTCGGCGAGGCGGTGGACGACCGAATCGCGTTCGGTGCGCAGCGCAGCCAGGCGGTGGCCCGCTTCGCTGGCGGCATCGCGCGCGGCCTGCGCGGCGGCGCGGCGGTCGGCGAGGGTCGCGAGCGCGGCCTGCGCGGCAGCGGCGGCGTGGGTCTGCCCGGCCTGCGCGGCGGTGACGGCGGCGTCGGCCTGTCGCGCTTCGGCGCGGGCGGCTTCGGCACTGGCATGGGCTTCGCGCCAGCGGGCGAAGAGAGCGCGGCCCTCCGCCACGCGGATCTGGTCGGACAGGCGGATATAGCGTTCGGCCGCCCGGGCCTGCCGCCGCAGGGCCGCAGCCCGAGTGTCCATGTCGATCAGGATTTCGTCCAGCCGGGCGAGATTGGATTCGGCGGCGCGCAATTTCTGTTCGGCGTCCCTGCGGCGGACATGCAGCCCGGCGATGCCCGCCGCTTCCTCCAGCATCGCGCGGCGTTCCTGCGGGCGGGCGGCGATGACGGCGGCGATGCGCCCCTGGCTGACGAGCGCGGGGCTGTGTGGGCCGGTGGCGGCGTCGGCGAAGATCAGCGCCACGTCGCGCGCGCGCACGTCCCGTCCGTTGGCGCGATAGGCGCTGCCCGCGCCGCGCTCGATCCGGCGGGTGACTTCCAGTTCGCCGTCCGCGCCCACCTCCACCGCGGAAAACAGCTCGCCCTGCTCCTGCACCGTCAGCAGCGAAACTTCGGCGAAGTCGCGGCTGGGGCGCGAGGCGGTGCCCGCGAAGATCACATCCTCCATCCCCGCGCCGCGCATCGACCGCGCGCTCGATTCGCCCATGACCCAGCGAATCGCTTCCAGCAGGTTGGACTTGCCGCAGCCATTGGGGCCGACGATGCCGGTCAGGCCCGGTTCGATGCGCAATTCGGTCGCATCGACGAAGCTTTTGAAGCCGGAAAGTTTGAGCCGCTTTATCTGCACGGGGTCATGCCGGGGCGAAAGGCCGCCCCGGCCCCCTCATGTCCGCTGGGCCGCCCCCCGGCGCCCAATCAGAGACCCGCTTCCTTGAGCTTGGGCTGGAGCGATTTCCAGTTGGCGACATTGTCGACAAGAACGCCGTTGATGATGAAGCTGGGCGTGCCCTGAATGTTATACTGGCTGTTGGCCGTCTCCACGCCCTTCGCCAGCCGTTCGGCAGCAGCGGTGTCGGCAAGGCACTGTTTCGCCTGATCGGCGGAAATTCCGCGCTGCTGCGCATATTCGACCAGGCCCGCGATGTTGGCGATCGCGGCGAAGCGCTGAGCGGGGGGCATGGTTTCGACCGCCTTGAACGCCGCGTCCTTGCCCTGAACCTTGTCGAACATCGCGGTCTGGTTGGCGAAGAATTGTTCGGACAGCGGATAAAAGATGTCCTTGCCGCCGCAGCGGGCGAGGAGCGCGGTGGTAAGGTCGATGGGATCGCGCACATAGGTGCGGAATTCGAAGCTCATCTTGCCGGTGTCGACCAGCTTCCTGATCTCTTCCGACGCTTCGGCGGAGAAGTCCTTGCAGTGGCTGCAGGTGTAGGAGCCATATTCGATCAGCTTCACCTTGGCCGACGGATTGCCCATCAGAAACGTGCCGTCCTGCGTCGGCGAAACGGTTTGCGACCAGCTGGTGCCCGCAGGCGGGGGCACGGCGGCGATGGACGCGCCGGCGGGCTTGGCGCTGTCTTCCCCCTTACCGCAGGCGGCGAGCGAGAGGCTGAGCGACAGGGCGGCGAGAACGGGTAGGGCTTTCACGGGGGGCAGGCTCCGATGATGGTCTGAGGCGCGGTTTAGATCAGCGAGCGGGCGCGGGCAATGCGGCCTGAAGCTGTTCCCAGGTCGATCCTTTCACCAGCGTGCCGTTGACGACGAAGCCGGGGGTGCCGGTGATCTTCACCTTGTTCCATGCGTCGTCCGTCATGGCGAGCACCTGCTTCATCGCCTGCGGGCTGGCGACGCAGGCATTGAGCTGCTTTGCGGTATAGCCGCGCTTCGTCATGAGGGCGTAAAGCCCGGTCTTCTGCCCGATGGCCTGGAGCGCGGCGACCTGATCCGTCGGCTTGGCTTCGGTGGAAGCGTCATAAGCCTCGATCTGGGGCATCCATGCGTCCTGGTTGGCGAAGAGCGCTTCGTGATTGCCCATGAATTTGCCCGGACCGCCGCAGCGGGCGAGGAGCGCTGCGGTCAGGTCATATTTGTCGCGCACGGCATTGCGCACCTCGATGCCGACCTTGCCGCCCTTCACATAATCGGCCTTGAGCGGGGCTGAGCCGTCGCGCACGAAATGGGCACAGTGCGAACAGGTGTAGCTCACATATTCCGTCAGCTTCGTGGGGGCGGCGGGATTGCCCATATAATGGCCGCCTATGGGCGTCATGACGACACGGCCGACCCAGTTGGCGGCGGGCGCGGCAACCAGCGCCGCGGGAAGAGCGAGCAGGGCGAGGGAAAGAATTTTCTTCATGGGGCGTATTCCATTGGGCGGGGCGGCAGAACGGCCCCCGATCAGCCGATCTTGGGCAAACCGGTGGAATTGGCAAGGCCCTGCGCCAGCGATTCGAGCACGGCGCGCAATTCGGGGTCGCCGATGTCGCGCAGCGAATCGCCGAAGTCGACCGGGACGGGTTTGAGATTGCGGGGCGGGGGGCGGCGTTCGGCCTGCACCGGGCTGATGTCCCCCTGCCGCAACGCGACCTTTGCGACGGCGGCATAGCCGAAAAAGCGATTCACCCGTTCGACGAGGTCGGGCAGCATGTGCTGGATCATCGGGCCATGGCCGCTCATGACCGTCAGTTGCAGCGTGCCGCCTGCCTTCTTCCCCACCGGGAAGCGAATCGATTCGGGCGCGGAAATGGCGGCATATTGCGGTCCGGCAATCTCCGCCCAGCGCGTGACGATGCTCGATTGGACGAAGCCGAACTTGCGGAAGGCAGCGCGACCGATGTCGGGCATGAGGTCGGCGATGGCGCGCGGCGCGCCGACGCGCGGACGATCCTGCACCGGTGCGGCCTTCGTCTTGAGTCTGGGTGTGGCCGGGCGTTCCGTCATGGACCGCTTCATGGCATAGGGCCGCCATGCGCGTCGAGGGCACAGACAGAAAAATCGCAGGCGATCTGCTTGCTCATTACGATGTGCACGCGCGCCGCCTGCCCTGGCGCGCGCCGCCCGGCAGCAACGCCGCCGATCCCTATCGGGTGTGGCTGTCCGAGGTCATGCTTCAGCAGACGACGGTGGCGGCGGTCGGTCCCTATTTCGCGAAGTTCACTGCCCGCTGGCCCACCGTCGAGGCGCTGGCCGCCGCGGACGACGCCGACCTGATGGCGGCGTGGGCGGGGCTTGGCTATTACGCCCGCGCCCGCAACCTCCTTGCCTGCGCGCGAGCGGTGGCAGGCGCGCATGGCGGGCGCTTTCCCGATACCGAGGCGGGGCTGCGCGCGCTGCCGGGGGTGGGCGCCTATACCGCCGCCGCCGTCGCTTCCATCGCCTTCGGGCGGCGTGCGGTGGTGGTGGACGCCAATGTCGAGCGGGTGGTGGCGCGGCTCTTCGCGATCGCGACGCCGCTGCCTGCCGCCCGCGCCGAGATTCGCGCGGCGGCGGACCGGATCACGCCTGATGCGCGCGCAGGCGATTTCGCGCAGGCGATGATGGATCTGGGCGCAACGATCTGTACCCCGCGCAAGCCTGCCTGCGGCATATGCCCGCTGCGCGACGATTGCGCCGCCTTCGCCACCGCAGACCCCGCCGCCTTTCCGGTCAAGCCGCCCAAGAAAGCCAGGCCGCATCGCACGGGGCATGGCTGGTGGATGGAGCGGGACGGGCATGTCTGGCTGGTCCGCCGCCCGGACAAGGGAATGCTGGGCGGTATGCGGGCGCTGCCCAGTTCCGACTGGAGCGATATGCCCGATGCGACGCCGCCGATGGAGGGAGACTGGCGCACGATCGAGGCCCCGGTCGACCATGTGTTCACGCATTTCTCTCTGGCGCTGCGTGTCCACCATGCCCATGTGGATGGGCAGCCTGCGGGCGAGGGCGAATGGTGGCCGGTTGCGCGGATCGACGAGGCGGGCCTGCCGACGCTCTTCGCGCGGGCGGCGGATGCGGTAAGGAAGGATGGGGATGCACGGGACTGAAATGCGCGACCGGGTGCCGGGGTTCGTCGGCGGAACGGTGGACCGGGTCGACCATATCCGCACCAATCCCGCTCTGCTGCATGAAGCGTTCGCCGATCCTTCCGCCCGCCGTCTGGCGATGGACGGGCTGGAGCCGGTCGAGGCGGATGGCCATCTGGTGCTGGAGCCGCTGGAATATGGTGCGCATGTCGAAGAGCATGTGCTGCTGGGCGTCGATCGGCAGGCCCGGCCTATCTTCGCCCGGCTCGTCGGCGACCTCGGCGCCAATCTGGTGCCCACACCCCGCAGCCGCGCCATTGCGGGGCTGGTCCCGGCGGAGGAGGTGGCGATGTACGGCACGGCTCGCAGCCTGGTGCACTGGCACGCGCGGCATTCCTTCTGCCCCGTCTGCGGCGGGTCGACGCAGCCGGTGAAAGCGGGCTGGTCGCGGCGTTGCACGGCGTGCGGGGCGGAGCATTTCCCGCGTACCGACCCGGTCGTCATCATGCTGGCCGAACATCGCGGGCGCGTGCTGGTGGGACGGCAGCATGGCTGGCCGGAAGGGCGTTATTCCGCGCTGGCGGGCTTCGTCGAGCCGGGCGAGACGATCGAGGAAGCGGTCGCGCGCGAATTGCATGAGGAAGCGGGCGTGCGCGTGCGCGACGTGCGGTATGTGATGAGCCAGCCCTGGCCGTTTCCGTCGTCGCTGATGATGGCGTGCATAGGGCAGGCGGACGACGATGCGCTGACGCTCGACGCGAACGAGATCGAGCACGCTTTCTGGTGCGATACGGACGGCGTCCGCGCGGCGCTGGACGGGGCGGAAGGCGCGCCGTTCCTCGCGCCGCCGCCCATGGCGGTCGCCTGGCACCTGCTCGACCGCTGGCTGGCGGGCGTTGCCCCGTCCGTGCCGAGCGCGTAAGGCCGCCCCTTCCCATCCCGC
Source organism: Sphingobium sp. (assembly GCF_003248505.1). Lineage (GTDB taxonomy): Bacteria > Pseudomonadota > Alphaproteobacteria > Sphingomonadales > Sphingomonadaceae > Sphingobium. The sequence continues at coordinate 36,750 of NZ_QFOA01000001.1, forward strand.
CAAGAAGGACTATCTCCTCCCGATGCTCAGTCTAGAAGAAGCCCAGTCTCGCGCGCAGGATTTGGTCGGCGCTGCGCGCACGGCGGGGGCGGACGCGGCGGACGCCATTTATGCCTGCAACGCGTCGACCAACGTCGCGGTGCGGCTGGGCGCGCTGGAGGATGTCGATCGGTCGGAAGGCGAGGAGATCGGCCTGCGCGTCTTCATCGGCCAGCGGTCCGCCAGCATATCGGCGTCGGACATGAACCCGGCGACGCTGAATACGCTGGTCGAGCGCTGCATCGCGATGGCGCGCGAAGCGCCGGAAGATCTCTATGCCGGCCTCGCGCCCGAGGACAGGCTGCTGCACAGGCGTCCGCCCGCGCTCGACCTCACCGACGCGGAGGAGCCGGAACCGGTCGCGCTGCGCGAACGGGCGCTGGAGGCGGAGGATGCGGCACGGTCCGTTCCCGGCGTCACCAACAGCGAGGGCGGCGGCGCGTCGAGCGGGCGCAGCCAGATGGCGCTGGCGACCAGCCACGGTTTTGCCGGCGCCTATGCGGCGACCAGCCATTCGATCTGGGCCAGTGTGCTGGCGGGCGAGGGGTCGACCATGCAGCGCGATCACGCCAGCCACAGCGCACGGCACCTGATGGACCTCGACCACGCGGAGGCGGTCGGCACGCGTGCGGGCCAAAGGGCCGTGTCGCGTCTCAATCCCGTGCGGATCGAGAGCGGGGTCATGCCCGTGATCTTCGATCCCCGGATCGGCTCCAGCCTGATCGGCCATCTGGTGAGCGGCATCGTCGGTCCCGCGATCGCGCGCCGGTCGAGCTTCCTGCTCGACATGCTGGGCGAGGCGATCTTCGGCGAAGGCGTCACGATCGTCGACGATCCCCTGCGGCCGCGCGGTCTGCGATCCCGCCCGTTCGACGGCGAGGGGTTGCCGGTGGACCGGCGCGCGCTGATCGACCGGGGCGTGCTGACCGGTTGGCTGATGGAAAGCGCATCGGCACGGCAACTGGGGCTGGAGCCTACCGGCCATGCCAGCCGGGGCGGCAGCGGCGCGCCGGGCGTGAGCGTTACGAACGTGCATATGGAACCGGGCGAAGCGTCTCCGGGCGACCTGATGGCGGACGTGAAGCGCGGCCTCTATGTCACCGAACTCATCGGCATGGGCGTGAACGGCGTGACCGGCGATTACAGCCGGGGCGCGGCGGGCTTCCTTATCGAAAATGGCGCGGTGGCCCATGCGGTGTCGGAAATCACCATCGCCGGCAACCTCAAGGACATGTTCCGCTCGCTGGTGCCTGCCAGAGACCTTCATTTCCGTTACGCCATCAACGTGCCGACGATCCGCATCGACGGGATGACCGTTGCCGGGGGATGAAGCCTTCACCCGCGCGGTGGTATCGGCAGTCGCCGATGCGGCCGACCATGCGCTGACGCTGTGGGCGGGCGGCGAGACGCGCGTTCGCCAGTGGGAAAAGGTTCCGGGCCATCCGGTGTGCGAGGCCGACCTGTCGGTCGATGCGATGCTGCGGGAAAGGCTGGGCGCCATCGATCCTCAGGCGGGTTGGCTGTCGGAAGAAACGGCGGATACGGTTCATCGCCTGGGCGTGCCGCGCGTCTGGGTGGTCGACCCTATCGATGGCACCCGCGACTATCTGCGCGGACGACCCGGTTGGGCCGTTTCCGTGGCCTTGGTCGAGGACGGAGAAGTGCGGCTGGGCATCCTTGCCGCGCCCGCGCGCAATGAGTTGTGGATCGCGCAGGCAGGCACCGGGGCAAGCCGCAACGGGCGTGCGCTGCAAGCCGGGGATCGAAGCGTGTTGCCGGGCGCGCGGGTGCCCGCCGATCAGCTTCCCCGCCAGGATCGCGACCTGATGGCGGTGCACAAGCCCAACAGCATCGCGCTGCGCATGGCGATGGTGGCGGCGGACGAAGCCGATCTTGTGGCGACAGTGCGCTGGGGCAACGAGTGGGATGTCGCGGCGGCGGCGCTGATCTGCACCGAAGCGGGCGCGGCGGTGAGCGATGCATTGGGGCAGCCGATGCGGTTCAACCGACCGCAACCCACCGCCCTTGGCCTGTTATGCACGACGCCCGGCATTCACGCCGCCGCTGTCGAGCGCCTGCGTCCGCGAGTGGCCGAATTGATGGGTTGAACGACCGCTTGCGACGCGCTGGGAAGGCCTAGGTTCGCACATAACCGTCGCAATTTTTCCGCATGAACCGCGCCGGAACTCGGACAAGCGGTTTCGATTTCAGGGGATTTTCCGGTCCGAGCCTTTTTCGATGGGGAAAATCGATTAAATTGTCTTTTATTGAGACAGATTATGTGATGAAACATGTCGGCATCTCGATGCGTTGAAAATGAAATATATAAATTATGGAGTGGGTTGCGATGGAAGACAGGACGATTGCGTCCTTGGGAATGCGCTACACGCCAAGCTGGCAGCTGCCGGTCGATCCCGAGGTCATCCTGCATCATGCGTCTCGGTGGGTCGGTTATGCCTCTTTGACCGCGGCCTTTGCGGGATGCGCTTTTCTTGTGATGATGTGATCGACCGGTTCGGATGGCGCGGCGGAACGATTCCGCCGAAATTCCGACCGTGAAATTCGTCCGTTCGTCGCTTTAGGCGGCATCGGGCGATCCCGACCTGTTAGACTCCGGCGTGCGGCTCGTGCTAAGCGTGTCGCACAATCGGCTGCTGTGGCGAAAGCCGTTCGCACCGATCCGATGCCGCCCGCCAAGGGCGGTGCGGAAAAGACCGGGAACAGGGAAGGGACGATTGTCGGTGGATACGTGGCTTTCGGTCCGTACGCCGGGGCAGAGGTACAGGCGTCCTCTGTCCACCGAAGCGTTGAGGGTAGTCGTCTATCTGTCCCAGATGTCGTTCGACCTGGTGGCCGTCCTGATCGGATTTGGGCTTTCCGGGTTGATCCGTCATGGCGGCGTGGTGTTCGATCATACCGCGCTGATCAGCCTGCTGCCGATGTTCACGATCATCAGCTTCTATTCGGGCGCCTATTCCTACGAAGGCATCACGACGCGAGCGGGTATCAACCGCGTGCTGACGTCGCTGGCCATCGCGTTGTGCTTTTACGGCCTCGTCCGCTTCGCGATCAAGGAAGCGCCCGAACTGTCGCGGTCCTATATGTTCATGGGTGTGGCGATCGCGGCACTGCTGCTGACGATCCAGCGGGTCGTCTTGATGCGGATGGTGCGGGTGCGGCTCAGTTCGCGCTTCATGCGCCGGCTGCTGGTGATCGACGGGCAGCCCATTACGGTTCCCCATGGCTTCGATGTCATCGACGTCGCCGATCACGGCGTGACGGCCGATCCCAACGACCCCCATGCGCTCCATCATATCTCCAGCCTGCTGGTGGGGGCCGACCGCGTCGTCGTGTCCGCATCGGTGGAGCGACGCGAAAGCTGGTCGCTGTATCTCAAGGGGATCGGTTGCAACGGCGAACTGCTGCTGCCTGAAATCCATACCATCGGCCAGCTTCACGCGACCGACGGATCGACGCTGGTCGGCATTCCGGTGTCGAAGGGGCCGCTCGACATCCGCAGCCGGGTGCTCAAGCGTCTGTTCGACCTTGGCATCACCGTGCCTGCGATTATCGTCCTGACCCCGCTGCTGGCGATCATCGCCATGGCGGTCAAGCTCACCAGTCCCGGACCGATCCTGTTCCGGCAGCCGCGCATGGGACGCGGCAACCGGCTTTTCCACGTCTATAAATTCCGGTCGATGCGCGTCGAAACCACCGATGGGGCGGGCGCACGTTCGGCGTCGCGCGACGACGATCGCATCACCCCGCTGGGCCGCATCCTGCGCCGCACCAGCCTGGACGAGCTGCCGCAGCTCTTCAACGTGCTGGAGGGCGATATGAGTCTGGTCGGACCACGGCCCCATGCTCTCGGCTCGCTCGCGGGGGATCAGCTTTTCTGGCACATTGACCAGCGTTACTGGCTGCGCCACGCGATCAAGCCGGGCATCACCGGGCTGGCGCAGGTCAGGGGGTTTCGCGGGGCCACGGACCATCGCGACGACCTGATGCACCGGTTGCAGGCCGATCTGGAATATGTGTCCGACTGGACCATGACGGGCGACCTCGCCATCCTGATCCGCACGGCGCTGGTGGTAGTGCATAAGAACGCTTACTGACGGAGCGGCATTCATGGGCAGTTCACAGTCGAACCGCCTAGATGCCGGGGCAGAGGATCGTGCAACCGGCCATGCCGGCGCAGCGAGGCGGCTTCGTGCCGATCGCGCCGCGTCTGCGAACAGCTTGGAGTCTTCCATGAACCGACGCGACCTCCTGACCCTTGGCGGTGCCGCTGCCTTCCTTGCTGCCGCGGTCCCGCGAATCATTCCCGCCGCCGCCGCTTTCGACGATCAACCCGGCTCCTTGCGGGCGCGAGCCGACCGCAAGGGACTGCTGTTCGGGTCCGCCGTCAATGGCCGGGCGCTGGGCGATCCCCGATTACAAAAGGTCCTGATCTCCGACGCCAACATTCTGGTGCCGGAAAACGAGTTGAAGTGGGACGCGGTGATGCCCGCGCCCGACACCTACGATTTTTCGCGGGCGGAGGCGATCTACGCCTTCGCCAAGGCCAACGACATGAAGATGCGAGGTCACACGCTGACCTGGTATCGCAGCGAACCGGCCTGGGCCGCCGACCGGATTGCGGGGATGAGCGCGGCGCAGACCGGCGATTTCCTGGAAGACTATGTCGGCCATGTCGTGGGCCACTGGAAAGGCCGCATCGCGCAGTGGGATGTCATCAACGAACCGACGACGGCCAAGGGCGTGCTGCTGGAAAAACTGTGGTCTGCCAAGCTGGGCGAGCAGTATATGGACATTGCGCTGCACGCGACGGCGCAGGCCGATCCCCACGCGCTGCGGATGATGAACCAGACGCTGATCGCGCAGGAATGGTGGTGGGAGGACAAGCAGCGGGACGAGACGCTGCGCATCGTCGAAGGGCTGCTGAAACGCGGTGCGCCGTTGCAGGGCTTTGGCTATGAAGCGCATCTGCGCACCAGCTACGCCTTTTCCGAAGGGAAATGGGCGCGGTTCCTGGAAGAGCTCAAGCAGATGGGCCTCAAGTTCATGATCACTGAACTGGATGTCGACGACAGCGGCACGATCGGCGACGTGGACGCGCGCGACCGCGCCTCTGCTGCGTTGGTGAAGTCACTGCTCGACGTGTCGCTGAGCTTCGACCATTGCCTCGGCGTGCTGACCTGGGCGGCGGCGGATCGCTATAGCTGGCTGATGCAGGACAAGGATCGCAAGCGCAGCGACGGCATGGCGCTGCGGCCGACGCCGCGCGACGCCGATTTTCAGAAAAAGCCTGTCTGGAACGCGATCGCCCAGGCGCTGGACGCCGCGCCCGCGCGTTAATTCGCCGCCATGGCCTCAGGATAAGCCGCGCGCAGCTTGGCAAGGATCGCGTCGGCGACGAACGCCGATCCGGGCGCGGTCAGATGACCATAGTCGAACTGCATCGGCTCGTCCGGTCGCGCCTGCGTGCGGCAGTGCCTTTGCGCGTCGCACATAAGGTCGATGAGCGAGAGATAGGGCGTCCCGGTGCGCGCAGCGATGGCGCGCATCTGCCCGTCGACCGCGAACATTTCGTCCAGTAGCATCCGACGCGGCAGATCCGGGTCGTCGCGCCGCCGCGCGGCGAGGATCAGGCGCGGCAATTCGGTCTCATATTGCGGGATCGGTCCGACCAGCAGGGGATGGGATCGCCGCACCAGCGGGTCGCGCAGCGTCCGTTCCACCCCGTCCAGCACGCCCAGCCGCCAGCGCGAGGCGATCACCAGGGCGGCAGGGCGATGATCCCGCAGCCAGCCGGTCAGCAGGCCGCCGACGACGGCTTCGCAACTGCCGGGTTTCATATGCTGCGGGATCCGGGCGACGCAGCCGATGGCCGTCGCCTGCACCAGATCGTAGCGGTCGGCGTAGCGCGACAGGCCGGGCCACAGATGCGCGGCATGGCTGTCTCCCACGAAGGCGATTGCGGGTTTGCCCGACGTGGCAAGGCATTGCGCGGGGCGGTAGGCGCTGTTCCAGCCGACCTTGAAGCAATGTCCCGCACGGTAGGCCTCATCGCCCTTGTAGAAGAGGTAGCCTGCCAGTTGCCGGTCTTTCGCGTCGTAGCGCGACAGGCTGTTGGCGATGACCGGCAGGGCCAGCGCCAGCGCGATCAGTGCCAGCATCGCGGCGGCACCGCCCCACAGGACGCGCGGCGTAGACCAATCCCGGCTCGCAAGGCGGAACGGCCGCTCGATCCACCACCAGGACGCGACCGAAACAAGCAGGATCGTCAGAATCAGGCCGATCTTCGCTATGATATCGTGCCCGATAAACAGGCCCCCCTGCGCAAAGACGATGATCGGCCAGTGCCATAGATAGAGCGAATAGGAGATCAGTCCGACCTGGCGGAAGGGCGCACCGGCCAGCAGGCGCGACACCCACGGGCGCGACCGGCCAGCATGGATGAGCAGCGCCGCGCCGAGGCAAGGCAGCGCGGCAGTGAGGCCGGGAAAAGGGGTTGTTTCGGTGTAGAATTTGACTGCGATTCCGATCATTGCCAGCGCCGCGACGCTCATGAGTTCGGCCAGCCATCGGGGTGCCGGTCCCTGCCGGGACACAGCGAGCCAGGCCCCGATGCCCAGTTCCCAGGCGCGTGTCGGCAAGAGGTAGAAAGTCGCCGAAGGATCGCGCGGCAGCAGCCAGATCGCATAGGCGAAGGACAGGGCGGTGATAGCGCCCACGACGCCCAGAATAAGTCCCCGCCGCCGCCTTGCGAGCAGGCCGATCACCAGGGGCCAGGCCAGATACCATTGTTCCTCCACCGCCAGCGACCAGGTGTGGAGCAACGGTTCGGATAATGCGCCCAGATTGAAATAATCGGTCGCAAGGTAGAAGCTGATGTTCGAACCGAACAATGCGGTCGCGATCAGCGATCGCGCGAAGCGTTCCCATTCGCCCGGCAACAGCCAGATCACCGCACCGACCGATGCGAACAACGCCGTTGCGACGAGCGCCGGGAAGATGCGTAGAATGCGGCGGCGGTAGAATTCGGCGATGGACAGCCGCCCCATCTGCGCGTCGCGCAGCAGGATGCCTGTGATGAGGAATCCCGATATGACGAAAAATATATCGACGCCGACAAATCCGCCCCGGAACCCCCGCATCCCGGCGTGGAACAGCACGACGGGAATCACCGCCAGCGCGCGCAGCCCGTCGATATCCCCGCGATAGGCGAGGTGGGAGGAGGGCGCGGCGGCCGTCACGACGGGACGGGCAAGGTCCTCAGGATAAGGGAGGGCGGTCGACAGGGCGATGGCTCAGGCGGTCTGGTTGCCCATGATCGGCTGCGCGCCGGTCGGGAGCGATGCCTGCCATATGTCCGAAAGGCTGGCGCTGAAAGATGCCAGCGAGAAACGACGCTGGTAGAGGGCAAGGCCATTGTCGCTCAATGACTGGCGGAGGCCGGAATCGCGCAGCAGCGCGGCGATTCGGTCCGCCAGCGCCGGGACGTCGCCAGGCTGGCAGAAGAGGACATCCTGCCTGTCCGTCAGCACTTCGGGTATGACGCCCACCGGCGTGGTGACGACCGGCGTGCCGAGCCCCAGCGCCTCCAGGATCACCAACGGCAATCCTTCGTGATAGGACGGCAATACCATGATGTCCGCCGAAGCGGTCACTTCCCGCGAGCCGCTCTGATCGAGCCAGCCGGTGAAGCGGCAGCGTTCGCCGATGCCGAGTTCCGCGGCCTTCGCCTGAAAAGCGTCGATATCGCCCGGACCTGCGAAGGTCATGCGCCAGTCCGGCACGTCCGCGGGAAGCGCCGCCAGTGCGGCAAGCAGGTCATGGGTGCCCTTGCGCTGACCAAGGCTGCCGAGAAACAGGATGTCGAGCGGCGTTTTTCCGTCAGCGTGAACGCGGCGGGGCGGCGCTTCGACCGGCACGCCGTTCCAAAGGATTTTCGCGCGTTCGGGCTTCACCCCCAAACGCTCGATCACCCAGCGCCGATAGCGTTCGCCCAGAACGACGACGCTCGTCGCGCTGCGAAAGACGAAGCCGAGGAGAGTGAGCGCAGTCGCTGGCATCTGTTCCAGTTCGACGGCGTGGAGATGAAGCACCACCGGCAATCCGAGCAGGCGGGAAAAGAGCGTGACGACCGATTTTCGAAACGCCGACCCCTTGTCCCCGATGTTGACATGAACCAGCAGGATTTCCCGCCGGTACCGCAAGATCGTGCGCAGCGCTTTCAACAGCAGCAACAACGACTGCACCCTTGTCGATTCATCGCGGGTGACGAGGTGAAGCGCGCGCAAATCGGGCCAGGTCGAAGGCGCGGCTTCGATGATATAGTCTTTCACCCTGCCCATGCCTCCGCCCGCCGCGCCTTGAGGGGCGGCGATGAAGACAATGTTGCGTCGCACGTTCAAGACAACCTCGCTTTCTGCGGTCCGGCGGTTGCCGGTTTCCTGCATCCGCCATATTGGAACAGGGGCGATGGAGCGAATCCGGGCGGGCGGACATGATTTCATCTCTCATCACAAATAAAACAGACTGGAGCAACGTGCGTGAAACGCAGGATCGCATTTCATTTTTTCAGTCTGGACCAGGGCGGCGTCGAACGGATGCGCATCACCCTTGCCCATGAGTTGCTGGCGCGGGGCTATGACGTCGATTTCGTCCTCGTAAAGAAACAGGGCGAATTATTGCCGCAGGTACCCAAGGGCGTGCGCATCGTCGACCTGGGCAGCCGCCGCACGGCGACCAGCCTTTTGCCGCTGGCCCGCTATCTGAAGAGGGAGCGGCCCGACGCGTTGTTCTCCAGCATGGGGCCGCAAAATGTGATGGCGATCATCGCGCGGCGGCTTTCGGGCGCGAAGGGATGGCTGGGCGTGATGCAGCATAATGCGCTGACGGCCGAGGCCAAGGCGGGTATCTCGTTGCAACAGGCGCTGGTGCCACTGTCCTATCGCATCTTCCTGCCGGGGGCGGACGGCGTTTTCGCGGTGTCGGCGGGCGTTGCGGACGACATGGCGCGGGCCACTGGCTTTGAGCGGACAAAGATCGGCGTGCTTTACAACCCCGCATGCCCCGAAGGCATGGACCCCGACGCTCTGCCGCCGGTCGCGCATCCCTTTTTCGAAAGCGGGGAACCGGTGGTCATCGGCTGCGGTCGGCTCGTCGCGCAGAAGGGGTGGGATACGCTGCTGGAAGCGTTCGCACAGGTCGTCGCGCGACGGCCCGCCCGGTTGCTGATCCTGGGCGTGGGGCCGGAGGAGGCGGCGCTGAGCGCGCAGGCCGGGCAGCTGCGCCTTCGGGATCATGTGGCCTTCATGGGCTTTCAGTCCAATCCGGCGGCGTGGATGGCGCGCTCCGACCTGTTCGTCATGAGTTCCCGCTACGAAGGATTTGGCAACGTCATCGTCGAAGCACTGGCGACGGGCACTGCGGTCGTCAGCACCGACTGCAATTACGGTCCGTCCGAAATCCTCGACGGAGGACGTTACGGCGCGCTGGTCCCGGTCGGCGACGCGGAGCGAATGGCGGACGCCATCGTTGCGGCGCTGGGCCAGCCCGTCGACCGGCAACGTCTGATGGCGCGCGCCCGCGAATTTTCCGTCGCGCAGGTCGTAGACAATTATCTGCGCGCCGCCTTCGGGGAGGATGCGCGCAGGGCGGCCTGAGGCGTGAGGGTCAGCGCGGATCGTTCCTGTCGGAATGAATACGACCGATCGATGCCGCCATGGCGAGGCGAAACTCCTCCCCGACGGCGCGCATCCAGCGCATCATATTGGCATGACGGATGGCTCGCCACGGCGCGCGCATATCCTCAATGCAGGCGATGACTAGCATCAATACGAACTGCATGAACTGGTCGGTCGCCATGATCGAGCTTTCGGTCACGTTATGGCCGATGGAAAAGAACAGGATCGTGAACATGAGCGCCCGATATTTGTCGGGCAGCTCCGCCTCGAAGATCAATTTGATGAGCGGCACCACGAAGATCGCGAAGACGGACAGGGCAAGGCCGATCAGCCCCAGTTGTGCCGTGATGTCGAGATAGCCGTTGTGGCCGTGAGTGACTTGCAGCTGTATCCATCGCTGACTGGTGTAATGGGTAAGCGGACCGTCATACCCCGTCCCCCAGAACGAGCCGAAGCCCGATCCGAGCATCAGGTTGTCCTGAATGAACGCGAACACGATTCTCCAGATCTGGATGCGGCCGGTAAAGGCGTCCTGGCTGCTTGCCAGGTCGGTGAGATAGGCGGGAAGATATTTATCCAGTGCGTAAGTGATGACGCAGCAGAGCGTCACAAAGGCCGGAGCGATCAAAAGACGCACGCGCGGGTGGTAGTTTTTGATGATGAAGCCGCCCGATATGGCGCATGCGGAAAGGGCGATAGATGTCTTCGAGTTGGTTTGAAACAGGAAGAAAATATCGGCAACTATGAACAGAAGCCGCAGCAGGATGTGAATGTTGCCGATACCAAAAACCAGCAGGAACAGGGTGAAGGCGCAGAGCGGTCCCGCCATATTCTTATGCGGAATAATCCCGCGCCATGCACCGAGGGTGGTGGGATCGTTCATGTCAGCGTCAAGGTGAATGGCGGCGGACGGATACAGCAGCACTGCCACATAGTTCGCTATGAGCAACGCCAGGCAGCAGTACAGCAAGATTGTGATGAAGCGTCGATATCCCAGGATATCGACAGTTCTGAATGTCGACCATATGACCAAAACGGTGAGGATGAGCCGACGGATAGAGGCTCCTGGAACGATCGACCAACCGACGCTTAGAGCACACCAGATCAGAAGCAGTGCAAGGCTCAACGGCATCCGCACGATGGAGATCGGGTCGCTGAGAGGGCGTAGTGCCACAAAAACCATGGCGGCGCACAATATCAGGATGAGTTGGTGAAGGACGTTGCCGCTGTCCCCTGCAACCTCATTCAATTGAATGTCGCCATGGAGCGGAGTTAAGCGGGTAACGGTCGTAAACAGGAGTATCGCTACTGCAATGCCTGCAAACAACCTGTAGAACCTCGAATAATCGAGCTTCCGTCGAATATTTCGATAAACCATTCCGTCAGGACCGGGCGACCAGCACGCATCCCGCTGCGATCAGCAGCGTGCCGCCCACGCGCAGCGGCGTGACGTTTTCGCCAAGGATGACGAGGCCGAACAGCATCGTGAGGATGAAGCCCAGGCCGACGAAGGGATAAGCCATGCTGAGCGGGGCGCGCGCCAGAACCGACAGCCAGAGGATCGCGCCGACGCCGTAGAGGGCAAGGCCCCCGATGACGAGCGGCTGGAGCAGATAGGCGAGAAACTCGCCCGATCCCTGCGCCCGGCCGACGCCGATCTTGAGGATGAGCTGCGCGGCGGCCGACAGCGAAACCGAAACGATGATGAGGAGGAAGAGAAGCGGGCTCAACGTGGCGGTCTCCGTATGGCGGCGATCCTTAGTAGCGCATTCGGCGACGGGCGCCAGCGGCCAGTCTCCGCCAAATCGCCCAGCCGGGCCACATCTTAGCCGACTTTCAGGAGGCGGCGAGCATGATGGCGATGATGCCGCACAGGCATACGCAACTGCGCCAGTCGCGCAGGGCGAAGGCAATAGGATCGTCGTCCATCATCCGCCGATGGGCGAGCATCAGCACGCGCGCAATCCAGTACATCAGGATCGGACAGATCATCCACAGCAGCGTGGGGTGGCGGTAGAGTTGGCGCACCGAATCCGACGACACGTAGAGAGCGAAGACGGTGACGGCGTTGAACCCCGACGCCGCCGCCAGCGTCGCCACGATCGGAAGGTCGGCGACCCTGTAGTTGCGGTTGCTGGGATCGGGCAAAGATGCGTCGAGTCGTACCGACAATTCGGTATAGCGCTTCACCAGCGCGAGCGAGGTGAAGACGAACATCGAAAAGCCCAGCAGCCATTCCGACATCCAGATGCCGACCGCCGCCGATCCGCCGATGACGCGGATCGAATAGAGCATGGCCAGCACGATGGCGTCGACCAGCATCTTGCGCTTGAGGCTGAAGGAATAGGCGCAGGTGAGGAGAAAATAGCCCAGCAGAACGGCGGTGAAGTTCAAGCCCACCGCCAGCGCGATGGCAAAGGCAGTGACGAGCAGCAGCGCGGCCACGGCGATGGCGGCAAAGGGCGAAATCAGCCCGGCGGCGAGCGGGCGCAGACGCTTGCGCGGGTGGGCGCGATCCGATTTCAGGTCGACGAGGTCGTTGATGATATACACGCTCGACGCGCAGAAAGAGAAGGCGACAAAGGCCGCCAGCGCCAGCAGTATGAGGCCTGGATTGATCGTGTGCGATGTCAGCAGCGGCACGAAGACCAGCCCGTTCTTCGCATATTGATGGACGCGCAGCATCTTGTGCCATCGCTTCCATGACGGCGGCGTGGGGGCGAGATGCTCGGCATCCGGGTGGCGCGCCGCGATCCGCCCGCGCGTGCGCCCGTCCACATTGATCGCGATGCAGCGCCGGGCGACGGCCCAGACCGGAAGGTCCGCCTTGCTGTTGCCGATATAGTCGAAACCGCCCTGCCCGAACATATCGACCAGCCTCGCCGCCTTGGCCGATCCGGCGAGGTTGACGATGCCGTCCGAGGCGATCCACCCGGTGAAAAGACCCAGATGATCGGCAATGGCGCGGACATGGTCGGCGTGGCTGGCGGACGCAAGGTAGACCGGACGTCCGAGCGCGGATTCGCGGCGGATATAATCCAGCACCGCCTGCTCGAAGGGCAGAGTCGAAGCATCGATGCTGGCTGCGTCGGCGATCGCCGCCTTGAACGCGGCCTTGCCCCGCAGCAGCGCTGGCAGCAGTCGCAAGCCATTGCGGGGATCGTCCCCGACCGCATGGAAGAAAGTTTCGACCAGCAGGTCCGAACGGATCAGCGTGCCATCGAGATCGACCACCAGCGGAACCGAGGCGGCGTTATGTGCGGCCTGCGGCACCGTCCGGCCCCCGCCTTGCCCTGCACCATCGTCCACTCGCCCGACCCTCCCGTTCGTCCGCACTGGTCTGTCGCAACGAACCGGCGTGTCCGCGACGCTGCCCGCATCGCCCGCCGATCCTGCTTCCTCGCCATGGGTCGTCATGCTAGCATTCCGTCTGCGGGTGCGAGCATCCTTTTCGTCCGCCTGTCCCATACACTGTATTCGACGGAAGGTAAGAGATGCTTAATGCCTCCCCCGCGCCGCGCAGCGAAGGCGTTCGTGCGTCGTCCGGCTTTTCGATCCTGCTCGTCGCGCTGCTGGTATGCCTGCTGGCGATCGACCGGCAGAGTTTCTGGATGGATGAACTGGGGACCTGGCAATATGTCGGCGTCCGGGGAATCGGCGCGTGGTTTCGCGGTTTCCTCGCCATCCGCAACTCCGACGGGCAACTGCCGCTCTACCATTTCATGGCGTTCGGGTGGTCGCGGCTGCTGGGGTCGTCCGAACTGGCGCTGCGCAGTCTCAATGCTCTGCTGCTGATCGGCGCGATGGCCGCGATCGGATGGACGCGCGGCGTGCCGCGCGACCTTGCCACGCGGTGGGCCCTGCTGCTGCTGTGCAATTGCTTCCTGTGGGCCTATCTTAACGAAGCGCGCCCCTATGTGATGCTGGTCGCGGGGTCGGTTTTCCTGACGCTGGCGCTGCTGCGCAGCTGGACGATGCGCGCGGAGCCGGGCGCGTGCGCCATGGGACCGGTGGCGCTGCTGTTCCTGACCGGCGCGCTGCTCAGCTTCGGCGCGTCACCCATCGCCGCGCCCTACATCGCTGCATATCTTGTCGCGATCCTGGCGCTTCTTGGCTGGAAGGGCGTTGCCGGGCTGCGGCGGATGGGACCGGGGCCGATGCTCTACGCGCTCGCTTGCGTTGCGGCGGCGTGCATCGTCAGCGCACTTGTCCTCTACAGCATGGCAAAGGGCGCGACGCCCGAAACGCGCAACAGCACCAGCGTCGCGACGATGCTGTTCGGGGTGCTGGAGGTGATGGGCGCTGGCGGATATGTGCCGGGGCGCGATCTGCTGCGCGTGGCGGGCATCCATGCGATTGCGGCATGGCAGTGGGCGCTGCTGGCGACGCTGTGCCTCGCCTGGGCGGCTTCCTTCGTCGCGGCGCTTGCCGGGCGGTATCGTCGGGCGGCGCTGATCCTCGTCACGGTGACGGGATTTTCCATGCTGTGCGTGATCGGCGCCGGATACGGCATCGGCTTTCGCATCGTCGGACGGCATTTCGCCTTCGCCGTGCCGCCGATGATGCTGGTGATGGCGATGGGATGCGAGCAGGCTGGATCGGGGCGGCGTTGGATGGCGCCTGCGTTTGCGTTGCTGTTGCTGGGGTCCACCGCGCTGTTCCGGCTGGACGGAGCGCACCGCAAGGATGACACCGCCGCCGCCGCCGCGCTGGTGAAGGCGGCGCAAGCCCGGGGCGAGCGAAGCTGGTGGGTGGGCGGCTATCTCGTTCCGCTGTATTTCGACGTGCCGACACGATCCTTCGCCAGCGCCGCGGGCGCAGGGCGAGGTGCGGTCAAGGCGGAAGGCCGCGACGACTGGGCGAGGTCGATGGAGCGCCTGCCCCGGCCCGACCTGATCCTGGTCGAGCGGCCCGAGGTGAACGACCCGAACGGCGCGTTCGCCCGATATGCGATGCGGCACGGCCTTTCCCGACGTATCGCCATGCGGGGCTATACCGCCTATCGTGCGCCGTAGCAGGTCTTGCCACCTGCCGGACCGGCGCTATGCTCGCCCTCGTGAAGCAAGCGGCCTGTCCCAGCGGCGCGCCTGACAAGGAGGCTTCGATGCATCGCTCCCGCACCGTGAAGAGGAAAGGCATAGGCCGTCGCTTCGCCGGCATGGCGACCGCCTTGCTACTGGTGCCGCTGGTGGGGGCAGCTGTCGCGGAAGACCGCCGACCGGTCGCGGGGTGGGAAGGCCGCACCGGGCCGTTGCCGCCCGGTGCCATCGTCATTCCCGACAAGCAGAATTATTTCCAAGGCTCTTACATGGCCTTCGCCAGTCCGTGGGCGGCAATGTTCGACACGCGGCTCAAGGCAGGTGAGCATTTCCGAGATGAGATCGTCGTCCAGCCCGCGACCTTTCCCGACGGCACCACGATCAGAACACGCTGGCCCGTAGCGCGCCCGGAGAAGTCGGGTGTGTGGGGCTATCATTTCGTGGCTTACGGCCATTATGACGGCAAGGACCCCCCGCCCGGTGCCATCCCCCCCAAACAGGTGCGAGACATCGCCGAATTCCGGCAGAGCTTTCGCTTTTCCTATCGCTACAGCCCTAATTTCAATCTGCTGAACGAATTCTATCTGACCCGCCTGCCCGGAGACATGACGGACAAGCTGTTCGAGATCGGTTTCTTTCTGCACGTGCCGCCCGTCACGATGGACTTCATCCGCGCCGTGGGCGTCGACGAGGGAGACTATACCGACAGCGAAGGCCGCCACTGGGGGATCAGCCGGCATGAAAAGTTCATTCGCATCTATCCCAAGGACGGACGCGACGTGCGCGAGGGTACGATCGACGTGCGCGAATTCCTGAAGGCATTGGTCGCACGCAAGGTCATCACCGGCCAGGAATGGTTCAACGGCATCGCATTCGGCACCGAGCC
Source organism: Sphingobium sp. (assembly GCF_003248505.1). Classification (GTDB taxonomy): domain Bacteria; phylum Pseudomonadota; class Alphaproteobacteria; order Sphingomonadales; family Sphingomonadaceae; genus Sphingobium. The sequence goes on from NZ_QFOA01000001.1 coordinate 52,409, forward strand.
GGTGGCGGGCGCGGGCCAGACCGAAATCGACATCCACCGATGGAAGGTCGATTTCCGATAGGGCGTGCCGCTTATTCCGAAAGGTTGCCGAACAACTTCTCGCTGCGCGGCGGGCGCACGGAGATGCCCAGTTCGTCGAATACGTTTGCCTTGCGCCGCAGCAGCTTGCGCTGGCCCAGTATCTGGATCATCGCCACGCACTGCACCACCACCAGGGATTTGACGCCGAAGGCGAGCGAACCTGCGGTGACGACCAGGAACAGCAGCATCATGTAGAAGGCCGAACGGTCCATCTGGCGCGTCATGCTGTAGAACAGCCAGGGAAGCGCGATCATCATCGGCAGGACGCAAAGCAGGCCATAGGTGATGGTGAGCGCCGCCCAAGCCAGTTCGAGACCGGCAGGCGTATGGAAGAATTTCGCCATCGCCATGCGGTCGTAATAGTTCATACCGAACAATAGGTCATGGGGCGGCACGTAGAACAGGATATCGATGGCGGCATTGCGGGTCTGGGCACTGTTGCCGTCGTTGGAGAAACGGTCGAGCGTGCTGTCGACGAATTCGATCGGCAGGAAGATGAGGCAGATGCCGATCAGCACGATCGACAGCGGCATCAGCCTTTGCGACCAGGTGACATCGGCCTCGCCCGCCTTGCGACCGCTTATGAAGGCGCTCAGGATCATGATCGTGGGCGTGAAGACCAGCGCCGCGCGCCCGCCAAAGGCGAACATGGCCGCTGCATGAAGCGCGATTTCGGGCAAGCGGTTGGCGATCTTCGATTCGCCGCGACGCGCCGTCACCAGATAGACGAGCAACAATCCGGTGAGCAGCGATCCATTGAGGGGGTGTGCGACCAGCCCTGCCGCCCGATTGTCCGTCGTCTTGTCGAGAAAGCTCGGGATGAAGCGATGCCCCACCAGCCGCTCGGCCAGCGCCATCAGCGAATTGGCGACGAAGAAGGCGCGCAGGGGCCACTCCCAGCGGAGCAGTACTTCGCTGCTGACGCAGCGGGCGCAGACATAATAGAGTGCAGGCGTCATGAAATTGGTGACCACCGCCGTCACTTCGCCGCCGGTGATGCCGGTGAGCATGATGATGACGGCACGTGCGAACAGGATCAGCGTCGCGACTGCGAAGAGGATGAAGGGCAGCGACGATACCGCCTGCATTACCCGTCGCGGGAAGGCGAAGGTCGCGACGATGGTCGTGAGGATGATGATGTAGGTCGCCGGGTGGATCCGCGTCAGCAGCGGCCCGCTGTCGTCCGAATAGCGCCAGCCTGCGATATCGAGGAGATGCGCGCCGAGCAGGAACAGCGATGCGGTCGCCACCAGGAACAGGATGTTGAACAGGCGCGCCATGGGTCCTCGTCAATAAGGCTGGAATGCAATGCCCGTCGGCTGCTTCATCGCTCCGGACCTAGAGCATTGCCGACGGCCTGTGCAACCAGCTTGTTGGCATAGCCGGTCCAGTGCCGGTCGAGCGGCGCATGATCGAACGGCCGGTGATCGCGCGCCCACGCGGCGGCGAAGACGGGCGCGGTGTCGACGACCCTGAAGCCGTGCGCGATCGCCTGTCGTTTCAGCCGGTCGAGCGCCAGACCGTCGCGCGTCGTACAGGGGGAGGGGGCGTGCCCGACCTGTTGGTAGGCAGTGCGGTCGCTGTCGAACGTCAGGACGATACGATCCGGAGTCAGGCGCAGCGCGCCGGGCAGCGCCGCCAGCCAGTCGTCGATCCGCCTGTCGTCCCGCGCCGAAAGCGCCACGCGAGGGCAGCCTCTTCCGCTTTCTCCATCGGCGAACCCGGAGGAAAGGAGCGAGGAGAGCGAGAATTTAAGGTTCATGCGCACATAACGGTAGAGCGCGGAGCGCCGCCCGATCTTTTCGGCAAGGCCGTAGGATTTGCTGGGCGTATAGTCGATCAGCGCGGGCGTGTCGCTCCAGCGGTACATGCCCGCCTGCGGCGCGAAGCCTTCTTCGAAATCATGGGATACGACCACGATCGTCGCCCATTGCAGGCGGTAGCGCTGCCCCACGATGCGGGCGACGCCCAGATAATGGGGAAGGCTCGCACCGCTGACGCCGAAATTATACACGTCGCTCGCCTTTCGGCGCAGCCGTGCGGCAAGGGAGGGCGCGATCCGTTCGCCCTCCGCGGTGCTCAGCCCTTCGACATAGCTGTCGCCGATGACCGCGCCCACCTGCGCGCCGTTGCGGTAGGGAAAAGGGGCGGTGAAGCCGTCCGGGTTGACCGTGCCGTGCGTGGGATGGCGCAGGTCCCAGCCGAACGACATGGTGGTGTGCGCGCCCGGTTCGAGGCGGCGCGTCTGCCATTGCGGCGATGGCGGTGCCAGCGCGATGCCGTCCGGCACCGGCAGCGCCTGCAACAGCGCTTCACCCACGGCCAGCGCCCCCAGCGCACCTGTGGCAAGGAAGATCAGCTTCTTCATGGTCCTGCTGCCTCCCATCAAAAATTGAAATAGATGAAGGCCGCGTTTTCACGCGAGGCGGCGACCAGCGCCAACCACACGACCAGCATCGCCCAGATGCCGAGGCTCGCGAGGATGATCCCGGTGCGTCCGCCTGCCAGACGCCGCGCGATCGCCGGGCGAATGCGCTCCATGATGACGGTCTGCGAATTGGGCAGCGCCACGGTGAAGAGCAGCAGCGCCGCCAGCAGCGCCCAGTGCTGCGTGCTTCCGGCCAGCAGATCGGTGCCAAGCGCACCGCCTGCCATGGCCTTGAGCATGAACAGCGCACCGTGGACGCTGGTAGCCCGGAAGAAAACCCAGGCGACAAGGACGCCCAGCATGGTGAGCGCCCAGGCCACCGCCCGCATCGGCCATCCGCCCTTGCCGGCAACGCCCGCTTTCTGCGCAACCCAGCGCCAGCCGTGGTTGAGCACCAGATAGAAGCCGTGCAGCGCGCCCCAGATGACGAAGGTCCACGCCGCGCCATGCCACAATCCGCCCAGGATCATCGTGACGGCCAGGTTGACGTAGCGTCGCACATTGCCCTTCCGGTTGCCGCCGAGCGCGATGTACAGATAGTCGCGCAGGAAGCGGGAGAGCGTCATGTGCCAGCGCCGCCAGAATTCGATGATGCTGGTCGATCGATAGGGCGAGGCGAAATTGTAGGGCAACTGGATGTTGAGCAGCAGCGAAATGCCGACCGCCATGTCCGAATAGCCCGAAAAATCGAAATAGATCTGCAACGCGTAGGCGAGCGCGCCCTCCCACGCGTGTAGCATTCCCACCTGTCCCAAATTGGCGGCATCGAACGCCCGGTCGGCGATGATCGATATGTTGTCGGCGACCAGTACCTTCTTCATCAGGCCGAACAGCAGGAACAATGCGCCCAGCGCGAAATTGTCGAGTCGGAGCCGGTAGGTGTCGCGGTTCGCGAACTGCGGCATCATCTCGGAGTGATGCAGGATCGGCCCTGCGATCAGATGTGGGAAATAGGTAACGAACAGGCCATAATGGACCAGTTTGGGCTCGTGCGCCTTCCCTTTGTAGGCGTCCACCAGATAGGCGATCTGGGTGAAGGTGAAAAAGGAAATACCGATAGGCAGGATGACGTTCAGCACCGGCATCGGCAGCCCGGCGGCGCGGACATTGTCGGTCAGGAAATTATAATATTTGAAAAAGGCGAGCGCCAGAAGATCGACGACGATGGCGGCGATCAGGATGTATCGGGCGCGATCCGTCCCGGCATGGCGCACGATGGCGAGGCCGGCGACGAAATTGAACAGGATCGACCCGACCAGCAACGCCAGATAGGCCGGGACCCAATATCCGTAGAAAGCGAGCGACATCGCGGCAAGCCATGCCGCCGCCGCACCCGGCCCCGCCTTGCGCGCGATCAGGAAGAACAGGACGAGCGTAACCGGCAGATAGACGAACAGGAACAGCCCGGAGGTGAACAGCATCGTCGATAGTCCCCGCAGCGAAAGCGCTCACCCGCGAAGGACTGGATGCCCATCATCTAGCGGAACAAGGCCAGCTTCGCGCGGGGTCAGGCTATGCCCGGTCCCTTTCGCGCTCGCAAGGGTCAATGCTTGATCTTGTTCGCCAGTGCAGCATAGCGCCTAGCAAGGCTGGGCCACGATCGGCGTTCCAGGGTGTAAAGGCGATAGGCTATCGCACTTTCCGTCCACTGTGCCGTCGGTGTGGCGATGTGGCGCAGGATGGCGTTGGCCACGCATGGTGAATCGACGGGGCGTTCGATGACGGTCGAGGGCATGCCTTCGCGGATCAGCGACGTGATGCCGCCCGCCTCGCTCGCGATGATCGGTCGCGCGTTGGAAGCGGCCAGCAGCGCCACGCCGCTTTGCGAAAAGAAATCCTTGTAAGGCATCAGCAGGGCGTCGCTTTGCGCGATGAGCGCAGGAAGCGCGGCGTCGTCGACATAGCCGATCTGAATCGTCACCGCGTCGGGCGCGGTTCGGGCGATCGCGAGGCATTCCTCGGCATAATCGGGTTCCTCGCGATAAATTTCGCCGGCGACGATCAGATGGACGGGCGCGCCGGCGCGGCGGGCCGCGATGCAGCCCTCGATCGCCTCGCGCACGCCCTTGTTCCGGCGCAGCGTTCCGAACGCGAGCAACTGGCCGTTGCCGGGAAGCGGCGTGACTTCGTGGAACGCAAAGTCGCCATGTTCGATCACGTCCACCACGACGCGCAGGCGCGGGAAGCATTCGAGCAACTTCTGCCGGGACGCCTCGCTCAACACCACTACTGCGTTGGAAAGATAATAGCAGGCACCGTGCGATGCCTTTTCCACGCTTCGCCAGCGCTGCGAAAAGCGCCAGCCGTGCGGGATCGGATCGTGGGCGATGAAGATGACGCGCGCACCCGTAAGCCGTAGCAGCAGCAGCATCGGCAGAAACAGCATAAGCGGATCGGGGATGGTGATGATGAAGGTGCGCGCGTGCAGACGGGCCTGGAATAGCGCGACGAAGCTGCCGCCAATGCGGCGCAGCGAACGCAGCGCACGGGTGACGCGCGGCGCCGGGCCGACCATTTCACGCACGGGCCGCAGGCGACGCAGGCCCGGACGGGGCCTTTCCATCTTCGCATTGTCGACGACGGGCGATACGAACGTGACTTCAGCCCCCGACGCAAGCAGGCCGTCGACCAGTTCCTGGGCGAACAGACCCGTTCCCGACGCCCGCCATGCGCGGGTGTAGAGGCAGATCGGCTCCGGCTTCTCGACCGCCGCCGCGCTATGAGGCTCCAAGGCGATCACTCGCTCCGGAGCGACGGGATTCGTCGACATCACCCACCCTAACAAACATTGTCACGACAATGACGACCCGGCGCAGAATCGAAGTGATCAGATGGCTCCATCTTCAGCTTCCTATGGGGCATCCGACTTGTCGCATTCATTTTTTCCGAGGGGAAGCGTCTTAATCCATTCAGGAACAAAAATTTCTTTGGATTTTCTTCCGCTTCGCGGTTGGAGCCAGTCACGAAACGGAATGGTTGACGCATGGTCGGCATATTCGCTTTTCCCCGGCTATCCATCCTACTCCCCGCGCCCCTGCCTGCCACGAGGGAACCGCCCGTCGGCGGCGACGGACGAACTATGGCATCGTCGACTTAAAATTCTTTCACCGCGCAATTCGGCGGTTGCCATGCGATTGCGGCGACTCCTGTTTCCGGACGATGCGCTGAACGTATTCGCTACCGAAACGATTCCCGGGAGGCGGCTCAGGCGGTCTTTTCGACAAGCTATTGCAAGAGGCCCCGTGGGGGAAGTTGAGGCGTGACCGTTTTTCGATCTGGCGCGTGGCCCGCCAATCGTGTTTAACCTCGCCGCCAAACGGCGCGCGCTTGCGCGAAAGGGGTATGATGAAACGGCACCGGGACGCGCAAGACGCTCCATATGGTTGGCGGCAGCAGGCCGGGCCGATCGAACTCCTGCTATTTTCGCTGTGCGTCTATCTGACCACGACACCGTTCCTGTTCGTCCTGACGCGGCAGAACCCCAACCTGCCCGCATTGATCAATGTCGCGACGATGCAGCAGGAAACCCAATCCATGCTGCTGGTCTATGCCGTGCGCGGGATCGTGGCGCTGATCGGTGCCGTCTATGTCGCGCGCCGGTTGCGTCAGCTCAAAGCCAACGCGCGACAGTTGCTGCCGTTGATGCCCTTCCTGGTGTGGGCGGCGCTTTCGGCGCTCTGGTCCGACGATTTCGGCGTCACCGCGCGTAGCGTAACGACGCTGGCGGTGTTGTGGGCGGGGGCCTATTTCTTTGCCGTCCGGCTGGAGGGAACCTCCGCCGCGCGGGCGGTTGTGGGCGGTGGGGCGCTGGTGGCGGTCACCTGCCTTGGCTATGTGGTGGCCGATCCCGCCTATGCCATCCACCAGCTTACCGACGCGACGCAGTTCGTGCATGCCGGGGCATGGCGCGGGGTTTATCAGCACAAGAATTTCCTGGGCCATGTCGCGGGATTTTTCGCGGTGGCGATCTTCTGGGCGGATCGCACGACGATCCCGTGGCCGCCGCTCAAATGGGGGCTGATCGCGCTTTTGCTCGTGCTGGTCGTCAAGTCGACTTCCGCCAGCGCGGTGCCGATCATCCTCATCACCGGCGCGCTCGTCTGGATATTGGTCATTGCAGATCCCAAGCAGAGGGTGAAGGCGCTGCTCGTGCTGGCTCCTGCCGTGGTCGCGCTCTATTGGGGCACGACCGCGATCCTGACAGCTTTGGGGCGCGACATGACCTTTACCGGTCGCACCGAAATCTGGCAGATCGCCATCGATTCGATCCTGACCCGGCCGTTGCAGGGCTATGGTTTCGTGTCGATTTCCTACGGCAGCTTCTCCTACAGCCTGATGCACCAGGCAGGCGTGTTCGATCCGCATAGCGCCTATCTCGACCTGGCGCTGGGCACGGGGCTGATAGGTCTGGCGCTGTTCCTGCTCATCCTTCCCTTTGCCTGGTATGCTGCGCGGCGGCTCTACCTCATGGGCGGGGGCGAAAGGCAGGCGGCGTTGATGCTGGTCAGCATCACGATCGGATGGCTGGTGTCGGGGCTTACCGAATCGAGCAGCCGCCCGCTGACGGCGATGGGGGGACTGGGCCTGTTCGCGATGGCGGCACTGATTTCCCTGCCCCGGCATCGGGAAAGAGCGGCTGCGTCGGGCGGCCACAATCCGTTCGCCGAAATGCGCGCGCGCGCGACGCAGGGTTAAACGGTCGGGGTCAGTCGCGGACTATCAGGCGGAGCAGGCGGGAGGCGAAGCCCGGCAGGGCAGGAAGCATCGGCGCGACTTCGCCCATTCGCAACGGGCGACCCAGCGCGATCAGTAGCAGGAAGACGGTGCCGCCCGCACTTCCAAGTGCCAAAGCGCCCGGCGCGCCGATCCCGACCGCTCGTATCAGCACCGCACCACCGCCGGCCAGCAGCAGCATGAGCAACGCGATAGACGCCGTCACGGGCAGATCTACGGTACGGCGGATACCCACCCGACCGAGCGCCCAATGCATGACCGCCAGCCGGCTGACCGAATCGCCCACAGGACATGCCAACAGCGCGATCAAGCCGTAGCGCGGCGTCAGCAAAATCGCGGCGCCGATCCATAGCAGGGAGAGGACCAGTGTCTTGCCCAGCACCGCGGTCGCATTGAGCGCCACGGCCACGATCTCGAACGCGCGATAGGTCGATGTGGTGATCAGATAGGCGAGCAGCCAGGGAAGGCCATAGGCGGCGGCGACATAACGCCCCCCGGTCATCAGCCCGACAATCGATTCGCCTGCTATCGCCGTGCCGACGATTGCGGCACCGATGACGATAAGGTCGATCTTGATGACGAGGGCCAGCGTCGCCTCCAGCCGCGACTGGTCGCCGGTGCGACTGAAATGTCGCATGACGGCGGGTTCGACGAACGGAAAGACGAGCATGCCCGGCGTATAGCGCTGGAAGCTGACGGCAAGCGTCTGAATGAAGGAAAAGCCAGCAAAGGCGGCGACCGACAGCGTGCGGCTTGCCACCAGGCGGATCGTCGCCGGGCTGGAGGCGAACCAGGCGAGCGCGCTGGCATAACCGCTCGCGGCGATGGCGCGGAATTCCTCACGGTCGAGCGGGCGAGCCTGTTCCGGTTGCGGGGGCATCGTCCGTAGCGCGCCCCGGATCCGCAGCAACAGCAGGCATACCGCCGCGAGCGCGGTGGCCGTGCCGATCCATAACAGCGTGGATGCAGTCGATATCCACCCTGCCGCAGCCGCTGCCGATATGAGCGCAAGGCGAACCAGCGCTTCCCCTACCAGCGCCGATCGCGACGCCTGTTGCAGGCCCAGCGCCAGCGCCATCGCGTCCGTGTCCACCTGCGCCACGCTGACGAGGATATAGGCCATGGCGCCCGCCACATAGGGCATCCCCAGATCGCCCGGCCCGATCCATCCCCATGCCGCGCCGATGGCGAGCGCCGCCGTCATCGTCAGCATGCTCGCCAGCAGGCGAAAGGCCAGGATCGCGGCGATCAGTCGACCGACGGTCGCAGGGCGCAGCGTCCATCCCGCCTGCCCCACATATTTCGGGATGAGGCGCGGCACACCGAAGGACAACACCGTCTGCATCAGCACCGCAAAGGCAAAGACGATGGCAAAGCGGCCATATTCGACCGGCGCCAGCAGCCGCACGACGACAAGCTGGAACGCCATCAGCAGCACAAGGGAAAGGAGCCGTCCGCTCAGGAAAACGAAGATGCCAGAGCGTGCCATGGTCGGATGCCTCCAGGGCCGGGCTGGCCGGCAAGCGGGCTAGCGTTTCGCCTGCGCAGGGTCAATCGGACCACGATGTGCGGCGGCGGCTTGGCAGCGCCGTTTTTCCGTGGCGCGACCGGCGCTTTTGCCCAATAAGGCAAAAGCGCCGGGACGTTGCGTCCTTTGGCATGGCGACGTGGGTGAAGGACAGATCATGGCGGACAAGATGGACCCCCGGTTTCGCAACGACATTTTCGACACTCATTCGCTTGCCACCTATTTCGGGGCATATGCCGACGGACTGCATGCGGCGATGACTGCGATTGACGTGGACGCGGTCGACCGGGCGCGGCACGCGATCGAGCGGGCTTCGGCATCCGGCAATCGTATCTTCGCCATCGGCAACGGCGGATCGGCGGCCATCGCCGACCATCTCTGCTGCGACTGGACGAAAGGCACCCACGCCATCGGTCATCCGGCGATCGAATCCATGTCGTTGAGCGCCAACGTCCCGCTCTATACGGCACTGGCCAACGATTTCGGATTCGAAACGGCCTTTGCGAAGCAGATCGAATTTTTCGCCAAGGCGGGCGATGTGCTGATCGCGATATCGTCTTCCGGCAACAGCCCGAACATCCTGGCAGCTGTCGCTGCGGCGAAGACGGCGGGGGTAATTTCGGTCGGCCTGTCGGGCTTCACCGGCGGTCGCCTGCGGGAAGAGGCCGACATTTCGATCCATGTCGACGTTGCCAATTACGGTATCGTGGAGGACGCTCATCAGGCGGTGATGCACGTCATCGCACAATATATCGCTGCCGGTCGCGACCGGCAGCGATAAAGCGGCTCGCGAAGCCGTGACGACCTATAACAGCATTCAGTATCTGCGCGGGATCGCTGCGATCCTGGTCGTGATCTTCCACCTCGCCCCGCCGCTGGAGCAGATGGGCTATGGGGGACAATGGCCGATCGGCCTGTCGGCGGGCGTCGACATCTTTTTCGTCATCAGCGGCTTTGTGATGTGGACATCGACCGTGGGTCGCACGGTGACGCCGGGCGCATTCTATCGCAAGCGGCTGATCCGCATCGTTCCGCTCTATTGGCTGCTGACCAGTGTCATGGCGGCGCTGCTTCTGGTCATGCCGAGCGCGTTCAACACAGCGGTATTTCGTGCGCCGCATGTGATTGCGTCCTATCTGTTCGTGCCGATGCGCAATCCGGGCAAGGCGGCGATGGAGCCGCTCCTGTTTCCCGGATGGACGTTGAATTATGAGATGTTCTTCTATCTGCTCTTCGGCCTTTTCCTCGTGACGCGTCCGGCGGTGCGGCTGGTCGGGATCGTGACGGTGCTGGCGCTGCTGGTCATGGCGGGGCTGGAGTTCAGGCCCCCGGCGCTGACGATGGCCAGCTTCTACACGTCTCCTGTCCTGCTGGAGTTCGCGGCGGGGCTCGGGCTGGGCGCAGTCGCGTACCGCCGGGGCGCGGCGCGGCTCCTTCCCACATGGGCCGCGCTCCTTTGCCTATTCGGCGGATTTGTCGTGCTGCTGACCGATCCGTTGCCCGATGCGATCTGGCTACTGCGTTTCGGCATCGCGAGCATGGGTATCGTGGCGGGCGCGATCTCGCTCGAAGGACGCGGGTGGGTCGGCGACTGGACCGTACCGCGCATATTGGGCGACGCATCCTATTCGATCTACCTCACACAGCTCATCACGATGGCGGCGTTCCGTTTCCTGTGGTTCCGGGCGGGCCCGGGCGATTTCCCCGGTGCCATGGTCATATACGCGCTACTCGATGTCGGGGCCGCGATCATGGGCGGGATTATCTGTTATCATCTGGTCGAAAAGCCGTTGCTGGCTCTCTTCACCCGGCGCGGCGAGCGGCTGGCGAAGGCTGTCGCCTGAACTTGTACCGAAATCGGGCAATTAGGCGCGCGCATGATGGCGGGAAGGGCTATGCAGTTGGAGAGCGGGCGCTATTTTGTTGCGCTGGCGAATAGGGGTCATACGCGTCCATGCTGAACATTCTCGTCACCGGCGGTGCCGGCTTCATCGGCTGTCATATGTGCGAGCGGCTGGTCGAGCGCGGACATCAGGTCACTGCCGCCGACAATCTGGTGCTGGGCCTGCGCGACAATCTGTCGGCGCTGTCGGGCAGCAACAGCTTTATGTTCAGGGAAATGGACGTGACGGATCGAGCCGCGCTCGACGCGCTGTTCGAACAGGGGCGCTTCGATGCGGTGGTCCACCTCGCCGCCAATAGCGATATCGCGCGCAGCCATGCCGATCCGGGGGTCGATTTCGTCGCCACACTCGATACGACCTATGCGGTGCTCGATGCGATGCGGCGGCACGGGACGCGGCAGATCGTCTTCGCGTCGACATCGGCGGTCTACGGCGAGGCACAGGGCGTGCTCCGCGAGGATCGCGGGCCGTTGCTGCCGATCTCGCACTATGGCGCGGCAAAACTCGCGTCGGAGGCGTTCATATCCTCCTACGTCGCAAATTATGGGCTTCAGGCCTGGATTACGCGCTTCCCCAATGTGGTGGGGGATCGTTCGACCCATGGCGCGATCTACGACTGGGCACGCAAGCTGGCGCGCACGCCCGACCGGCTGGAAGTGCTTGGCAATGGCGAGCAGATCAAACCCTATATCCATGTCGACGATCTGGTCGACGCGATCCTCGTCGCCTGGGACAAGGGCGCGGCGCCGGTGAATCTGTTCAACGTCGGTGGCGACACGCGGTGCAGCGTGCGCGAGATGGCGGAGATCACGGTCGAGGAATGGCCACTGGAGGCCCGGATCGACTATACCGGCGGGGATCGCGGCTGGGTGGGTGACGTGCCGAGTGTCGAGTATGACGTGTCGCGTATTCGCGCGCTGGGCTGGACTCCGCGAATGACCTCCGCGCAGGCCGTTCGCGCTGCGGCGCGCTGGGCGATCGGGCAGGTGCGTCAGGCCTCCGACGCATGAAGATCGTCATCCTTGCAGGCGGCAAGGGAACGCGCCTGGGATTGACCGACCGTCCCAAGCCCATGGTGCCGGTGGCGGGCAAGCCCTTGTTGCAGCGGCAGGTGGAAGCGGCGCGCGATCACGGGTTTGCAGATTTCCTGTTCCTGACCGGCCACATGGCCCATGTGATCGAGGATCATTTCGGCGACGGCACTGCCATGGGTGTGGCCATCACCCATTTCCGGGAGCCCGAACCGCTCGGTACGGCAGGCGCGCTGCGGGCGGCGCGGCATTTGCTGAACGAACCCTTCGTCGTGCTGTATGGCGATACGCTGATCGACGTGGATCTGGCGCACATGGCCGATCTGCATCGCCGCTCCGGCGCAGTCGGGACGATCTTCGCGCACCCCAACGACCACCCCTATGACAGCGACGTGCTGGACGTGGATGAGGGGGGGCGGGTGCTGCGCCTGATGGCCAAGCCGCATCCCGACGGCGTGCTGCTGCCCAACCTGGTGAGCGCGGCGCTGTATGTCCTGTCGCCCGAGGCCATCGACCATGTGCTTGCCGACCGGGCGTCGGATTGGGCGCATGACGTGTTTCCGGCCATGCTGCGGGCGGGCAAGCGGCTTCATGCCTATCGCAGCCTTGAATATGTAAAGGATATGGGCACGCCCGACCGTCTGGCGCGGGGCGAGGCAGACATCGCATCAGGGCGGGTCGCGCGCCTCAGCCTGCGGCATCCCAAGCCCGCCATCTTCTTGGACCGGGACGGCGTGCTCAACATCGAGCGCAACGGCATCCACAAAGCCGCCGATCTGGCGCTGTTGCCCGGCGTGGCCGATGCGGTACGGCGGATCAACCTGGCGGGTATCCCCGCGATCTGCGTCACAAACCAGCCCGACGTCGCCAAGGGCATGGTGACGTTCGAAGGCTTGCGCGCCGTCCACGCGGCGCTCGATACGCAACTTGCGGCAGGCAAGGCGTATCTCGACGACCTTTTCCTTTGCCCGCACCATCCCGAAGCGGGGTGGCCGGGGGAGGTGTCCGAACTCAAGATCGAGTGCGAATGTCGCAAACCGCGTCCGGGCATGTTGGTCGAGGCGGCGGCGCGGCACCGGCTGGACCTTTCCGCGTCCTGGCTGGTGGGCGACCGCCATGCCGACATCGCGGCTGCCCACGCCGCAGGCGCACGCGCAATCCTCGTCGAAACCGGGCATGGCGGCAACGACGCGGCACGGTATCCCGACGTGAAGCCCGACCATGTCGCGCCCGACCTGGCGAGCGCGGTCGGTTATCTGATGGAGGTCATGGCATGATCATTTCCCGCACTCCGCTGCGCGTCAGTTTCTGCGGCGGCGGCACCGATCTGCCCAATTTCTATCGCAAATATGGCGGCGCGGTGCTCAGCATGTCGATTGCGCGCTATGTGTATCTTTCGATGCACGCCTATTTCCACGGTGACGGCTTCATCCTGAAATATTCTCAACTCGAAACGCCCGAATCGCGCGACGCCATCCAGCACCGGATCATCCGCGAAGTCTTTTCCACGCACGGTATCGAGGGCGTCGATTTCAACTCCAGCGCCGATGTTCCGTCGGGCACCGGCCTTGGTTCTTCCAGTGCGTTCACCGTCGGGTTGCTGAACCTGTGTAACGCCTATCTCGGTCGCTATGTGGGGCGGGCCGATCTTGCCGCGCAGGCGTGCGATGTTGAGATCGATCGCCTGGGCGAACCGATCGGAAAGCAGGATCAATATGGCTGCGCCATCGGCGGATTGAACTTCATCGAATTCCATCCTGACGATTCGGTAACCTACGAAGCGGTGCCGCTGACCCATGCACAGCGCCGGACGCTGGAGGACAATCTGGTGATGCTGTATCTGGGCGGCCAACGCTCGGCGAGCGCGATTCTCCAGACGCAGGCCGGCGCGATCGACAGCGGCGGAAGCGTCATCGACGATCTGAAGGCGATGGCGGCGCAGGCAGCGGCGCTGCGCGGCGACCTGATCCACGACATCGATTGCCTCGGCCCCTATCTGGACGAAGGATGGCAACGCAAAAGGCGGATCAGCGCGGGGATCAGCGCGCCGCATATCGACGACGCCTATGCGCGTGCCCTTGCGGCAGGCGCGACCGGGGGCAAGCTGCTGGGTGCGGGGGGATCGGGCTTCCTGCTCTTTTACTGTCCCAACGGCACGCGAGATGCGGTCATCGACGCTCTGCGCCCCTACGCGCCCTATGACGTGCGGCTCGACATGATCGGCACGACCATCATCTATTCCGACTGATCCGCGCCCGCATAGCTGTTGCGCCCGAACAGTGAGCGCAGTCGGACGCGTCGTTCCTGAGGCACCGCCCAGATGAAGGCGAAGGCGAAGAGCTGCTTTGCTGTCGGTGCGCCATAAGCGAAGGCGGCGCGCAGCAGGCGCATCATCGCACGGTTGCGGCTTCCCTCCGGCCTTACCTGGCTCGCGACGGTAAGCGCGAAGCCGCTATAGGCGCGTGGCGTCAGCAATTCACGATTCGCGTCGAGCCATCCCAATGTCCGGGTCAGCCGATAACTGTTGCTGAGCGATGCGATGGCGACCGGCACATAATAGACGACCAGCGGCTCTTTCACCGTCACATACCGATAGCCGAGATGCTTGACCGCACGAAAACAGAGTTGCCATTCCTCGTGCGGTTCGACGAATTGCATTTCGTCGAACAGCGCGCGGGGAAAGACAAGCGCGGAAGTCTGGATCATTGCTTCGCTGCCGCGCAGCCAGCTGTGGCGGTCGAACATCCATTCGTCGATCGGTTGGCGATCGTCATAGGGCGTGGTCGGATTGACGCGCTCGCCATGCCGGGCGACCACTCGGATAAGGCTGGTCAGGATGCAACGGTCGTGCGGGGCGGCGGCCAGCACCTTCTCCAACTTTTCGGGCAGCCATTCGTCATCGTCGTCGAGGAATGCGACCCAGCGCCCCCGCGCCTGCGCCGCGCCCAGGTTGCGCGCGCCGCCCGCTCCGCATTTCTCCTGCGGCACGATGGTGCGCAGGCGCGGGTCCTGCACGCCCGCCAGCGCCGCCATGGTAGCCGGATCGTCGCCGTCGACGACGACGATCAGCTCAAAATCGCGATAGGTCTGCGCCTGAACGCTGCGGATCGCGCGGAGTAACAGGTCGGGCCGCCCGAAGGTCGGGATCACCACGCTGACGGTGGGATCGGGTGACGGCGTCATGGTCATGCGACACGCTCCCTTTCAGGCGGATGATCCTCGGCGCGACTCGATCCGTGCAGCCAGCGTTTTCCCTGCGCCCATGTCATTGCCGCGAACACCGCTTCCCCCGCGATGATACCGACGATGGACCAGAGCGGCCCCGCCACCGCGACGAGCAATGCGACGCCAAGGATCGAAACCGCCGCCGATGCGACACTCGCCATCGCCAGCGGGCGGAAGGAGCCTGCCGCCTGCAACAGGATGCTGTCGGGGGTTCGCACCATGCGCGCAATGCCGACGATCATCCACAGGCCACCCGCCACGGCCAGTTCGTCCAGCGCGTAGTGGGCGGGGAACAACAGCCGCGGCCGCATCAGCATCACGCCTGCCGCCAGCAGCAGGGTCGCAAGCCAGACGGCAGACAGCAGCAGGCGGAAAAAGGACAAGGACCGCCGCGCCTGCGCTATGTCGCCATCGGCAATGATGCCGGCAAGGCGCGGCCTTTCGAATTCGGACAGCGCGTTGGTGCCGATCGTCAGCGGCCGGATGAGGATCATACTCGCCGCGATCGGGGCAAAGGCGCTCGGCCCGCGCAGCAAGGTGATAAGATAGGCGTGGGCGTTGGCGGTGGCTTCGGTGGTGATGACGCCGAGCAGCGCCCATTGGCCATGGCTGCGCCAGATAACCCGATAATCGCGAGCGGCGCGGAGCGAAAAGCCGCGAAGCTGGCGACCCAGCGAACGGGGTTGCAGCGCCGCCATGGCGAAGAGGACGGCCACCAGCAGCATGAAGCTGACGGTCAGCATCGGTTGTGCCGGGTGAAGGCGCACCGTCAACGGGCACAGGAGCACGACCAGCGCATAGGCTGTGTCTGATCGGGTGACGGCCAGTTGTCGCCCCTCGACATAGGCTTGCGCCCGCCCATACCATCGAAGCAGCGCAGCCCCGGCATAAAGGGCAAAGAGGATTGCGGTCGGCATGGCGAAGCCGAGCACCCGACCGATTACGGCAAAGACCGCTGCCGCCATCGCCGCGCCGATCAGATTGGCGCTGAACAGGCGATGCTGCGCGACGATGCGGGATTGGGATGTCCCTTGCTTCAGCAGGGAGGATAGCGGGGCGCAGAACAGCGCGCTCCACACGCCCCAGCTCAATTGCGTCAGCAACAGGAGAAAGGAAAGCCGCCCGAAATCCCGCACGTCCATTATATGCATCAGCAGGATGGAAAGCAGCAGTTGCGATCCGGCGGTGGCGACGGGACCCACCAGAGCCAAAACATGGCGTCGGGATGTGCGCGCGATCGGCAGCAATTTTCCCAACACGCGGTTTCACCCATCGACCCGGACCGCCCCGCGCGGTCGCCGGGGTGCGTATAGCAGCTTAAATTTTGCGTTGCAGCAGGACTTTACCCTTATTCTTTTGCGCGGCCATGCTAGGCTCGTCCGATGGTGCAAAGCAGGACATGAGGGTGGGAGAGGGCGAGGGGAAGGACGCACGTTCGCTGCGGCAGCGTCGTTCCCGTGTTCGGGCACGCGGGCATGATGCCGCCGCCGCATCACTCCGCGTACCCGTAGCCGGGGATATTTCGACGGGTCTTCGCCGGGTGCTGGCCGATCCGGCGCATCATCATCCGATCTCGGCGGTGCCTCTACCGGTATGGCTGGCGACGGCGGGCATCAGCGCGGGAATGGCGTTTCGGGCTTTCGATGGATTGGCGGGACAGGCCTGTGCCGCGCTCATCAACGGCCTGCTTTTCTATGTTGCGCTAATGCGGGCGCCCGTGTCGGGGGATTTCTGGCGCCGCGCCGCAGGGCCGCTGGCGTGTTTTGCCGCTGCCCTCCTTTGGGCGTTGTTCGCCACCCTGCATGTGTCGGACGGCGTGCCGGACTATCTGATGGGCAAGCTCTTGTCCCTGTCCGCCGCCTTCTGCGCGCTGATGACCGGCGCGATGATGGCGCGGGAGCGGCGGCGGTTGCGCGCGATCCTCGACTGGTTGCTGCTCATTCACATGGCCTTGTTCGCACTCGCGCTGGCTGCGCGTCAGTCGGGCCTCGAAAATTATACCGATTACTGGCAGCTTTCGGTCAAAGGCCGCTTCGCAGGCTTCGGGGCCAACGCCAATGTCAGCGCGGCGGTCGCCGCCTGCTGCGCCTTGATCGCCTTCGTCCGCATGACGGGGCGGCAGCGCACGCCCGCCTGGATGAGCCCGCGCCTGCGCCAGTTTCCGATCCATCTGCTATTCTTCACCCTGGCCACCGGGATCGTGCTGATCACCGGATCGCGCTTCACATTGGTAATGCTTGCGGGGGTGCTGTTCGCCTATCTCGTCCATTGGGTGCGACGAAGGCGGATGACGCGCTGGCGGTTTGTGCTGGCGAGCAGCGCGGTGCTGGTACAGGTCGCGCTCGCCTTCCTTTTTTCGACCGTGGTCCTGCAACGTTACGCGCAACTCGAAGCGGGATGGGATGACCGCTTCGACAGTTGGGCGCATTTATGGGATGTCGCCTGGCGGCAACCATGGCTGGGATATGGGCTCGGCTCCTTCCCCGCCCTCAACGCCCATTTCCTGACGACGCCACGCTACGCCCAGGCAAATTGGGCGGTTAACTCGCCACATAACGTGGTGTTGCAGCTGCTCTTGCAGGGGGGGCTGCCTTATACGCTGCTGACGATTGCAGGCTTCGCATTGGGCGGATGGCAGATCGCGCAGATCATGCGACGGCGCTGGACGCGGGACACCGGGCTGATCCTCGCGCTGCTGGGATTGCTGCTGGGATGCGGCATGATCGACCTGACGCTCGACATGCCCGCGCCGCTAACGCTGTTCCTGTTCCTGGCGGGATTATTGTGGGGGCAGGCCCTCGACCGGAGAGAAATCCGCATCACGGCTGCGGACGGCTAACCATTCGATCATGAAGAGGCGGTAGGCATCCGTCTCACGGATTTGGGGAATCAGGCGGTCGCGGTCGGTGAACTCCCGCCGTGCCAGCCACACCATTTCCCGGATGGCGTGCGGGCGAATGTCTGGCGACAGGCTGCCCCAGTTGCGCAGTGCATAGTCGACCCGCCAGTCTGCCGATTGATAGATATAAGGCGTTTCGCGATAGCTGCGGTTGAACGCACCGACGGTGTTGGGCGACCGGTCGCCTTTCAGCATCGCCATGACGAAAGCGCGAACCGCCCAATATTCGCCCCAATAGGGACGGGCCCCCTCGATCCGATCCAACTGCCCCTGCGCCTGACCAAGCAGCAGGACGCGGCGCGGGTCGTCGTCGCGCATGAGCTGCGCCGCGCGCGCCCGCAGCAGGATATCGGCAAGGATGGCCCGCGCGGATTGCGGTGGGAGGGAGGGCGCGTGCTGGGGAAGGAGGGGGAGGCCCTGCGCCAGCATCCTGTCCTGCACGGCCAGAGCGGCGATGGCACGGCCTTCGCCCCATGCCTGATAGAGCGCCAGAAAAGAGGCCGCCGCGACGCAGGCCAGGGGGACGCCCGCCGCGACCGCCTTGATGGGGCGCGACGGGATGGCAGAAGCCACCGGTTCAGGGAGCCTGATAGTAGCCGGTGTATTTCTTGGAGTAATAATAACCTCCGACCGCTTCGGAACCGGCATCGACCAGCGTGAAGATGACGCCGGCGATATTGGATCCGTCCGTCCGCAGGCTGTTGACCGCCGAAGCGGCGGCCTGCGCCGGGGTTTCGTCCCAACGCACGACCATCGCGACCGCGTCGGCCATCGCCGCAAGGAAACGACCGTCGGCAAGGCCCATGAGCGGCGGAAGATCGAGCACGATGGCTTCATAACGTCCACGCAGGCTCTTGAGCACATCCAGCATCTTGCCGTCGCCGAACAGATTTTCCGAACTGAAATAAGGCGTTCGCACCAGCAAATGGTCAAGATGTTCGGTATCGCCGCCGCTGATCGCGCTCAGTACCGGCGCTTCGCCGTGCAGCACCTCGACGAGGCCCGGGATATCGGGCGCATTGCGCACGATCTGGCGCACGTTCGCACGACGCACGTCGCAGTCGATGAGCAGCGTCTTCTGACCGTTGAGCGCCAGCGTCCGGGCAAAGGCGACCGCCGAAGTGGTCTTGCCTTCCGCCGGCAATGCCGACGTGATCGCGATCACCTTGGGGCTTTGGTCGGACCGCACGCCCAGCAGGGATGCACGCGCGATTCGGAATGCTTCGGCGAAAAGCGACGTGGGCTTTTCGAGCAGAATGTCGGCTGGGGCGGCGTGCTTTTCGCGCGGGATTGCAGCGAGCACCTTGACGCCGAGCAGTTCCTCGACCTCGCTGACAGACCGCAGACCCTGCACCAGCATCTCCTGCACGGTCACCGTCGCCGTGCCTGCCGAAAGCGCGACGAGCAGCGCCAGCGCCATGAGCAGCGGCTTGTTGGGCGATGTCGGGCGCAGCGGCGGCGCGGCGGTGTCTACGATCTCCACCTGCGCGATCGAATTGTTCGCGGCTTGCTGCATTTCCATCAGGTTCTGCGACAGTTTGTCGAACTGCGCACGCTCGGTGGTGACTTCGGCGTCGAGGCTCTTGGCAAGGACGGATTTGCGGGCATTGTCCGCCTGCGCTCCGGCGAGGCCGTTGATCGACGACTGCAACTGCGCGACGCGCGCCTTGGCGGCGGCGTCGTTGGACCGTAGCGAATTCATGATGCGCGAAGATTCGGCACTGATCTGCTGGTCGATATCGGCAAGGTTAGCGCGGGCGGCGATGGTGTCGGGATGCTTGTCGCCATAGCGGGACAGCACGTTGCCAAGGTCGCGCAATGCGGCGGCGCGGGCCGTCCGCAGATTGCCGACCACAGGCGAAGCGAGCACTTCGCCCACGGAGTCGATGCCGCTGCGGGCGACCTGCGCCTGCGCAGCCGCAAGCGCGGCGGATGTCTGGGCGGAGGCCGATTGGGCCTGCGCGAGTTCGCCCGAAAGCGGGCCGAGCTGCTGATCCACCACGGTCCCGGTGTTGCCACCGTAAGAGTTCGTGCCGGTGACGATACCGGTCTGCGCCTGATAGGAGGCGAGCTGTGCTTCCTTGCCGCGGATATCGGCACCGAGCTGGTCGAGCTGTGCCTTCAGAAATTCGGCCTTCTTGGACGCCGTGTTCGCGCCGGTGCCGACCTTCGTACTGATGTAGGCGGTGGCGAACGCATTGGCGATCTTTGCGGATTTGGCGCGATCTGGCGACGTATAGGAAATGCCAAGGATGTAGCTGAGCTTGTTGCGGCTGACATTCACGCCGTCGAGCACGTTGCCAACCACGATCGCCACCTTGTCCGCCGGGCTCAGCACGGCGCCCGCCTTGGCTTCGGGGGCGAATTCGGGATCGTTGACGAGGTTCAGTTTCTTGACGACCTCAGTCGCCACCTCGTTGGAGGTGATCATCGCTACTTCGGTTTCGATCGCCTCGGGCGAAAGTGCTTGGCTCGGGCTGTCGGCACCCATTACCGGCGTGCGGCTGGGGTCGATCCGCACATGCGTGGTCGACGTATATTTGGGCGTCATCAGCATGATGAAAACCACCCCGATCGCGAACACGCCGCCCACCACCAAGGCGAGCGTCAGCCACCGGCGGCGAATGACATCGCGAATCCGGGTTACGATATCGGAAAGCTGTCCATCCTCGACTTTGGCGTCGTGCGAAACTTGCATGCCTGAACGGGTCCGTTCTACTGGAGTGAAGGAGATCAGCGTCGGAAAGTGATGCTGAGTTCGCCGCGAAATTCACTGAAGCGGTTGGTCGCATTGTCGTTGATCGTCCGCCGCTGCCACCCGGCTTCGCCCCGCAGCACAATGGAACGGTTGGCGAAATAGGTGGCGGTGCCGCTCGCACGATAATAGTCCGCGCGAGTGGGCGTGCCCAGATACACTTGATGGCGATATTCGCCCGAAGCGCCCAGCAGCAGGTTGACGAGGAGTTCGTGATCGACACGCGCCGTTACGCTGTTGTCGAAAAAAGCACCTGTGTTGAAGGCAAGATTGGTATCGCGCAACGTCCGCGCCACCGCAACGCCGACAGTCGTCAGTTCGGTCGGGAAAAATTCCACCTGACCTTCGACGGAAACGCCATGTGCGTCCTTATAGAGGGGCGAATCGTAATCGCGTTCGATATAGCCAGCGCCCAGTTTGCCGCGCATCAGTCCCGCGAGATCGAAATTAAAGCCGCCGACGATGCGCAAGCCCTTCGAATCGCGATTCTCCACATTGAAGAGCATCGTACTATATTCGATCTTCGATCCACCGACCTGACCGTAGATCGACAGGCTGGGGGACAGCGCATATTGCAGTTCGGCGGTCAGGCGCTGTTGCACCTGGTCGCGCGAATCCTGGTTGATCGGCGTGCCGTTCGCCAGTGTCAGATCGTCGAAGGTGAAAGCTGTGCGATCGACGCCCACCGTCGCCTGCACCCGACCGAAGGCATAGCGCCCCCGAACCGCGAAATAGCTGCGGTTGAAGGCGGAGAGCACCGCCGTAGACGGATCGACCGCACCGCTGTTTGGCTGTTCGTAGATGCGCGCATATTGCGCTTCGCCCGTGACCGAATAGGCATCGCCGATGTCCTTGCGGCCCAGCAGGCGCAGATCGAACGTGTTCTGATTGCGGTTGTCATATTTGAACCATCGGCCCAGTACGGCCCGCGCCGATGCGCGGATTTCATCGCGCGGAAGGTCGCTGGTCATGGTGATGGCCGGCGCGAAATAGCCGTATCCGTCGCTGCGCTTGGAATCGCGGGTCAGGAAGACGTTGTCCGACACCCCGACACCCGCCTGCACCTGCGGCAGGAACGTGAAGGCGCCTCGTATGATACCGAGCGGGTCGAAATCGGGCCGGGCGCGTTCCGTGACCGATACGTTGCGATCACGATTGAAGCTGTCTGGGATCGCCGTGTCGACGAGCACCGACTCCTGCGCCCAGGCGGCGACCGGCCAGGTCGCTGTGGTCAGCGCAGCGGCGATCAGCCTGTAAACCTTAACCCTCATGTTCGATGCCCCTTTTTGGCGCCGGCTTCTGTGGCCTTTGACGCCCGACGGAATCATGCAGTGCGGAATGAATTGGCAAATGCCGCCGTCCGGTCACTGCTGGTAATTTGAACCCCCACCCGGCGCAACGCCCGGTGAGGTGAAGCTGCCGAAACCTCCGATAGCCGGACCGATCGTCGCGCCGGTGCCGCGCCGCCTCTTCTTAAGGAGGGCCGCTCGCGCATTCTCGACGGCGGTCGCCAGACGCTGGTCAGCGCCCGATGCGACCTGGTTAAGCGCGGCATCGATCACCGGATCGGAATAGTCGCCCTGGTTGACGACGAAGACGATGATGGCCTCCAGATCTTCAGGCGATGCAGTGCCCGGTTGCTGCGCGAGTTCCGTATTGATCGCTGCGGCAAGCCGTGCGGCCACGGCAGTGTCGGACGCAGCCGTTCCGGGGCCGCCGCCATCACCGCCCTGCTGCGCGAAGAAGGGACGCCAGGCGAAGCCCGGAGTGGTGGCTGCCGCCGCCAGCGCAGCGCCGGCGAGCAGAAGGATGCGGATGCCTTTGTGGTTCACTGTACCTAGCCATGTTGACCGGCCGAAGGCGCCCCACCGCGCCCGCGCCGATTAGAAGTAACGTTCCCCGATGCGAATGGTATCTCCCGGCATGACGCGAAGATCGGGCGTCAGCCTGTAAGCCTGTTCCGTTTCGCTGCCCGCGCGGCGGATGTAGACCGTCGAGCGCTGCGCTCGCGGAGAAAAGCCCTGGGCCAGAGCGATCGCGTTAAGGGCGGTCATGCTGTTGGCGTAGGGGAATTGCCCCGGCATCTTCACCTCGCCCAGCACGAAGAATGGGCGATAGGCCGACACTTCGAGACTGACCTTGGGATCGCGAAGATAGCCGTTGCCCAGCGCGTTCTGGACGATGCCGGCCACTTCCGTCACCGTCTTGCCGTTGGCGGGCACCTCTCCCACCAGCGGCAGGGACAGGTTGCCGTCGGTCGACACGGCGAATTCGCCGGACAGCGTCGGTTCGTTGAAGATGGTCAGCTTAACCTTGTCGCCTGCGGCCAGGCGATATTGCTCGATACCGTCATTGGCGGGCTGATAGCGTTCACCCGCTTCCACCAATCCGGTCGGCGTGCTCGCGCACGCAGAGAGTCCCAACAGAAAGGCCGCTACCAGGGCGGGCAGACGCATTAAGATTCTCCAATTCACAATATCTCGGGTGGAATATCGCTGCGCCGGAAGATTATGGCAACTGAAATCACCCGTTTGGGTGATGACCGGCGGGCCATACACCATCTTTTGCAGGCGCATGCGTCTTTTGAGCAAATGCAGCATTGTGACCATCGAGCGATTCGTGCGATATCTTTCAGGTTAAGGCGGCCATGCCAGGGAAATGCTGGGTTCATTCGCGTCCGCTAGACAGAAGCCGCCCCGCGAATCGCGGAGGGCGTTTATGTGCGCTGCAAATGAGGTTTCAGGTGGTCCTTGGATTGTTCAATCGTGGCGCGGCCGCTGCTACGCCCCGCACGGGGAAAGGCGACCGCGTCTATTGCATCGGGGATATTCACGGTCGCTTCGACCTGTTTCGCGTGGCGCTGGACCGGATCGAGGCCCATCATGCGCAGCGTCCCAAGCCGCGCCAAATCTATGTCGTTCTGCTGGGCGACCTGATCGACCGCGGCCCCGACTCCGCAAAGGTGCTGCACCTCGTGCACAAGGTGCAGGCGCGCACGCAGCAGATGATCGTGCTGCGCGGGAACCACGAAGAGATGATGATCCGCGTCATCGACGGGGAGCCGGGCGTCATGCGTGCCTGGCTGAAGTCGGGCGGCATGGACACGTTGCGCAGCCTTGGCATCCAGCCTCCCGTCGACAGCCATGACACCGCCCGGGTCGTGGCGGAATTGCGGCAGCGCCTGCCGCAGGAGATCATCGACTGGCTGCGTGCGTTGCCGCTGACGGCGCAATCGGGCGATTATCTCTTCTGCCACGCCGGTGTCCGCCCGGGCGTGCCGATCAAGAAACAGGCGCGCGACGACCTTTTGTGGATTCGCGAGGAGTTTCTGGGCAGCACCCGCGATCATGGTGCCGTCATCGTGCACGGGCACAGCGTGTCGGCGGAACTGGAAATGCGCCCCAATCGGATCGGTATCGACACCGGTGCCTATATGTCGGGCGTCCTGTCGGTGCTGTATCTGGAAGACGAACTGCGGGAAGTCATCTCGATCCGTGAAAGCGATCTGGGCGGTGCCGATGCGGACGATGGCGTCTTCGATCTGATGCCCCCCGGTGCGTCGGTCACGGGCGGGAAGGCGGGTATCGCCTGATGTGGCGCCGGACGCGTTTCGCTCCGCTTGCGGCGGTGCTGTGCGCGCACGGCCCGTCGATGGCGGCAGCCGTCCCCCCGCCGGTCGTGCCGGTTCCCGCGGTCAAGCCACCCAACACACCCGTTCCTCCCGACCGGGGCATCGGCTACCTGACCGCGACCCAACTGGGCGCACGCTGCACCGACGGATCGACGGCGGGCACGAGCTACTGCTTTGCCTTCATCACCGGCGTGAACGATACGATGCAGGCCTATGAAAGATGGTTGGGGCAGAAGGAATTCTGTCCTGACGCCAATGTTTCGCAGGGCGACCTGCGCAAGGATTTTCTCGCCTATCTCAATGCCTATCCCAAGAATGGACAGGGTCAGGCTGCCTCGGTCGTGGTGGTGGCGCTTAAAACTCGCTACCCCTGCAAGCCGGGCTGAGGCCGGAAGCCAGGTCGCGGAGACCGCTAGGGATCAGATCTGTATGCCAAAATCGGTATGAAAGTCGATGTCGTCAAGATCGACGCTCCGTTGGGCGGGCGTCGTCGCCGGTGGAAGGCGATTGTGGTGCTGGCGGTGGCGTTCCTGATCTGCGCCGGTGCCTTGGCGACGCTTTTGTCATTCGCGCTGGATGACCGCCCGCCGCAGGTGGAAGATCGGTTCGACCTTGCGACCTTCAACATCAAGACACCCCAAGGGCGTGCTGCCTTGCAGCGCACCGTCAGCGACTGGACGACGACGAACCCCGAGCAATTGCAGCCGGTGTCGAGTGACGCCGCCGCCCGGTTGAATGCCAGGCTTCCTGTCTCCACCGCGAAAAATCCGCCTGCGTCGCCGCTCATGCTCTCGCTGGCGGATCGACTCAACCATACCGCTGGCGTCGATTGTCTGACCGAAGCAATCTATTACGAGGCTGCGAAGGAGCCGATCGACGGACAGCGCGCGGTGGCGCAAGTCATCCTCAACCGGGTCAGGCACCCCGCCTATCCCAAGACGATTTGCGGCGTCGTCTACCAGGGGGTTGAACGGGGGCGGAGTTGCCAGTTCACCTTCGTGTGCGACGGTGCGTTGGGGCGTGCGCCTGTGCCTTCGCTATGGCGGCAGGCGCGCGAGGTCGCGGTCGCCGCGCTTTCGGGCCTCGTCTACGCGCCCGTAGGGCTCGCGACCCACTATCATGCCGATTATGTGTTTCCCTATTGGGCACCGACATTGGTGAAGTCACTGGTGATCGGTCACCATCTTTTCTACCGGATGCCCGGTGGCCTTGGGTCCAAGGCTGCGTTCAACGGGGTGTATCAGGCAGCCGAATGGAGCGCCCTAAGCGGCGCGCGCGTACGTGCCCGGGCGCTTTTGATGGCGATGGCGAGCGATGTGGCGCAATTGCCGGAAGCGGGGAATGCAACCGCTGCAGTGCCGCTGCCGCAAGAGCGCGGCGTGCTGATGCCTAACGGTTCGCTCGCCACCCCCGCGCAAGGCGGCGCTGTGCGGGTCGGGGCGGCCCCGGTCGCTTCATCCCCGGCCCCACCGGCGGTGGCGCCGGGACGCTATGTACTGGGAACGGACGGCGGCACTCTGAAATAGCTCAGGAGCGGCGCAGGCGCTTCAGCCGGGGCATCACGTCTTTTGCAAAGAGAAGGGCAAGTGCGGCGCAGAAGGCAAGCCCTCCCGCCGCGATCCTTATGCCCAGATGCGCGGCATCGCCGGCCGGCGGCGTCATCAGCACCGCGCCCGCCATTGCAGCGGTCGCCAGTGCGATCCGCGCCCATGCCTGGCCAGCGACCTGCCGCCCGGCCGACCCTGCCCAAATATAAGTTGCGATCATGCCGATGGCCGATGTCGCCGCCAGTGCGATGGCTCCGCCGACCGGGCCGCCCAAAGGCACGGCAATGGCCGCCAACAGCACGGCGACGACCGCCTCGGCGATCGAGATGATGGCAATTGGGCGCGTATTGCCTTCCAGCAGGAAGAACTGGTTGAGGAAATATTGTCGCAGGCAGATGCATCCGCCTGCCAGCAGCGACCAGAGCATGACCGGTTGCACCGGCCCGTCCATTCGGCTGGACACGAAGAGCCTTACGACATCGCCCGACACCAGGGCCAGCCCTGCCACCGATGCGGCCAGCACGGCGAAGAGCAACGCTCCGTTGGTCGCAAGCTGCCGCCGAGCACCGGGCAGGTCGCCGGCGTTTGCCATCCGCACCGCGATGGGAAAGGCCGCCGCGTTCACCATCATCGCGGACACGAGCGACGCGCGATAGCCAAGGCCCATGCCCAGCGAATAAACGCCCACCGCGCTCAAGCCAAAGGCATAGCTGACGGCGAACCGCGACGCATTCTGGCTGACCCAGGCGAGCACGGAACTGACGATGATCGGCATCCCATAACCCAGCGCATGGCGGATAAGCGCCGTGTCGGGGCGCCCGAAGCCGATCCAGCTGCGGTCCCGCGTCAGGCTGAACAGCACACCCGCCAGCTGGGCCACGGCAAAACCGCTGAAGATGAGCAACGCGCTGCCGCCGAACCGATAGAGCAGCGCAAGGCCGATGAGAAAGCCGATGACCGGCCCGCTCATCACCGCGACCGAATAGCCCAGCACGTCGCCCCGAGCACGTGCGCGCTCCGCCTGGAACAGGTTGAGCGCCCGGCATCCCACCAGGCCTGCCAGCGCCGCTGCCATGGCGAACGACATCGCCCGGTCGATCATGAGCGCAAAGCAAAGCAGCGCGATGACGATTTGGAAAGCGACCGACAAGATCACCACCAGGGTGGATGCATGGCGCATGCGCACCTGCCCTTCGGGCGTTTCGCCATGCTTGAGCATATAGCGCTGGGTATATTGGTTCCAGAACCCCATGAAGGCGATGTTCAGGAATTCCTGGATGGACGTGAACAACGTCACCACCCCGATCACGCTGGCAGGCGCGAGATGGGACCAGACGATCAGCTGCACAAATTGGCAGAGCGCGGGCAGCAGCTGTGCTGGAAGAAAAAGAAGCGTCTGCCTGAACAACATGCGGAACATCGCTCCCATAAAAGCGCGGGCTTTTGTTGCACTGCGCCAAAGAACGGCCCGTCTGTTATGGCGTGCCGGGGGAAAAAGCCACGCAAATTCTTCCGCCCTGTCGATCATGCCGAAAGGCGCGTCCACGTTTCGCGCATTTTATCGACGGCCCTTTCGAACGGTTCCGCATTTTGCTAGTGCGAAAGGCATAGCTAGGGGCCGCACAGCATGAACCAAACGGTGGAGCGGAGGGATTTTCTGTCGCTCGCCGCCGCTGCGGTGGCGCTGACCGGCGTCACGTCTCTCGTCCTGGGGGAAGAAGCGGAGCTTTCCGCCTTCAAGCCTGTCGACCTGAGCGGCGATCTTCGCGGCAAGGCGGATCGCAAGGGGCTGCTGTGCGGCACGGCAGTGACCGCGAAAGCGATTGCGACGGATGAAAAGCTGGTCGAAACGCTGCGGCGCGACTGCAACATCCTGGTTCCGGAAAACGAACTCAAATGGGGCGTGGTGCAAGCGACCCCGGGCGGGCCGCTCGATTTCAGCGGCGCGGAGAAAGTCTATGCTTTCGCACGCGCCAACAATATGGCGATGCGTGGCCATGCTTTATCGTGGTGGAACAGCCAGCCGGCCTGGGCCGCCGATCACATCGGCGCGATGAGCGCGGGCAAGGCAGGCGATTATCTTCAAACCTATATCCACGCGGTTGCCACTTATTGGCGCGGTCGGCTGGTGCAGTGGGATGTGGTGAACGAACCCATTGGAGCGAAGGACGTGCTGCTCGACCGGCTGTTCGGCCCGAAGCTGGGGGAACGCTATATTGACCTGGCGTTCGAGGCGGCGGCGGATGCCGATCCCGATACGTTGCGCGTACTGAACCACGATCTTATCGCACAGGATCATTGGTATCAGCAGGCGCAACTCGATTCGACCGTCCGCCTGATGGATCGTCTGATGAGCAGGGGCGCGCGTATCCAATGCTTCGGGTTCGAAGGCCATCTGCGCACTGCCTACGGCTTTTCCGAAACGCGCTGGCGAGCTTTTTGCGATCATCTGACCGGCATGGGGCTGAAGCTGATGATTACCGAACTCGATGTGGACGATGGTGGGATCATCGGCAACGCCGGGCGGCGGGACGAAGCGGCAGCGGGGCTGGCGAGCCGTTTGCTCGGCGTGATGCTGAGTTATCCCGAATGTCTGGGCGTCCTGACCTGGGGCAATGTCGACCGCTACAGCTGGCTGCGGCAATCGCCCGACCGCGCGCGATCCGATGGACAGCCGCTGCGGCCCACGTTGCGCGACGACGACTATAAGCCCAAGGACATATGGGCGGCGCTGGCGAGCGCGATCGAAAAGGCCGATCCGCGACCGGCCTGATCGCGGCAGGACCGACCGTGCTCGACTTAAGACAGGTTCGTGCCGGAGGATGCCGTGACCGGTTCCGCCTGTACGGCAGGCGCGTCCGCCGTCACTCGCGAGTCGGAACGCGGTTCGTCGATTGTCTCGCGTTGCTCGTCCATGCAGGCATCGAGCGCCCGTGACAGCGCACTGGCGCAGTTGCTCCAGCTATAATCGGTCCGCACCCGCTCCGCCGTTTCGCGCCTTTCGCGGCGGAGCGCCTGGAGATCGCAAGCCTCAAGCCAGGCGACGGTTTCGTCGACAGCGCCCGAAACGCTCACGACATGGCCGCGATAGGTTTCGACCATGTCACGCGCACCTGCCAGTTCCATGACGACCGGGACCGTCGAGCAGGACATCGCCTCCAGCACGATCAGAGGATAGGAATCGATCCGGGACAGGTGGATCAGCACGTCGGAGTGACGCAGATGGTCGAGCAGTTCGTTCTCTGGCACGCGGCCCAGAACCGCTACTTGGCTCTCCAGACGGGCGTCAGCGATCATGCGGTGAAGCCGCTGCATGGTTCCGGCGTCGCCGGTGCCCGTAATGCGAGCGAAGAATGGAACGCCCGCGTCCCGCAGTCGGCGGCAGACGTCGACGACCATGAACGTGCCCTTGCCCTCGGACAGGCGGCTGGAATGGATCAGCTGGATCGGTGCGGGAAGCTGTTCTCCGTCGATAAGCGGGGCCGACAGTACCGTGTCGGGCAGGAAGTTGCGGATCAGGGAGCGCGGCACCGACCGGGGCAGCAACAATTCCTTTTCCTGCGTCCAGCTGATCAGCGCAAGCCGGTCCGTCAGATGCAACAGCAATTTGCTGAGGCGGCGCATGAAGGGGTTCATCTGCGACCGCCAGTTCGATCCCAGATGCGGCGTCACCATGACGCGCATGCCCATCGCCCTGGCCACCACGACATAGAACAGGTCGGGCAGGTTCACATACTGAATCCACGCGACATCCGGTCGCCGCACGAAGCCCCGGTGGATCAACTGGCCGATGCTTCGCAGGAACAACGGAATACGCCGCATCGTCAGGTAGGCGCTGCCCGCCGTCACCCTGTCGCACGACCAGCGACCGCGCGCTTCCAATGCGATACAGCCACGCTCGCAGAACGCTTCCACGCCACCCAGATGGTCGTGCGATCCACCTACGACGAGCAGTCTGCGGCGCTTGGTTTCGCGCGATGAATTTGTGCCTGTCGTCACGTTGAGGGCTATCCGATCTCCATGGAGCCAGCATTTATTGGCATGAAATGACTTTATCTTTGCTTACGATCTTCCTGCGAAAATACTTTCGCAGGCGTTTCGATCCGACTCGCGAGTTCTAACATGGCATCGTAATCGCGGCGTCGCGAGAGCCGTGCCATATTGTTTTCCAGATTGGCGCGAGAAAACATAGACATCAAGACGATCCCGGTCCGGGACGGTGCAATTGCATAGTCGGCGAGGAAGGCGGATACCATAGCTCGCGGTGTGCCGGTATAGCCAGCTTGACCGAAGGCATCGGCCAGGGCGGCGTCGCGGCCCAGCTGGGCCGCGATCGCCTCGACCATCCCCGCACTGCCGATGACGCTGTGGGTGCTCACGAGAATTTCGGGCCTGCTGTCGAGCAGCGGACGGAGTTCTTCCAGTTCCGGTTCGAACGGATTGTTGGCGAACTGGGCGGCGGTGTAGAGGGGGCTGGCGGCCAGTCCCGCCCGAATGGCGTCGGGCGAGGAGGCGATGCCGATGCGCGCGACCTTGCCGTTGGCGATAAGCTGCCCGGCTGCCTCGATCACCGCGGGGTCCGCCGTTTCCTGCGCCGTGGCACCGTGCAGAAACAGCATCCCGATCCGCTCCGTTTGCAACCTGCGCAAGCTGGCGTCGACGCTCGCCGCGATCAGGGACGGCGTCAGCGGCTGCTTCATGGCGGCGGGACGATTGCGCTTGACCACGTTCCGCAATCCCGGTGCCATTGTCAGGGCCATGCGGACGGCGGGTCTGATCAATTTCTTCGCCAGACCGACATGGCCGGGCAGGATGCCGACCTTCGTAGCGACGGTAATATCCGACCGCACGCTTGCGAAGCGCCCCAGCACTTCTTCGGCAGCGCCGTCGCCATAGGATGGCGCGACATCGAACCAGCGGATGCCTGCCTCATAGGCGCGCTCTAGAGCGGCCACGCTCTCGGCGCGCGACTTGCGCGATCCCATGGAGGCGCACCCCAGGCCGAGTTGCAGATCGCTCATCCTACCTGCTCCAGCCAGCGTTTCTGCGGATGGCGGCGCAGCGCGATGCGGGTCAACAATATGCTTGGCTCGACAAGGTAGCGATAGCCCAGCCGCCGCGGTGAATTGACAAGGCGATAAAGCCATTCGATCCCCAACTGGCCCATCCAGCGGGGCGTCAGTTTCTGCGCACCCACCTGATAGTCCAGATAGGCCCCTGTAGGCATGAGCACGGTCGTGGGTACGCGCGACTGGATGGCCGCAATCCATTCTTCCTGTCGTGGCATCCCCATCCCCACGATCAGGACATCGTGCGCCCGTGCGCGCATCCATTCGACGATTTCGGACTGTTTGGATTGCGGGCTGTAGTCGTTCACGTCGAAATAGCCGTGCCGCCCATCGATATCGAGTCCGGGAAAGCGCGCGCGCAGTGTTTCCATGCCGCGCTCGAGCGTGTCGGGCGCACCGCCGACATAGCCGAACCGCCATCCCCGCTCGCGCCCCAGCACGAACA
Organism: Sphingobium sp.; assembly: GCF_003248505.1. Classification (GTDB taxonomy): domain Bacteria; phylum Pseudomonadota; class Alphaproteobacteria; order Sphingomonadales; family Sphingomonadaceae; genus Sphingobium. The sequence continues at coordinate 83,686 of NZ_QFOA01000001.1, forward strand.
TCGCGTCGTAAAATTCGAGCGAGGTCGTGCGCTTGGCGCGGGACAGCCCGTGCCCGAGGAGGTTCGCGAGCCAGATGATCGGCATTCCGTCGATCATCACCTGCGCGTCGCGCTGCGACAGCAGGCGCGCCATCGGCTCGCTTTCATAGAGAAGGGCCATGCCGTGCAGGTTGAGGTTACTCATGATGAGGCGGCGGCGCTCCGTCACGGCAGCGTCAACCTGCGCGATCACCTCCTGCCCCGTCATGGGATGCAGGCGAAAGCCCAGCAGCCGGATTTCTTTTGGGGGCGCGACCGTCGTTGCGGGGGCATCCGTCACAGTGACGCCACCTTGTCCATCGGAGTGCGGATTTCGGTCTTGCCCGTCATCCGTTCCGCCAGCCTGTCCCCCAGTCGCAGCGCGAGCGCGACGGCAGTCAGAGTCGGGTTGGCCTGGCCCGATGTCGGCAGCACGGCTGTGGTGGCGAGGAACAGGTTAGGCACATCGAAACAGGCAAGGTCCGCGTCGACGACGCCGCGCGTTCGGTCGGCGGCCATGCGCGTCAGCCCTACCTGATGCGTGCCGTGCGCCGCCTGCGCCATCACCGCCGCGCCCCGTTCCTCCTGCGGCATCCGGTAGTGAAGCGCGCCCATGCCGACCTTGCGCAGCCACTGGTCGAGCATATCGTGGGTACGGACCACCGAATCCACGTCCTGATCGGAAAAGCGCAAGTCTATTTCCAGTTTGGGCAGCCCGAGCCGGTCGATCCGGTCGGTCAGGAACACCCGGCTGTCCGGGTGCGGTGCCTGCTCGCTATGGTAGAAGAGTCCGTATCGGTTGGCTGCGTTCTGCACGAAAAAACCGGGCAAACGCTCCGGCCGGAAATAGCGTCGCCAGAAGAATTGAGCGGCAAAGGCGGCGGCTGAAGGCGCACCGACGATCAAATTGCGGATGTGCGCCGCGATGCGGTGCGGCTTGTCCAGGGCGTGGCGGCGGCGGATCGCTTCTGCAACGATCATGCGACCCAGCGGCCCGATGCTGAGCGCCAGATAGACCATCGACAATATGGCGCTGCGATGCCGGGGATCGGCAACCGGTGCCACTACCGGCCAGAAGGCGCAGTTGAGAAGCCGGTTGTCGATCTGTGTCCGGTCCGATGCCACCAAACGGCGGCGGACGTAGGACCCGTGTTCATCGACATGGAAGTCGAAGGCGCGGCTGATGTCATTGGAGGCGAAAGTCACGTCGGCGATCTCGCCGATCAAATGCCCCATATAGTGGCGACCGAGCGGGCCGTCGGGGCCGCCGAAGAGCGCAGGATGAACCTTGCGCGCGGCAAGCAGCAACCGCGTTGTCTCGATGCCCCCGGCGGCAACGACTATGGTGTCTGCCGCGATGTCCACCGTCTCGCCGGACAGGGAATGGGCGACGGTTAGCCCATCGGCACGGCCGCTGGCCATCTTGATCTCGGTCACGGTGCATCGTGTGCGCACTTCCAGCGCGGGTAACGAACGGATCGCCTCTGCATGGACATTCTGCGCCGCCTGGACATTGGCCCAGCGTTCCAGGCGGTCGACCGTAAAACTGTTGTCCGCCTCGCGGCCCAGCAGCGGGCCGGTTTCGAACCGGTCGGCGCCTGACGCCGTCGATTGGACTGCACGGTGCCAATAAGGGGCAAGATCGGCATGGCCGATGGGCCAGCGCGCGTCGACGAAGGCGCGCGGCGTGAAATCGATCGGGTCGAAGGGCAGGCACCGTGCGCCCCACAGGTTCGACGTGCCGCCCAGGCGGCGGGCAACGGCGACCGCCATCTCGTCATGGCGGCGTGCGTCTGTCAATTGCGCGTCCGACAATTGCTGGACGACCGGATTGGCCGCGCCCTCGCCTGATTCGAGCACCGTCACCGGAATGCCGCGCCGCGCCAAGTCGACCGCCAGTCCCAGTCCCACCGGACCGCTTCCGATCACCACAACGCGCCCGCGCTGATCGGTAAGACCCTCGATCCCGTCGATCAGCATGGCGATCCTTCTTGCTCGCCGCCAAACGCCGTCCCAACCGCTCCATATGCGATTGTCAGGCGCGTCGTGCGAACGAGCGTGCGGCGATGCGCGTCGATCATGAAACCCCCGTATTCGTCACTGCGGTGCCCGTCTCGCCGATCGTCCGGCATTCCTACCGGATTTCGCGCCGCAATATAGCCTAAAAATGCGGAAGGGCAGAGCGTCCCGCAATGTGACGCTCTGCCCTTGTGCGATGCAACGGGGCTCATGGCCCCCTTGCGTTACGCTGTGACCAGATCGGGACGAAGCAAAGTCTGCGCCAGTGCGCCGGCGATGTCGCCATGGCCGCGCCGCGACGGATGGACGGATGTCGCAGCCGACAGAAGGCCCATCGACACATTCTCCGCCAGGCTCATGTCGCCGGACAGGCCCCATCGATCGGCAATCGAAAGATGGGCGACATGATCGGTGTCGGCCGCGATGCGGCGTGCTGCCTCATGATAGGCGTAATAAGGCTGGCCACCTGCCGGCACCGTCGCACCTCCGGGTGGCGGCAGCGCGGTGTTGAGCAGCAGGCAGCATCCGCCCGCGGCAGTAACGCTATTCACCACGGAACGGAGGCTGGTTTCGTAGGTCTCTACGTTGGGATAGACTATCCCCACAGCTTCGCCGCCGGACCCCCCGCCCATCGCGACATTCTGGAGCGTCGCGTCGTTCTGTCCGAGCGCGATGATGGTCAGATGCTCGCCATAGCCGCCGATGGCAGCCAGCAGACGGGCGCGGCTGTAGGCGCTGCCCGTCGCTGCATTGTTCCTGCTCGCCTCGCCGATGCCCAGCATGTCCGGAACCGTCCAGCCTGCGCGACCCCACCGGCTGACGACGATCCCCTGATTGTTATGATACCGGATGGCGCTGATATGCTGGACGTTGCTCGCATGGCCGCCGACAAGGCGCACGACATGCGCGCTGTTTACCAGACCGGTTAGGCTCAGCACACGGTAGCCCGGCGTCGCATTGGCTCCGCCGACAAGGCCGGTCGTCACTGTTCCCCCGTCGACCTGATAGGTGAAGCCGCCGATCACGCTCCCGTCCGCGCTGCCGCCCGCCCAATAGAGGATGTCGACGGCGGTGCAGGCAGGAGTCGTGAACTCCACCATGTCGGCGGACTTGATCCGCGCGCCCCATTTCATCGGACCGATGACACTGTCGGCTACCGGCGATCCCGTTTTTGCGACGCGGCTGTCGCTGCCGGTGAAGAAGGGCGTGATCGCGCCGCCGCCGGGCAAGCCCAACCGCGCAGCCAGAAGGGCGCGTATCTGACCGGGCCAGCCTTGCGTGTCTGCGACGAGGTTGGACAGGATATTGCTGGAATTTTCCGTGCCCACGCCTTCGGTGATGCTGTCGCCCCAGCAGGCGATATGCACCGGTGCGTACAAGGCGTCGCCCAAAGCCGCGCGGAACCGGCGCAGGCCCGCCGGATTGGTGAGGATCGCCCCTTGAGCCAGTTGGTTGCGTGCTGCGCGGGCGGCAATCGCCTTCGCTTGGATGGCCAGCGCCGCGCTCATTGCGCCACCCGATAGGTCAAGGTGCCTGCCGACACGGCGATCTGGAGATAGAGGCCGGCTGCCGCTTCGGTTTCCAGCCACACGATCTCGTTTAAAGCGCCGGTCCATGCCAGCGCTCGCCCGGCGAGCGTGGCGGGTAGCATCGATGCGCCGCCGTTCACCGACCGCATCAGCGTCACCGTGCCGGAAAAATTGCCCGATAGCGTCAAGATTACTTCGCGCCCCAAATCGGGGATAAAGGGACCGGCCATCATACCGGTGCCGGTGGAACCTGACAGCGGCGCGGAAAGCGCCGCCCGGCCTGCCGCCGTTGCGACAGGCAGGGGGTTGGCGGGATTGACGGTCGTAGGCGTCCCGTCCGGACGGGCGAAAACAACGGCCTGCTGCGGCACGAACCCCGCAGGCGCCAGTATCTCGTTAGGCTGTGGCATGACTGCTCCTTCTTTCTCGATGTGCTCCCCGGCTTACGCGGGCCGGGCGGCTGTAGGACAGCGTCAAGCCGTTCCCCGACATCGGATCGCGATGACCCACAGGTAATGCCTAATTTCCCAGTTACCCTGTCGGGCAACCAACCCTTCTTACCTTGGATGGCAAAGCACTTTCGGGACTGAAATCGGAAGGGCTTTTGCGTGCGTTCGATCTCGATTCTTTTGTCCCTGTCGCTTGCAGTCGCCTTGCCTTGCACGGCCCATGCGGCGTCCCGCAGCCTCTCCCCGTTCTTGACTCTGGGTGCGTCCTCCGACGCGCCGCAGGGTTATATTGACCTTTGCCAACGGCAGCCGGGACTTTGCGCTTATCTGGAAGGGCGCAGCGAATCGGACGTGATCGCTTCAGTGACGCAAACGACCGTGCACGTCGCGGACGCTTCTGCGGCAAGTGCAACCGGTGGTACGGCCATGCCGCAACAGGACGGGCGGGCCATGGCCACCACGCCCGCGCTGCTGCGTGCGACCGATATGGCGCGCCAATCGCTTCTGGGTCGGGCACGCGCCACGCGCGGCACGGCGCGGCCGACCATGGCCCTCGCGCCGATCGTCGATACGCCCTGGACCGCACGGGCGCACTCGGTCTCTGCCACGGCCTCTTTCACCCGCAAATATCTTGTCGCCTTCAACAACCGTGTAAACCGGTCCATCCTCCAGCTTCCCGACATCGACATCTACGGCGTGGGCGAACGGTGGAGCCTGCCGGTGGGGCAGGGCAAACCCATGGGCGATTGCGAAGACATCGCATTGGAAAAAAGACTGCGGCTGGTCGACATGGGCATGGACCCGCACGATCTCGCCATAGCGGTGGTCTATTCCCGCCGCTTCGGCCTTCATTCGGTGCTGGTTGCGCATTTGCCCGAGGGCGATTTCGTCCTCGACAGCCTCAGCGCGCGGGTCCGCCGTTGGAGCGAGGTCGACTATGTCTGGCTGCGCGTGCAGGATCGCCGGAATCCGGCAGAATGGCGCAGCGTCGTGACGGCCCCCGCGCCGCGCATGGTCCAACGCTATTTCGGACGCGAGGAAATCGAGGGCTAAGGCGAGCTTTAGCGTTCGGGGTAGCCCTGCCGCCGGTTCGCCGCGCCGCACGTGCGGGTAAAAATCCGCTTGTGTGCGTCGCTCCAGTCGAGCGGACGGCTGGTCGGATCGAAACTGCCATCGGCCTCCACGGGCTTCCACTCGACCGCGCCCCCATCCCCGCGCGAGTGCGTAGAGGAGCCGTAGATCGGCAGATGCTCGATTGCGCCGTCGATCGCGCCGGGCTCAATTCCCATCCACGCAAAAATCGCACGCAGCGCGCCACCCTTGTCGCGCACCACGTCCTCGTACCGCAGCGGCATCACGCGGTCGGCGGGCTGGTGCGCCAGGAAGGCTTCACTCTTTTCCATCGCCATGCGCGTTTCGAGGCACACATCCTCGAACGTCCGGCTCATTCGGGTGCGGGCGAAGGTGCGCATGAAGCTGTCGACGATATAGCGTGCGTCGCGCACGATGAAGATCATCCTGTCCTGTGGGAACAGGGTGGGGAAGAGTTCGATGTTATAGACCAAGGGGGTCTTGATCAGCGTGACGCTGGCTGGATCGGCCATATCCAGAAGGCGGTTGCGAAACCCCGACACGGCATAGCTCATCCACTCCATCCGGCCGAACGCTGCACCGCTGGGCGGATGCACTCGCCCGATGAGGTCGGTCGGGCCGCGGAAATAGCTCTCGCCCGCAAGGATGGGCATTTCAGCAAAAGCGATCCGGCTGCGCACGAACGGCGGAACTCGCAGCAGCAGTTCGTAGAGGAAGTTCGTCCCGCTGCGCGGCATCACGCCATAGATGAACAGCAACTGCCTGTCCTCGAAGCGTTTCTGCGCGGACGCGGCGACGGCTTCGAGATGGCGGCGCTCCCCGTCCTCTATTCCGGCGTCGGCATAAAGTGCGGGGTCTAGCGTAGGGCGCCGCAGGGCGCGGCGAAGCATGAAGCGCAGGCGCGGGAGACGCGCATAAAGATATCGCTCATCGTCCAGTCGCATCCGTTGGTTGTCCAATAGGCAGCGCAAAAGAGATAGCCTTCCCATGTGCGGGGATATTGTCAAGGTAACCTTGCCCAATTCTGGAGCGAATTGACCCTGGCCGGGACGGAAAAAGCCGGGCCATGGGAATGGCCCGGCTTTTTAACGGCATCATTTCGGATCAGAGGATGAAGGACATGTCGGACTGGAGGAACTTGCCGGTCATGTCGAAATGATCGACCTTGTATGGGGAATCCGCGCCTGCCTGATAATGGCCGATGTCCTTGCTGCCATTGTCGTGCACGATGGTTTTGTCCCATCCGCCGTTAGCCAGATAGGAAATCCAGCTCTTCATCGACCAACCGCTGCTGAATTCGCCCTTGCTGGTCAACTGTCCCGCGGTGCTGAAATAATCGATGATCCAGTCGCCGTCGGCTTCTTTGTAGCTGTGCTGCTTGACCTTGCCGTCGTTATAATAGCTGCTGCTGCCGACCATCGACCAGTTCTTGTCATATTCGGTCGACTGGCTGACGACGCCCTTGGTGTAGCTGGACTGGACGTAGCCGCCGTTGAGATAGTCGGTCGATTCGGTGATCAGGCCTGCAATCCCCAGCTTTTCGGTGCGGATTACGCTGTCCGATCCGGCGGCGTATACCGTACCTGTGCCCGAACCGTCGGTGGCGAAATGATAGGCCTTTACCGTGCCGTCCTTGTTGAGGATCGACTGCGTAGTGGCATGGCCGCTGATATCGTAGACGGTTCGGGATACAAGATCCCCGTCGCTGTTCAGCAGGTCGCGGATCGACACCGCTTCCTTGGCATATCCGTGCACATCGACCTGGGTCGTGCCGTCCGCCAGCACCGTCTTTGTCGCAGGCGCATTGATGAACTTATCCAGCACATCCATCTGCCCGCTGTCGATCGCGCCCTTCATCGGTTGGACCGAGTAGATATAGTTGCCCTGCCACACCGAACCTGCAGCCCAGTAGGACACGCCCTGCCACACATCCTCGTTGCCCTTGAGGAAGTGCATCATCGTGTCGAGAGCCGCCAGCGAAGGCTGGTTGTCCGCGACGCCCGTTTCGCCCAGATACAATTTGTAGCCGTTGGCGCGCGCCCAGTCGGTGACTGCGGCCAGGCGGTCGGCCCCGATCGTCTCGGACACGACAGAGGAACCTGTGCCCGATGTGTTGGCATCCAGATACTGATGCACTTCGAAGGCGAAGTTCTTGAGCGGGTCGACGATCGCGCCAGCCTTGCCCAGCACGGACGCGTTACCGTTGGTCAGCCAGCGGTCGCCCGCGCTCCAGTCGACGCCGGGCACCAATATCTGCTGGGTCGCGCCGGTCGCGCGAATGGCGCCGATCGCGTCGTTGACCATGCCCAGCCACGCGTTCGCAGACGTAATCTGCGGTTCGTTCATAAGGCCGAAGGACACATTGCTGTCGCCGGCGAACGATGTCGCAATTTTCGACCACAGGTCGGCAAAGGCACTGGTGGGCACCGATGCGCTGCCGATCAGATTGCCGTTATATTTGCCGTAGTTGTGCACGTCGATGATGACGTTCATGCCCAGGGACTTGGCATAGTCGACGGTGGCGTGGATTTTTGCCAGATAGGCGGCATCGAATGCGCCGCCCAATGTGGGTTGCAGGCTTTCCCACGCGATGGGGAGGCGCAGGTCGTTCATCCCCTTCGCCGCGAAATAGGTGATTTCTTCTGTTGTGGGGAAATAGTCGATACCCGTTTTTTGCCCCTTGGGCCCGATATACTCAGCACCGTTGATATTGATGCCGATATTGAGGCCGCTCGTATTGGGCGACACAACATCGCTGAACTTGAAGTTGGCGGTGGACAGGTCGGTCGCCTTGACGCCCAGCAACTTCAGGCTGTCGCTGCCGTTCAGCGTGATGACCGTGTCCTTGCCCGCCTGCGCGATGCGGGAGGACAGTTGCTCGAACTTGGCAAAGCCATAGTTGCCAAGATCGATCATGTCCGCCTGCAAGCCCCTGGCGGTGAAGTCTGTGATCGTGTCGGCGCCGTCGCCTTTGTAGTGAACGAAGGTATCGCTGCCCGCGCCGCCGGTCAGCATGTCGTTGCCCTTGCCACCGCGCAGGACGTCGTTGCCCTTGCCGCCCAGCAGAACGTCGCTTGCATCGGTGCCGATCAGCGTCTTGTCGACGATCTGCTCGGGCGCCCTGAAGGTGGTCGTGCCATTGCTGAACATGTTGGTGCGCGCGTCGCTTACGACAGCGCCGTTATAGGTGATGCCGTTCACATAGAGGTTGCGGTCCTGCACGAAGGTCAAATCGGCGGCATTGCGCGTATCGTTCACATATTTGATCGCGATGTCGTGTGCGCCGTTGCCCCAGTCGCCCTTCAGCGTGACTTCGTCATTTGCCCCGTCGCGGCGCGATGCCTGCGCTTCGAATGTGCCGCCGACCTGCGTGCCGTCGACGAACACCTGATACCGCGCGTTGCCGACATAGGCGTCCTGCGCGATCTTGAGTGTCAGCGTGTCGGGGCCGTTCCCCAGCGTGAAGCTGCCGGTCGTGGAGGTGGCGTTGGCAGGCACGGCGAAGGTGGATGCGCCATTGCTGAACATGTTGGTTCGCGTGTCGCTGACCAGCGCGCCGTTATAGGCGACGCTGTGGACATAGAGATTGCGATCCTGGCTGTTGTCGGGGGCCAGCGGATTGCGGATATCGTTGACATATTGCACCGTCACCTGATGCGCGCCGGACCCGAAATCGCCCTTGATGGTCAGAGTGTCGGTGACGCCCGACGACCGCAGCGCCGATGCTTCGAACAGATCGCCGACCTGCTTGCCGTCGACGAATACCAGATATCGCGCATTGCCGAGGTAGGCGTCCTGCGAGACGGTCAGGACGAAGCTGTCCGGACCCTTGCCAATTTCCATGGATTTCGGCGCGAAGCCGATGTTCGATGCGACCGTCATTGCTATTGCCCTACCGCTGTCAGGAGTCAGGGCCATCGTAAGCGGCGGCGGGAAAAATAGGCTGAAGCGCCGTGGTTAATCGACCGCTAGTTCTGTTATTTTCGTTAAACCTGCGGAATAAGTGAGTTCGACGACGGGTCGTTTCGCTTTGGCAACTGCGATCGTTTGAGACGAACTGAAGTTGAATCATGGCTCAGACTTAAAATAAGGCGATTCCGTTTCCGCGGCGGGCATGTATTTTCTTGCGACGACAGCGCCCCTCTGGCTGCCCAACGCGTGCCGGATTTGCGACGAACCGTTGAAAACAAGGGATTTCCGCTGCTCTGGTTGACCCGTTGTTTACCTCTTTTGCCTAGGAACGATTCAGAACGATTGCGCTCCTTCCGTCGATGGGGCCGGTCCCTAAGGAATCCTCCATGAGCCAGTCTGCGGCGTCGCCCATGCCCGAAGAACTCCGCGCGGTCGTCCGCCGCTATCGCAAAGCCTTTCTTACCGTCGCCTTGTTAAGCGCGGTTTTGAACGTGCTGGTGTTGGGCGGCTCGATCTACATGATGATGGTGTACGATTCGGTGCTGCCAAGTCATAGCTTGCCGACGCTCTTCGGCCTGCTGGCGATGCTGGTGGGAGTCTACGCCTGCCAAGGCATTTTTGAGAATTACCGCAGCGGATTGCTCAGCGACGTCGGCAATTCGCTCGACCGTGCTTTGGCGCGGCGGGTCCAGCGCGCCATGACCGATGTGGCTCTGCATCGCGGGTCGCCGGCAGGCGACGGGCTCAGCCCCATGCGCGATCTTGAAGCGGTGCGGGCGTGGTTTGCGGGGCCGGGGCCGACGACGCTCATCGATCTTCCCTGGATACTTTTCTTCATCGGCGTCCTGATGCTTCTGCATTTCTGGACCGGCTTCACCGCACTGGTGGGGGGCGCGATCCTCGTCTGCCTCACCATCGCGACCAATCGCATGGTCAAGGGACCAAGCGAAACCGCCAGTCGCACGTCCGCCGACCGTTATGCCATCGCCGAAGTAGGCGTGCGCCATGCAGAGGTCCTCTCGGCGCTCGGGATGCGGGGGCGTCTGCTCGACCGTCTTCAACAGGTGAATTCCGACTATCTCGCGGCGCAGCGGAACATGAACCGATCGGTCGCGACGCTAGGCGCGATGAGCCGGATCGGTCGGATGCTGCTGCAATCGCTGATTCTTACCGTCGGCGCGATCCTCGTCATCAAGGGACAGGCCTCGGGCGGGGCGATCTTCGCCTCCTCGATCCTCGCGGGGCGCGCGCTGGCCCCTGTGGATCAGGCGATCGCCAACTGGAAGTCGATGATCGCGGCGCGTGCCGGCTGGTCGCGCTTGTCCGAATTGCTGGCGAAGGTGCCGCCCGAGCCTGCGACCGCGAACATCCTGCCGCGCCCCGAGACGTCCCTTCAGGTCCAGAATCTTTTCGTCGCGCCCCCAGGTTCGCAGCAACTGACTGTGCAGGCCGCCGATTTCTCGCTCAACGCGGGCGATGGCCTCGCCATCATCGGGCCGAGCGCGGCGGGAAAATCCTCGCTCGGTCGCGCGCTGGTGGGCATCTGGCGCCCGATCCGCGGCGCCATCCGCCTCGATGGCGCGGCGCTCGACCAATATCCCGAGGATGTGCTGGGCCGATATCTGGGTTATCTTCCCCAGACGGTTGAGCTGTTCGAAGGCACAGTCGCCGAGAATATCGCGCGCTTCGATCCCGACTGCACGCCCGAAGACGTGATCGCGGCGGCGCGCCAGGCGGGTGTCCACGATATGATCGTGGGTCTTCCTAACGGCTACGAAACGCAGGTCGGCATGAGCGGTCGCAATCTGTCCGGCGGGCAGCAGCAGCGCATCGGGCTTGCGCGGGCGCTGTACAAGGACCCCTTCGTAGTGCTGCTGGACGAACCCAACAGCAATCTCGACTCCGAAGGAGACGCAGCGTTGGAGCGGGCGATCGCAGGCATCCGGGCGCGCGGTGGCATCGTCGTGATCATCGCGCACCGCCCCTCCGCTCTCGCTAATGTCAATCTGGTGCTGATGATGCGGGACGGGCGCATGGAAATGCTTGGCCCTCGCGTCGAGGTGCTCCAGCGGCTCGTCGCAATGCAGGCGCCGCAGCCCGCGCCGACTCCCGCCCCGGTTTCCGCCCCGGCCACCCGCAACGTCGCCTGAGGACCGCCTGTCATGACCAGCCTTTCTCTCCTTCCCACCGGTCCCGCCGCGCAGGCGCTGCTCCAGCCTTATGATCCCGACGTGCGCATGGCCGGCGCGCTGCGGCGGTCGCTGTTGCTGATGGGCGTGCTGGTGGTCGGCTTCGGCGCGGCGGGCACGCTGATCCCGATCGGGTCGGCGGTGATCGCTTCGGGCCAGGTCGGCGTCGCCAGCCAGGTCAAGCACATCGCTCATCCGACCGGCGGCACCATATCCGACATCCTGGTGCGCAACGGCCAGCATGTGCGCAAGGGACAGGTGCTGATCCGGCTTGACGACAAGGTCGCGGGCACCGATGCCGCCATGGCGGCTTTGACCGTTGACCAGATGCTGGCTCAAAAGGCGCGACTGGAGGCCGAACGGCTGGGTGCGCCCTCGGTCTCTTTCCCCCAAATTCTCACGGCTCGCACCGATGGGTCGGCGCGCAAGGCGATGGCGGATGAACAGCGCATGTTCGATCTGCGCCGGTCCGAACAGGCAGGCATGCGCGCGCAGCTTGTCGCGCGGATCGCACAATATGATCGCCAGATCGCCGGTTTCCGTGCGCAAATGGCGGCTCTCAACCAACAGCAGGGCCTGATCGAACCCGAACGCCAGAGCATGCAGCGCCTCTACGACAAGAAGTTGGTGACCTTGTCCCGGCTTAACCAGCTGGAACGCACCGCCGTCGACCTCAACGGTTCGATGGGTGCGCTCAGTGCCCAGGTCGCCGCGACGCAGGCGCGCATCTCCGAAACGCGCGAGCAAATCATCCAACTGGGCGAAACCCGTCGTAGCGAGGCGGGCAACGAACTTGCGCAGATCAACACTCAGCTCAACCAGCAGAAGAGCCGCAGCGTCATGGCGATCGATCAGCGGGATCGCACTTTAGTGCGTGCCCCGGTCGACGGGGTGGTCGAACAGATGAGCGTCGCTACCATCGGCGGCGTGATCCGTCCGGCCGAACCCCTGTTGGCGCTCGTGCCCGACAAGGACCAGATGGTGATCGAAGGGGCGATCAACCCGTCCGACATCGACCAGGTCCGCCGCGACCTGCCCGCGCGGGTTCGCCTGTCCTCGCTCAACAATACGGCAACGCCAGAGCTGAAGGGCCGCGTCATCTATGTCGGCAGCGATCCCGTCACCGATGGCGAGGGGGCAAGCCGTCGTACCTTCTTCCCCGTGCGCGTCGTCATCGACAAAGCGGCGCTCAAGGCCAATCGCGGCTTGGCGCTCAAGCCTGGGATGCCCGCAGAGCTGTTCATCGAGACCGGAAGCCGGTCCATGATCTCTTACCTCACCAAGCCATTCCAGGACCAGTTCGCCCGCGCCTTTCGCGAATGACGCGAAGCTGCCGGGCGACACAAAGGGAGCCGGAAGGACCTTTCCCCTTCCGGCTCCCTTTTTCGCGCTTGCGGTCAGAGCTGGAAATAGCCAGCGTGAACATTGGCGATGCCCTTTAGGACAAAGGCGATGTCGGCCACGCCGTCGCCGTTGACGTCGCCCTCGACGACTGCGTCGCCGTTTACCACGCTGTATCGCAACTCCCCTGCAACCTTGTGGAAGCTGTCGGTTCCGATCCAGCGGAACGGGTCGTCCACCGTCGTTCCAGCATTGGCATCTATCGCTCCAAGGAGGATGCGGTCGCCTTCGAAAAAATTGAAGTCGAGGATCGTGTCTTTAGCCTGTGGCAGCGAATCCGATACCGCATTGAAGACGAACCGGTCCGCGCCGACCCCACCCATCAAGCGGTCCATGCCCGCACCACCGACCAGGACATCGTCACCCGCCCCGCCGTTCAGTACGTCATGGCCCTCGCCGCCGAACAACTGATCGTTGCCGTCGCCACCGTAAAGCTGGTCGTTGCCGGCGTCGCCGTAAAGCATGTCGTTGCCGCCATCGCCGAAGATCGTGTCATCGCCGTCACCGCCATCGACCAGATCGTCGCCGTCCTTGGCGCCGATATAGTCGTTGCCGCCCATGCCATGGATCACGTCTCTGCCTGCGCTGCCCCAGATGCGGTTATCCTCAGCATTGCCGGTGACGGTCAGGCCCGCCTTTGCGAGCGCGACCGTCTCGATCCCGGCATGAACGGTGTAGTCGACATAGGTGGTGAGGAAGTCGTCGCCACTCTCGTCGATCACCACGTCGGTCGTGCTGCGGATCACGTAGCGGTCGTTACCCGCGCCGCCTGCGAGGACATCGTTGCCCGCTCCGCCATCCAGCAGATCGTCGCCGTCCCCGCCGTAGAGTGTGTCGTCGCCATCTCCGCCATAGAGCTGATCGTTGCCTGCATCGCCATGGAGGATGTCGTTCCCCGCCCCGCCATAGAGGATGTCGTTCCCCTCGCCGCCGTGGATGAGGTCGTCTCCGCCCTTCCCGTCGATATAATCGTCGCCGCCCATGCCGTGGATCACGTCGCGGCCTTCGCTGCCCCAGATGCGGTTATTTTCCGCATTCCCGGTGACGGTGAGACCCGCCTTGGCGAGGGCGACGGTCTCGATCCCCGCATGGATGGTGTAATCGGCATAGGTTGTGACGAAGTCGTCGCCGCTTTCGTCTATGACGACGTCATCGCTGTTCATCACGACATACCGGTCGTTACCCGTGCCGCCGTCCAGGATATTATGGCCCGCCCCGCCGCGCAGCACATCGTCGCCCGCACCGCCGATCAGCTGGTTGTCGCCCGCCCCGCCGTTCAGTTCGTCGGCAAAGGCCGTTCCGATGACGGAGAAATGCTCTATCGACAGATAGTCGATGTGCCCGCTCCCGATGTCGATGGATCCGTCGGGCTTGGGCGCCTTGAAGACGATTCCTCGTGACAGCGCCGAAAAATCGACGGTCAGCCGGTCCTGATCGCTTGTTCCGGTCAGCATGGCGCTGTGATCGCTTCCCGCCTTGACGCTGAAGTCCGCCGGCAAGACCGGAGCGGGCGCGAGCACTGCCTCCTCCTGCGCGGGCGGCGCGACCTCGGGCAGGGGGGGCAGGAGGGTGTGCGCCCCGCTGCCGTCGATGGTCGTCGTGACGGCGCTGCCGTTCGCGTCGAGATGCTGAACTCTCATATCGAGATTGTTGATCGTGAGGTTGCCGCTGCCCGACGTGACTTCTGCCCCCAACTCCAGCGACGCCAGATAGCTGTCCGTAGACATGATCCCCTTCGCGCTCAGCGATGAAATGATATCGGCCAGGTCGATGCTGCCCGCCGGGATGTCCTTGTCGCTCACCAGCGCCACATAAGTGCCCTTCTGGTAGATGGTGGCGCTGAAGTCCCCGTCGCTGTATGTGCCGACCGCGTTGCCAGAGGGGGTGAGCGCGCCCTTGTGCACCCAGATCATGAGTTCGGTGGAGATCGTGCTCGCGTCGCCGCGCGGCGCCGATGTGAACCAGATGTCGAAGGCGACGTTGAACCCGCTGGTCGTGCCGCCATAGGCGAGATCGTAGTCCAGCGTCATGCCCTTGATGTCGCCGGCCTTCATTGGGAAGAGGGTGCTGTTGGGATTGGCGCCGGGCGCCATAGGCGACACGCCGTAGGACAGCGCAGGATAGGCGAGGATGCGATATTCGGTGGCGAGCGCGGCAGGATAGCTCCAGCTGAAGCTGGTTCCTCCCGTCAGGTCGGCTCGGTCTACGACACTGCTCAGTGTGTAATCCTTGCCCTCGACCAGCCCGCTCGATCCCCAGGCATTGTTGAGCACGTACCAACCATGGCCGAATTGCACATTCGATGCGTTCGCCAGCGTCGCCACGTCGGCGATCGCGCCCTTGGCCGCGTTCAGCACCGGGGTGCCCAGCGCCAGGCCGAAGTCGGCCGCGCTCAGCGCCGACGCCTGCGTATCGCGCAGCACCAGCACCTCGCCGCCGCCAAGATCGACGGTCGTGTCCGCGCCCGTCTGCGCGATGCGTCCTTTAAGATCGTCCCAATTCGAAAAGCCGTAGTTCCGCAGTGAAATGACATCCCAGCCAATCTGGAAATTCTGGATCACGTCCGATCCGTTACCCTTGGCGACGGTGAAGATGTCCGCGCCTTCGCCGCCAATCAGGACATCGTCGCCCGCCCCGCCGTCCAACCGCGCGCCGGTCTTGCCCGCAGACACGATGTTGTCGAGCGCGTTGCCGGTGCCGCCCGTCGACCAAGCACCCATCAGGAACAGGTTCTCCACATTTTCCGGCAGGGTGTAGGTGCCGCCGAACTGTACATATGCGGTGTCGATACCTTCGCCCGCTGCTTCCCTCACGGTGGCCTTGGGCTGCCACAGATAATAGCTGTCGTCTCCCGCACCGCCGGCCAGCGTTTCGCCCCATTGCGAATACATCGCGTCATTTTTCGCAGTGCCATAGCGGACCGACGCGACAGGGCCCGCCGGAGGATAGGAATTGGCAGTCGACGATAGCACGAGGGCGCGACCCTTCGCGTTGAGATAAGCCATAGAAATAATGCCCTTGTTGGATTGACGCGATCCTAACGGGCAAGCGCTGCGACAGGATAAAGACCGATGGTTACTGCCGTGTCAGGCTTACCGACCGCTTAACCGGATCTGGTAGTTGTTGGGCGACGCGACATCGGACGAAGTCGGTTGAGGGCAGGGCGAAACAATGGGCGGATCGTCTGGACAACGCATTTGGGCTGGGGTGGTGTATGCAACCATTGCCCTGTCGCGGTTGTAAACCTTTGGGTGCTGGGGTCGGAGCAGGGGGGTAATCGGCCCCGAACTCTTTTTGCACGGATTCGGATATTCCCGAATCACGCCGATCGGGATTTTGGCGCTCCATGGCCCTCCTTTTTGCCCTCTGCTATCTGTCGTCTGCGGTAGCGGTGCGATTAACCGATTGGCTTCGTTCCCCGATTGGAGGAAAGGGACAAACGGCTTTTCGCGCGAAGCGTTTTGCAAAAGGTGGTAAATATGGGGGATCGGGTGAAGACGATATTGGTGACCGGATCGGCGGGTTTTATCGGCTATCACCTCGCTCACCTGCTGCTGCGTGACGGGTTTCGCGTCGTAGGATTCGACGGCATGTCGGATTATTATGACGTGGCGCTCAAGCGCCGGCGGCACCAGATGCTGCTTCAGAACCCGCATTTCCACGCGGTCGAAGGCCAGTTGGAAGACACAGCGTTGCTCCGTTCGTTGTGCGAGGCGGAGCGGCCGCAGGTGATCGTCCACCTCGCGGGCCAGGCGGGTGTGCGTTACAGCCTCGAAAACCCTCGCGCCTATCTCGATTCCAATTTGGTGGGCAGCTTCAACATTCTCGAATGCGCACGCGAACTTCAGGTCGATCACCTGCTGATGGCATCCACCTCCTCGGTCTATGGCGGAAACACTCAGATGCCTTATGCCGAAACCGACAAGGCGGACATGCCGCTGACTTTCTACGCTGCGACGAAGAAGGCGAATGAGGCAATGGCGCACAGTTACGCCCATCTTTGGCGGCTGCCGACCACCATGTTCCGTTTCTTCACTGTCTATGGCCCTTGGGGGCGGCCTGACATGGCGTTGTTCAAATTCACCAAGGGCATCCTCGAAGGAACGCCCATCGATGTCTACAACCATGGCGAGATGTATCGCGACTTCACTTATGTCGCCGATCTCGTGCGCGGCATTCGCCTGCTGATCGACACGCCGCCGCTTGCGGTCGATGAGCGCGAAGGGTGGGACCCGCTACCCGGCGACACGCTGAGCGATGTTGCCCCCTGGCGCGTCGTTAACATTGGCAATAATGCCAAAGTGAAGCTCACCGACTTCATCGATGCGATCGAGGCAGAATGCGGTCGCCCCGCCATCCGCAATCTCATGGATCTGCAAAAAGGCGATGTGCCTGCCACTTGGGCCGACGCAACATTGCTTAGGTCGCTGACGGGCTATGCGCCGCAAACGCCCTTTGGAGAAGGTGTGCGCGCCTTCGTGCAATGGTATCGGGACTATTACGGCGAGGAATAGATAGCGCTTCTCGCCGTTTGCATGAGGGGCCATGCCCCATCGCCCGGAGTATAGAATTCCGTGCCAAATGCGGCGACAAACATCTTTGTGGCTTACTTGATGAGGCAGCGGTGGTTGTTCTTCGCATCCATCCCTCTTTGCGCAGCTTATATTCCAGCGCCGCACCATCCGTGAACAGATCGCCGATGCCGCAACTCGCTTCTTCGTGAACAGCACCCGCAGGCGAGCCTTCACCTCCGCAGCGGCGGAGGTCCGCCGCACTCCTACCTGAACCGACCGATCAACGCGCGCCCTCGTCTGGCGAAGGGAGCGTGGCCCATGCACGATAGGCCGCGCGCACATGCTCCCGGTCGATTTCCAGCGCCATCGCGTGTTGGGTCCGGGCCAGTGCTTCGGTGCCGGCGAGAACCAGCGTGCCGCGCGCAAATGGCGCCAGTGCGGCGAGATCGCCCAGCGTCTTTTGCAGCCGCAGCGCGACTTCTACGCAGCCAGCGCCGTCGCGTGCGATCGGCCGGTAGATGTCTTCCAGCAAATCGTGAACGTGAATGGCGGGCAGGGTGACCCCGACACCATTGTCAGCCTGCCGATCTCCGGCACCTTTGAGGAATCTCGCCATCACGCGCGTGGATGTCGTCAAGACCGCGATGGCCGTGCCCGGATCGTTGACTGCCGGGGATAGCGCGCGCGACGCTATTTCTGCCAGTACGACCAGCCCCAGCCTTGGATCGTGATCGTAATTGCGTTGTCTGTCGACCGTAAAGGCGGCGCGAATTTCCGCTTCGCTCTCCTTCGCAGCGTGATGCGTCCGCAGGATGGGGCGCGTTGGCGTAACGAAGGTGCCAGGCAGGACCAGAACGTCGATCGGACAATCGCGGCGGCGCGAAATCGCTTCGAGCGCTGCGACATCGATATGTGCGATATAACCTATGCCGTCGAAGCATATAGTCCATCCCGCGTCGGGCTCCGACGGATCGCCGCTGTGCAGTGCCACTCGACAGGCCGATCGCTCGATGGCGCTGAGTGTCACGTGTTCGATTCGTTCGATCGTGCTGGCGACACGCCCGAAGGTGGACAAATGCTCGATCCAGCGGAGCAGCGTGACAACGATGATCGCGATGACGAGCAATGTACCGGCGAACAGGATGACACGGCCAGAGGCGCCATACAGACCCGTCGATAACGCGCAGATGCCGACGATCGCGAAGAGAAACGCACCGAGAAACGTCGACAGGGCATTCTGCGCCGTGCTGTCCGCCACCAGTATCTGGGTCGCTCGCGGCGTAATCGTGCTGCTGGCCCCTGAGACCGCCGAAACCATCGCGGTCAGCGAGAAGGTCGTAACCGCCAGCATGCTCGACGCGAGGATGCCCAGAATGTTGTCGACCGCATCGGCACCGATCTTGGCGCTCATATCATAGGGGATGAAGGGGGCGATGACGGCCGACAGCAATGCCAGTAACACGGCGGATAACGAGAACAGCGCGGCGCGGAACCAGATGCGTCGGAAAAGCACGCGAATGAGCCAGCGCCATCGGGAGTTTGCGGCGCGGCTCGCTTTTTTCGCCATATTCATCGCAATGTGCAGCCTATCGGCGACTGCCTGCCGGGACGATCGATAAAGCGGACGTGCGGTTCGTCGCATCGGATCGCTGAACAACGAAGCTCTCGCGGCATTGCTCCGCATTGGCGACGGATGTGTCTTTGATCGGTCATCGTCCTGATGTGCGCCTTTCGAAATGGCATAGTCGCGCTCCAATCCGTCAACTCAACGGGTGAAGGCCGTCACCGCACCGACCCTTCGCGCCTTGGGCGCCAGATCTCAAGCTCCGTCAGGGCGTCGATAACGATCTTTTCGCCCGACGATCCCGTCAGGGCAAGATGCGGGACTTCGCGCCAGTGCTAGCGGACGATACTAACGCCTGGCTGCGGCTTTTTTGGTGCAGTCAGCCTAGCGTTAAAATTGCCCAAGATTACGCTGCGCCAAACGCAAGGTCGGACGCGCCCCGTAAAACGCGCGGTTTCGATGCGCGAGCGTTCATCGGACTTCTCACAGATTAGGGAAAGGATCGGCCAATCACAGTCGCGCGATTGTTTGCGGTGGCAAGCTCGTTCGATCCAGCTACAGATTGCCGATGGCGACCAACCTTCTGAGCGCGCTTACGCCGCACCTTCCGATGCTTGGCCTAGTGTTCATCGTCCTGTTGTTCATCGCTTTTGCGACGGAACGCTTTCCACCTGTGACCGTCGCCGTCTGCGGTGCCGCGTCGATGATCGCCCTCGGCTGGTTGACGCCCGCCCTGATCACGAAAGCGTTTTCCAATTCGGCGCCCATAGCGATCGGCGCCTTCTTCATCCTGTCCGGTGCTCTGGTTCGCACTGGTGCGATCGAGGCGATAGCCAGTTTGATCACGCGCCGCGCGGCAAGCCATCCGCGCAGGACGGTCGCCGAGATGCTGACCGGCGCTGCCATCGCTCCGGCCTTCATCAACAATACGCCCGTGGTCATCATTCTGATCCCGCTTGTCAGGCGGCTTGCACGCACGGTCGGCATCCCGGCAACCCGGTTGCTCATTCCGCTCTCCTATCTTTCGATCCTGGGCGGCACGCTGACATTGATCGGCACGTCGACCAATCTGTTGGTCGATGGCGTGGCGCGCGCCAACGGGCAACCGGGCTTTGGCATTTTCGAGATCACCGCCGTCGGGCTGGTCACGATGGCCGCCGGTGCGGTTACCATGCTGCTGCTCGGCCCGCGCCTTCTTCCCGACCGGCCCGACAATGAGATTGCCGACCGGCACGAACTGCAATATCTGACCGAACTCGCCGTTCCGCCCGATGCTGGCGAAAGGCTGCCGGGGCTCAGCGACCTGCAATTTCTGAAGCGGGACAAAGTGCGCTTGATCGCGGTGCGCCGTGGTATCCAAACGCTTCGCAATCCCGATCCGGCAATGAAACTCGCGCCAGGCGATCGGTTGGTCGTCGCAAGTTCTGCCGATGAACTCGACGACCTGGCGCGCAGCGATGGCGTGATCGTCGGCCTTCAGAATGTCGGTCGGCCTATCCGGCTGGCTGCCAACGAGCGGTCTGACGATGTGCGTCTGATCGGTCTGACGATTGCCCCGACGCATCCTGCGCTCGGCCGCGAACTGCGCGACATTCCCTTCCTGTCCAATCTCCCCGCCCGGGTCCTTGGCATCGGCCGTGCCCGGCACGTGCCCGGACCCGATTTGGGCAGTGTCCGCCTCCGCGCCGCCGACAGCCTGCTCGTCGCCGCCGAAGCACCGGCGATCGCCGCGTTGCATGAGAACACAAATCTGATCGCCGAAGACACCAGCCATGTCCGCCGTTTCCGGCGGGATCGCGCCCCGATCGCGGTCCTCACGCTGGTTGGTGTCGTAGCGCTCGCGGCATTTGGGGTGCTGCCGGTCGTCGCGCTTGCGATGATCGGCGTCGGCATCGTGCTCGTTACCCGCTGTGTCGATCCGGAGGAGGCATGGCGCTCCGTCGATGGCAGCGTGCTGGTGCTCATCTTCGCCATGCTGGGCATCGGTAGCGGGCTCGAAGCGATCGGGACGGTGCGACTGATCGTCGACGTTGCGTCACCCTGGCTCGATGATTTGTCGCCTTTTGCAGTATTGATCGTGCTTTATTTTCTGACGTCCCTGCTGACCGAAACCGTCACGAACAACGCCGTTGCCGTCATCATGACCCCGGTGGCTATCGGCGTTGGTCAGGTAACCGGAACGGAGCCCAAAGCTTTGATCACCGCCGTGATGTTCGCAGCGTCGGCAAGTTTCGCAACGCCGATCGGTTATCAGACAAACACGATGGTCTACGCCGCGGCTGATTATCGCTTTTCCGATTTCGTAAAGATCGGCGTACCGATGAATGTCATCGTCGGCCTCGCAACCTGTGGTGCGATCAACGCGATGATGTGATGTGCGGCGAATGCGAGGCGCAACAAGGCTTGGCGATGAGCAGGCTCGCATAACCTAAGGCATGCACGGGACCGCGTATTGATCGGTCGCGATGTCATGGACACAGTTCGCGCCCGGCGGGCCTTGGGCGGAAAGGTCGTCGCGGTCGATCCGGTGTAGACGCGCACTGCGGCTGCGACCGATCAAGGGGTGCCGCTGCGCCCGGGTGCCGACGCGACCTTTCTCCTCGGCCCCGCCGTGCACGTCATGATGCCAATGCCATCGGCGAGGAAATGCACAGGGTCGAAATCGAGCCCGTGATCCCCGCCAGAAGCAATCGGCGACACCCGATTAGCGTCCGCCGTGGCTATTTCCCTTCCAGACGCTGGCTGAAATAGACCATCTGCATGGCCTGGAGCCGTGCGCCCTGTTCGATGTCGGCATCGCCCGAGTGACCGCCTGCGGTGTCTTCATAGAAATGATAGGGAATGCCATATTCCTTGAGGCGTGCGGCGAACTTGCGAGCATGTTGCGGGCCGACGCGGTCGTCCTTGGTTGTGGTCCAGATATAGGGCGTCGGATAGCGCACCCCCTTGCGGATGTTAGCGTAGGGAGAGATCGTTTCGAGAAATGCCTTTTCCTTAGGCACGGACACGCTCCCATATTCGTCAACCCATGACGCGCCTGCGGCGATCTGTTCGTAGCGGATCATATCGAGCAGCGGGACCTGGATCGTCACCGCGTTCCACAGATCGGGATGCTGGTTGAATTCCACCCCCATCAGCAGTCCGCCGTTGGAGCCGCCATAGATGCCGAACTTGGCGGGCGAGGACAGCTTGCGGGCAAAGATGTCCTTAGCCACTGCAGCGAAATCGTCGTAGACGATCTGGCGTTTGGTCTTGAGGCCAGCTTCGTGCCACGCGGGGCCGAATTCGCCGCCGCCCCGGATGTTGGCCAAGACAAAACTATTGCCCCGCTCCAGCCACAATTTGCCGGTGATCGCGGCATAGCTCGGCGTCATCGGCACTTCGAACCCGCCATAGGCTGTCATGATCGTGGGCGTGGAACCGTCCTTCTTCATGTCTTTGCGATGGACGATGAAATAGGGAATCCGGGTCCCGTCTGTCGAAGTCGCTTCATATTGTTCGACGACAAGCCCGCTCGCATCGAAGCGGGCAGGCATCGCCTTGACCTGTCGGGGCGAAGGGTTGGCGGCGTCGAGCGACCAGAGCGTCGTAGGCGCAAGGAAACCGGCGACCGACAGATAGGCGCGATCGCTCTTTTCGGTCGCGGTGGCGATGCCGATGGTGGCATTGTCCGGCAACGACACCGGCTTTTCGGTCCAGCCTTGCGCGCCGGGCGTGAGAACCATTACCCGCCCGCGCACATTGTCGTTGTAGGACAGGATCACATGGTCCTTCGTCGCAGCGACGCCGTCGACCGATTGTCGCGGGTTCGGCGCGAAAAGGATCTGCGGCGTCAGTGTCTCGCCCGATTGAAGGGCCTTGAGGGGTACGGCGGCCAGCGAGCCGCTCGGAACCGTCACCCCGCCGCTCGTCCATTCCTGGCTGGTCTGGATCAGCACGTGACCGTCCACCATGCCCTGCAACTGGCTTTTGGCGGGGAGCGGCAGTTTCTTCACGCCGCTGGGCGTCACGAGATAGGTCTCGTTGGTGAAAAAGGTGACGCCGCGATAGATGAAGGCCGCGCGGTTGCCCGATCCATCCGAGAGAATGGAGGGGGAGACGCCGACCTGATCGCTTGGCGCGCCACGATAGATTTCCTGCGCGGCGGCCAGCGGCTGGCCACGCTTCAGCGTCTTGACGACGAACGGATAGCCCGATTTGGTAAGGCTTCCGTCGCCCCAGTCGCGCGCGATCAGCAGCGTGTCCCGGTCCAGCCAAGCCTCGTTCTGCTTCGACGTGGGAATGTTGAACCCGTTTTTGACGAATTGTCCGGTTTCGAGGTCGAATTCACGCAAAGTCACGGCATCCTCGCCCCCGTCGGACAGGTGGAGCAACGCCAGCCGTTCTTCAGGATCGAGAATATCGGCGCCCTTCCAAACCCATTTCTTTCCTTCCGCCTTCGACAAGGCGTCGAGGTCGATCACGGTGGTCCAGCCCGGGTTGGCGGACGCGTAATCGGCTTCGCTGGTCCAGCGCCAGATGCCCTGGGGGTGATCGGCGTCGCGCCAGAAATTATAGATGCGCCCATGGACCAGCATCGGCATGGCGATCCTGTCCTTGGCCGACGCGATGGCAAGCGCCTGCCGATAGTAATTGTCGTACCGGGGATCGTTGCGGAATGCAGCCTCCGTCGCCTTGTTCTCCGCCTCCACCCATTGCATCGCGCGTGGACCGGTCCAGTCTTCCAGCCAGACGAAGGGATCGTCTGTGGGCGCGGTCGCGGCAGGCGCAGCCGCGCCGGTCAGCAAGGTTGCAGACACGAGGCTTAAAATCCTTTTCTTCATCGCAGCTTGTCCCCTTTTTGCAGTCCCGCCCGCCCTGTCCGATTACGCCGTTTCAGCACGACGCTCACGAGCAACAGCGGTAACGCCGCTGCGATGAGGGCGATCCCGACCAGGCTGGGCGACCAGCCGAAGAGCGCATGGATATCCATAGCCGAGGGCATCACCATCAGCAGGAACCCCAGCGTCATCAGCCACAGGCCCCACCGGCGCGGACGAACGGCGACCATGCGCATGTCGTGCCGCCACGCCTTGCGGCCCGGTCGGGTGCTGAGATCGGAGGGCGGCGAACCAAACATAAGATGCTGGACCTTGTGCCGATTGCATCCTATCCTGTCCAGCATTCCCCGGGGGACCGTTCACAGACGGTTGAGAGGCGGCTGACGTGGCCGCGACCCGCTGAACCTGATCCGGTTGACACCGGCGGAGGGAGGGAGCGCCTGTCTCAACCGCAGTCCGCACCCGCTTTCCGCCCTGATGAAGGAGGAAAGAGTGCGATGGATACGATTTCCCTCCTGACCCTGCGTCTGGCCGAGGCGATGGGCCTTTATATGATCGTCATGGGGATCGGCGGTCTTGCCAACCCGCAGCGATGGCGAACGGTCATGGAGGACCTGCATCGCTCGCCCGCGCTGGTCGTCACGCTGGGATTTGCTATCTTCGCCGTGGGCGTGACGCTGGTCATGATCCACAGCCGCTGGACCGATCCGCTGGCAATCCTGGTCAGCACCATCGGCTATGTCGTCCTGATCGAAGGCGCGCTGCTGCTCGCGGTGCC
The DNA here is from genome assembly GCF_003248505.1 of Sphingobium sp. Classification (GTDB taxonomy): domain Bacteria; phylum Pseudomonadota; class Alphaproteobacteria; order Sphingomonadales; family Sphingomonadaceae; genus Sphingobium. Next base: position 107,971 of record NZ_QFOA01000001.1, read on the forward strand.
CGGGCCTTTGATCCGTATCGGCAGCGGCTCCGTCGTCTTTACCCGCGCCTGGGCGGTCTTCTCGCTCCTGCTCGGTATTCTTCTGTTTCTTGCCGGCCTCACGGGCCGTGCCACCGCCCTTATCTGAAAGGTATCTGTCATGGCCGACGTTCCAGCCCGTACCGAAATGCGCGTCACCACCGGCTCCATCCGGGGATCGAAGAAAATCCATGTCGGCCCCCTGGGTGTCGCAATGCGCGAGATCACGCTGGAGCCGGGCAGCGGCGAGCCGCCGGTGCGCGTCTATGACACGTCCGGTCCCTATACCGATCCCGATGCCCGCATCGACATCATGGCGGGCCTGCCCGCGCTGCGCCGCGAATGGATCATGGCGCGCGGCGACGTCGAGGAATATGATGCACGTGCGCTCAAGCCCGAAGACAACGGCATGAAGGGGCCGGACCGGTCCGGCGGCGTCCAGCCCTTCCCCAACGTGGTCAAGCGGCCGTTGCGGGCCAAGGCGGGCATGAATGTCAGCCAGATGCACTACGCCCGCCGCGGCATTATCACCCCCGAGATGGAATATGTCGCCGTGCGCGAGAATCTGGGGCGCGAACGGCTCGCCGAATATGTGCGCGACGGGCAGGACTGGGGCGCGGAGATCCCGGATTATGTGACGCCCGAATTCGTGCGCGACGAAGTGGCGCGGGGGCGAGCGATCATCCCCAACAACATCAACCATCCCGAAAGCGAGCCGATGGCGATCGGCCGGAATTTCCTGGTCAAGATCAACGCCAATATCGGCAACAGCGCCGTCGCATCGGATGTCGCGAGCGAAGTCGACAAGCTGGTCTGGTCGATCCGCTGGGGCGCGGACACGGTCATGGACCTGTCGACGGGCCGCAACATCCACGACACGCGCGAGTGGATCCTGCGCAATTCGCCGGTGCCCATCGGCACCGTCCCCATTTATCAGGCGCTGGAAAAGGTCGGCGGCATCGCCGAGGAGCTGACCTGGGACATTTTCCGCGACACGCTGATCGAGCAGGCCGAACAGGGCGTGGATTATTTCACCATCCATGCAGGCGTCCGCCTCCCCTACATCCCCATGACGGCAAAGCGCGTGACCGGTATCGTGTCGCGCGGCGGGTCGATCATGGCGAAATGGTGCCTGGCGCACCACAAGGAGAGCTTCCTCTACGAGCGCTTCGACGAGATCACCGAGATCATGAAGGCGTATGACATCGCCTATTCGCTTGGCGACGGTCTGCGTCCCGGCTCCATCGCCGACGCCAACGACGAAGCGCAGTTCGCCGAGCTGTATACGCTGGGCGAACTCACCAAGCGCGCCTGGCAGCAGGACGTGCAGGTCATGATCGAAGGGCCGGGCCATGTGCCCATGCACAAGATCAAGCAGAATATGGAGAAGCAGCTGGAAGCGTGCGGCGAAGCGCCCTTCTACACATTGGGGCCGCTGACCACCGACATCGCGCCGGGATACGACCATATCACCAGCGGCATCGGCGCGGCGATGATCGGCTGGTACGGCACGGCGATGCTCTGCTATGTCACGCCCAAGGAGCATCTGGGTCTGCCCGACCGCGACGACGTGAAGGTCGGCGTCGTCACCTACAAGCTGGCCGCCCACGCGGCGGACCTTGCCAAGGGGCATCCGGCGGCCAAGGTGCGCGACGACGCCTTGTCCCGCGCCCGGTTCGAGTTCCGCTGGCGCGACCAGTTCAACCTGTCGCTCGATCCCGACACCGCCGAACAATATCATGATCAGACGTTGCCGGCGGAGGGCGCGAAGTCCGCGCATTTCTGTTCGATGTGCGGCCCCAAATTCTGTTCGATGAAGATCACGCAGGAAGTGCGCGACTTTGCCGCCAGGCAGAACCAGCCCGCCGACACCTTCATCGCAGCGGACGAGGCGGAGGCCGGGATGCAGCAGATGAGCGAGGTCTTCCGCGAGAAGGGCAGCGAACTCTACATGGGGGCGGGCGGACGCGAGCACGACTGACCGCGCCCGCCCATCACGTATATGTCATCGACCGGTGCGAAAGGCGGAACAAGGATATTGACCTGACCGCCTTCGCACCGGACAGTGTCGGTGTTTCAGAACGATCCACCCCATGAGAGGCGATGCCTCTGGATTTTCCATCCGGAGGCGGCTTTATCGGCGCGCGTCCTCTTTCGAGCGAGAAACCTGATATGAAGATTGCTGTTTTCGGCCTCGGTTATGTCGGGCTGTCCAACGCGGTGCTGCTCGCGCAGCATAACGAGGTCGTGGCGGTCGACATATCGGAGGACCGCGTCGCCAAGCTGAACGCCCGGCAATCGCCGATCAGCGACGCGGAGCTGGAGGATTTCCTCGCCAACCGGACGCTCGACCTGCGGGCGACGACCGACGCGCAGGAAGCGCTGGCGGGAGCCGATTTCGCTATCGTCGCGACCCCTACCAACTACGATGTCGATACCAACAAGTTCGATACCAGTTCCGTGCGCGCGGTGATCGCGACGGCCATCGCCGCCAGCCCCACCGTCACCGTGATCGTCAAGTCCACGATCCCCGTTGGCTTCATCGACGATGTGCGGGCGTCGATGAACACCGACCAGGTGATCTTCAGTCCCGAATTCCTGCGCGAAGGGCGCGCGCTCTACGACAATCTTCACCCCTCCCGCATCATCGTGGGCGAACGGTCGGAGCGGGCGCGGGTGTTTGCGGGCCTGCTGCTTCAGGGCGCGCAGAAGAAGGATACCCAAATCCTCTTCACCGATGCGCGGGAAGCCGAGGCGATCAAGCTGTTCGCCAACACCTATCTCGCGATGCGGGTCGCTTTCTTCAACGAACTCGACAGCTATGCCATCGCGGGTGGCATGGACACGCGCCAGATTATCGACGGCGTCAGCCTCGACCCCCGGATCGGCGCGCATTACAACAATCCCAGCTTCGGCTATGGCGGCTATTGCCTGCCCAAGGACACCAAGCAGTTGCTGGCCAATTACGCCCAGGTGCCGCAGAACCTGATCCACGCGATCGTGGAGGCGAACCGAACGCGCAAGGACTTCCTTGCCGACCAGATCATCGCGCGCAAGCCCGACACCGTGGGCGTATTCCGCCTGGTGATGAAGGCGGGGTCGGACAATTTCCGCCAGTCGTCGATCCAGGGCATCATGAAGCGGGTGAAGGCCAAGGGCATATCGGTCGTGATCTACGAACCGGCGATGCGCGAGGATGCTTTCTTCGGGTCTCCCGTGATCCGCGACCTCGATCAGTTTCTGGCGACGTCGGACGTCATCATCGCCAACCGCATGACGCCCGAACTGGAGGCGGCGGGCGACAAGGTCTTCACCCGCGATCTTTTCGGGTCCGACTGACGGCGGATCAGTTGCGGGACACCGCCGGGGTCCAGATTTGGTAGGTGCGCCCGCGCAGGGCATCGACAACCCCGAGCAGCGTCGCGACGATCGACAGCAGGATCTGGTAGAGGCTGCCGAGCAGCGGAACCCCCGCGCGGCCGAGCAGCAGCGCCAAGGCTGCAAGGCCGAACGCGGCAGCCGCAAGCCAGGGCTGCCCCGCTGCGACCAGGCCCGCAAGGCCCAGAATTACACCTGCGATCAAGGGCACGAGGCCGAACCAGCGCAGGAGCTTGTGCGAAACATATTTGTAGAGGTCGCCCGCCCCGTACGCCGCACGGATCGACGGCCAGAGATAGCGGTGGGTGTTGAAGGCGCGGCAGGCGATGCGCCGTTTGCGCCGAAATTCGTCACGACTTTCGGTCGCGTTCTTTTCATAGGCAACGACATCGGTGGCGTGGATGAGGCGTTGGCCCTTGAGCGTGACGGTCATCGACACGGTCATGTCGTCGAGCAGATGGGGCGGCACCGCAGGGTAGAGATGGCGGCGGGTGGCGAAGATCGATCCGTCCGCGCCCATGATCGATCCCACTGCCGACTCGCGCTGCTTGATCGCCTCCTCCAGCCGCCAGTAGAGGCCGCCGACCTTCGCCACCGCGCCCGCATCCTCGTTGATATAGCGCAGCGTCCCCGCGACGCCGCCGACTTCGGGGTCGGAGAAATAGCGCAGGAGAGGGGCGATGGCTTCGGGATCGAGCAGGACGTTGGCGTCGGTGAAGATCATGATCTCCCCCCTCGCCTGCTCCACCATGCGGCGCATGCCCGTGGCCTTGCCGGTGCGCTCTGTCGAAGGGACGACGCGCAGGAGGTCCGCCTGCGCCAGCAGCATGGGGAGCGTTTCGTCGGTGCTGCAATCGGAATAGGCGAGGAACTCGATGCCGGGGTGCCGATCCCTGATCGCGCGCAGATTGGCGATCTTGGCAGGAAGCGAGGCTTTCTCGTTGAAGGCGGAGAAGACGAGCGTGGCCGGGGGCAGGGGGGCTGCGGGATCGACGCGCACGGGCCGGAGCGCGAAGAAGCGCAACGAAAGCGGATAGATCATATAGGGATGCAGGAAGATCAGCACGCAGCCGCACGCCGCGAGCAGCAGGACAGCCGCCATGATCGATGAACCCTTCGCTTTGCCGGACGTTTCCGGCCCGTTCTGTCGCGTTTGCCGACGCGGGCGTCAAGCCTTGCATCGCGGCGCGGGGCAGGACATGGCGGATGCGGGCGCAGGGTGGCCCGGCGGGGCCGGGCGTAAGGAAGGACGAACAAGGCATGCGTGCGCAGTTACCGATACGACAGGTGGAAAAGCCCTGGGGGCGCGACGAACTGCCATCCCCCTTCAAGGCCCCGGCGGGCGAGCGCGTCGGCGAAATCTGGTTCGAGCCGCCTGCCGACCTGCCCGACCTGCTCGTCAAATATATCTTCACCAGCGAGAAGCTGTCGGTGCAGGTCCATCCCTCCGACACGCAGACGCAGGCCAAGGGGCTGGGCTCGCAGGGTAAGGAGGAATGCTGGCTGGTGATCGCCGCCGATGAGGGCGCGACCCTGGGCATCGGGTTCGACGAGCCGATCGGGGCCGACGCGATGCGGGCAGCGGCGGTGGACGGGTCGATCGAGCAGCGCATGACATGGCATCCGGTCGCGCCGGGCGATTTCTTCTACATTCCGGCGAACACGGTCCATGCCATCGGCGGCGGCATCGCATTGATCGAGGTGCAGCAGAACAGCGATATCACCTATCGGCTCTACGATTATGGCCGCCCGCGCGAACTGCATCTGGACGAGGGGATGGCGGTCGCGAAGGGAGAGCGATACGATACCGGTCGCTGGCAACGGACGGTAGGCGAACGGGACAGCGTCCAACTGGTCGACGGCCCCTATTTCCGGCTGGATCAGGTGAAGGGCGCCCCCTCGGACGAAGTCGCGGCGCGCTACCCCGGTTCGTTCCTGGTCATCCCGCGCGAAGGGGCGGTCGAGATTGGCGGGGAGCGGATTGCGGCGGGCGAATGCGGTCTGGCGAAACGGCTCGACGATGTGCGGTTCGGCGACGACAGCGTGGTGCTGATCGCGGCGGGGTGCGATGCGCGCTGAAAACCGGTCATCTGCCTGATACGACAGGAAAATGACCGGTTAAGGCGACAGCGATGTAGACAACCGAAACGATATAATTGCCATCGTTAGTTAGCTAACTAACGATGGCTAGGCCGTTTGCGCCTTCAGGATCTTGTCGATGGTCAGCGGATAATCGCGCAGGCGAATGCCGGTGGCGTTGTAGATGGCGTTCGCCACCGCCGCACCCGCACCGCAAATGCCGAGCTCGCCCACGCCCTTCGCCTTCATGGGCGAGCTCTTGTCGTCGAGTTCGTCGATGAAGAGCACGTCCTGTTCGGGGATGTCGGCATGAACCGGCACCAGATATTCGGCCATGTCGTGGTTGACGAAGAAGCCGAAGCGGGTGTCGACATCCAGCGACTCCATCAACGCTGCGCCCACGCCCATGGTCATTGCGCCGATCACCTGGCTGCGCGCCGATTTGGGATTGAGGATGCGCCCTGCGGCAAAGGCCCCTCCCATGCGCCGGACGCGCACTTCGCCCGTATCCATGTCGACGCCGACTTCGCAGAAATGCGCGCCGAAGGTCGCCTGCGCATAGCGTTTGTCGAGATCGCCATATTCCATCGCGTCCTCGGCCCACAGCCCCTCGCGCCCGGCGAGGGTAGCGAGCGTTTGCGACTGGTTGCCCTGACGGATGAGGCCATCCTCGAACTGTGCCTGATCGGGCGCGTAGCCCGCCTTTTGCGCAAGCTTGGCACGCAGCGCCATCGCGGCGGCATAGACGCCTGCGGTGGAGCTGTTCGCGCCCCACTGACCGCCCGATCCCGCTGCCGGCGGAAAGCGGCTGTCGCCCAGGCGCACGGTCACCTGCTCCAGCGGCACGCCGAGCATTTCGGCGGCGGTCTGGCCGATGATGGTGTAGCTGCCGGTGCCGATGTCGGTCATGTCGGTTTCGACCGTGACATGCCCCTTGGCATCGACGCCGATCCGCGCCGCCGATTTCATGACGAGATTGTTGCGGAAGGCGGATGCCATGCCCATGCCGACCCGCCAGCGCCCGTCCCGCACCTGACCGGGTTTGGGATTGCGCCTGGCCCAGCCGAACCGGTCCGCGCCCGCGCGCAGGCATTCGACCAGCTTGCGGCTGGAGAAGGGGCGTTGCGACCCTGCTTCGGGATCGAACTGCACATCGTTGCGGATGCGCAGTTCGACCGGATCGACGCCGCACGCTTCGGCCAGTTCGTCCATCGCGACTTCGAGCGCGAGCAAGCCGACCGCTTCGCCCGGCGCGCGCATCGCATTGCCTTCGGGGAGGTTGAGCGTCACCAACCGATGCGCGGTCATGCGATTGGCACCGCCATAGAGCAGCCGCGTCTGCATCGCCGCCGTTTCCGGCCCGCCGCCCGGCTGGTCGCCCGACCATACTTCATGCGCGATGGCGTCGATCACGCCGTCCTTGTTCGCACCCAGCCGGATGCGCTGGATGGTGGCGGGACGATGCGTGGTGTTGTTGGGAATCTGATGCCGGGCCAGTGCGACCTTGACCGGACGACCGACCTTGCGCGCGCCCAGCGCCGCCATCAGCGCATCGGCCCGAAGGAACAGCTTAGACCCGAAACCGCCGCCGATATAGGGCGAGACGAGGCGGACATTCTCCTTGGGGATGCCCAACGTCTTGGCGACTTCGCCCACGCCCCATGCGATCATCTGGTTCGATGTCCACAGCGTCAGCTTGTCGCCGTTCCACGCCGCCGTGGTGGCATGCGGCTCCATCATCGCGTGGCTCTGATCGGGGGTGGTGTAGGTCCGGTCGATCTTTACCGGCGCGGCGGCGAAGCCCGCGTCGAAATCGCCTGCCTTAGTATCCGGGTCGCCGCTCTTGGGCTTGACGCCCGTCCCCTGTTCCGCCGCGAGGTCGAACTTGCCGCCTTCGCCTGTATAGTCGATGCGCACCAGCTTGGCCGCGTCACGGGCGTTTTCGAACGTATCGGCGACGACCAGTGCGACCGCCTGATCATAATGGTCGATCTGCGGGCCGCCCAGCAGCGGGACGGTATTCATCTGGCCCTTGCCGAGCTTTCCGGCATTGGCGTGGGTGACGATGCCCAGAACGCCCGGCGCGCCTTCCGCCGCGCGGGTGTCGATAGACGCGATGCGCCCCTTGGCGATCGCCGAACCCACGATCCAGCCATAGGCCGCCTTGGGCGCGGCATCGTGCCGTTCGTAGGCATAGGGCGCGGTGCCCGTCACCTTTGCCGGACCGTCGAGGCGGTCATGCGCGATACCGATCACCCGGCCCCGGTCGAGGGGGTTCGGCCCTGCGGGCGTATCGAACTTCATGCCCTTGCCTCCTTGTTCCGGTAGACCGACGCGAGCGTCCGTTCGACCAGCACTTTCTTGAAATCATTATGGGACGTGGTGCGCGCACCGGCGAGCGCCGCTTCGGCGACGGCTGTTGCGCCCTTGCGCCCGGCCTCATCCGCCTCCGCGACGCGCCAGGGCTTGGCACCGATGCCGCCGAAGGCGAAGCGGGTCTTGCCGTCCTTGCCCCACACCGCCGCGACCGACACCAGTGCGAAAGCGTAGGAACTGCGGTCGCGCACCTTGCGGTAGACATGCGTGCCGCCGAGCGGCTTCGGCAGCGTCACCGCTGTGATGATCTCACCGGGTTTGAGCGCCGTCTCCTTTTCCGGCGTGTCGCCGGGCAGAAGGTGGAAATCGGCGATGGGGATCGCCCGTTGCGCGCCGGTGGCGTCCATCGTTTCGACATTGGCGTCGAGCAGCCGCATCGCGACCGCCATGTCGCTGGGATGCTGGGCGATGCAGGCGTCGCTGACTCCCATGATCGCCAGCGCCCGGCTGACCCCCTGGAGCGCGCCGCATCCGCTGCCGGGCTTGCGCTTGTTGCAGGGCATCCGCGTGTCGTAGAAATAGACGCAGCGCGTGCGTTGAAGCAGATTGCCCCCGGTCGTCGCCTTGTTGCGCAACTGCCCGGACGCGCCGGACACCAGTGCGCGGCTGAGCACCGCATAGTCGCGGCGCACGCGCGCGTCGGCGGCAAGATCGGTGTTGCGGACCAGCGCGCCGATGCGCAGGCCGCCTTCCGCCGTCTCCTCGATCCTGTCGAGGCCGAGATGATTGACGTCGATCAGGTGAGCGGGCGTTTCGATCTGGAGCTTCATGAGATCGAGCAGGTTCGTTCCGCCCGCGATGAAGCGCGCGCCCTGAACCGATCCCGCCGCGCGGGCGGCATCCTGCACGCTCGTCGCGCGCTCGTAGGTGAAGGGTCTCATGCCTTGGCCTCCCCGGCGACATCCTTCATCGCCGCGATGATGTTGGAATAGGCGGCGCAGCGGCAGATATTGCCGCTCATCCGTTCGCGCAGTTCGGCGTCGTCCATGGCGACCTTGTCGAGATCGGCGGTGGCGTGGCTGGGGATGCCCGCCTCGATCTCGTCCAGCACGGCGACCGCCGAGCAGATCTGGCCCGGCGTGCAATAGCCGCACTGGTAGCCGTCATGGACGATGAACGCCTTCTGCATCGGATGCAGGGCCTCGGGCGTGCCCAACCCCTCGATGGTCGTCACCTTATCGCCATCGTGCATCACCGCCAGCGTAAGGCAGCTGTTGATCCGCCGCCCTTCGACGATGACGGTGCACGCGCCACACTGGCCGTGGTCGCAGCCCTTCTTGGTGCCGGTCAGGTGCAGATGTTCGCGCAGCGCGTCCAGCAGGCTGGTGCGCGGGTCGATCTGCAAATGGACGTCGCGTCCGTTGACGGTCAATTCGACGGAATGCATCCGCGCTCCTTCCTGAGATGCGCCCGATGGCGCGGGTGTCGCCGCATGGGCGCAGGTTGCCAGCGGTGTCGCGGCGGCAACCGCCGCTCCGCCCGCCAACAGCCCGCGACGCGTCATCGAGTTGGATGACATGGAAAGCTCCTCCCTGTTTGCGTTCTCATTACGAAGCACGCGCGGATTCGATCCCGCTGCGGTTTCGGCCATGACGGTTTATCATCGCGGCGGTGCCGAACGAAACGCCGAATCAGGGGCTTGTTGCCTTCGCCCCAGGATGAGCCGGAGCGCGGCGATGAACGTCCGGCGGCATGCCATTGAACAACATGCTGATATTAATGGGATAATCGTCTTTTGGCGCAGATTTTCATTTTTCTGCAATTCAGCCCTTGCCCCCTAAGCCGACCGCTGCTAGTTCCCCGCCACCCGCCGAGAGGGAGTTTCCCTCCGGCCGCCAGAGCGGGCGTAGCTCAGGGGTAGAGCACAACCTTGCCAAGGTTGGGGTCGAGGGTTCGAATCCCTTCGCCCGCTCCAGTTTTCCTAAGGAAAACCAGTCATCTAGAATTTTGCTGATGCGTATAATATTATTACGCGCTCCCGTCGCCGGGGGCAAAGTAATGAGGACGTTATAGGCTGTCCGGGCGTCTTTGGGCATCTCCGGCGTGCAATCGGCGGGCCTTTCCAATCGCATCCGCCTAAAACGCCAACCGTCGCGATGCTTTTTCTCAGCGATCCGCCCGCCCGCGTTCGATAGCCCTTCGGAATGCTTCGCTTCGGCGTCGCATCGCTCCAAGCGTATGATCTCGTCGCGCGAAAGGTAGAATTCTGAGGGGATTTCCCGTGACGGATTGAAGGCCGCAAGAGAGGCTCCCGGCGCACCGTTTGCCGGGATCAACCTGCAATATGGCCTGACCTCGCATCGTGCGGAGCAGGTGAAGGCGCTGGAAACCGACGATGGCCCGACCGAACTGCGCGCCGCTGCGGCCCCGGCTATGGCGCCGGCATCTTCAGAGAAGAAGTATGTTCTTGCCGCGGACGTGGCCCGCTTCGACTTCCGCGATCGCCTCGGCTGCCTTCGCGATCGGGAAGGTTCGATGCAGGATCGGGCGGAGCAACCCTTGCTCTACCAGGCGGTCCGCGTTTTCCAGCGCCGCGCTTTCCGGCACCCCAAAGCTCATCGTTGCTCTGACGCCATGTGCCTGTGCCTGCCCTTGATCGGGGGGAGCAACCAGGGAGACCAGAATGCCCCCCGGCCTCATGAGGCCCCAGGATCGTGCCTGGGCTTCGGGACCGAATGCGTCGAGCACCACGTCGAAGTCGCCGATTTGTGTCTCGTACGAGGTGGTCCGATCGACGGCATGGTGGGCACCAAGGCTGCGCAATAAATCGAGATTGCTCGCAGAACCCAGCGCCGTCACTTCGGCTCCCAATGCGTGCGCGAGCTGGATGGCGACGGTTCCGACCCCTCCCGAGGCTGCGTGTATCAGCAGGCGCGTGTCGCGCCCGACGGCGCCCGCCTTGAACGCGGCGGTGGCTGTCAGCACCCCTACCGGCAGGGCGGCTGCTTCGCTGAAATCCAGTTTGTCGGGAATCTTGGCTATCGCGTTGCGGGCGATGACAGCGAATTCGGCGAACGCGCCGAGCGCTCCTGTCGAACCGTGGACGCGATCACCGGGCGCAAGGTCCGTAACGCCCTCACCCAGCGCGACGACGGTTCCCGCCAGTTCGCTGCCCAGCGTGGTCGGAAAGGCGAAGGCAAGCATGTCCTTCATATGACCTTCGCGTATTTTCCAGTCGACCGGGTTAACGCCCGCGGCGGATACCTTTACGAGGATTTCGCCCGGGCCAGGGACAGGAACGTCGCTTTCCTGGACGACGATACATTCCAGCCCACCAAATTTCGTTATCTGTACGGCTAGCATGAAATTCTCCTGTATGTTTCGTGGAATGTCATCGGAGGGCAAGCCCCGTCACGATAGCCGCGCCGTGGGCCGGACACGCCGGTTGATCGTGTCCACCAGCCACAGAAGCGTGCCACGGCCTACCCCATGCAAACGCGCCTGATAGCTGCGGTAGAGCATCGCATGCCCCAGTTGCGCAACCCTTCCCCTGAGAAACCCGCCTTCGAAGAAGCCGAAGCGCCCCAGAGTGCCAAAAGCGTCATAGCCGCCCAATGATACAAGTGCTCCAAAGTCACGATAACGCGCAGGCGGCACCGTTTTGCCGGCGATCAGCGCGGGCAGGTGGCGACAAAGATAGCGGGCGTGCTGGCTCGCGGCCTGCGCCGTGGTAGGGACCGGGCCTTCGAGGCCGGGGAGGCGGGGGCTGGCGCAGTCGCCGACGGCATAGATGTGGGGATCGCCGGGCGCGGCAAAGGATGGCCCGACGACGAGCTGGCCATTCCGGGTGCGTTCGAGATCGGTCAACCCACCGATCAACGGGGGCGCCTTTACGCCTGCTGCCCAAACCTTCAAATCGACCGGAAGATATTCATTCCCGTTGAGCTGAAAGCCCGTTTTCTCCACAGAAGAGACCCTCGTGTCGGTGCGCACGATCACGCCCAATTGCTCCAGCTTGATCCGGGACGCCGCCGCCAGGCGCTCCGGAAACGTGCCAAGCAGGCGAGGGCCGGCCTCGATCAGCACGACCTTGATGTGCTCGGAGGCGCGACTCATTCCGTATTTTTCGATTAATCCGGCGATCTGGATCAATTCGGCGGCGAGTTCGACACCCGTCGCGCCTCCGCCGACGATGCCTACCGTCAACGGCTTGCCGGCGAGTGTGCTTTGCACCAGACCTGCGCGCAGACGATCGTTGAACGCCATGGCGTCGGATCGCGAATCGATCCGCGCGGCATGCTCGGCGGCGCCCGGCGTACCGAAATCGTTGGCACGGCTTCCGACCGTCAGGACGAGCGTATCGTAGGCAATCGTCCGTTCGGGCACGATTTCCTCGCCGTCGACGCAGATGGCGCCAAGCTGCACTTGGCGGGCATGACGGTCGATCCCAAGAGCTTCTCCCAGTTCGTACCGAAACCCAAGCCTGGCCGCTTGGGCTGCATAAACGGTCTGCTGCGCGCTGGCTTCCGACGTGCCTGCGGCGATGGTGTGAAGCATCGGCTTCCAGACATACGCCGTTTCCCGATCGATGAGAGTGACTCTCAGGTGCCGGCCATGAGCGCGTTTGCCGGCTAGGCGCGTGGCGATGTCGAGGCCAGCGACGCCTCCACCTACGATCACCAGATTATGGTCTGCTTCCATCGGGATACCTCTATAGCCGTGATCGGTCTGGATCGTCCTAACGGGAACGGCGCATCGGCCGGGGCAGTTCCGCAGGCTGCCCGATCCACGACCGCGAGCGCGGCGGAAGAGTCGCGTTCCGACATACTCCGCCGCGCAGGGGCGGCTCTTGTGCTGGGCAAAGGTCAAGACCAACTCGCGCACGCTTTCGCGCCACGCATAATCTTGTCATAGTTCTTCAGCCTTAGACGCGCACCGATCGCCGGTCCGCAACGGACAAAGAAAGCCGCAAATGGCGAAAGCTTTCTGACGTTCGATCCGGCGACCGTTAAAAACCTAATCTGTTTCTGGCGCTCGCGTCGATTTGGGGCAACCAGGTCGATGGCGTATGAAACGTCGAGCGATTCCAAGAGGCACGAAACAGCCGACGGCAAACGTCGCCAGACGGGTTGTCGTGCACCCGGGCAATATGACGGTATTTTTCAGGCGGCGACACGGCGGCGCAGCAGGGCGTGCGACGGAAATAGTTTTGGATTTGCGCCACAGCCTTCCGCAATCTTGTGTTTCGGCAACCGGAGCGACCTTGATTTCCGGCAGGCTGGAAAATCCGGCATAGTCGGCTGGCTCAGTCGACTTGCAGGATGAGATCGGGGTCGGCCTTTGCTTTCGCTGCTTGAAAGGCGGGCCGTTCCACCACGCGCCGAAGATAAGCGCCAATCCCAGGATAGGGAGCGAGGTCCAGCGGAACGAATGCCCGCATCGTCGTCAGCGGAAACAGGATCATGATATCGGCTATGGTGAAGGTGTCGCCCGCAAGCCATATATGGCCGTCCGCTAGATGAGCCTCCAAAGCGGCCAGCGCGCGATCGACGCGGTTGCGCATGAGGGGCTGCACCGCTCCGCCGGCCATAAGACCCATCATGGCGGGCATGAGCGAGCCATTGGCGAAATGATACCAATAGAGATACTGCGCGAAATTCGGATGGTCGACCGTCAATGTCAGCCGGCCGTCACCATGCTTTGCCACGATATAGTCGATGATGGCGCCCGATTCCGCGAGCGACAGCCCCTCGTCGGTAATGACGGGCGCCGTTCCCGATGGATGCAAGGCCTTGTAAGCGGCAGGCGCCAGCCGCGTAACGGCATCACGGTCATAGCGCACCAGTTCATATGGAATGGCGAGTTCCTCGCAGAGCCATACGATCCGATCGGACTGCGAAACGCCCAAGTGATGCACGGTCAGCATGATATTCTCCTGGCAATCATCAGAATTTCGGGGATGGCGACGGATAGGATTTCGTCAGGGGTTTAGCGCAAGTGGCGCACCGATGGTCTTGGAATGGCAATGGGGCCTCGCTTGTCGGACTGCGCATTTGCGAACGTTCAGCGTGCAGAGACAATATGTTGCAACATATCTGCCATCTGCTCCGCGATTTTTTGCGACTCTTCGGGGCCCTGGGTCGTCAGCGGCAACATGTGTCTGTACATCATGAAACCGGAACACATCATCGTGACGATGATAGACCGCTTTCGCGCTTCGCCGTCTTCAAGCCATTGGCTGAGCCGTGCGATTACCTCCTCGTTGAGCAGCCGCGTCGCTATCGTCGCCGTCTCTGGATGGGCCGCCGCGCGTATCAGTATCGCCATGGGATGACGCGCAGGCGGGGCCACCATTTGGCCGACCGCATGTCGTCCGAAATCGTCTTTGTGGCACTCCAGCAAGGGATCCAGCCGCTGAGCGTCACGGAGCGCGGCTTCGAAAAGGTCGGCTTTGGTCCCAAAGCGCTTTTGTACCAGCGCCACACTGACGCCAGCACCGGTAGCGATATCGCGCAAGCCAACCTCGGCATAACCGCGAGCGGAGAACATGCGCTGGGCTTCGGCCAAAATAGCAGCTTCGCTGGGCCGCACCTTTGCCGATGGGAGGACTGCCGATGACATGTCTTCCCTTAGCGTCACTCAGCGGACCGCAACAAGCCCTTGACGAAAGGGGTGTACGACTGCACACCTTCTGCACAGAACGACATGACGGAGGACGAGGATGGCGCGGATCGACCTGAAGATCGACGTGACGGAAGCAGCAGCGCTGGGTGAGCCGGCACATATTGCGATGACGGTGATCCTCCCTGACCCTGCTGACATGCCGGATCGCCCGATCGTCTGCTTCGCAAAGCCGGGAGGCGGCTATTCGAAGGGCTACTACACCGTAGATCTGCCGGGACCAGCCAAGGGCGCGCAAGCCGATTGGCACGTCGCGCGCGGGTGGATATTCGTCGCGGTCGATCACCTCGGGGTCGGTGAAAGCAGCCTGCACGGTGACGGTAAGCGCCTCAATCCATCGACGCTCGCCGCTGCGGCTCATGACGCTGAACGCCAGCTTTTGGAGCGCCTTGCTGCCGGTACGCTGAACACAGGCTTTCCGCGGATCGACAATCCTCTCAAGCTGGGCATCGGACAGTCGATGGGCGGCATGATGACAATCGTGCAGCAGGGCCGCCACCACTGCTATGACGGTGTCGCCATTCTGGGGTACAGCGCCGTCCACACCCACCCGCAGCATGAGCCTGGAACCACCCCTTTCACGACGCCTTGGTTTACCCGCGACACGCAGTTGGACGAGCCATTGGCAATCATGAATCCGCAAGCATTGGCGGAGGCCAAATTGCTTGCGAAAGATGCGGGTCGTAAGTTCGTCTGGGGGTTCCACTACGACGATGTCGATCGTCAAATTGCAGAGGGCGACCTCATCAATTTCGAGATGGCGCAGCGCCCCGAAGAGGAGCGGGGCGGGTTCGAGGCATCCCCCTGGTCATCGCTGACTTTGCCTACAGTCGTTTCCGCGTCATCCTTGTCGCCGGGCGTCGTCGCTACCGAAGCGGCGGCAATCAGATGTCCGGTATTGTTCGCCATGGGGGAACGGGACGTATCGGCCGATCCGAAGGGCGAGCCGCGCGCTTATCTATCGGCCACCTCGGTTGACCTCTTCATCTGCCCTCGAATGGGCCACATGCATAATTTCGCCAGTACGCGCGAGTTGTTCTGGAAGCGGATCGAAACCTGGGCAGAATGGGTGGCGATCGTCGCTGCTGATACAACGCACTCGACTCAAGCGGCCGGGGCCGGATCGTGAAGCATTTTGCGGGGAAAGTTGCCGTCATAACCGGCGGCGCCAGCGGAATAGGACGAGCCACGGCGTTAGCTCTGGCACGTGCGGGCGTGCATATCGCCATCGCCGATGTGAACGAAGAAAGGCTGGCAGCGACGGCGGCAGAACTCAGATCTAGTGGCGTAAAGGCCATTGCCATTCCCTGCGACGTCGGCCGCCCGGAAGAGATTGTCGAACTGCGGCGGCAAACGCTCGATCAGCTAGGTCGCGTTGATATTCTTATGAACAACGCCGGCATCTTGCCGATCGGCGATTTCGAAAATACACCGATGAGCGAGTGGGAACTCGTATTCCGCGTGAATTTCCTGTCAGTCGTGAGCGGTGTTCAGACCTTCCTGCCCGATCTGGCTGCGACCGGCGATGCGCATATCGTCAACACTGCGTCGCTCGCGGCAACATTTGCCTACGAACCGGGGACGCTGGCATATAATGCAAGCAAGGCAGCCGTACTGAGTTTGAGCGAGGGCCTCGCACTCGCATTGGAACCCAAGGGAATTGGCGTGACCTGTCTGATACCCGGTCCGGTCGCAACGAACATCGTCGAACAAATCCGACCGAGCGGTCCCATCGGCCAGCTTGCGCCCTATGCGACATCCCATTTCGCTACGCGCACCGCAGAAGAGGTTGGCATGATGGTTTTGGAAGCCATTCGTGACAGGCGCTTCTTTCTGCCTACTAATGAAAATGTATACGATGTTCTCACAGAAAGAGCTCGTCAGCCGGAGCAGTTCCTCAATGATATGAAAGCCTTTCTTGCTGCGAACTAACTAGCCGCAGCCTGTTTGAGTCCAAACTCAATCAGCCTTTTGGAAATACGCACGCTTGCTGATTCACGGGAACGCCGCTCAAGCGGGGGGCGTTGGAAATGTCGCGGTCATTGTTTTGGATGTCGGATCAAGCTTGGGCGGCGATCGATCCTCAAGGCATATGATGTCGACGCTATCCGCAGACCTTGCGAGCCGCGATATCCAGGCCGTTATTTCAGCCCGACCGAACCGCCGCGTGAAGACCGAACGCGACCGGCCGCTCTACCAGCAACGCAACTGCATCGAGCGCATGTTCGGTCGTTTGAAAATCAACCGCGCAATCGCCAATCGCTACGTTCCGCTCGCCAACTGTTTCGGGAGCAGGGTCCACGCCGCGTCGCATTTCAGCCAATTTTTGGATGTCTATGAACCAACGCGTAAAGGAAGGTGGTGCCCGGGGACGGAGTCGAACCGCCGACACTGCGATTTTCAGTCGCATGCTCTACCAACTGAGCTACCCGGGCATGGGTCTTCGGCAGTGGGCCGCCGGATGGAGGCGTGCCTATAAGCGTCAATCCGCTTCGCTGTCCAGCCCTTCGATGTCATTTTTTTGAAGGTTTTCGGACGCTGAAGTGCCTGGCACGCGATATCCTTCGCCCAGCCATTGCAACAGGTTGCGGTCGCGGCACGCCGGTCCGCAAAAAGGGCGAGTGGCGGCCTGCGCGGGCTGGCCGCAGATCGGGCAGCGGGCGGATTTAGCCGACATGGCTGCCGGAGAGGGAGAGTGCCGGGTCGGCCTGCAAGCCGATGTCGCCGCCGCGCCGCCGTGCGAGTAGATCAATCCAGTCGGATCGCTTGCGTAGCAGGCCGACGACAGCCGGGGCAGCGGTCATCGTCACAGGGCCGCCATTGCCGTGGCGCTCCGCCCGGCGTAGCAGCGCCAGCGTAGCGGCCAGCACCGGGTCTTCACGCATCAGTTCCATAAGGTTGGCGCGCTCGCGCCGCCTTATGATCTGAAGGAAGCCAAAGCCGTTCACTGCCGTACGTTCGAATGGCAGGGGCAGATATTTGTCGATCTGCGCCGCGGCGATCATTCGCTCGTCCTTGTTGTTCATCGTCGGCAGGTCGATGCCGATGGAACCGGTCAGCCCCATGCGCCGAACCGTCTGGGCGGCCAGCTTCGCGCCTTTGGGGCCGAGTTGTGCGGGGGGAAGCGATCCGTCCACGTCTATCAGCAACATGGCAGGCGTCAGAAAAAGGCGCAGGGCGGCGGCCTCTGTCCCAACCTCGCCGCTCATCGCTTCTTCGAGACGTTCGCTCCACCCGTGCGCCTCCAGCCTGTCCTCTTCATGCGCAGGGCATGGAACGACCGGAACGCCGGTGGCGCGAATGCGCTGAAGCAGGCTGGCGCCGGGATGCGGCTTGACGCCGGGGGGGGCGACGCGCGCCTTGGCGCGTTTTGGGCGGCCTTCCTCGGATATGGCTTCCCGCAGGATTTCGACCAGTACGTTCGCGCCTTCGGCCAGGCGCGGCGGCAGCGGTTCGAGCAGCGCTTCCTCGCCCGATACCAGTCTTACGATGCCGCGCTTTCTGGGGATAACTGTGTTGATCAGTCGACCTTGCACAACCGCACCTGCGCGCGCGGCGTCGCTTTCCCGCTCGATCAGCGCTTCGACCAGTCGGCCATTTTCGATCAACGCGGCCCGAGCCTCGCCAATCCCTTCCTCGTAAAGCCATTCGGCCATGGGTTCAGTCCAGTGGATAGCCCGCTGCCTTGAGCAGCGCGCGGGTTTCATAAAGCGGCAACCCCATGATGGCGCTGTGGCTGCCTTGAATAGCGCGAATCAGTCCGGCGGCACGGCCCTGGATGGCGTAGCCGCCTGCCTTGCCCCGCCATTCTCCGCTGGCGACATAGGCGTCGATCTCGGCAGCGTCGAGCCGTTTGAAAATGACGACATTCGTTGAAAGACGATGCCGCGCATGGCCGTCGGCATCGACCAGCGTTACGGCGCTGAACACGCGATGCCGCCGTCCCGAAAGAAGGGTAAGGCATGAACGCGCCTCCTCCTCGCTTTCCGCCTTGGGCAGAATGCGGCGGCCCGCCGCCACGACCGTATCGCCCGAAAGGATGAGGGCGCCCGGATGACGCTGCGCCACCGGGACGGCCTTTTCAGCCGCCACGCGAGCGGCGTAAAGCGCGGGCAGTTCCGCCTTGTGCGGCGTTTCGTCGATATCCGCAGCGTCGACGCAATCTGGGATCACGCCGATCTGTCCCAGCAGGTCGAACCGTCTGGGCGAAGCCGAAGCCAAAATGAGCCGCATCGATGCCAGCGGCTTATTTGAAGCGATAGGTGATCCGACCCTTGGTCAGGTCGTAGGGCGTCAGTTCGACGAGCACTTCGTCACCGACAAGCACACGAATGCGGTTTTTGCGCATCTTGCCGGCCGTATGGCCGAGAATCTCGTGATCATTTTCCAGTCGCACACGGAACATCGCGTTGGGAAGCAACTCCACAACCTGTCCGCGCATCTCAAGCAATTCTTCTTTGGCCATAATATCCCGGGAATACGTAAAATCGCGCCGCCATAGCGCCAAATGGTGCAAAATGAAAGTCAGGCGTGCAGGCCGAAGATTTCGCCTGCCTGATGCAGTGCCGCGAAGATCGCGTCGAGCTGTGTCGCATCGATGCAATAGGGCGGCATCAGGTAAATGGTGTTGCCCAGCGGACGGAGCAAGAGGCCGCGCTCCATGAAGAAGGCACGCAGCTTCGGCGCAAGGTCGGAAAGATAACCCGCGTCGCGTGCTTCAAGGTCTATCGCGGCGACCGTGCCGAGTTGCCGGGCATTCGTGAAGGCGGGCTGGCATGCCAGCTTGTCCATGCGGTCTGCGATGGCACGGGTCAGATTGTCGATCCTGCCCAGCACATCGTCCTCCCGCCAGATCGCAAGATTGGCCGCCGCCGCCGCGCAGGCGATGGCGTTGGCGGTATAGCTGGACGAATGGTAGAAGAGCCGGGCGCGATCGGTAGAGCGGTGCGCCTCGAAAATCGGCGCGCTCGCCAGAGTCGCGGCAAGCGGCAGCGCGCCGCCTGTGATCCCCTTCGCGACCGGCATGATGTCGGGAACCACGCCCGCCTGTTCGCAGGCGAACATCGTGCCCGTGCGCCCCCAACCGGTCATCACCTCGTCGGCGATGAACAGCACGCCGTATCGTCGGCAGATCGCCGCCATGGCGCGCAACATGGCGGCATCGTAGATCAGCATCCCCCCCGCGCCCAGAATGAGGGGCTCGACTATGAAGGCCGAAGGGCTATCGGCGCAGGCCGCTTCCAATGCGTCGAGACAGGCTTGCTCACGACCGGGAGCGGGGAAGGGGATCGTTCCCACATCGAACAGCAACGGTTCCCAGGCGGCATTGTAGACGCCACGTTCCCCGATCGACATCGCGCCGATCGTGTCGCCATGATAGCTATGCTCCATGACGAGGATACGGTGCCGGTGCGCTTCGCCGATATTATGCCAGTAGCCCAGCGCCATCTTGAGCGCCACTTCTACGGCGGTCGATCCGCTGTCGGAATAGAAGACATGTTCGAGCCGGGGTTGATCGTCGAAGCGCGGTGCCATAGCGACGAGGCCGCTTGCCACCTGCTCTGCCGGATCGTGAGTGTAGCCCGCGAAGATCAATTGATCGAGCGTCGATGCCTGTCGCGCGATGGCGGCGGCGATGCGTGGCTCGCAATGACCATGGGTCGTGACCCACCAGCTCGAAATGCCGTCGATCAAAGTATTGCCGTCGGCCAGATGCAGCAACGCCCCCTGCGCTCTCGTCACATGGGGGATCGGCTCGTTAAGGCCGTGCTGAAAAAAGGGATGCCAGACAGGGGAGGTCATGGCCCAAGCGCTTATCGCGCAAAAAAGGGGAGGCCAAGAGCCTCCCCCAAATTGCATCTACGTTCCGCACTCCGCGACTATTGTTGCGGCGAAGCGGCCGGGGCGGCGGGAGCGGAAGGCTGAGCGGGAGCCGCGGCAGCGGGCGCTGGCGGCGCGGCCGCCTGAATCCGTTGCTGGAGCGCAGGATCGGCGGCAGCAGCCTGCCCGATCTGGTTGAATTTTTCAGGCGCAATGCCCGAGGCCTGAAGCGCAGCCACCATCTTGGGCTGCTTGTCGGCGTCTGGGATCGACGTATCCTGCTGGATCTTTGTGACCTCGACAGCGGCGGCAGCGAACTGCTTGATGTCGGCATCGCTGAAGTTGCTCGCGCCTGCGGCCGGGGCCGGGGTGGCCGCCGACGGCGCGGGGGCCGCGGGCTGAGGCTGCGCAAGAGCGGGGAACGCGGCGAACAAGGCGACCGACGCGATTCCGGTTTTCAGAAACTTCGTGTTGAGACCCGTCAACTTTCTTCTCCTCTTCGATCACACACTGATCATCAGACGGACTAACTGGGAAATCCGTTCCGCAGTTGGAAGGATGGAACGGCGAGTCGTGCGATTCAGGGGATGACGAGCCGAAGAATAACGGCTCGTCGCGTGAGAGAAACGGTTGGCGGGGCGGGCAAAAAGGCTGGCGATACCATCGCCAGCCTTGGTTGATGTCACCAGATCTTCACCCGGTCCTTGGGTGCAAGATAGATTTTGCCGGTAGGCGCGGGTTTGAAGGCTTCGTACCAGCTGTCGAAGTTGCGAACGATGTCGGTGCGATATTGCGACGGCGCATGGGGATCGGTCACCAGCCGCTGGCGCAGGTTCGCCTCGCGATAGTTGCGCCGCCACACCTGCGCCCAGCCCAGATAGAAGCGCTGGTCGCCTGTCGTACCGTCGATCACCGGCGCTTCCTTGCCCTTGAGCGAGGCATGATAGGCATCGAGCGCAACCGTCAGGCCGCCCAGATCGCCGATATTCTCACCCAGCGTAAACGCGCCCTTCACATGCGATCCGGGGAAGGGTTCGTAGGCATCATATTGTTTGACCAACCTGTCGGTCAGGCCCTTGAAGCTCGCGACGTCCTTGTCGGTCCACCACTGGTCGAGCTTGCCGGTCTCGTCATATTTCGCACCCTGATCGTCGAAATGGTGGCTGAGTTCATGCCCGATGACGGCGCCGATGCCACCATAGTTGACTGCCGGATCGGCATGGGGATCGAAAAAGGGCGGTTGCAGGATCGCGGCGGGGAAGACGATCTCCACCATGCCGAAATTGGCGTAGGCGTTGATCTCCATCGGCGTCATGCCCCATTCCCAGCGATAGATGGGCTTGCCGAGCTTGCCGACATTATAGTCGAATTCGAAAGCGTTGGAGCGCATCGCATTGCCGAGCAGGTCGTCACGCCTGATCTCCAGCCCCGTATAGTCGCGCCATTTGTCGGGATAGCCGATCTTGGGCGTGAAGGCGGCGAGCTTCTTGTGCGCACGCGCTTTCGCGGTCGGGCTCATCCATGTCAGCGCGTCGATCCGGCGACCCATCGCGCCGATGACGTTGCGGACGAGTTCGTCCATGGCCGCCTTGGTTTCCGGCGGGAAATATTGCGCGACATAAACCTTGCCCACTTCCTCGCCGAGCGATTCCTTGAGGAAGTCGACGCCCTGCTTCCAGCGTTCCGGACGCTGAGGCGTGCCCGACAGGGTTGTGCCGTAGAAAGCGAAGTCTGCGTCGGCGATGCTGTCGGGCAGGTAATCGGCATAGGCGTGCAGGCTCGACAGCAGCAAACCGTCTTTCAGCACCTGAAGCGGGGCCTTGGCGATCAGCGCGGCTTCGCCGGTGACGGCGCTGGGCTGCGCCACGATCAAGGTGGCCGGCTTCAGGTTGTTAGCGGCATAATAGCCGGCAAAATCGAAACCGGGTGCCGCCTGCTGAAGCTGGGCGAGTGTCAGCTTGTTATAGGTCTTGTCCGCGTCGCGGCTGTCGATCTGGGTCCAATGGACCTTGGCCACTTCCGTCTCGAACGCCATCAGGGCGGCGGCGCGTGCCTTGGCGTCGCTTTCCCCGGCCAGAGTCAGCATCTTTTCCAGATGGGCGACATAGGCGGTGCGGATTGCCGCCATCTTTTCGCCCGCGTCGAGATAATAATCGCGGTCGGGAAGGCCGAGGCCGCCCTGCATCATCGAAAGGATGTAGGTTTCAGGATCCTTGTCGTCCTGCCCGACATAGAATCGGAATGGCCCCCGGACGCCCGATCGAGCCGCTTTGGCCGCGACTTTGGCATAGGCGTTCTTGTCCGCGATCCCCTTGATCTCGGCGAGCCAAGGCTGAATGGGGGCAAGCCCCTTCGCCTCTACCGCCGCCTTGTCCATGAAGCTGGCATAGGCATTGCCGATCTTGCTCGTCCGGTCCTTCTGTGCGGTTTCCAATATGCCGCGCGTCCGCTTTTGCGACAATTCCTCCAGCACGGTGAATGCCCCGAAGTTGGACTTGTCCGCTGGAATGGGCGTGTTCTTTGCCCAGGTGCCGTTGGCATATTCGTAGAAATCGTCGCCGGGCTTGACCGACCGGTCCATGCCCGCCGTATCGAACCCATAGGTGCCGTAGGTCGGCTTGGCGCTCGCCTGCGCGGCGGTCGGCGCAGCCTGTTCGGCCCGCGCGGCGGCGGTAGCCAGGGTGAGCGCGCCAACGGCGGCGCTGAGGAAAAAGGTCTTCATCGATGCGTCCCTTGCAAATCTCGTAAAGCGCGCTGTCGCGCATGGAGGATGATGCGGACTTGAACGCCCGTCAAACATCCTTGTCCATGTCGTTGGTCGAAAATTATCGACCGTTGAAAGTTTCGGAAAGGCTGATGTTTTGCGCGAACGCGGCGGCCAAAGCTGGGGCGGTAAGAGGATTGAGCACCGGCAGGCGCCCCAACGACCGGATTCCGGCAAGCTGCGGGATGATGCGTTCATTTTCCTCATGGGGGTCGCCGATGAACGCGATACCGGCGATCGGCACTTGCCGGGTCTTCAGTGCTTCGATGCTGAGCAGGCTGTGGTTGATCGTGCCGAGAGCGGTGCGCGCGCACAGGATGACGGGCTTGCCCCAATGGGCGAACAGGTCGATCATCAGATGCTTTTCCGAGATCGGGACCATCAGGCCACCCGCGCCTTCGACCACCAGAGGGCCGTCTACCCGCGGCAACGCAAGGCAATCGAGCGCGATCTCCACCCCGTCGATCCGCGCGGCAAGATGTGGTGAGGCGGGCGTGGCGAGGCGGTAGGCCTCCGGCAGGATGCGTTCGGCGGGAAGCGCGGAAAGGGCGGCGACGGTTTCCCGGTCGCCCCGCGGATCGATGCCCGCCTGGATCGGCTTCCAGTAGTAAGCGTCCAGCGCGCCGGCGAGTCCGGCGGCGAACACGGTCTTGCCGATGTCGGTATCGGTGCCCGTGACCACGAAGACGGTCATGCGACGATCCTTTGCAGCGCCTCTCCCAATGCCGCCACGTCCGCCCGGCTGGCATTGAGCGTCAGGGAAATGCGAAGACGGCTGGTACCTGCGGGGACGGTGGGGGGGCGGATGCCGCGCACGTCGAACCCGGATTCCTGCAAGGCGGCGGCGGCGGCCATGGCGCGACTGTCGTCGCCCAGGATCACCGGCACGATCTGGCTGCGCGGCGCGGGAAGGCGCAACGGCGCGCAGATCGCCTCGGCCGCGTCTTGCCGCAACGTTTTCAACCGGTCGCGCAGGTCGCTCGCTTGCTCGATCCGGTCGATCGAGGCGGACACCGCCACCGCCATCAGCGGCGATGGCGCCGTCGAATAGATGAAGGGGCGTGCGCGGTTGACGAGATAGTCGATGTGAGTGCGGGGGCCGCAGATCAATGCTCCCTCCGCCCCCATCGCCTTGCCGCAGGTATGCAGAGTGATGACGTTGTGAAGCCCGTCGAGCCCCGATGACAGCCCCCGACCGCCCGGACCGAACACGCCGGTGCCATGCGCTTCGTCGAGCAGCAGCATCGCGTCGTGCACTGCGGCCAGCTTGGCGAGGTCGGCCAGGGGAGCCATGTCGCCATCCATCGAATACAGCGTTTCCACCGCGATCCAGATCCGCCCCTTTCCGCCTTCGCCGCGAAAGGCGACGATCAGATCGGAATAGCTCTGAACATCGTTATGGCGCGCGAAGACGGCGGTCGCCTTGCTCATGCGAATGCCGTCGTGGGCGCTGGCGTGGATCAGTTCGTCCGCGACGATCAGGTCGCCGCGCTGGGGCAGCGTGGAGAACAGCGCCAAGTTGCCGACATAGCCATTGGCGACGAACAGGGCGGCCTGAGTCCGGAAGAAATCGGCTGCCTTGGCTTCCAGTCCTTCATGTTCTGGCGCGTTGCCACGCAGCAGGCGCGATCCTCCCGACCCCAGCGGTACGCCCCGGGCCACCGCGTCGGACACGGCCTGCGCGATGATGGGATCGCCCGCCAGGCCGAGATAGTCGTTGGAGGCAAAGTCGCGCCCCGAACGCGGAGCGAGTCGACGCAGCCTTCCGCGCTGCTCCAGCGCGGCGAGCTGCGACCGGAAGGGTTCAGCAGTCATGGCGCGCGCTATAGGCCCGCCCGTGGACAGCGGCAAGACGACCCGCCCTTGTCGCCATCAAGGCGACTGGACCGTTTCGGAGGTCAAATAAGGGGCCGACGCACCGGGCGGCGGCCCCTCATCGTCGTGGCGTCAACCGCCGTGCGCAAGCGCGGCGAGCAGCAGCAGGGCGACGATGTTGGTGATCTTGATCATCGGATTGACTGCGGGTCCCGCTGTGTCCTTGTACGGATCGCCGACGGTGTCGCCGGTCACCGCGGCCTTATGGGCTTCGCTGCCCTTGCCGCCATGATGGCCGTCCTCGATATATTTCTTGGCATTGTCCCAGGCACCGCCGCCCGATGTCATCGAAAGCGCGACGAACAATCCCGAGACGATGACGCCCAGCAGCAGGGCGCCCAGCGCCGCAAAGCCGTTGGCGGTTCCCGCCACGGCGGCGATCGCGAAATAGACGACGATCGGGGCGAGCACAGGAAGCAGCGAGGGGACGATCATTTCCTTGATGGCCGCGCGCGTCACCAGGTCCACCGTCCGGGCATAGTCGGGGCGCGACGTTCCTTCCATGATGCCCCTGTTGCTGGCGAACTGGTCGCGCACGTCCTTGACCACGTCGCCTGCCGCGCGGCCGACGGCAGTCATGCCCATCGATCCGAACAGATAGGGCAGCAGCGCACCCAGCAGCAGACCGACGATGACATAGGGATTGGACAGGCTGAAATCGACGGGCGCGGTGAGGCCGAGCGCCGAATTGTAGAATTTGAGATCCTCCGTATAGGCGCCGAACAGCACCAACGCGGCAAGGCCCGCCGACCCGATGGCATAGCCTTTCGTCACCGCCTTCGTCGTGTTGCCGACCGCGTCGAGCGCGTCCGTCTTTGCCCGGACGCTTTCGTCGAGATGGCTCATCTCCGCGATGCCGCCTGCATTATCGGTTACCGGGCCATAGGCGTCCAGCGCCACTACCATCCCCGCCAGCGCCAGCATCGCGGTCGCTGCGAAAGCGATGCCGATCAGTCCCGCAAGCTGATAGGCGACGACGATGCCGACGACGATGACCAGCGTCGGCAGCGCTGTCGCCTCAAGGCTGATGGCCAGTCCCTGGATGACGTTGGTGCCGTGGCCGGTTTCCGATGCTTTCGCGATGCTGCGCACCGGGCGATGGTCGGTGCCGGTGTAATATTCGGTAATCCAGACGATGAGTCCGGTGACGGCCAGCCCGACCATCATCGCCCAGAACAGGGCCATGCCGGTATAGCCGCCCACGCCGTCCAAGTCGGCGCCGAAGACGGCGTTCATGTCGCCCAACACTTGCGCGGTGACATAGTAGATCGCCGGAATCGACAGGATCGCCGTCGTCCAGAAACCCTTGTAGAGCGCGCCCATGATCGACTGGCTCGCGCCGAGCCGCACCATGTAGGTGCCGATGATGGACGTAATGATGCAGATGCCGCCCACCGCCAGCGGCAGCGCCATGAGCCTGAGGAGGAAGGCGTTGTCGACGCCGGTGACGAGCAGTGCGGTCAGCACCATCGTCGCGCCCACGGTGACGACATAGGTTTCGAACAGGTCGGCGGCCATGCCCGCGCAGTCGCCGACATTGTCGCCGACATTGTCCGCTATGACGGCGGGGTTGCGCGGATCGTCCTCCGGGATGCCGGCTTCCACCTTGCCGACGAGGTCTGCGCCCACGTCCGCCGCCTTCGTGAAGATGCCGCCGCCCAGCCGCGCGAAAATGGAAATGAGGCTCGCGCCGAAGGCCAGCGCGACGAGGCTGTCTATGACGAGCCGGTCATCGGGCGCATGGCCCGCCGGTCCGACAAGATACCAGAAGAAACAGCTGATCGCGAGCAGCGCCAGGCCCGCCACCAGCATCCCTGTAACTGCGCCTGAGCGGAAAGCGACGGTCAGACCGGCCTGTAACGTCCCGCGCGCGGCTTCGGCGGTGCGGACATTGGCGCGCACGGAAATGGTCATGCCGATAAAGCCGGCCGCGCCGGACAGGATCGCGCCGATCAGGAAGCCGATGGCAGACGTCATGCCGAGGAAGAGGGCGACCAGCACGGCGACGACCACGCCGACGATGGCGATGGTCGTATATTGGCGGGCGAGGTAGGCCTTCGCCCCTTCCTGGATCGCGCCCGCGATCGCCTGCATGGTTTCGTTGCCGGGCGATGCGCTCAGCACCTGTCGACTGGTGAATAATCCATAGAGCACGGCCAGCAGGCCGCACCCCATTGCGATGATGACGATATCCATGCTTGTTCCTCTCCCCCTTTTGTTATGCGATCATCGACCGCTCCGCAGGGAATGACGGGCGGGCGAAGCACAGGGGCGCAGGTGGCCGGAGGACATGCGTCCGGCGTCGGGCACCGCGGCAATCAGCATCGGGGCATGGCACATGAAACGCGCTCCAGCCGGCTGAGAATAGAAACGGTGAAGCTACAGCCCCGGCTGGCCGCGTCAAGATGGTGGGACGATGGGCCTAGCGTGCCGACAGACGCGTCACGATCGCTTTTGCCGCGCGATCCACATCGGCCCAGGTGACGGCAAATGCCGTATCTTCGCCATAATATGGATCGGCGACGCCCGATCCCTGCCGCCCCTCGACCATGTCCATCAACAGCGTGAGCTGCGCGGTTCCATCCGCCGGGCGAATACGGCGCAGGTCGCGCAGATTGTCGGGATCGAGCGCGAAGATATGCGTGAAGCGGTGAAAATCTCCCGGCTCCACCTGCCGCGCCTTATATTCTGCGATGTCGATCCCGTGCCGCAACGCCTCGCGCTGGGCGCGGGGATCTGGCGGATCGCCTGCGTGCCAGCCGCCCGTCCCGGCGGAATCGACGGTCAGCGTCAGTCCGGATCGCGCCGCTTCGGCCCGCAACGCGGCTTCCGCCAGCGGCGAACGGCAGATGTTGCCGAGGCAGACGAACAGGACGGCAGGCGCGGTCATCCGTCAGCCGCAGCGGTAGAAAGACCAAGGCCCGGAACCCCGATCGAACGCTTGCCGGAGAAATCGGTGCGGGCGACGATGACGCCCAGCTTTTCCATATAGTCGATGAGCCGTCGCACGCGGCCCGGCGAGCTGGTCCCATAGGCACGCGCAAGCGCGCCATCGTCCGGGCATGGCCGCCCGTCGAGCGCCGCGCGGGCGATCAGGAGGAAGGGCGCGAGCATGTCTTCCGGCACCGGTGCGGCGGCCTTGAGCGCATCTTGCCAACGCGGGTCGTCGCCATCGGCCATCCCGGCCTGCGCCATCGCGAGCCGCCGGCGGAAAGCGGGAAGGTCGAGCGGCGACTGTTTCAGTCCCCTCATGCGGCAACGCACGCCGAAATCCTGGAACAATGCCGAAACGGACGGGGCGGCGTCGTCCAGGTCCGCGACGATATCTTCCAGCACGGCAATGACGACCGGTTCGTTCTGGCCGAAGTCGAGTTCGGGTGCGGCAGGCCTTGCCTGCGGGGCATCGGCCAGTTGGCGCATGATATCCTCCGCAGGCCGGGGCGGGGGATCGGCGCGGGGCGGCGGCGGGGGCAGCGCATCGTCCTCGACCCGCGCGAAAAGCAGTTCCTGGAAATCCTCCCCCGTGGTGACGGGCGGAGGCATCAGCTTGTGCGATCCGCCGCGCGTGCCGGTCTTCACCGGGCCGATCCTTACATTGACGGGGCGGCGGGCGATGGCGGGGCCAAGGCCCAGGAACCGACCGCGCTCAAGGTCGCGAATCTGCTCCGCCTGCCGCCGTTCCATGCCGAGCAGGTCGGCGGCGCGCGCCATGTCGATGTCGAGGAAGGTGCGGCCCATGAGGAAATTGGACGCTTCGGCGGCGACATTCTTGGCGAGCTTCGCGAGGCGCTGGGTGGCGATGACGCCCGCAAGACCGCGCTTGCGTCCCCGGCACATGAGGTTGGTCATGGCGGCGAGCGACAGGCGGCGCGCTTCGTCGGACACATCGCCTGCGGCGACGGGGGCGAACATCTGCGCTTCGTCCACCACGACGAGGGCTGGATACCAGTGATCGCGCGGGGCGTCGAACAGGGTGGACAGGAATGTCGCGGCGCATTTCATCTGCGCTTCGAGTTCCAGCGCGTCGAGGCTCAGCACAACAGATGCGCGATGTTCGCGGATGCGGGTCGCCATCTTGACGATCTCACGCTCGTTATAGTCGCCCGCGTCGATGACGACATGCCCATATTCGTCGGCCAGCGTGACGAAATCGCCCTCGGGGTCGATCACCACCTGCTGCACCATGGCGGCGCTTTCCTCCAGCAGGCGGCGCAGCAGATGCGATTTGCCCGACCCCGAATTGCCCTGAACGAGCAGGCGGGTGGCGAGCAATTCCTCCACGTCGACCAGCACGTCCTTGCCGTGGCTGTCGGTTCCTATGCTGATGCTGGCGGTCACGGGGCATCCTTTGGCCCAGCAGGGGGGCGGGGCGCAAGTCCGGAACGCCTTGACCATCGTGTTGGTGCGATGCAGCATCAGGCCATGGCGACTCTCGAACCCAATCCGTCCGCGCCCGCGATCGCGCAGAACCCCGACATTCGTTATCTGGGGCGTCTGCTTGGCGATGTCATCCGTGCTTACGGGGGGGAGAAGCTTTACAACCAGACCGAATATATCCGCTCCGCTTCCGTCGACAGGGCGCGGGGTTTGCAGGGGGCGGACCTCACCGACACCGGGCTCGATGCGCTGAGCTTGGACGACACGCTGAACTTCACACGCGGGTTCATGCTGTTTTCGATGCTGGCGAACCTGGCGGAGGACCGGCAGGGCGTCGCCGCCGAACCGGGCGCGGATGTCGCTTCGGCAGTGAAGCGTCTGGAGGGCGAAGGCGTCGGGCGCGACGCGATCCTGGAGCTTCTGTCCCATGCCCTCATCGTCCCGGTGCTGACCGCGCACCCGACGGAGGTGCGGCGCAAGAGCATGATCGACCACAAGAACCGCATCGCCGACCTCATGCTGCTCAAGGATGCGGGCCGGACGGAAACGGCGGAGGGCGAAAATCTGGACGAAGCGATTTTCCGCCAGATCGCGCTGCTGTGGCAGACGCGTCCGCTGCGGCGCGAAAAGCTTTTCGTTCAGGACGAAATCGACAATGTCCTGACCTATTTCCGCGATATCTTCCTGCCCGTTCTGCCGGCGCTCTATGCGCGGTGGGAGCGGGTGCTGGGCGCGCGACCGCAGAGTTTTCTGCGGGTGGGGAACTGGATCGGCGGTGATCGCGACGGCAATCCCTTCGTTCAGGCGCCGCAGCTGAAATCGGCGCTCGGCCGGGGATGCGAGGCCGCGCTCGCCTTCTACATGGACGGGGTGCATGGCCTCGGGTCGGAACTGTCGGTTTCGACCGAACTGGCCCCGGTGCCGCAGGCGGTGATCGATCTTGCGCAGGGCAGCGGCGACGCATCCGCCAGTCGGCAGGACGAACCCTACAGGCGCGCGCTGTCGGGCATCTACGCCCGGCTTGCCGCGACCTATTCGGCGCTGGTCGGCAAGGCGCCGCCGCGCCCCTCGGCGCTTCGGGGCGAGGCCTATGCCGATCCCCAGGATTTTCGCCGCGATCTCGTCACCCTGGCGCAGGGGCTGGCGAGCGGGGGCGACGGCGCGCTGGCGACGGGCGGCGCACTTGGGCGGCTCATCCGTGCGGTGGAGACATTCGGTTTCCATCTGGCCGTGCTCGACATGCGGCAGAACAGCGCCGTGCATGAGCGGGTCGTGGCCGAACTGCTCAAACAGGCGGGGGTCGAGGCGGACTATCTCGCGCTCGACGAAGAAGCGCGCGTCGCACTTCTGCGCCAGGAACTGGCGAACAACCGCCCACTGGGCGCGCCGTTTTCCGATTATTCCGAAGAGACGGCGTCGGAACTCGCGATCGTCCATGCCGCAGCGCAGGCGCACCGGACATACGGAACGGCATGCATCAGCCACTATATCATCTCCAAGGCGGAAAGCGTGTCCGACCTGCTGGAGGTCAATATCCTGCTCAAGGAAGCGGGCCTGTGGCGCGCCGGCGTCGACGGCGCACCGCCCGAAGCCGCGATCATGGCGATCCCGCTGTTCGAGACCATCGCCGACCTCGAAGCGGCACCCGGCATCATGACCGCCTATTTCGCCCTGCCCGAAATCGCGGGCGTGGTGAAGGCGCGGGGCCATCAGGAAGTGATGATCGGCTATTCCGACAGCAACAAGGACGGCGGATACCTGACTTCCACCTGGAGCCTCTACAAGGCGAGCGAGGCGCTGGAACCTGTGTTCGCGCAGGCGGGCGCGGCGATGCAACTGTTCCATGGACGGGGCGGCGCGGTGGGGCGGGGCGGCGGCTCCGCCTTCGCCGCCATCCAGGCGCAGCCGCGCGGCAGCGTGCAGGGGCGCATCCGCATCACCGAACAGGGGGAGGTGATCGCGGCCAAGTTCGGCACGCGCGACGTCGCCATGACCAATCTGGAAGCGATGACCAGCGCGACCCTGCTCGCCAGCCTCGAACCCGACGGCGTGTCGCCGCGCGACCATGCCCGTTTCTCTGCCGCGATGGACGATCTTTCGAAGGCTGCGTTCACCGCCTATCGCGATCTCGTCTACGGTACGGACGGGTTCAACATCTTCTTCCGCCAATTGACTCCGATCCAGGAAATCTCCGGCCTCAAGATCGGATCGCGTCCGGCCAGCCGCACCAAAAGCAGCGCCATCGAGGATTTGCGCGCGATTCCCTGGGTGTTCAGCTGGGCGCAGGCACGCGTGATGCTGCCGGGATGGTACGGTGTCGGGCAGGCGATCGCGCAGTTCAGCGACAAGGCGCTGCTCGCCGACATGGCGCAGCATTGGGCCTTCCTCAAATCCGCGCTCGCCAATCTGGAGATGGTGCTGGCGAAATCGGACCTCGGCATCGCCGCGCGCTATCTGCCGCTGGTGGAGGATCAGGCCAAGGGCGAGGCGATCTTCCACCGCATCCGGGAAGGATGGGGGCAGGCGCATGACGGGCTGCTGACGATCACCGGCCAGTCCCGACTGCTGGAAAAGAGCCCGGCGCTCGAAACCTCGATCCGCCTGCGGTTGCCCTATATCGAGCCGTTGAACCTCCTTCAGGTGGAACTGCTCAAGCGCCATCGCGCGGGCGAGGACGACGCCCGGATCAAGGAGGGGATCGAACTGTCGATCAACGCCATCGCGACGGCTCTGCGCAACAGCGGCTGAACTGTTTCGCTCCTGTTTCCATTCACAACCAATTCAACCGTGCCGCGTTATCCCGTGCAGGATGGCGATAAGGAGAAAGACGATGACGGGCTTCCGACATCGGATATGGGCGGCGGTGGGCCTTGTGGGCGCGCTGACCCTCGGCGGCTGCTATGACGATGGCTACGGCTATGGCGGGGTGAGCGTAGGCAGCGGCTATTATGGCGGCGGCTATGCCGATCCCTATTGGAACGGCGGCGGCTATTATCCCGGCGGCTATGGCTGGAATGACGGCTTCTATTATCCCGGGACCGGTTATTATGTGTATGACCGTGGCGGACGGCGGCAGCGCTGGAGCGATGCGCAGCGGCGCTATTGGGAAGCGCGGCGCGGCGATCGTCGGCCCGATGGGCGGTGGGATCGCGGTCGCTGGCGGGATGGCGATCGCAACTGGCAGGGCCGCTCCCCGCGCGATGGAAATTGGCAGGGTCGCCCACCCCGCGACGGCGACCGCAATTGGCGGGGTCGCTCGCCCCGCGACGGCAACTGGCAGGGCCGTCCCCCGCAGGGACAGGACGGTACGCGGGGTCCGGGCCGGTGGCGCGGGGACGGTTCCGGTCGTGGCGGTATGCAGCCGGGGCTGCGCGATCCGCAGCAAGGCGGGCCGCGCATGGAGCGACCCCAGCGCCCCTCGCTGGAATCCAGACCGATGAGGTCCGGCGGCGGCGACCGCCGCAATCCCGCTCCAAGGGTGCAACCCCGGTAATGCGGAAATCGATCGGATCATTGACGCTGCTCCCGCTCCTGCTCGTCGCCGCCTGCGACGGGCGGGAGGAAAGCGCGATCGACAATCTCGCCAACGGAGCGAACCAGACCCAGGTCGAGAATAATGTCCGGGCGGAGGCCATGGCGGTGATGGAGCCGCTCGATCCCCCCGCGCCCGGAACCCCCGGCGGTCTGCCGGTCGATCCCACGCCGATTTCCGAGGGCACGATCGATCCGGACAGCGCCCAAGGCGCGGCGCAGGTCGTTCAGGGCTATTATGGCCTGCTGGAGGAAAAGCGTTTCGTCGATGCGCAGGACCTGTGGAATCAGACTGGCGAGATCGGGGCGCAGGACGATGCGCATTTCGGCGCGCGTTTCCGAGGGTTCAGCGAAATCCATGCGCATGTCGGCGCGCCGTCCGATCCCGAAGGGGCCGCAGGCTCGCTCTACGTTACGGTGCCGGTGCAGGTCTATGGCCGTATCGCTGCGACCGGGAAGCCCTTCCACACGCTGCGGCAGGTGACGTTGCGGCGGGTCAACGACGTGGACGGATCGACCGCCGAGCAGCGGCGCTGGCATATCGAGGCGATCGGCCCCTATGTCGCGCCCGAAACGCCGCCGGCGGAAGACGGCGCGGGTACGACCGCGATCTCCGCGACCGATGGCATGGCGCGCAAGGCGCGATAAGGAAAAGGGCGGAACCTCATGCGGTTCCGCCCTTCCTACGCTTTGTCAGGCGACCGTCGCCTTGACGATCTTGCCGGGGGTGCGGGGCGGCTCGCCCTTGGGCAGCGCGTCGACATGCTCCATGCCCGACGTCACTTCGCCCCACACGGTATATTGACCGTCGAGGAAAGTGGCGTCGTCGAAGCAGATGAAGAACTGGCTGTTCGCGCTGTTCGGGTTGGACGAGCGCGCCATCGAGCACACACCCCGGACATGGGGTTCGCGGCTGAATTCGGCCTTGAGGTCGGGCTTGTCGGGATGGCCGCCCATGCCGGTGCCGGTCGGATCGCCGCCCTGCGCCATGAAGCCGGAAATGACGCGATGGAACACCACGCCATCGTAAAAGCCCTCCTTCGCATTTTCGACGATGCGGGCGACATGGCCGGGCGCAAGGTCTGGACGCAGCTTGATGACGACATCGCCGCCGCTGTCGAGGGTAAGGGTCAGGGTGTCGTCGGCCATGGATGATCCTCTTTCGGTGCCGGGGAAGGAATGGACGCCCCATATAGGGAAGGTAGGCGGCGGGGCAAAGAAACTTGTTCCCCGGCGCCTCCATGCAGCGCGCGGCCATTGCAATTCGCCGATGCATGGGCGAAAGCGGGGCCATGTTACAGGAACCGGACAGTAGGGGGCGCGATGAGCGAGCGCGGCGAACCGGCCCAGCCCCCCGGTCACGGGGAGGAATTTGACGACGTCCTGACCGAGACGGTCGAGGCCAGCCTGGACGAGGACGATCGGCTGAAGCCGGGCTTCGTCACTGCGGTGCTCGATGCGGTCGAGGAAGGCGATGACGAAGCGGCGCGTGAGCTTGTGTCTCCGCTGCACCCGGCGGACATCGCAGACCTTCTGGAACTGACCCCGTCCGAACGGCGCGGCGAAGTGGCGGCGGCGCTGGGCGATATCGTCGGCGCGGAAGTCCTTTCCGAACTCAACGACTATGTTCGCGACGACCTGATCGGCGCGCTCGCGCCCGAGCAGGTGGCGGAATTCGCCGCCGAACTCGACACCGACGACGCCGTTGCGATCATCGAGGACATGGAGGAGGCCGACCAGCAGGCTGTCCTCGACGCGATGGAGCCGGAAGACCGCGCCGCCATCCGATCCGCGCTCGCCTATCCCGAGGAATCCGCCGGCCGCCTGATGCAGCGCGATCTCGTCGCGGTGCCCGAGCATATGACCGTCGGCCAGGTAATCGACTATCTGCGCGACAGCGACGATCTGACGCGCGACTTCTGGGAAATCTTCGTCGTGGATGCGGCGCACAAGCCAATCGGCACCTGTCAATTGAGCTGGGTGCTGACCTGCCCGCGCGGGATTGCCATGGCCGACCTCATGAAGCGCGAACAGACGCTGATCCCGGTCGACATGGATCAGGAGGAAGTGGCGCTGCGCTTCCAGAAATATGCGCTCATTTCCGCCGCCGTGGTGGACGGGTCTGGCCGGCTGGTCGGCATGATCACGGTGGACGATGTCGTCCACATCATTTCCGAAGAGGCGGGCGAGGACATCTTGCGCCTGTCGGGTGCGGGCGAAGGCGACATCAACGAACCGGTGCTCGACAGCTATCGCGCACGGGTGCGCTGGCTGCTGACCAATCTGCTGACCGCGCTGGTCGCGTCCACCATCATCGGCTTTTTCGAAGGCACGATCCAGAAAATGGTCGCGCTGGCGACGCTGATGCCGATCGTGGCGGGCGTGGGGGGCAATGCGGGCAGCCAGACCATGGCGGTGACCGTGCGCGCGCTGGCGACCAACCAGATTACCGGGTCCAATGCGCGGCGCACCATCGTGCGCGAGATTCGCGTCGCATTGCTGAATGGGGTGACGGTCGCGGTCGTGCTGGGCATCGGGGTGTCGCTGGTGTTCCAGAACCCGCATCTGGGCGGGGTCATCGCGGCGGCCATGGTCACCAACATCGTAACGGCGGGGCTGGCCGGGGCAGCGGTGCCGCTGGCGTTCGACAGGCTCAACCTCGACCCTGCGGTCGCATCGTCGATCTTCGTGACGATGATCACCGATTCGATGGGCTTCCTCGCTTTCCTGGGCCTTGCGACGGCGGCGGGATTGACGGGCTGACGCAAGCGCCCATCTAGAGGCTGCCATGCCGCTCAACATGACCAAGATCGCCTTCGGCGCGCAAAGCCCCGCCACC
The DNA here is from genome assembly GCF_003248505.1 of Sphingobium sp. Classification (GTDB taxonomy): domain Bacteria; phylum Pseudomonadota; class Alphaproteobacteria; order Sphingomonadales; family Sphingomonadaceae; genus Sphingobium. The sequence continues at coordinate 143,649 of NZ_QFOA01000001.1, forward strand.
CTTCGCGCCTGGCTGGAAGAGCAGGCGGGTGAAGCGCGCACTTCGACCCGCTATTTGCCCAAACGGGTCGCGGAGATGACGGGCGGGTCGCTTTTCTGGATTCACCAGCACCGCATCGTGGGACGCAGCCCGATCGTCGGGTTCGAGGAAACCGGAACGGGACGGCACTGGATCCGGCTGGAGCCGCGACTGATCGGCGTGCGCTCCACGCCCAAGCGCGCGCATCAGGGATGGCGCTATCTGGAGGAAAAGGACGCGCCGCCAGACCTGACGGGCGACGAGGCGGACGATTTGGAAGCGATGCCACCTGCCATGCTGGGCGAACTGGCGCGGCTCGGCCTGCTCTAGCGATCGCGACCGATGCCGCGTTCGACGAGCGCGTTGGCGATAGCGGCGATATCCTCTGCCGGGCGGCTGTCGTCCCACACGCCGTAGCGCAGCCCCAGGAACACGTTCATGCCCATGATCGCCCAGGCGTGAACTTCGTCCACCGGCCCCTTCACGTCGCCCCTTTCCGCCGCGCTTGAAAGGCGGGCGGCCATGCGCGCGGCGGTGTTTTCATAATGAGCGCGGAAGGCGGCCTGATCGACGAATTCCGCCTCGTCGATGATGCGGTAGATTTCCTTGTGTTCGCGGGCGAACTGAAGGAAGCTCAACAGGCCGATCCGCTCCGCCTCGATCCCGTCGCGCGCCTGGGCGATGCGGGGGGAGACATAATCGCGCACCTGCCCCGACATGTCGTTGACGAGCGCGCGGAAGATATCGTCCTTGCTGGCGAAATAGGTGTAGAAGCTGCCGAGCGCGCAGCCCGCCCGCCGCGTGATGCCGCTGATCGATCCTTCGTGAAATCCCTTCTCGCCGAACTCCGCCGCGGCGGCGGAGAGGAGGGCGCGACGGGTGCGCTCGCCGCGCGCGGTGCGCGGCGTCTTGCCGTCCTTTTTCGGTTGGTCCTTGTCTGGCGCGGGGTCGGGCATCGCCACTCCTGATCGGCTGTGTTCTTTTTGCAGCGTTCGAACGCCTTCGTCGACACCCCTCTATTTGAAGTTGAAACATGGTTCAACTTTCATTATCGAATCTGCGACAGGCGATCCGGCAGACCGGACGCATGCATTTTTCAGGAGAGGACCCGTTTCCATGCCGTCTCGACACAGCATTCGCGCTCTTGCCCTCGCCTCCGCCGCGTGGAGCGGCGCACTGGCCGCGCCCGCCTTCGCGCAGGACGCGACGCCGCCGCAGGCCGCTGCTCAGGATGACGCGGGCACTATCGTCGTCACCGCCCGCCGCCGCGAGGAAACCCTGGTCAGCGTCCCCATCGCGGTCAGCGCCTTTTCCGGCGCGCAGCTGGAGCGGGGCGGCGCAATCGACATCACCGAAATCGCGAACGTTACGCCCAACACGACATTGGAAGCCTCACGCGGGACCAATTCGACGCTTACAGCATTCATTCGCGGTGTAGGACAGCAGGACCCGGTGTCCGGGTTCGAACAGGGCGTGGGCATCTATCTCGACGATGTCTATCTCAACCGTCCGCAGGGCGCGTTGCTGGACATCTATGACGTGGAGCGGATCGAAGTGCTGCGCGGCCCGCAGGGGACGCTTTACGGGCGCAACACCATCGGCGGGGCGGTCAAATATGTGACCAAGATGCTGCCGCAGGACTTCGCGCTCAAGCTCAAGGGCACCTATGGCAGCTACGATCAGGCTGACGGCATCGTCAGCGTGTCGGCGCCGCTGGGCGACATCGTCCGCGTGGGCGGCGCGTTCGCCCGCCTTTCGCGTGGCGGCTTCGGCCGGAATCTGACCACGGGGCAGGACAATTACAACAAGGACATCTGGGCCGGGCGCGCCACGTTCGAAATGGGCGGCTATGGCGAGCCGGTGCTGGTGCGGATCACCGGCGATTACAGCAAGGACAAGAGCAATCCGCGCGGCGGGCATCGCCTGATCCCCGGCCAGTTCTCCGGCGCGCCGGTGCTGGACGATGTGTTCGACACCCGCGGGGGCCTGCGCGATCCGCGCCAGCAGGTGAAGTCCTACGGCCTGTCGATGAACGTCACCGCCGAATTGAACGACGTTTTTACCCTCAAGTCGATCAGCGCCTGGCGCAAGGACGACAGCGCTTCCCCCATCGATTTCGATGCGCTGCCCGCCGTCGATGTCGACGTGCCGGCCTATTACCGCAACGAGCAGTTGAGCCAGGAAGTGCAGTTGCAGGTGGATGCCGGGCCGCTCAAGGGCATGATCGGCTTCTACTATCTCGACGCCAGCGCCGACACGCAGTTCGACACGCGGATCTTTACGACGCTGAACGGGCTCACCGCCTTCACCCAGGCGGATGTGGATACGGAAACCTACGCGATCTTCGGCGACTTCACTTATGATTTCAGCCCGCAGTTCAGCGTATCGGCGGGCGGGCGCTATACGTGGGACAAGCGCAAGGCCGACATACTGCGCCAGAACTATCTGGGCGGGGGATCGCCGGTGTTCGGCGGCGCGGGCCTGCCCTTCGGCGCGCCGAGCACCGATTTCCGGGGCGATGCGACCTACAAGAAGTTCACGCCGCGCGTTTCGGTCAGTTACAAGCCGACCCCGGATCACAACATCTATGCGAGCTATTCCAAGGGCTTCAAGGGCGGCGGCTTCGATCCGCGCGGGGTCGGCACCAATGCGCCCGACCTTAACGGCGACGGCATCCGGCAGGACAGCGAAGTCGCATCCTTCCTGTCCTTCCGCCCCGAGGAGGTCGACAGTTACGAAGTGGGCTACAAGGGCAATCTGATGGACGGGGCGCTCTATGTGGCGCTGGCGGGCTTCTATGCCGATTACAAGGATGTGCAGATCCCCGGATCGGTCGCCTGCACCGTTACGGGCGGCACGCCGCCGCGCCCGATCCCGTCCTTCTGCGGCGTCGTGTCCAACGCGGGCAAGGCGCGGTTCAAGGGGCTGGAGTTCGAAAGCAACGCGCGCCTCGGCCGTGACATGATGGCGAGCGGGGACCGGCTGAACCTTCAGACCGCCATCGGCTATATCGACGCCCAATATCGCGAGTATATCACCAATATCGGCGGCGTGCCGACCGATGTGGCGGCGTTCCGCCGGGTGCAGAACACGCCCAAATGGACGGCGAGCGGGACGCTCTCCTACCAGGCGCCGGTGGGGGATGGCAGCATCTATGCCGGGACCACCCTGTCGTGGCGGTCGAAGACCTACCAGTTCGAAATCCCCAACCCCTATATCGACCAGAAGGGCTATGCGCTGTGGGACGCCAGCATCGTCTACACCGCGCCGAACGATCGCTGGTCGCTGGGCCTGCATGGCAAGAACATCCTGGACAAGGAATATAAGACGTCGGGCTATACCTTCGTCGCGGCGAACCCGGTGACGGGCGCGATCGTCAACAACGCCGCCGGGTTCCCCACGCCTTCGCTGGGGCGCGAGGGCACGCTGACCGCCTTTTACGGCAATCCGCGTCAGGTGTTCGTGACGGGCACGGTCAAATTCTGATCCGCCCTCCCGCCCGTTGCGCCGTTGCGGTGCGCGGGCGGGGATGCAAGGAGGCCGCATGACAGACCGGACCGCTACCCCCGCCTATCGCGGCGTCGTGCTGGCGATGCTGCTGCTCGTCTACACGTTCAATTTTCTCGACCGGCAGATTCTGGGTATCCTGGCCGGGCCGATCAAGGCGGAACTGGCGCTGACCGACACGCAGCTCGGCGCGCTGGGCGGGATTGCCTTCGCTCTCCTCTATTCGACGCTGGCGATCCCGCTGGCGCTGCTCGCCGACCGGACGAGCCGGACCTGGGTCATCACCGTCAGCCTCGCGGTGTGGAGCGGCTTTACCGCGTTGTGCGGGGTGGCGGGCAGCTTCGTCCAGATGTTCCTGTTCCGCATCGGCGTGGGGGTGGGCGAAGCGGGAGGCGTCGCGCCGTCCTATGCCGTCATCTCCGACTATTTCCCGCAGCATCAGCGGGCGCGGGCGCTGTCGATCTATTCGCTGGGCATTCCGCTGGGGTCGGCGGGCGGCGTGTTGCTGGGCGGCTATATCGCGCAGGCGGTGGAGTGGCGGACGGCGTTCATCGTCGTCGGCCTGATCGGCCTGCTGATCGCGCCTGTCTTCCGCCTGGTGGTGCGCGAACCGGTCCGACCGCAGCGCGGCGGCGATGCGGTGCCGGTGTCGGCGGTGTTCGGCATCCTCGCCGCCAAGCGCAGCTTCTGGCTGCTGGCGCTGGGCGCGGCGTGCAGTTCGATGTGCGGCTATGGCGTGGCGTTCTGGTTGCCGAGCCTGCTGATGCGCAGCTTCGCTCTCGACCTGATCGGCGCGGGACAGTTTCTGGGCGCGCTGCTGCTGCTGGGCGGAGTGGCGGGCGTGCTGCTGGGTGGATGGCTGGGTGACCGGATGGGCGGCGGGGACAAGGCCTGGTACGCCTGGGTGCCCGCGATCAGCTATGTCGCGGGGATGCCGCTGTTCGTCGCGGGCGTGCTGTCGGGCAGTGTGCAGACGGCGTTCGCGCTGTTCCTGATCCCTCAGGCGCTGGTCTATGTGTGGCTCGGCCCGGTGCTGACCGCCGTGCAGCATCTGGTGCCCGCCCATATGCGGGCCAGCGCGGCGGCGACCTTCCTCCTTATCAACAACCTCGTCGGCCTCGGCCTTGGCAGTTGGGCGGTGGGCAGTCTGTCGGACGCGCTGACGCCCCGCTTCGGGGTCGAGGCGCTGCGTTACGCCATCGTCGCGGCGCTCGGCTTCTACCTCGCCGCAGGGCTGTTCATGGCGCTGGGGGGACGGGCGCTGAGGGGCGACTGGGTGGCGGAACGCGACGGCGAAGTAGACAGCTGAACGCTGTTTTTCGATTGCGACACCGGCGGAACGAATTGGCGCGATCGGTGCGCCCGAGGCACGAATATGTCCTATCGTTCGCGGGTCGCGCTGAACGTCACCTGCGGGTGGCGTTCCTGCTGATAACCGATGTCCCACGCGCTTTTTGCCATGAAGACGAGGTTGCCGTCGCGGTCCTTGGCCATGTTGGCGCCATTGTAGGAGACGAAGTCCCTGACCGCCGCCTCGTCCCCGCCGATCCAGCGCGCGGTGTCGAAGGGCGAGGCTTCGAGGCCCGCCGCGACCTTATATTCCGCCTCCAGCCGCGAGATCAGCACTTCGAGCTGAAGCTGGCCGACCACGCCGACGATCCACTGGCTGCCGATTTCGGGGTAGAAGACCTGGATCACGCCTTCTTCGCTCAGATCGTCGAGCGCCTTGCGCAGCTGTTTGGTCTTGGTCGGATCCTTCAACGCGACGCGGCGCAGGATTTCCGGCGCGAAGTTGGGCAGGCCGGTGAAGCGCAGCCCAGGCTTTTCGGACAGCGTATCGCCCACGCGCAGCGCGCCATGGTTGGGGATGCCGATGATGTCGCCGGGAAAGGCTTCGTCGGCCAGTTCGCGGTCCTGCGCGAAGAAGAGGATGGGCGAGTGGACGGCCAGCGGCTTGCCCGATCCCGACGGCGTCAGCTTCATGCCGCGCCGGAACTTGCCCGACACCAGCCGCATGAAGGCGATGCGGTCGCGGTGCATCGGGTCCATGTTCGCCTGCACCTTGAAGATGAAGCCGGTGACTTCGTTCTGGTCCGGCGTCACGGCGGCGGGTTCGGCGGGCTGCGGCCGGGGCGGCGGCGCATGCTGGCCGAGCGCGTCGATCAATTCGGTGACGCCGAACAGCTTGAGCGCTGATCCGAAATAGACCGGCGTCAGGTCGCCCGCCCGATAGCGGTCGAGATCGAATTCGGCATAGCCGCCCTGCGCCAGTTCCGCTTCCTCGCGTAACCGGTCGAGCGCTCGGGTCGACAGCAACTCGCCAAGCTTCGGATCGTCGAGGCCCCGGACATGCGTTTCCCTGCCCTCATATTCGCGCGACGGGCCGGTCGGCTGGCGCAGGCGGTCGGTGGCGAAATCGTAGATGCCCTCGAACTCCCCGCCCATGCCGGCGGGCCAGCTCATCGGGCACACGTCGAGCTGGAGCTGGTCGGCGACTTCGTCCAGCAGGCCGAATATCTCGCGCCCTTCGCGGTCCACCTTGTTGACAAAGGTGATGATGGGGACGTTGCGCAGGCGGCATACCTCGAACAGTTTGCGGGTCTGCGGTTCGATGCCCTTGGCCGCGTCGATCACCATGACGGCGCTGTCGACGGCGGTCAGCGTGCGATAGGTATCCTCGCTGAAATCCTCGTGGCCCGGCGTGTCGAGCAGGTTGAAGGTGATCGTTTCCCCGTCGCGCGTCCGCTCGAACGTCATGACCGAAGAGGTGACGGAAATGCCGCGCTGCTGCTCGATCTTCATCCAGTCGGACCGGGCGCGGCGATTGGCCCCGCGCGCCTTGACCTCCCCTGCGAGATGGATCGCGCCGCCTTCCAGCAGCAGCTTTTCGGTCAGCGTGGTCTTACCGGCGTCGGGGTGCGAGATGATGGCGAAGGTGCGGCGCGAAGGGATGGTCATGGCGCGCCCATATAGGGATTTTTGCGGTCAAGGCGAGTCGCGCGTTACCGGTCCGCGTCCGCCCCGACCAGCGTCACATCCATGCGAAAGCTGCGAGCCTCGCCGGGGGGGAGGGCCATGATGCCGGGCTTGTCCCACACGTCGCCTTCGAACCCGACCGGATCGGCCATGCCCGCCCAGGGTTCGACGCACAGATAATGCGCGCCCGGTTTCTGCCACAGGCCAAGCCAGGGCGTGTCGGGAAAGGCGATGGCGAGGTGGGGGCGGCCCGGCACGCCCCAGGTCAGCGCGCGGCTGGCAAGATCGTCCCAGATGAGCGCGTCCCCTTCGAACAGGGCGTGCGTGGGGGCGAGCGTGTCGCCCTCGACCGGTGTCGGAAAGCGTTCGTGCGCGATGAGGCCGGGTTCGTCCCCGACCCTGCGGATCGGGGCGGGCTCTGCCCGTTCGAAGACGATGCGATGGTCCTCGACGCTGCCGCCATAGGGGAGCGGCCAGGCGAAGGCGGGGTGATAGCCAAAGGCGAAGGGCATCGTCGCGTCGCCCAAGTTGCGGACCGTCGCGGTCATATGGAGCGTCGCGCCGTCGAGCGCGAAGTCCATGTCGAGCCGGAAGGCGAACGGGTAGACGGCGAGCGTGTCTTCGTCGGCGTCGAGACGCAGCGTGGCCTGCGTTTCGGAACGGTGGACGAGGGTGAAGGGCCTGCGGCGGGCGAAGCCGTGCTGCGGCATCGGCCATTCGCGCCCGTTAAGGCGGTACACGTCCCCGCGCGACCGACCGACGAACGGGAAGAGCAGGGGCGCGTGGCCGGTCCACCAGCGCGGATCGGCGTCCGTCATCAAGGCACGCCCCGCAGCGTCGGTCAGCGATTGCAATTCGGCTCCCAACGGGTCGATGCAGGCGGATAGCGCGGGCGAGGCGATGGTGAAGCGAGCGTCGGTGTCGGACAAGAGGGCGGCTCCAGATGGCGTTCGGCCCGGCATAGCCCGCGTGCGGGCGGCTGTCTTGCCCCATGATCGTTTCGGTTCGGGAACCGTTGGCGCCCATCGGCGGTTTGAGGGGCGGGAGGACGACCATGATGATGAAGACCGCCACCGCCGCGCTTTGCCTAGCAGGGGGCCTGATACTGGCCCAGCCTGCCGCCTATGCGCAGGACAAGAGCAAGCAGGAAGAAAAGAGGGACGATACCATGGACAAGGCCGGCAAGATCGCCAGCCAGCCCGCCAAGGACATCGGCCTCGACAAGGACGAAATTCCCCCCGTGCTGACGAAGGCGGTCGAAAATCCCTATGCGCCGCCCCCCTCGCGCAGTTGCGCGGGGTTGAACGCCTCGCTCAAGGAGTTGAACGCGGTGCTGGGCGCGGATTTCACCGTCGGGCGCGAGGCGAACGAGAATCGCACCGGCAAGATCGCCGAGGCGGTGGGAAAGACCGTCGTCAATTCGCTGATCCCGTTCCGCGGGCTGGTACGCGAGATCAGCGGGGCAGCCCCTGCCGAGCGCCGGTTGCAGGCGGCGGTGACGGCGGGCATCGCGCGGCGCGGCTTCCTGCGCGGCATGGCGGCGGTGAAGGGCTGCAAGGTCGGCTGACCGCCTCTGCGGCCCTGCCGCGACCTGAAGGTTTCCCTGGCGGGATTTGCGCCTATATGGCGGGCATGACCGACATGCCCGCTTCCACCCCCTCCGCTATGCCGTCCATCGCCGATCTGGAGGAGGAATATGCATTCCTCGACGCCGACGACCGCTATCGGCTGCTGATCGACCTTGGCAAACAGCTGGAGCCGATGCCCGACGCGCTCAAGACCGACGCGACGCTGGTGCGCGGATGCTCGGCGGCGGTGTGGGTCTATCCGACGCGGCTGGAGGACGGGCGGCTGCATTTCCTGGCGGACAGCAATGCGGCGATCACCAAGGGGATCATCGCACTCGTGCTGCTGACGGTGCAGGACCGCGCGCCTGCGGACATCGGGGCGACCGATATCGAGGATGCGCTGGCCCCCTTCGACCTGCGCAACCAGCTGAGTTCCAACCGCACGCAGGGCATCCCCAACATGATCGCGCTGATCCGGGAAACCGCCGCCCGCTACGATTGAGGCAACTTTCGGGGCGGTCCGAACATTATCCTTGCGTAACTAAAGCTTGAGGAGACGAGCGATGCGCGCCATCCTGACGATCGCGGCTGCCACGACGATGCTGGCGGCCTGTTCGGGACAGAAAGACGAAGGACCGACCCAGCGCGAGCAGATCGGCCAGACGTGGAAATATGAAGGGGGCGAAAACGGGCGGCCCCGCCTGGCCTATATCGGCAGCCAGAATACGGTGCAGACCATGACCGCGCCCGACACCTTTTCGGTGCTGCTGGTCCAGCCGCTGAAGGAAGGCGGAGCGGACGTGACGGTGAAACTGGTCGGCGCGCCCTTTACCTGCGACATGTCCGATTGCCGCATCACCGCCACCACCGACGACGGCAAGAGCCACGAGTGGAAGGGTCGGATGGCGACCAACGACGACGGCATCGCGATCCTGCCGTCGCAGGGCGCCTATGAGGCGATCCGCGACGCCAAGCGCGTCAAGGTGAACCTGATCGTCGACGGCAAGGAAAAGGTCGCGCCCTTCACGTTCGACGTGTCGGGGCTGAACCTCAAGGGCTGAGCCCCTACTCCTGCAACGAGACGCCGGGGCTGCGCGGATCCGCGGCACCCTGCCAGCGACCGTCGGGCAGACGCTCGGCGGCGTTGGCCTTAAGGCCGAGGCGCGTGACGCTGACGCGGTGGCCGAGCTTTTCGAGCGGAGCCTTCATCGCTTCGATCCCGGTGCCCTGTTCCAGGACAAGGCCGTCGCCGTTGAAGAAGACGAGGCCCTGCGCGATCGAATCCTGCGCGGAGAGCCCCCAGTCGAAATGGGCGATCAGCGCCTTGGCCACTTGCATGATGATCGTCTTGCCGCCTGCCGCGCCCACGGTGAAGACAGGCTTTCCGCTCGCGTCGTAGACGATGGTGGGCGACATGGAGGACAGCGGGCGCTTGCCCGGTTCCACCCGGTTGGCGACCGGCGCGCCGTTGCGATCCGGGGTGAAGCTGAAGTCGGTCAGTTCGTTGTTCAGAATGACGCCGTTGGCGACGAGCTGGCTGCCGAAGAAGCTTTCGATGGTGGAGGTCCAGCCGACGATGTCGCCTTCACGGTCGACCGCGACGAAGTGGCTGGTGCCTTCTTCGGGCTGGGGCCGGGCGGCGGTGCGCCGCTGCGCGCCGGGCGGTGTGCCGGGGCGATAGTCGTTCAGCGCCTTGTTGAGGCGGATGAGGGCGGAGCGTTGCTTGAGATAGGCGGGCGAAATCATGCCCTTTACCGGCACCGATACGAAAGCGGGGTCGCCGAGCCAGGTGTCGCGGTCGGCATAGGCGAGCTGCATCGCTTCGGCGATGACGTGCCAGCTGCGCGGATCGTCCTTGCCCCATGTCTTGAGCGGGAAGCGTTCGACCATGCCGAGGATTTCGAGCACGGTGATGCCGCCCGCCGACGCGGGAGCCATGCCGCAGACTTTCCAGGCGCGATACATGCCGCAGACCGGATCGCGCGGCAGCGCCTTGTATGCCGCGAGGTCCGCCGGCGTCATGGGCACCGGGTTCTTGGGTGCGTTCGTGACCGCAGCGCTCAACAGCCGCGCATTTTCCCCTGCGTAGAAGGCGTCCGGGCCTTCGGCGGCGATCCGCTTGTAGAGGGCGGCGAGCGGCGGGTTCCTGAGCACGGTGCCGACCGGCGGCGGCGCGCCGTTCACCCAGAACAGCTTTTGGATGTCGGGAAAGTCGGCCCAGACCTGTTGCGTGGCGCGCAGCGCCGTGGCGGTGCGCTCGCCCAGCTGGAAGCCGTCTTCGGCGTAGCGGATCGCGGGCTGGAACAGATCGGCCCAGGGAAGCTTGCCCCATTTGCGGTGCGCGTCCCACGCCATGCGCAGATTGCCCGGCACGCCGACCGAATAGCCGCCCGGCCACGCGTCGCGGAAGGACAGGGGCTTGCCGTCCTTCATGAAGCGGTCGGGGCGGGCGGCGGCGGGGGCGGTTTCGCGACCGTCGATCGATTCGAGTGCGCCGGTGCGCCCGTCATGATGCAGGATGAAGCCGCCGCCGCCGATGCCGCTGTTGTGCGGTTCGACCACGCCCAGCGTCAGCATCATCGCAATGGCGGCGTCGGTCGCGCTGCCGCCCTTGCGCAATATTTCCTGCCCCGCGAGCGCCGCGCGCGGATCGGCGGCGGAAACGGTGGCGTTGGTGGCGACCGGCGTCCGCGAAAGCGCGGGCTGCGGCGCGAGGGCGATGAGGGCGAGCGGGGCCAGCAGGCCAAGGCGGCGGAATGTCATGGCAGGCACGATAGCCGCTGGCCTGTGCGCTGCAACATTTTTGGCGAGGCCCTCAGGCGTCGACCCCCACGGCCTGCGCGACGGTGGCGAAGCCGTCGCGTTTCAGCAGGGTCTTCAGCCCCCGGTTGATGCGCCGCGCCAGATACGGCCCTTCATAGACCATGGCGCTGTAAAGCTGGACGAGGGACGCCCCGGCGCGGATGCGGGCATAGGCCTGATCGGCCGTTGCGATGCCCCCGACCCCGATCAGCGGAAGGCGCGTGCCCAAAAGGCGGCGGAAGTCCGTAAGGCGGCGGTGCGACAGGTCGGTGAGCGGCGCACCCGAGAGGCCGCCTGTTTCCTGCGCATGGGGCGAGCGAAGCGCGGGGCGGGCGATCGTGGTGTTGGACACGATCAGCGCGTCGACCCGGTGATCGAGGCAGGCGGCGGCGATATCCTCCACATCGGCGGGTTCAAGGTCGGGCGCAACCTTGAGGAAGATCGGCGTGCGGTCCGCCCCCCGCGCCGCCATCACCGCGCCCAGCAGATCGTCGAGCGCGGCGCGACCCTGGAGCGCGCGCAGGCCGGGCGTATTGGGGGAGGAGATGTTGACGGTCAGATAGTCGGCGAGCGGGGCCATGACCTGGACCCCGACCGCATAGTCGGCGATGCCGCGCCCAGCGGCGGTCGCTTCCTTGTTCGCGCCGATGTTGACGCCGATGACCGGGCCGTCCCCCTTGGGGCGGCGATAGCGGGCGATCCGGTCGGCTGCCGCGCCCTGCCCGCCATTGTTGAAGCCGAAGCGGTTGATGACCGCGCGATCCTCCACGAGGCGGAAAAGCCGGGGCTGCGGATTGCCGGGCTGCGCCAGCGGGGTGAGCGTGCCGAGTTCGGCGAAGCCGAAGCCGAGGCCGTGCATCTTGTGCGCGATCCGCCCGTCCTTGTCGTAGCCCGCAGCCAGGCCCACCGGATTGGGGAAGCGGATGCCCGCGACCGTGGTTTCGAGCGCGGGATCGGGAGCGGGCATGGATGCGACCGGCATGAAGCGCAGCGCGGCAATGGAGAGGTGATGCGCGCGCTCCGCATCCAGAGCGAAGAGCAGCGGGCGGAGCAGGCGGTAGGACATGGCGGGGCTATGCCATCGCACCCCCGGTGCGTCGAGTCGGCGCGCGCAGGAAAACAAGATTGCCGAAAAAGTTCCCGTCAGGAACGAATGAGAGCGTCACCAGCCTCATTTGGTCGCAAAAAATGTCCGATCCATCCAATAAATGCGGTGCGATTCGGGCGTAAAGCGCGGCTGCGACCCGAAGGCTCCGAGGCTTTTTGCCGAAGGGACCTTTTCCTGACCCGGCGGCCCAAACCGCCGGGTCATTTTTTTTCCGCTGTTACAAACCGGCAAAATCGCAGCCATGACGTCACATCGCTTGCATCGCCCGCGTTTCCGCGATTACAGGTGAAGGTGGGGTGAAAACATGGGGTTGCATCACGTGATCACGGCGGCGGCAGTCAGGTGCTGACCGGCGGCGGCGAGCTGTTATCCGATGGGATAGGCGGCGTGCAGGGGCCGGTGCGGTTGCGCTATATCGTGCCGCCCGCGACGGTGCGCGCCTATATCGGATCGCTCTATCTCTTTACCGTGTCCGTTCCGAACTACGCCGACCAGACGCGGGCGGATGTGCCGCAATTGCGCTTCATGCTGGAGGGCGGGGGCAACTATCATTTCCGCGACGGCACCGTCATGGCGACGCCGTCCGTCTGCCTGCTCGGCCCCACCATGGGCGCGACCCGTTTCGTGCTGGACCGCCCGGCGCGGGTGCTGGGCATATCGCTATTGCCCGCAGGATGGATCGCGCTGCATGGCGGGGACGCGGACGCGATGGCGGATCGGCTGGGCGACATGAGCGCGGCGAAGGGCGGCGTGCTGGCCGCGCTGTTGGACCGGCTGCGCCCGCTGGGCGACGATATCGACGCGATGGCGGCGGAATGCTGGGCGACGCTGGGTCCGCTGATGCGCCCGATGCGGCAGGCGACCTGGGACCTTTTGACGGCGGTGGACGAATGGCTGATGGGGGACGGGTCGCCCCGGCTGGAGGCGCTGGTCGAGGCGACGGGGCTGTCGCCGCGCCAGGTCGCGCGGCTCACCAATCGCTATTATGGCGCGCCGCCCAAGCTGCTGGCGCGCAAATATCGCGCGCTGCGCTGTTCGGCCAAGATCGCGCTCGACGGGACGAGCTGGCAGCAATTGTGCGAGGAAGGCGGCTTTTACGACCAGTCGCACTTCATCCGCGAAATCAAGCATTTCATCGGCCTCACCCCGCACCAGTTGCAGACCGAGCCGACCGCCGTGGCGCAGTTGACACTGCTGCGCCGGTTGCTGGGCGCGGATATCGCGGTCATCAACCGCCTGTCATAAATGCCTTGATTCTCCCCCCGCGCGGGACCACATGCGCAATCGGATCGATTCCGTCCGATTTGAGAATGGTTCGCAATGCGCTTGTCGAGTTTCGCCGATTATGCCGTGGTTTTGATGAGCGCCGCCGCGCGCCATTGCGGCATGACGCGCATGAACGCGACGACGCTGAGCGCGGAAACCGGCATCCCGCTGCCCACGGCGCAAAAGCTGGTGAGCCGGCTGTCGGCGGCGGGGCTGCTCGAATCGAGTCGCGGGACGGGCGGCGGGGTGCGGCTGTCGCGCCCGCCCGCTACGATCACGCTCGTGGACGTGGTGGAGGCGGTGGAAGGCCCCATCGCCATGACCGCATGCAGCGAACTGGGCGCGCATGACTGCAATCTGGAAACCGATTGCCGCATCCGCTCGCACATGAACGTGGCGAACAATGCGATCCGGTCGGCGCTGGCCGGCGTCACGATCGCGAGTTTGACTAGAGAGATGGCATGACCGACGACCTGACCACCATTCGCAACCAGGAAGCCCATGAGGCGGCGCAGCGCGCGTCGGCCTATGAGCATGGCTGGTCATCGTCGATCGAACAGGATTTCGCGCCCAAGGGCCTTAACGAGGACACGGTCCGCTTCATTTCGGCGAAGAAGGGCGAGCCGCAGTGGCTGCTCGACTGGCGTCTGAAGGCGTTCGCCATGTGGAAGGAGATGGAAGCGCCGGACTGGGCCAGGCTCAACGTGCCGCCGATCGACTATCAGGACGCCTATTATTATGCCGAGCCCCGCAAGAAGGCGGAGCTCAACAGCCTGGACGAGGTCGATCCCGAAATTCTCGCCACCTACCAGAAGCTGGGCATCCCCATCGCCGAGCAGGAAGTGCTGGCCGGGGTGAAGGGCGCGCGCAAGGTCGCGGTCGACGCCGTGTTCGACAGCGTGTCGGTCGCCACCACCTTCCGCAAGGAACTGGAGGAAGCCGGCGTCATCTTCCGTTCCATCAGCGAGGCGGTGAAGGAATATCCCGACCTGATCCGCAAGTGGTTGGGCAAGGTCGTGCCGATGCACGACAATTATTTCGCGACGCTCAATTGCGCGGTCTTTTCCGACGGGACGTTCGTCTACATTCCCAAGGGCGTGCGTTGCCCGATGGAGCTTTCCACCTATTTCCGCATCAACGCGGAAAATACCGGGCAGTTCGAACGCACGCTGATCGTCGCGGACGAGGGGGCCTATGTGTCCTATCTCGAAGGCTGCACCGCGCCGATGCGCGACGAGAACCAGCTGCACGCGGCCGTCGTCGAACTGGTCGCGCTGGACGATGCGGAGATCAAATATTCGACCGTCCAGAACTGGTATCCCGGCGACGAGCAGGGGAAGGGCGGCATCTATAATTTCGTGACCAAGCGCGCCTTGTGCCAGGGGCGCAACAGCAAGGTCAGCTGGACGCAGGTGGAGACGGGATCGGCGATCACCTGGAAATATCCCTCCTGCGTGCTGAACGGCGAGAACAGCGTGGGCGAATTCTATTCGGTCGCGCTCACCAACAACATGCAGCAGGCCGATACCGGCACCAAGATGATCCACAACGGCAAGGGATCGCGGTCGACCATCGTGTCCAAGGGGATCAGCGCGGGGCGGAGCAACAACACCTATCGCGGCCTGGTGCGCGTGGCGCCGGGCGCGGAAGGGGTGCGCAACTTCACCCAGTGCGACAGCCTGCTGCTGGGCGACGCATGCGGTGCGCATACCGTGCCCTATATCGAGGTGCGCAATCCGAGCGCACAGATCGAGCATGAGGCGACCACGTCGAAGATCAGCGACGACCAGCTGTTCTACGCGATGCAGCGCGGGCTGGACCAGGAAGCGGCGGTGAGCCTCATCGTCAACGGCTTCGCCCGCGAGGTGCTGCAACAGCTGCCGATGGAATTCGCGGTCGAGGCGCAGAAGCTGCTGGGCATCTCTCTTGAAGGATCGGTGGGCTAACGCCCGCCACGGACAGACTAGGGACAAGAATTTTGAGCGACGAAGACGATATCCAGGACGCCCTCGCCGATTTCGCGGAGGATGTGGGCAACGGGCAGGCATGGACCGCCGCCATTCGCATCCTGACCGAGGATTACGAACTGGAAGAGGGCGAACTGGAAGCGCGGGCGCGCAAGGATTTCGGCGATCTCGACGCCTATCAGGCGGAAGCGCGCGCGGCGTTGGAGCAGGGCGATGTCGCCTTCACCGAGAAACTCCGGACCGACAAGGCGTTCCACAAGGCGAAAGCGCCCAACCTCGCCCGCATGGGGCCGGTGACGGAATTCGTGACCGGCGTGCTGGAAAAGGGCGCGCCCGAACCGGGGGCCGACTGGTGGCCCTACATGCCGATCAAGCGCCATATCGACACGCTGTTCCCCGCGCCGGGGGACGTGCGCGACATGGCGTTCTGGACCGCGCGGACGCTCCAGCGCGCGCACAAGGGTTGAAGACTGATGCTGACGATCGACAATCTATCCAACGCCATCGACGGCAAGGCCATTCTCAAGGGCCTGTCGCTCACGCTCAACGCGGGCGAGGTCCATGCGATCATGGGGCCGAACGGTGCGGGCAAATCGACGCTGGCCTATACGCTGGGCGGGCGACCGGGCTATGACGTGACGGGCGGGAGCGCGACGTTCGAAGGCGCGGACCTGCTCGACATGGAACCGCACCGGCGCGCGGCGGCGGGCCTGTTCCTGGGCTTTCAGTATCCGGTCGAAATCCCGGGCGTCTCGAACCTCCAGTTCCTGCGCGAAAGCCTCAACAGCCAGAAGCGCGCGCGGGGCGAGGCGGAACTGAACGGCGGCGAATTCATTCGCCTGGCCAAGGAAAAGGCGGGCCTGCTCGGCCTCGACATGGAGATGCTGAAGCGTCCGGTAAATGTCGGCTTTTCGGGCGGCGAGAAGAAGCGGGCCGAAATGGTGCAGATGGGCATCCTCGACCCGAAGCTGGCGATCCTCGACGAAACCGACAGCGGGCTCGATATCGACGCGCTCAAGATCGTGGGCGCGGGCATCAACGCCATCATGCGCAAGCCCGACAAGGCCGTGCTGCTCATCACCCATTATCAGCGGCTGCTCGATTATGTGAAGCCGGACTTCGTCCATGTTCTGGCCGGCGGGCGGATCGTAAAGTCGGGCGGGCCAGACCTTGCGCTCGAACTGGAGCGCGAAGGCTATGCCGAGGTGGTGGCCGCGTGAACGCGCTCGCCCTTCCGACCCGGCGCGACGAGGCGTGGCGCTACAGCGATCTCGACGCGCTGGCCGCCGCCTGGCCGCTGCCCGCGCCCACGCGCATCGCCGTGGCGGCGGGGCAAAGCGCCGCGCATCATCTGTTGCAGGACGCGGCGGACGGCGCGACGGCGGTGCATGATTATGTCATCACCGTCGCGGACGGCGCGCGGTGCGATTTCCATGTGCTCAATATCGGCGGGAAGCTGGGCCGCGTGACGTTCGACGTGACGCTGGGCAAGGGCAGCCATTTCGAACTGGGCGGCGCGATCATCGGCGCGGGCGACCAGGTGCTGGAAATCGTGACGAAAGTCACCCATGCGCAGCCCGACGCGACCAGCGGCCAGACGATCCGGTCGGTGCTGGCGGAACGGGCGACGGGCAGCTATCTCGGCTCCATCAACGTCGCGCGCGACGCGCAGCGGACCGATGCCTTCCAGTCTATCAAGGCCATGCTGCTGGACCGGACGGCGACCGCCAACGCCAAGCCCGAGCTGGAGATTTTCGCCGACGACGTGAAGTGCGCCCATGGCGCGACGGTCGGCGAACTGGACCGGGCGGCGCTGTTCTACATGGCGTCGCGCGGGATGGACCCGGCAACGGCGCGGACGCTGCTCTTGAAGGCTTTCGTCGCGGGCGTGTTCGATGCGGTCGGGGATGAGGACGTGAAGGACCGGCTGGAAGCGGCGGCGCTGGGCAAGCTGGAGGCGCTGGCATGAGCGGACTGGCGGAAGGCCTTCGCTTGCGGGACGATTTTCCCGGCGTCGGCGACTGGCATTATCTGGACAGCGCGGCAACGGCGCAGAAGCCGCAGGCGGTGATCGACGCGATCGCGCGGGCCTATGGCCCCGACTATGCGACGGTGCATCGCGGGGTGTACGAACGCTCCGCCAACATGACGCTCGCCTACGAAGCGGCGCGGCGGAAGGTCGCGTCCTTCATCGGCGCGGAGTCGGACAGCGAGATCGTCTATGTCCGGGGCGCGACCGAGGGGATCAACCTCGTCGCGCACAGTTGGGCCGGGACGCAGCTCAAGGCGGGGGACCGCATCCTGCTCTCGATGCTGGAGCATCACAGCAATATCGTGCCGTGGCAGATCGTGGCGGAGCGCGTGGGCGCGCAGATCGATGTCGTGCCGCTGACCGCCAGCGGCCGCATCGACCTCGACGCGATGGCGGCGACGATCACGCCCGCGCACAGGATGGTCGCGCTGGCCCATGTATCGAACGTACTGGGCAGTGTGCTCGACGTGCGTCGCGCCGTCGATATCGCTCATGGGGTCGGCGCGAAGATCCTGATCGACGGGTGTCAGGCGGTGCCGCGCCTGTCGGTGGATGTGGCTGCGCTGGGCTGCGACTTCTACGTCTTTTCCGCGCACAAGCTCTACGGCCCGACCGGGATCGGCGTGCTGTGGGGGCGCAAGGAACTGCTCGATGCGATTCCGCCCTATCAGGGGGGCGGGTCGATGATCGACAAGGTGACGTTCGAAAAGACGACCTATGCCCCCGCGCCGACGCGGTTCGAGGCCGGAACGCCGCATATTACCGGCGTGGTCGGCCTGTCCGCCGCGATCGATTATGTCGAGGGCATCGGCCTCGACCGTATCCATGCGCATGAATGCGCGCTGGTGGCGAAGGCGCGCGCGGCGCTGGAGGGGCTGAACAGCGTGCGGCTGTTCGGGCCGGAGGACAGCGCGGGCATCCTCTCCTTCGAAGTCGAGGGGGTGCATCCGCACGATGTCGGCACCATATTGGACGAAGGCGGCGTGGCGATCCGCGCCGGCCACCACTGCGCGCAGCCGTTGATGCGGCATTTGGGCGTCGAGGCGACGGCGCGGGCGAGCTTTGGCATCTACAGCGACGAAAGCGACGTGGATGCACTGGTCGCGGGACTGGAACGGGTCAGGAAGATATTCGGATGACTGAGGAACGCAAGATCATGGTCGAGGAAGTCGCCGCGGTGGACACTCCGCCCAAGGCGCGCGTCGAGGATGCGCCGCGCCAGCGCGACTATCTGGACGGCTTTCCGGCGCAGAAACCCGTTGAAACCCCTGCGGGCGAGCCGGGCGGCAGCCTGTATGACGGGATCGTCGATGCACTGAAGGAAATCTACGACCCGGAAATCCCGGTCAATATCTACGATCTCGGCCTTATCTACGGCGTCGACGTGACGGAGGACGGCCATGCGGTCGTCACCATGACGCTGACGACGCCGCATTGCCCGGTTGCCGAATCGATGCCGGGCGAAGTCGAACTGCGTGTCGGCGCCGTGCCGGGCGTGGGCGATGCGCAGGTCAACCTCGTCTGGGACCCGCCATGGGACCCGCAGAAGATGAGCGACGAGGCGAAGCTCGAACTGGGGATGCTGTGATGAGCACCGACACGAAGACCCGTGCGCGGCCCGCCGCCGTCCTCCTGACGCCGAGCGCGGAAGCGCGGATCGCCGACCTGATGCGGCAGGCGCCCGAAGGCACGATCGGCGTCAAGCTGTCGACGCCGCGAAGGGGCTGTTCGGGCCTTGCCTATTCGGTCGACTATGTGAGCGAGGAAGCGCGGTTCGACGAAAAGATCGAAACGCCGGGCGGCACCTTCTACATCGACGGCGCATCGGTGCTCTATCTCGTCGGATCGACGATGGACTGGGTGGAGGACGATTTCGCCGCAGGGTTCGTCTTCAACAATCCCAATGCCAAGGGCAGCTGCGGTTGCGGAGAAAGCTTCACGGTCTGACGCGCGCGATGCCGGTCATGCTGATCCTGGGGCTGGGCTACACCGCCGGGCGGCTGGCGGAGCGGCTGCGGCGCGAGGGCTGGCATGTCGTCGGCGTGCGGCGCGCGGCGGGGCCGGAGACACTGGCGTTCGATGACGAGGATGCGGTGCGGGCGGCCATCATGGGGGCGAGCCATATCCTGTCCTCCGTGCCGCCGGAGGGCGAGGGCGATCCGGTCCTTGCGCGCTACGGCGACGCCATCGCCGCCTCTCCGGCGGTCTGGACGGGTTATCTTTCATCTACCGGGGTCTATGGCGATGCGGGCGGGGCCTGGGTCGACGAAGGCTGCGCCACCGGCACGCGCCGCCGCACCGCGCGAGCGGACGCGGACGCGCAATGGGGGGCGCTGCGCCGCGACATGCGCCGCTTTCGCCTGCCGGGCATCTACGGGCCGGGGCGGTCGGCGCTGGATCGCGTGCGCGAAGGGCGCGCGCATCGCATCGCCCTGCCCGGACAAGTGTTCAGCCGCGTACATGTGGACGATATCGTTGCGGGCGTGATCGCGTCGTTCCGGGGGCCGCCGGGCATCTTCAACCTGGCGGACGACCTGCCCTGTTCGCAAAACCGCGTGATCGAAGCGGCGTGCGATCTGCTGGGCAGGGGCTTGCCGCCGCTCCTGTCGATGGACGAAGCGCAGCTGTCGCCGATGGCGCGGGGCTTTTATGCCGAAAACCGGCGCGTGGCGAACGGGCGGGCGAAGCGGTTGCTGGGGTGGCGGCTGGTCTATCCGACCTATGCCCAAGGGCTGCGCGCCTGCCTCTAGAAACGGCTCGCCGCGTGGTTTACGGGCCGTTAACCGCTTGGCTCCACACAAGGGGCATGACCCGCTTCGACAAGAATTTCGCCGCCCTCAGCCATCGCATGACCGGCCTGTCCGCGCCTTCGGGAACGGGGCGGGGCACGATCCCGATCGCAAGCCTGATCGACCGGGTGAACGCGGCCAAGGCGCGTTACCAGCCGCGCTAGTCATCCGCGAGCATCGGGCATCGGATCGCAGCCGATGCTTCGATCACCGAGCCTTGGCGCGCAGGGCGATGGCCATGCCCGCGACTGCGAGCAGCGCGCCTGCAAGGGCGAGCGTCGACCAGCGATAGCCCTCCGCCACGGTCGAGATCAGCATGGCGATGACGGGGATGAGAACGCTGGTATAGGCTGCGCGGCCGGCGCCGATCCGCTGAATCAGGGTGAAATAGAGCGGGAAGGTGACGACCGATCCGGCAATGCCGAGCCATGCGACGCCCAGCAGATAGCCGGGGCGCGGATCGAAGACCGGCGGCCCGGTCGTGGCCCAGGCCAGCGCCGCGTCGAGCGCCGCGCCGATCAGCATCGCCCATGCGAGCACCGCCACCATCGGCAGCCGCCGCGCGATTTCCGTCCCCTGCATGACGTTCGCCGCCGAGGCGCTGAACAATCCCGCCAGGGAAAAGGCCACGCCCAGCAGCACCTTGTCCGGCTGCACGGCGGCGGCGCGATATTCGTGCAGCAGCATGAGGACGATCCCTGCGACCGCGACGACCGATCCGCCGATGAAAGCGCGGCTGACCGGCTGTCGGAAGAACAGATATGCCAGGATCGAATTGGGAATGAGCAGCATCGCGTAGATGACCGCGACCACGCCCGAGGTCAGATGATATTCGGCGCGATAGACGAAGTTGAAGTTCAGCACGAACTGCGTCACGCCGATGGCGGCGGCAAAGGCGATGCCCGCGCCGCCCAGCGACAGCGGCACGCGGCGCAGCCTGGCGAATATCGCCATCGCGATGCCCGCCAGCAGGAAACGGTAGCAGACCGACCAGCTTGCCGGGACGCTGCCGATCTGGTCGCGGATGACGATCCAGGTGGAGCTCCAGATAAGCGTGACGAGGATGAAGGGAACGACGATCCCGCCCTGCCGCCCGCTCACGGATCGAGCGCTTCGAGCGCGGCGGCGAGCGGGGCGACGGTGGTTTCGTCCTGCGCCCAATTGGTAACGAGGCGCGCCGCCCCTTCGCCCCAGTCGTAGAAATCGAAGCCCTGCTCGCGCAGGGTCGCCGCTTCCGGGGCGGTGAGGCGGACGAACAGCTCATTGGCTTCCACCGGATGCATCAGGCGGCCCGGAACGGCGGCGGCCAGCGCCTGTGCCGCGGCATTGGCGGCGCGGGCGTTGGCGAGCCACAGCCCGTCCTCCACCATGGCGAGGATTTGCGCGGCAAGATAGCGGCCCTTGGAGAAGAGATGACCCGACCGCTTGCGCCAGCGTCGGGCTTCGTCCGCGCGGGCGGATGCCTGCGGGCCGAAGAAGAGCAGCGCTTCGCCCACCATCCCGCCATTCTTGACGCAGCCGAAGGAAAGCGCGTCGACACCCGCGCGCCATGTGATGTCGGCGGGTGCGCAAGACAGATGCGCCACCGCATTGGCGAAACGCGCGCCGTCCATATGGAAGCCGATGCCGTGCGCACGGGCGAGATCGCCGAGCGCGGCGACTTCGTCGGGCGTGTAGACGCGGCCATATTCGCTGGCCTGCGTGATGCTGAGCGCGCGGGCGGGCGACTGGTGCACGTCGGGGCGGATGGCGGCGATCCGGGCGGCAACGGTGTCGGGCGTCAGCTTCGCACCGTCGCCGGGCAGCGTCATGAGCGTCGCGCCATGGGTGAAGAAGCCGGGCGCGCCGCATTCGTCCACGACGATATGCGCCTCTTCATGCGCGAGGATGCCGCCATAGGGCGGGCATAGCGTGGCGAGCGCGATGCAGTTCGCCGCCGTGCCGGTCGATACCCAGAGCGCCTTCAGCTCCGTTTCGAACAGGTCGCAAAACGACCTGTCGAGCCGCGCGCTCCACGCGTCGCCGTCATAGCCGCGGTCGGCGCGGTCGGCATCCGCGATGGCCGCCATCACCTGCGGGCTGACGGGGGTGGCGTTGTCGGAAAAGAAGTGCATGGCGCATGCGATAGCGGCGTCATGCGGGCGCGGGAAGAGGCCAGCGCGGCGGGGATGGCACTTCATTCGGCATATAGGTCAGTATAGATGACCCATTGTTTCATGCGTCGCTCTGTGACATAGGCGGCGCCTTCGAGCCAGAACAAGGAGACTCACCATGGCCGCCGAGCAGACGTCGCGCTTCACCGTCACCCGCAACAGTCAGGCTGTCGCGGCGAACGAGCGCGCGGTGCTTCTGGAAGACCCTGGCTTCGGACGGATTTTCACCGACCATATGGTGACCATCCGCTATACCGAAGGGCAGGGTTGGCACAGCCACAGGGTCGAGCCGCGCAAGCCCTTCGAAATGGACCCCGCCTGCGCCGTGCTCCATTATGCGCAGGAAATCTTCGAGGGCATGAAGGCCTATCGCCTGTCGGACGGGCAGATCGCCATGTTCCGTCCGGAGGAGAATGCGCGCCGCTTCGCAGCGTCGGCTGAACGGCTGGCGATGCCGGTGCTGCCCGAGGCGCTGTTCCTAGAAGCGTGCGCGGAACTGGTGAAGATCGACGGCGACTGGATTCCCGGCGGCGAGGGCAGCCTCTATCTGCGCCCCTTCCAGTTCGCGAGCGAGGCGTTCCTGGGCGTGCGGCCTTCGAACGAGTATATCTTTTGCGTGATCGCGTCGCCCGCCGGTGCCTATTTCAAGGGTGGCAAGAAGGCCGTGACGCTGTGGGTGTCGGAGCATTTCACGCGCGCCGCACGCGGCGGCACGGGCGCGGCCAAGTGCGGCGGCAACTACGCCGCGAGCCTGGTCGCACAAAAGGAAGCGATCTCGCACGGGTGCGACCAGGTCGTCTTCCTCGACGCTGCCGAGAATAAATGGGTCGAGGAACTGGGCGGCATGAACGTCTTTTTCGTGATGGAGGACGGGTCGATCGTGACGCCGCCGCTGACCGGCACGATCCTGCCGGGCATTACCCGCGATTCGATCATCCGCCTCGCACGCGCCAAAGGGCATGACGTGCGGGAGGAACTGTACAGCTTCGCCCAGTGGCGCGAGGATGCGGCGAGCGGTCGCCTGCGCGAAGCCTTCGCCTGCGGCACGGCGGCGGTGGTGACGCCCATCGGCACGGTCAAGAGCGCGAACGGAGACTTCACTGTCGGCAATGGCGACGGCGGGATCGTCACCGACACGCTGCGAGCCGAACTGACGGGTATCCAGCGCGGGACGGTGGCCGATCCGGCGGGCTGGGTGCGCACGCTGTAACCGGGCGAGATTTTTTAGGCCCGCCGGGCCTGCGTTGCAAAGCCCGGCCGGGATGGAACGTCCGGACCGAAGTCGCCGGGGCAATGGGCCGCGTTCGCCCTCCCCCGGTGACCCCGGCACCGCGCATCATATCAGGAACGTGACGGCCAGATTGAGGTTCACGGCCAGCGGCAGTTTGGGATAATATGTGCTGTGATACGTCAGGCCGAGCCCTGGCTGCAGATATATTCCCGAATGGAACCGGTAAGCGTAGCTGGCGGTGACGGACGCGGTGTCCTTGTCGGTATCCAGGCCCGGTGCGATGGCACGCAGCGCCGTCGAACTCAGCCGATTGTAGGTCGCCACGACCGAAGCCAGATCGAACGGTCGCGATTCGATGAGGCCGACGCCGTAGAGCCGGGCCTCGTAATATTGGCTGTAGAGGTTCTGCTTGGTCGGAGCGTAGTTGAAGCTCGCGCCTGCATAGAGGCCGCGGAAGGGACGCTTCCGGTCTGGCTGGGTAAGCTGCCGATCGCCCGACAGATACACAGCCCAGTTGTCCACATTGGCTCCCGTGCGGAAATCCTTGAAGTTGCAGGTGTTGTAGATGGCGCCGCCGCGGATCCAGGTCGACATCCGTCCGGGGCTTGCGGGCCGGTTGAAGCCGACCTCATCGACGAACAGCACTTTGGCGTCCGGTACGGAAAAGCGCAGGCCAAGGCCCTTGTTCTCGCGATATTCGGCGGGGCCGGCGCCCGGTGGAATGCTGCGCTGAATGCCGAATTTCGTGTAGAGGAAATTGTCCGCATTCAACCGCACGTTGATGGCGGGCGTTCCGAATATGGCATAGCCGAATCCGACCTGAACGGGGATTCGCGCAGTGGGGCCCAGGCTGCCGCCGGCAATGCTGCCGCCCACGGCCGGTCCGACATATTCGTTGCTATTGTCGAAATATCCGATCTTCAATTCGACATGGCCGTTGGCGAGCGTCTGATAATATCCAAGGTTCGCGATCCGGGCCGTGCGCGGACCGTTGATGCGCTCCAGCCCGTTGGTCGCGGCGGCTCCGACGATGAAGAACTGGCCATTGTCGATCCCGATCTTGCCCAGATCATATGTCAGGAACACTGCCTAAAGGCCGTTATTATAGGTCGGTTCCTGCCCGTTATAAACTTTGCGCCCCGAAATTCCGTCCTTCGCGACATTGTAGACGAAGCGGTTGGTGCTGAGCGCGAAGATTCCGACGCCGGCATCGGCCAGCGCCGACCGGACGCCGCCGGCATCTTTCAGCACCGAGTCCGCCACTTTCGGGAAGGGCATTATCCATCCTTTGAGCGAAAGATCGTCGAACCGCTTGTAGGGGTTGGTCGGCGGCGGCGCGTCCTTCTCCGGCAGAGCGGTCACGGTCGAGGGCACCTGTTCCGGCGATGGGGCCTGGGCCGCCACCTCGCCCTGCTCTGCGGACTGGGCGTGGGCGGGGACCGACAGCAGGGCGAAGGCCGGGACGGCGAAGGCAAAAGTTCTTGCGCAGAAATAAGAGTTTATCATTGGCTACCCTGTACAAAGCTACCAATGCCCCTAATGTCGATAAATCTGCCGGTGCCTGTCGGGCGATAGGTCGCGAGAGAGGATGGCGCTCCGCTCGTCGCTCAATCCCGTCGCCGGAGTTGCCGAAAAATTCAGCCTGTTGCGATGCACGCCGTCTTGCGAGCGACGAAGCGATGCGTGCCGGAGGGTGTCGACGCGTCGCGGCAGCGGCCTCGACAAGGCGATCCGTGCCGCCCCGGCGTCAAAACCGATGGGACCGGGGATGCGCTTCAGCGCCCGCTGGCCTTCCCCGACCGAGATATGGTCGGCGATCGCACGGAAATCACCGCGCGTGTCCGGCGTCCGCCGATGCCGTCCACGTCAATCGGAAGGTGACGCGCAGCCCGTCATGGTCGGACAGGCGTGGGCTGCCCGGCGCGCCGTCGAACATGGCCTCCACCCGGACAGGGACGATGCCCACCGTGCGACCCGGCGCAAAGAATTGCAGGTCCTGCGTATCCATCCATGGCGCATCGCCATCCCAGGACATGCGCACGTCGCACCGCGGGTTCGACGGGCAAAAGCGGTGCACCTCCGCCAGCGGCAGCTTCGCCGCGAAAGCATCGTGACGATCCTGGGAGCGCCGCATGTTGAAGTCGCCGCCCAGGATCAGCGGTGCGTCCGGCGCGCTATAGCGGCGCAGGAACATCGCCAGTTCCTCCGTCTGGAAGCGGTGGGCGGTCAGATGCCGCTCCAGCCTGACCTTGGACGCACGCTGCGAATTCATGTGCGTGTTGACGATGTCGACCGGGGTCGGGACGCCCGGCACCGCGATGCGGACCAGCAGGACGCCCTTGTTCGACAGGCAGTCGAACCCGGCGCAGGTCTTGCGCGAATAGGCGTCCATTTCCGTTGCGATGACCGGATAGCGGCTCGCGATGACGAGGCCCGAACCGGTCAGCCGGATGCCCAGTTCGCCCTTGGTCGGGCGCACGCGGCCCGTTCTTTTCGCGGCGACCCGCATCTTGCTAGTCTGCGTGCGGGTCGGGCCGCCCACCATCACCCGATAGCCGCTGCCCTTGACCGAGCGGATGGCGGAGCGGGAGAAGACCTCCTGGAACAGGACCACGTCGGGCGCGTCGCCGGACGCGTTCAGGGCTTTGAGGATTTTTCCGATCCGTCCCAGGTCGGACGCCCTGCCGCTGCGCGCGGGCCATTGCAGCCCCTCGATATTATAGGTGAGCACGTCGAGCGTGACGCCGGTCCCATCTGCAGCGACCGTGGGGTGGCGGGCGTCGGACGCGGCGGAGGGATCGTAACGCATGGCGGGAAAGCTGGAGCAGGCGGCCAGCAGCAGCATCGCGGGAAGGGACCAGCCCACCCGCCGCACGAGCGCTTGCCTCTTCTCTCCCCGCGTCATCGCGTGCCGCATCGCACGACGATAGACCGAATATCGCGCGGGACATAGGCGCCCCTCACCGCCATGTCGGATCACATCTGCGGCAGGCCCGCGCGCGCCAGCGCGGCGTTCAGGTAGCGGCGGAAGGCTGGCGTGCGGCCGGCGTCGCGGGCGCGCAGCCACGCCAGCGCCACGACCGGACGCCACCGGTCGAGCTCATCTGCGCCGACCGTCCCGCCCGCAAGCCAGGCGCGCAGCATCCGCCGCGCCGCCCAGTCGCGCCACAGGCCGGTGATCCAGTCGTCCGGCCCCACGCCGAAACGCATCAACATTTCGGACCGAACGGCGTCCGCCGCCCGATGCCCCGCCGCCGCCTTCGACCAGTCGATGACGGCCAGTCCCTGCGGCGTCATCATCGCATTGCCCAGGTGGAAGTCGCCATGGGTGAGCGCCTTGCCGTCGGGCAGCGATTCCAGATAGGCGATGGCCGCGCGTTGCAGCGTGGCGGGGGCCGGGCCATAGGCGATGTCGGTCGCGATCACCTGCTTCAGGTCGCGCAGGTCGGCAGGAGCGGGCGCGGCATGGATCGCGCGATGCATCGCGCCCATGCGGTCGATCATCTGCGCCGCCCGCATCGGATATTTCCTGATCCACGCCATCGCCGTCGGGCCTTCCAGCCGGGGATAGACGATGCCGCGCTGCCCGTCGCGGTCCTGTCGTTCGATGGCGGCGGCGGTCGGAATGCCGCAGCGGGCGGCATGGGCCGACGCGGCGGCTTCCCGTGCGATCATCTCGTCCGACACGCTGGCCCGGAACAGCTTCAGCACTCGCCCGTCGCCCAGATCGAACAGCTGCGCGCTCGCGCCCTCGGCGAAGGCGGGCGCGGCAAGCGGCGGCGAGGAAGGGCGAGCGTCCATCGCTTCTTTCCTGACGCCATGCGTTCCGGGTTTCAAGCCATCGTCCGCACCATGTCGATCAGCGGCACCCGCGCGCGCATCCGTACCGCGAGCAGCGCGGTGCCGCTCACCTTGCGCTGCACGAACAGCGTCTCGACCGGGGGCAGGTGCCAGAGGCTGCGGTCCTTCGCGACCGGCATCGCCAGTTCGCGCAGCCTGCCGACGAACGCGCGGTCGGCAAAGTCGAACAGGCCTGGGCGCAGCACATGATCGAGGATCACGTCGATCATCGCGTCCAGCCGCTCGCCATGGTTCGCAAGCAGGGCGGGCGAGACGAAGCCCACCTCCACCAGCGCCGTGCGCAGCGCCGCGCGATCCCCCGCCAGCCCGGCGCGCAGCAAGCCGCGATAGCCCTGCGTGGTATCGACCGGCACCGGTCGCGCCGCGCCGAAATCGAGCAGGACGATCCGTCCGCTGTCGGGCTGCCAGCGATAGTTGGCGAAGTTGGGATCGGTCTGCATATAGCCGAACACGAACAATTCATGCAGGACGAGGTCGAGCATCGCCGTCATCGCGGCGTCCCGGCGATCCTGCGGGGCATCGGCCAGCGTTTCGATCGATCGACCTTCGATAAAGTCCATGACCAGCACTCGCTGCGTGCTGCGATCCTCGACCGGCCGGGGAACGACGAAGCGGGCGTCGTCCTTCAACAGTTCGGCGTAGCGGCGCATCTGCGCGGCCTCACGGCGATAGTCCGCTTCCTCCTTGAGTTGCGCCTTCGCTTCGGTCAGCAGCGGCGCGATGTCGAGGCTGGCGGGGAGGAGACCCGACAGGCGCAGCAGGGTCGCGACATTGTCGACATCCGCATCGATGCTGGCGGCGACGCCGGGATATTGCACCTTCACCGCGACGACCCGCCCATCGGGCAGCCGTGCGCGATGCACCTGGCCGATGGAGGCCGCCGCGACCGGCGTCGCTTCGAAATGCGCGAAGCGGCTGCGCCAGTCCGCCCCCCATTCGGCGGCAAGCACCTGCTGAAGCTGACGGGGCGGCATATGGTGGGCCGAATCGCGCAGCTTCGCGAGGATCGCCGTCAGTTCGGGCGGCAGCATGTCGCCCGCGTCGAGCGAGATCATCTGCCCCAGCTTCATCGCCGCGCCCCGCAGGCGCGACAGTTGTTCGGTCACGCGCCCGACATTGCCGGGCGTCAGCAGCAGATCGGGCAGCTGGGGACGTTCGCCCCGCACCAGCCGCCGCGCCCCTTCCGCCAGGACGCCGCCTGCGACCCCGCCCGCCATCTGCCCGAAGGCGGCCAGTCGCGACAGGCGCGCCGAGGGCACCTTGCGATGCGGGCCGCTCATGCCGCCCACCGCTGCAACGCCGGGCGCCAGCGCAGGAAGCGGGCATAGGCGCGATCAAGCAGCCGCAGCATCGCGGGATGGCGCGCGAGCAGTCCCAGCGGGCGCAGCAGCGGGATCGCGCGCCACATCGCGGCAAAGGCCGCCGCTCCGCTCAGCATTTGCGTTCCCTCCCGCGCGTGGAAGCGGGCGAGCAGGGCGGCCCGGTCGATCGGGCAGGTGCCCTCTTCCGACGCCACGTCCACGAAAGCGATGCGCCCGCGCCGGTCGAGCCGCCGCATCAGCGCGATTTCGCGGCGGCAGAGCGGACATGCGCCGTCATACCAGACCGTGACGGCGGGGGGAGGAATATGGGCCATGGCTGACAGGTGGGGTGCACTTATTCCCGCGCAACGTGCCCGTTCGGCCATGACGCCGCGATACGGGCCGTTTTCACGCGGACGCCGCTCGCCGGAGTCGCTCAGGGCAGCGCGATCATCGAAATCTGTCGGCCATAGTCGCTTTCGCCCCGGTGGCAGGCGCGACGATAGCTGAAGAACCGGTCCGGCTGGCTGTAGGTGTCCTCGTCCAGCATCGCGATCCGTGCGATACCGGCCGCCGCCAGCCGCGCAGCGACATAGGCGGCAATGTCGAACTGGTGATGACCGGCCCGTCCCGGCGTGAAGAAACGCTCATTGTCAGGGTCGTTGCGGGCAAAACGCGCGGCGAAGGCGTCGTCCACCTCGTAGGAAGCGCGGCCGATGCAAGGGCCGATGGCGCAGGCGATGCGGTCCGCCCGCGCGCCCAGCGCCGCCATCGCCGCAAGAGTCCGGTCGGTGACGCCCGCGATCGCGCCCTTCCACCCCACATGGGCGGCACCCACCACGCCCGCCTCCATGTCGGCGAAGAGCACGGGAACGCAATCGGCGGTCAGAATGCCGAGGATCAGGCCGGGGCGGTTCGTCACCATCGCGTCGGCCTCGGGGCGGTCGGCCTCGGCTATGGGGTCGCGCACCGTCACGACATCGGGCGAATGCACTTGCCGCACAGTCACCAGCGCCGCGCCGGGCAACAGCGCGTCCGCCGCCAGATCGCGATTGCGCATCACCGCCTCGCGCTCGTCCTGCGACCCCAGGCCGACATTGAGCCCCGCATGAACGCCGCCCGACATGCCGCCGCGCCGCCCGGCAAAGCCGTGGGGCACCCCCTCCAGACCCGGCGCGCGCAGCAATTCGATCATGGGCATGGCTCCTTTGCGTCCGCCGCTCCCATCGACCGGCATGTCACAGCCGCGCAATATACTTGCGCGGCACGGATTAGGCGATAGTCTCCCCCTCCCATAAGCAAAAGAGGTGCGCGGCCGACGAGCAGCGCACCGGGCAATAGGGATAGAGTTGCATGATCTTCGGGCGCGTTAAGCCTCTGGACGCGATTTTGGCGACAGCGGAAAAGAAATCGCTGCATCGTTCGCTGGGCGCGTTCCAGCTTACCATGTTGGGTATCGGGGCCGTCATCGGCACCGGCATTTTCGTTCTGACGGCGGAAGCCGCGCAAAAGGCGGGGCCGGGCATGATGCTCTCCTTCGTCATCGCCGGTTTCGTGTGCGCGGTCGCCGCGCTCTGCTATGCCGAAATGGCGGCGATGGTGCCGGTATCGGGGTCCGCCTATACCTACAGCTATGCGGTCATGGGCGAACTGATCGCCTGGATGGTCGGATGGGCGCTGATCCTCGAATATGCGGTCGCGGCGGGCGCGGTGTCCGTGGGATGGTCCGGCTATGTCGTGGGCCTCATCGAACACAGCTTCCACCTCGACATTCCCAACATGCTGACACGCGGACCGTTCGACGGCGGCCTCGTCAACCTGCCCGCGATGCTGATCGCCGCGCTGGTCACCTGGCTGCTGGTCATCGGCACGAAGGAAAGCGCCACCGTCAACGCCGTCCTCGTCGCGATCAAGGTCGCCGCGCTCACGCTCTTCATCGCATTGTCGGTGCCGGTCATGAACATGGACGGCTTCACCCCCTTCGCTCCGCTCGGCTTTTCGGGCATTTCGGCGGCGGCGGCCTCGATCTTCTTCGCCTATGTCGGCTTCGACGCGGTTTCGACGGCGGCGGAGGAAACCAAGAACCCGCAACGCAACATGCCCATCGGCCTTATCGGCTCGCTCGCCTTCTGCACTGTCTTCTACATGCTGGTGGCAGCGGGCGTGATCGGAACGGTCGGCGCGCAGCCGGTGTTCGGCCCCGGCGGCGAAGTCCTCGCCCCCGGATCCACCGCGCTGTCGCAGCAATGCGCCGCGCTCGCCGCGCAGGGCCATGAAGCCGTCACCTGCTCGAAGGAAGCGCTCGCCTGGACGCTGCGCGAGATCGGCTGGCCCCAGATCGGCAACCTGCTCGGCCTTGCCGCCGGGCTCGCGCTGCCGTCGGTCATCCTGATGATGATGTTCGGCCAGACCCGCATCTTCTTCGTTATGAGCCGCGACGGCCTGCTTCCGGCCATGTTCTCGAAGGTGCACCCGGTCTACAAGACGCCGCACGTCATCACGATCCTGACCGGTATCTTCGTCGCCCTGTTCGCCGCCTTCTTCCCGGTCGGCATCCTCGCGGACATTTCCAACTCGGGCACGCTCTTCGCCTTTGCCGCCGTGTCGATCGCGGTGTTGCGCCTGCGCAAGACCGACGCGAACCGCAAACGCCCGTTCCGCACCCCGGCGATCTACGTCACCGCGCCGATCGCGATCCTGGGCTGCCTCTACCTCTTCATCAGCCTGGGCTTCGAAACCAAGCTGATGTTCGTGGGCTGGGCGGCGGTCGGCCTGGTCGTCTATTTCGGCTACAGCCGCAGCCGCAGCCATGTGGGTCGCGGCATCCTCGATACGGCGGAGGACGACGCGGACGTGCCGCCCCAGCCGGTGCCGCCGCTGCCGGGCGCGCCGACGCCGGGCGGCCGGGACGCCTGAGGGACGATGGTGAAACGGGGCGGGCAACCGCCCCGTTTGCGTTAGTGGAAGTCGACTTCGGGTTCGCGCAGCGCGTCGAGATGTGGCCGCGTAAACAGCTTACCCCGTTCCGCCCAGGCAACGATCAGCAGCGATCCCGACCCGAACACCAGCAGACCGACGGTAAATGGCAGGGTCGTGCCGTCGAACGCGCGCCCGACCAGGCTGCCCAGGCTTGCCGACACCGCGGTTGTCAGAAACGCTTGGAAGGATGACGCCACGCCCGCACCCCGGTGGAACGGCTCCATCGAAATGGAGCTGAAGTTCGACGCGGTGAAGGCGACGGTCAGCATCGTGAACGCCTGCAGCACCATGAAGGTGACCAGCGTTTCCATGCCGGTCAGGATGACGGTAAGGTGCACCGCCGCGATCAGGATGAAGGCGATCAGCGCGGTCTGGCTCATCCGCCGCGCGCCGAAGCGCGATACGAGGCGGCTGTTGATGAGGCTGCCGATCCCCATGCATCCCGCGATCATCGCAAAGCCCAGCGGGAAAAAGGCGCGGGCATCGAACACGTCGTAGAAAATCTGCTGCACCGACAGGATGAAGCCGATGAGGCCGCTCATCACCACCCCGCTCGCCAGCATGTAGCCGATCGAACTGCGCGTGCGCACCACCGTGCCGACCGCTTCCATAATGCCGCCGACGGTGATTCGAATCCGATTTTCCGGCAGCAACGTCTCCGGCAGGCGCAGCAGCATCCACCCCAGGATCATCGTCGCAAGGATCACGAGCACCCAGAAGATCCAGCGCCACGGCGCGAACCAGAGGACCGCCTGTCCGAAACTGGGAGCCAGCACGGGGATCAGCATGAATACCGCAAAGATCAGCGACATGACCCGCGCCATCGCATCGCCGCGAAAGCGGTCGCGGACGATGCCGACGGTGATGACCCGGCTTGCCCCTGCGAAGAAGCCCGCACTGGCCCGCCCGATCAGCATCATCGCGAAACTTTGCGCCCCCGCGCAGGCGATGGACGACAGGATGAACAGCGCCATCGCGATGCCCAACACTTTTTTGCGTCCATATCGGTCGGAAAGCACGCCAAACAGCAGCGACCCAATGCCCAGACCCATGAAATAGACGCTGATGATGAACTGCCGGTCGTTGGGATGGGGAATCGCCAGATCGCGACCGATGGCAGGCAGGGCGGGCAGCATGGGGTCGATGGACAGGGCGTTCATCGCCATCAGGCAGGCGCACAGCAGCACGAATTCATGGAAATGGATGTCGCGCGACAGCGCCGTAGGGGAAGCGGGCGTCTCAGTCATGGCGGGGCTATGGGGGGAAAGGCGGATCGACGCCAGTCCCGCCTCACGCTTTTTCCCCGCCAAGGACTGTCGCCGGACCGCCCTGCCGCATGGAAAATGCGGCGTTAACCATTTCTTTGCGCTTCTGCGGCCATTCTGTGAGCCATCGGAAAAGGGGCCGAAATCCGTTGGGCTAGGAATGACAGGGGTTAAGACATGGGCAACAGTATCAAGAGCGCGTTATTTCTGATGGAGGCCCGCGCGGCACGCGCGGCTTACGGTACGGCGGACGATTGTTTCGACCTTGGCGTCGCCTATAGCTGCGGCACCGGCGATCTGCCGATCGACTTGGTGGAAGCGCATAAATGGTTCAACCTCGCGGCGCTGCGCGGCAGCGAGCAAGGGCAGGCGATGCGGGCCGAAATCGCCGAGGAAATGACCGCGCGCGAAATCGCCGAGGCGCAGCGTGCCGCTCGCGCCGTTCTCGCCTCGATGCAGTTGCGCGCGGCCTGATCAGCCTTTCCTGAACGGCGTCCGTTCGGTCAGCCATGCGCGGTCGGCCTGCACGCCCGCACGCTCGTCCGCCAGAAACTGCGCGACCGCCCGGCGAAAGCCGTCGTGCGGAATATGGTGCGCCGACCATGTCGGTTCGGGGGCATAGCCCCGCGCCAGTTTGTGCCCGCCCTGCGCGCCCGCTTCCACACGGGCCAGCCCGCGCGCGATGGCGGCGTCGATCGCCTGATAATAGCATAGCTCGAAATGCAGGTTGGGCACGTCCTCGACGCAGCCCCAGTACCGCCCGTAAAGCGCGTCCGCGCCGACGAGGTTGAGGGCGCCGGCAATCGCCCGCCCGTCCCGCAGCGCCAGCATCAGCAACACCTTGTCCCCCATCGTTTCGCCCAGCAGCGAGAAGAAGGCACGGGTCAGGTAGGGCCGCCCCCATTTGCGCGCGCCGGTATCCTGATAGAATTGCCAGAAGATGTCCCAGTGCGCCTCGCCGATCTGCGCACCGGACAGATGCACGATCTCCAGCCCCTCGACCGCGCGCCGTCTTTCCTTGCGGATATTCTTGCGTTTTTCGCTCGACAGGTCGGCCAGGAAATCCTCGAAGCTGCCATAGCCGCGATTGGTCCAGTGGAACTGGCTGTCCTCGCGGATCAGCCACCCCGCCGCTTCGAACAGAGGCACCTGTTCGGGATCGACGAACGTCGCATGGGCCGAAGACAGCCCGTGCCGTTCGACCAGCGCTTCGATCCCCGCGATCAGCGCCGGACCCTGCGCCGGGTCGCGCAGCAGCAGGCGGGGGCCGGGCACGGGGGAAAAGGGCGATGCGACCTGAATCTTGGGATAATAGCGTCCGCCCGCCCGTGCCCAGGCGTCGGCCCAGCCATGGTCGAACACATATTCGCCCTGGCTGTGGCTTTTGCCATAGGCCGGTGCGGCGGCGGCGATGCGCCCGTCTGCGCCGTCGATCACCACGGGCAGCGGCTGCCATCCGCTGTCGCCGCCCACGCTGCCCGACCGTTCGAGCGCGACGAGGAAGTCCCAGCTGACGAACGGGTTGCCCGTCCCGGCGCACGCGTCCCATTCGTCCCGCGCGAAATCCGCGACTCCCGCCCCGATGCGCACCGTCACTTCATCCATCGGTGCGCTCGAAAATGATCTGGTCGGCGCAGGCGGCGGCCCGCGCACGATCGTCCGGGGTGCGGACGGTCCAGCTCAGCACCGGGATGCCCCCGGCACGTGCGCGGACGGAAAGGGCGGAGGGAAGGTCGCGAATGTCACAAGCCAGAAAATCGGGTTTCGCCAGCCAAAGCGCAAGGGCGCGTTCGATCCTGCCGCGCCAATCGCCCTTGCCCCGCTCCGTCACGACAAGCCCGCGCAGCTGTCCACATCGTTGTCGCTCAAAGCGGCGCACCACGCGCGGGTCGAAGGACATGATCGCCACCCGATTCGCATTTCCGCGCGCCATGTCCCCCGCCACCGCGCGGCAGAGCGGCCCTGCGTCGCATCCTTCCGCCTTGATCTCGACGAGCAGCGGAACCGCCCCGTCGCACAGCGTCAGCAGAGCGGACAGGCGCGGGATCGTGCCGCCATCGGGCAGGCGCACGCGGTCCAGCGTCGCCGCGTCGAGCGTGTCGATCCGCTCGGGCCTTCCCGTCATGCGGGCCAGGTCGCGGTCGTGAAAGACGAAGGGCACGCCATCGCGGCTCAGCCGCACGTCGCATTCGATGCCATATCCCGCGGCGACGGCGGCTTCGAACGCCGCCATCCCGTTCTCGCTGCGGCCCGCCCCGTGCAACCCGCGATGGGCGAAGGGGCGTGCCGTCAGCCAGTGGCCGTCAGGCCGGTCGGACAAGGACGATGGCGTCCACTTCGACGACGCTGCCCAGCGGCAGCACGGGCACGCCCACGGCGCTGCGCGCGTGCTTGCCCGCCTCGCCGAACACCTCGACCATCAGTTCCGAAGCGCCGTTCGCGACCTTGGGCTGATCGGTGAAGGAGGGCGCGCTCGCGATGAAGGCGCCCAGCTTCACGATCCGTTCCACCCGGTCGAGCGACCCGAGCGCCGCCTTCATCTGCGCGATGAGGTTGAGGCCGCAGATGCGCGCCGCCGCCACGCCGTAGTCGAGGTCGCGATCCTCGCCCAGACGCCCGGTCATCAGCCCTTCGGGCGCGAGCGCGATCTGGCCGCTGATGTGCAGCAGTCCGTTCGCTTCGACCGCAGGGACATAGGCCGCGACGGGGGCGGCGGGCTGGGGCAGGGTGATGCCGAGTTCGGCAAGGCGGGCGTCGATGCTCATGCGATGGCTCCATGGGATGAGGAAAGGGAATCGGCGGCAGGGCCTTCGGCGAAGCGCTCCCTGATCCAGCGTTCCGCCGACGCCCAGTCGTCGATCCGGGCGTGGGCGAAGGGGGCGGGGGGCACGTCGGCGGCGATGGCGGGTTCGCCCACCATATACAGCCGCCAGACGGTGGGCGCATGGGTCGCGACCGAATGGTGATGTTCGGCAAGATCGTCGACGAACACTGCGGTCTGCGCGCCATGCTCGGCGAGGATATCGGCCAGCGGACGGCCCTTGCCCCCCTGGTTCCAATGGACGGGCAGGCGCAGGCCATGGCTTTCCAGCTGCGCCGCGCGGGCTTGCTGGTGCCGCTGCGTGATGTTCGTGAGTACGACGATGTCGGCGATGTCCGAGAGGCGCAGCAGCGCCTCGACCGCGCCCGCGATCGGCGTCTGGCGATGCATCTCCGTCTCGAAAAAGCCGAGCAGCAATTCCCACACCTGCGTGCGTTCGACCGGCTCGCCGCTGTCCTTGTGCCGCAGCGCTTCGGCAAAGCCGCGCTCGCGCAGGTCGAAATGGACATCGTGCGTTTCGTCCAGCCACTGGCCGAAGGGAACGACCATGTGCAGCAGCACTTCGTCGCAGTCGGTGACGATAAGCGGACGGGTCATCGGATAAGGGTCTCCTGCGCCGCGATCAGCGCGGCGGGGGTGGTTTCTATCGCCTCGGCGCAGGCGACGAGGTCGGGTTCGTGGTCGGCAAGGAAGCCCAGCACCGCGCCCAGAATGGCGGGATCGCCCACCCCGGCGCGCAGCGCATCGGCATCCAGGCCCGTCAACGCCAGCAGCCGGTCCGCCCGCGCACCGTCGGCGACCGTCCAGGCGAGCGCCATCAATGCCAAAGTCGCGCTATCTCCTCCGCCATGCGGCTTGCCATTCGGTTTGTCGCAGCGCATGATCGGTCCTCGTGGGGGCTGTGGCT
This sequence comes from Sphingobium sp., assembly GCF_003248505.1. Classification (GTDB taxonomy): domain Bacteria; phylum Pseudomonadota; class Alphaproteobacteria; order Sphingomonadales; family Sphingomonadaceae; genus Sphingobium. Next base: position 180,200 of record NZ_QFOA01000001.1, read on the forward strand.
GTGCAACGCGCTCCAGGGTCTTTTTTCGGAAAACGCGGGTGACTGGTGGCAAAGCGCGTGCTCGTTGTCGAGGACAACGAACTCAATCTCAAACTTTTTTGCGACCTTCTGCGCGCGCATGGCCATGAAGTGCTGCCGCTGCGCGACGGACGCGACGTTCTGGCGCAGGCGCGCGCCTTCCTGCCCGACCTTGTCATCACCGACATCCATTTGCCCCATGTCAGCGGCATCGACCTCATCGTCTCGCTGAAGGGGGACGCCGCGCTCGCGCATGTGCCGATCATGGCCGTCACCGCCTATGCGGGACACGGGGACGAGGAACGCGTGCGCGGGGCAGGCGCGCAGGCCTATGTTTCCAAACCGATTTCGGTGCTGCGCTTCATCGAGCAGGTGAACGGCCTGCTGTAGCGGCGTCACGCGACTGTCACGCCCCTTTCACGGCTTTGCCGCCGTTCGGACGCCCTCGCGTCATCCCCATCTGCCAACCCCCCTCGCGTCACGGCGCGGCCTTTCGCCGACAGCCTGCACCACAGGGGTAAAAGATCATGTCTCATCTGACCGACGAGGCGCGCGCGCCCTATCGCGACGCGCAGCCCACCATCGAGCTTGGCGACACCAGTCTGGAAGCGATCGTAGCGGCCAATCCGGGCCGTCGCAGCGTTATCAAGAACGGCCTCATCGGCCTGTCGATGCTGCCCCTGATGGGATCGCTGGCGGCGTGCGGCGACGACGACAACGACACGTCCGGGCCCACGCCCACCCCGACGCCGACGCCCGCCCCGGCTCCCAGCTACGCCATCGCCTTCGGTCCGGTCGCGATCAACACCAACGACACGGTCACCGTGCCCAGCGGCTATACGGTCGACGTGCTGCTCAAGGCAGGCGACCTCGTCGAACCGGGCACCGCCTTCGCACCCGGCACCTTCCCGACCAGCGCCAGCCAGACCGCGCCCTGGGCGGGCGGCAATCATGACGGCATGGAATATTTCGAACTGTCGGGCATCGATGCCAACGGCGGCGGCCTGCTTGCGATCAACCATGAATTGCCCGACTACAACATCCTCTTCGCCAGCGCGTCTTACAGCGCGGCGACCGCGACGCAGGCGCAAAAGGAGATCGCGCTGTCGGCCGTCGGCATCAGCGTGATCGAAGTGGCGAAGGGCAGCGACGGCAAGTTCGCGGTCAAGGCGGGGTCGCGCTTCAACAAGCGGTACAGCGGCAACACCGACTATCGCGTGGGCGGCCCCGCCGCGGGCGTGGTGGGCACGACCATCCGCGGTATGCTCAACAATTGCTCCAGCGGGCGCACGCCCTGGGGCACCTACCTCACCTGCGAGGAAACGACGAACAACTATCTCGATCCGTCGCGCCCTGCCAATCAATATGGCTGGGTGGTCGAAATCGACCCCTACCAGGAACTCGCCCCCCCCACCAAGCGCACCGCCATGGGCCGTTTCTCCCATGAAAATGTGGCGCACATGACCGATGCCAACAATCGTGTCGCCTTCTACATGGGCGACGATTCGACGCCGGGCTGCATCTACAAGTTCGTGCCCGATCAGGCGTTCAGCACGACGAACCGCGCCGCCAACACCAATCTTCTGGACTATGGCACGCTCTATGTCGCGCGCTTCAACGCCGACGGCACGGGCGTGTGGCTCGCACTGGTGCAGGGGCAGAACGGCCTCGTTCCGGGCGCTGTCGATCCGGGCAATGTCAGCCAGTCGACCACGCCGCCCGCACCGGTCAAGCTGAATTTCGCCACCCAGTCCGACGTGCTCATCAACACGCAGGCCGCCGCCCGCGTCGCCGGCGGGACCATCATGGACCGCCCCGAATGGCTGACGGTCGCACCCAATCGCCAGGCGATCTTCTGCACGCTTACGAACAACAGCCGTCGCGCGGTGACCGATGCCGCCAATCCGCGCGTCACCAACCTGCACGGCCATATCCTCAAGTTCCGGGAAAACAGCGACTCGCCGCTGGCGACCGGCTTCACCTGGGAGATCTTCCTGCTGGCGGGGAACCCCTCGCTTGCCGAGGCGAACCTCAAGGGCAATATCAACGGCGACTATTTCTCCAGTCCGGACGGCCTGCGCATCGATCCGCAGGGGCGCCTCTGGGTCCAGACCGATCATAACCTCACCGGGACGGCGGGCACGCTCAACGGCAGCGCGGCCACGATGGTGCAGGCGTTCGGCAACAATTCGATGTATTATGTCGATCAGTCGACCAAACAGTCGAAGCGCTTCCTCGTGGGACCGGTCGGGTGTGAGATCACCGGCATCGCCTACACGCCCGACCTCAAATCCTTCTTCATCAACATCCAGCACCCGGAGGGCAACTGGCCGGTGGCGGGCCAGCCGCCCCGCTCCACGACCATCGTGGTGCGCCGCACGGACGGACAGCCGGTCGGCAATTGATCCTGCTTGAGAAACGGGAAAGGGAGCGTCCGCAGGGACGCTCCCTTTTTTCCGCCAGTCCATCGCGCCGTCGCACCAAAAGGCGAAAGGCCCGCTCCCTTGCCGGGGCGGACCTTTCGCCTTTTCAGGCAGCCGATCGGCGCGCGGGCGGACGATCCGCCCGGACGGCCTTACTTGATCTTGGCTTCCTTGAATTCGACATGCTTGCGCACGACCGGATCATATTTGCGGAAGCTCAGCTTCTCGGTCTTGGTGCGGGGGTTCTTCTTCGTCACGTAGAAGAAGCCGGTGTCAGCCGAGCTGACGAGACGGATCTTGACGGTTGCCGGCTTGGCCATGGCCCTATTCCCTGGTCTTTGAAATGCGTAAAAAGAAAAGCGGTTCGCCAATGGTGACTGGCGGACCGCCCGTTTCAGCCGTGCCCCATGATCGAGATTCGGCTGGCTGTCAAGGCTCGACGCTGTTCGGCGCAGCCTTTACGCGGCTTTAACCGCGCCGCGCGCATCCTGTCATCGACGGCAGAACGAGGGAAGTTGTCATGCGACATGATCCAGAACCGGCGCAGCTTGCGGACCTTGCCCGCCGCATCGACGCGCTCGCCGGGCAGGGGCATCACCTGACGGCCGCGCGCCTGTGCGACGAAATCGACGGCATCCGCCACAGCGCGCGGATCGCGCATCTCGACAGCGTCGAGGAACTGGCGGGCAGCCTGGAAACCGTGCTGTCGCTGAACGGCCTCGGCTGGGTGGTGCTGTCCTACCTCGACCGCATGCGCGATGCGGTCGGCGAACGCCTGTCGCGCGTGTCTTCGCCCGCGCCCGTCTCTGTCCTTCCGGGCTGAACGCTAACATATGGACGCGCTGCTGCTCGCCCTGCTGGGGTGCCTGTTGGGGGAGATCGGGGACAAGAGCCAGTTGCTGGCGCTCGTTCTGGCGACGCGATTCGACCGGGACGGGGCCATCATCGCCGGCGTCGTCGTGGCGGCGGTCGCCAATGCGGCCCTGTCCGCGGCGGCGGGCGCATGGATCGGCCCGATGATGGGGGCGGACGCGCGGCTTCTGTTTCTCGCCCTTTCCGTGCTGTTCCTGGGCGCAGGGATGGTGTGGCGCGTGACCCCGCCCGATCCGCTCGCGCGGTGGCGCATCGGCCCGTTCCTTACCAGCGCGCTCGGCCTCTTCATCCTAGGGTTCGGCGACGGGCCCCAGTTTCTGATCCTGGGCATCGTCACGCGCACCGGCGATCCCGTGCTTGCCGCGATCGGCGGCGCTGCGGGCATCGTCGCCGCGCTGGTGCCGGTCGTGCTGCTGCGCCAGAGGTTCCTGTCCATACTCCCGATCCGCGCGATCCGGCTGGCGGGCGGCGCGTTGTTGCTGGCGACCGGCGCGATCGTCGCCCTGCAGGCGACGGCGCTCGTCTGATCGACGCAGTCCATCACGCTGATCGGCAAACTGCGAGAAAAAATCCGGCACCTTATCGCGCAAAGATCATTATATGTCCGAAACCAGTTTCCTGCATCACGGAGGACATCAATGACCGCGCCCGATCTCAAGACGCCCACCGACCTCAAGAGCAACCAGACCAAGACCGTTGCAGAAGCGCTGAACGGCGCGCTCGCGGACAGCTATGCGCTCTATCTCAAGACCAAGAATTTCCACTGGCACGTATCGGGACCGCATTTCCGCGACTATCACCTGATGTTCGACGATCAGGCGACGCAAATCCTCGCGACGACCGATCTCATCGCCGAACGGGTGCGCAAGACCGGCAATACCACGCTTCGTTCGATCAGCGACATCAGCCGTCATCAGACGATCAAGGACAATGACGCCGAATTCGTCAGCCCCGTCGACATGCTGAAGGAACTGCGCGACGACAATCTCGCGCTGGTGGAAACCTTCCGCGCGGTGAAGGCTGCGGCGACCGAAGCGGGCGACAATGCGACCGAAGGCATCGTCGACGACTGGACCGATCAGGCCGAAGAGCGCGCCTGGTTCCTGTTCGAGGCCGCACGAGGCGCCTGACGGCGCAAGGCTCTACACAAAGCCCGCCGGAGCGATCCGGCGGGCTTTTGCGTGGCCCCGCGCGATCAGTCTTCCCGCAAGGGCGCGACGGCGACGATCTCCACCGCTTCGGCTCGTCCGGCGAAATCGACCCGCTCGCCCGGTTCGGCGTCCATCATCGCGCGCGCGAGCGGCGAGGAAAAGCTGATCCGTCCGTCATGCGGATCGGCTTCGTCGTCGCCGACGAGTGCCACCATATTGTCCTTGCCGTTCAGCCGGTATGTGACGTGCGTGCCGAACGCGACCGCTTCGTCGTCCGGCACGGGGCGCAACTCCGCCGTCGCCAGCCGGGTGCGCCAGTATCGCAGGTCGCGGCGATGCTTCTTCGCGGCTTCCTCCTCCATTGCGCCCGTATCGACGGCTTCCAGCGCCGCGACCTTCTCCCGCGTCAGCCGAAGGCCGCGCGCGGTCACCCAATTGGGGCCGGGCGGGATCGGCAGCTCGAATTTGGGCTCCATATGCTCGTCGTCGCTCTCGCGACGAAAGGCGACGCTCATCTCTCTCTCCTGACAATGTCCGGAACCGGCCCGTGACGGGCGGTCAATCCTCGTCGAACAGCCCGGCCAGCTGTTCCACCATCGTGCCGCCCAGCTGTTCGGCATCCATGATGGTCACGGCGCGGCGATAATAGCGCGTCACGTCATGGCCGATGCCGATGGCGACCAGTTGCACCGGGGACCGGTTCTCGATCCATTCGATCACCTGCCGCAGATGCCGTTCCAGATAGGTGCCGCTGTTGACCGACAGGGTGCTGTCGTCGACCGGCGCGCCGTCCGAAATGACCATCAGGATGCGGCGTTCCTCGGGCCGGGCGATCAGGCGGGCGTGCGCCCACAAAAGCGCCTCCCCGTCGATATTCTCCTTGAGCAGCCCCTCGCGCATCATGAGGCCCAGATTCTTGCGCGCGCGCCGCCATGGATCGTCCGCCTTCTTGTAGACGATGTGGCGCAGGTCGTTCAGTCGGCCCGGCATCGGCGGGCGGCCTGCGGCGAGCCAGTCCTCCCGCGCCTGTCCGCCTTTCCACGCACGGGTGGTGAAGCCCAGTATCTCGGTCTTGACCCCGCACCGCTCCAGCGTGCGCGCCATGATGTCCGCGCTGATCGCCGCGATGCTGATCGGCCGCCCGCGCATCGATCCCGAATTGTCAATCAGCAGCGTCACGACCGTGTCGCGAAACTGGGTGTCCCGTTCGATCTTGTAGCTGAGCGAGCGTGTGGGATCGATCACGATCCGCGCCAGCCGGGCGGCGTCGAGCAGCCCTTCTTCCTGGTCGAAGTCCCAGGACCGCGACTGCTGCGCCATCAACCGTCGCTGAAGCCGGTTGGCAAGTTTCGTCACCGCGCCCTGAAGGCTGACGAGCTGCTGGTCGAGGAAGCCGCGCAGGCGCGTCAACTCGTCCTCGTCGCACAGTTCCTCGGGCGACACCACCTCGTCGAACCTGGTCGTATAGGCCTTGTAATCGAAGCCGGGCGGCAGGTCGGACATGGGGCGGTTGGGGCGGACGGGCATCATGCCTTCCTCGCCCATGTCGTCCGCGCCCTCTTCGCTGTCGGCGTCGAATTCGTCGCTATAGTCGGTGTCGCCGTCCTCGGTGTCGCCGCCCTTGTCCTCGGCGCGCGCCTCGGCGTTCATGTCGCTGTCGCCGGCGTCTTCCTGCCCGCTTTCGCCCTCTTCCTGCTGGTCCTCCTGATCCTCGCCTTCCTCGTCGCTCTCCGGCTCGTCGGTGTCGGGAGGCACGTCGGCGTCGATCAGTTGGAGATGCTCCAGCATCGTCGTGGTGAGCCGCTGGAAGGCGCGCTGGTCGTCGATCGCGAGCATCAGCGAATCGAGGTCGCCGCCCGCCTTGTCCTCGATCCACCGGTCGACCATCGCGACGCCCGCCGCCGCATCGCCGGGGATCGCCTGTCCGGTCAGCCGTTCGCGCACCTTGAGCGCGAGCGCGGTGGACAGCGGCACTTCGTCGGCGGCGCGGGCGCGGCGAATGGCATCGGATTTCAGCCGCAGGTCGAGCGCATGGTTGAGGTTCGCGCGCACGCCCGCCATGGATCGCGATCCGATCGCTTCGACCCGCGCCTGTTCGACCGCGTCGAAAACCGCGCGCGCGACGGCCTCGCCCGGCGCGGAGGCCGCGTGGACGCGCGCATCGTGATGCCGCAGCCTGAGCGCGGAGGCGTCGGCAAAGCCGCGCGCCAGCGCCACCTGATCGGCGGGCAGGGCGCGACCGGGCGTCGGCACCTTGATCGCCTTGCCCACGGCGTGGGGGTTGTCGGCGGTGAAGCCCACTTCCACATCCGTGTCGCGCGTGATCGCACGGGCCGCGCCGGACAGCACGTCCTTGAACGCGTCGAGGGGCGAACGTTCGGTCACCGGCCCTCCGGCCCTGCGACGCGCGGGACGGCGATCGTCTCGATCTGGGTCTCCACCTCGCTCATCAGCTTGTGGATCGGGCATTTGGCGGCAACGGCGATCAGCTTGTCGTGCTGATCGTCGGTCATCGGGCCGGTGACGGCGATGCGGGTGGTGAGCTTGTAGACGCCCTTGCGCTCCTCACTCGCGTCGCGGACCACGCCGACATGGATGTCCTCGACCGGGATACTGTTGCGCTGCGCATACCAGAGCATCGTCATCGCCTTGCACGCGCCGAGCGACGCGTCATACAGGTCATGCGGGTCGGGGCCGCCGTCATGCCCGTCGGGCGCGGCCATGTCGGCAACAATCTCATGCCCCCGGATGCTGATCCGGTGCGCGGTGCCGCCCACGCCATCGATCCGTTCGACGACGATCATGCGCTGCCTCCCGCCATCCATGGACCGGGACGCACGTTCAGTTCGCCCGGCTCGCCACGCTTTCGGGCAAATCCTTGCCGAAGACGCGCTGATAATATTCGGCGACCAGCGCCCGTTCCGCCTCGTCGCATTTGTTGAGGAAGGACAGGCGGAAGGCGAAGCCGACATTCTTGAAGATCAGAGCATTCTGCGCCCAACTGATGACCGTGCGAGGCGACATGACGGTGGAGATATCGCCGTTGATGAAGCCCTGCCGCGTCAGTTCGGCGACCTTGATCATGTTCTCGACTTCCTTGCGGCCGCCCTCATGATCATATTCGCCCGACTTGGCGAGCACCACCTGCGCTTCGGTCGCGGCGGGTAGATAATTCAGCGCCACCACCAGATTCCAGCGGTCCATCTGGCCCTGATTGATCTGCTGCGTGCCGTGATAGAGGCCGGTCGTGTCGCCCAGGCCCACCGTGTTGGCGGTCGCGAACAGGCGGAAATGCGGGTTGGGACGGATCACCCGGTTCTGGTCGAGCAAGGTCATCTTGCCGTCCGTTTCCAGCACGCGCTGGATCACGAACATGACATCGGGGCGTCCCGCGTCATATTCGTCGAACACCAGTGCGACGGGCCTCTGCAACGACCATGGGAGCAACCCTTCGCGGAATTCCGTCACCTGTTGCCCGTCCTTAAGCACGATGGCGTCGCGCCCGACGAGGTCGATGCGGCTGATATGCGCGTCGAGGTTGATACGGATGCACGGCCATTTGAGCCGCGCCGCCACCTGTTCGATATGGCTCGACTTGCCGGTGCCGTGATAGCCCTGGACCATCACGCGCCGGTTGTAGGCGAACCCGGCCAGGATCGCGAGCGTGGTGTCGGGATCGAACACATAGGCGGGGTCGAGGTCCGGCACCCGTTCGTCGGCCTGGCTGAAGGCCGGGATCTTCATGTCGACATCGACGCCGAACATCTCGCGCGCGTCCACCTCGCGGTCGGGCGCGTCGAGCAGCGTGTCGGCGCGGGCGTCGGGCTGGACGTTGGAAATGTCGGTCATCGGGCGGTCAACTCTCTGCGATTTGGCTCAGCCCCTAGACGAAAGATTCGGGCCGTGTCGATAGAGTGGGGGCGATTGCAACGCCAATCAAGCCGCCCGTTCGGACGAATTGGCCCTCGCGCGGGGTCGGGCGCGGCGACGCTCGACACGGTGCGTGCGTAGGTTAAGGGTGTGGCATGACCCCATCGAACCTCGCCTGGGTCGCGGCCCTGTCGGTCGTCAACCTCTGGACCGTCCTGTGTTTCGGATGGGACAAGAGATTCGCGACGCGGGGACAGCGCCGGATTCCCGAACGCCGCCTTCTCACCCTTGCGGCGCTGGGCGGATCGCCGGGCGCACTCCTGGCCCGGCGCATCTTCCGCCACAAGACGCGCAAGGAGCCGTTCTCCACCCGGCTCTGGCTGATCGTCGTCGTTCAGGCAGGCGCACTGATCGGCTGGTTCCTGCTCTGATCAGGCGAAGGCGGGCGCCTTGCGCAAATGGCCATAGGCCTCGATCACGCCCTGTAACGCGCTTTCGTGGCTGCGGTCGCCGCCATTGTGGTCGGGGTGATAGCGCCGCAGCAATTCGGTGTAGCGGGTGCGCAGCGCCTTGCGGTCGGCGTCGATGGGCAGGCCCATCACGTCCAGTTGCTTGCGATCTTCGCCCGACAGGAATTTTCCGTCCTGCCGCATCCGGTTTGCCTCACGCGCCTTGGCGACCCGCTCCTTGAACCGGGCGCCGATGGCATCGAGCGGATCGGCAAAGTCGGACCAGCGCGGCGGCGGGCTGGCCGCGTTGGAGGAAAAGGCGCGGGTTTCCCGCTCCCACCCGGCATAGGGGCGCTGCGCTGCGGCGATTTCGTCCGGGCTCATGCCGGTGAAGAAATTATAGCCCTGGTTGAACGCACGCACATGGTCGAGGCAAAGCCAGCGCCATTGCGGCCCTTCGCCTGCGGCGCGCGCGCCCTCCAGCGGCGGGGCGCGGAATTCCCCGGGTTCCGGGCAGCCCTCCACCGCACAGGGCCGGTCGCTCTCCACGCGTCCGTGGAAGCGGTTGAAGCGGCGGGTCGAAAAGGGGTCGGTAGACAAGACGGTCCTGATGAAAATAACGGCAAAGCGTCTATATAGGGACCATGACCACCGACCTCAAAGGCCCTGTCGCCACGGAAATCGAAGCGCGGCTGCGCGCCGCCCTTTCTCCTGTCCATCTCGCCGTCGTCGACGACAGCGAAAAGCATCGCGGCCATGCGGGCCATGACGGCTCGGGCGAAAGCCACTTCACGGTCGAGATCGTGTCCGACCGCTTCGCGGGGCAGAATCGCGTTGCGCGTCAGCGCCTCGTCAACGCAGCGCTCGCCGACCTGTTGCGGGACAAGATCCACGCACTCGCGATCAAGGCGCGGGCACCGGGCGAAGCGTGAGACTTTAAGGGGGCTGGCGGGTTGTCGCCTGAAAAGGAGCAGGATCCCGCATGGCTTACGATTTCTGGTATTGGCCGACCATAACGGGGCGGGGCGAATTCGTCCGCCTGATGCTGGAAGCGTGCGGCATCCCCTATCGCGATTGCGCGCGCGAAGACGGTGCCGAGGCGCTCGTCGCGGACATGGCCGGGCACGATGCCGGCCCGGCCTTCGCCCCGCCCTATCTGGCGATGGACGGCACCACCGTGGCGCAGACCGCCAACATCCTCTTCTACCTTGGCGAACGGCACAATTGCGGGCCTTCGTCGATGAGCGCACGCTACTGGCTGCTTCAGGTGCAGATGACCGTCATGGACATGGTGGCCGAAGCGCATGACGTGCATCATCCGGTCGGCGTCGGCCTTTACTACGAGGATCAGAAGGCCGAGGCGCTGCGCCGCGCGGATGCGTTTCGCAGTGCGCGCATTCCCAAATATCTCGACTGGTTCGAAAGGGCGCTGGCGGCGCAGGAGGGCGACTGGCTGGCGGGAAGCCTGTGGAGTTATGCCGATTTGTCGCTGTTCCATCTGATCGCCGGGCTGCGCTACGCCTTCCCCCGGCGCATGGCGACGCTGGCGAGCGCTTATCCGCGTGTCGCAGCATTGTACGAGAGGGTTGCCGCACTGCCCGAATTGCAGGACTATCTCGGCAGCGACCGGCGGCTGCCGTTCAACGAAGACGACATCTTCCGCCACTATCCCGAACTGGACGCACCATGACCGCAGACGATATCATCCTCCAGACCGTGACGCCGACGACGCACGACCTGGGCGACTTTCGGGTCCATCGCTCGTTGCCGGTGAAGGGGCGTACGATGGTCGGCCCGTTCATCTTCTTCGACCAGGCCGGCCCCGCGCAGATCGGCCCGGGGCATGGCATCGACGTGCGCCCACATCCCCACATCAACCTCGCCACCGTGACTTACATGTATGACGGCGCGTTCATGCATCGCGATTCGCTGGGGACCGAGCAGTTGATCGAACCGGGCGCGGTCAACCTCATGACGGCGGGCAAGGGCATCGTCCATTCCGAACGGTCCCCCGACGAGGATCGCGCGAAGCCTTCCAAACTGTCGGCGATCCAGACCTGGCTGGCGCTGCCAGACCGGGACGAGGAAATGGACCCCGCGTTCGAGCATGTGAGCGAGGGCGGGCTCCCCGTGATCGAGGATGGCGGGGCGCGCGCCCGCATCATCATGGGATCGCTCTGGGGGCACGTGTCGCCTGTCACCACCTACGCCCACACCATCTATGCCGACATCCAGCTGATGCCCGGCGCGCGCATTGCCATCGACGCTTCGGCGGACGAACGCGCGCTCTATGTGTCGGGTGGCGACGCCATGCTGGACGGGACGATGCTCACGCCCCAGACGCTTTACGTGTTGCGCCCCGGCACCGCGGCCACGCTGGCGAGCGTCGATGGCGGTCGGATCGTCCTGTGCGGCGGCGAAGCCTTCGCCTCTCCGCGCCATGTATGGTGGAATTTCGTGTCGTCGCGGCCCGACCGGCTGATGCAGGCGCGCGAGGATTGGGAGGCTATGCGCTTCCCGCTCATCCCCGGCGACGACCGGGAATTCATCCCGATCCCGCAGGGGCGGCCCAAGACGGTCAGCTATCCCTGACCGTCACTGGACGAAGGTCAGAGACAGGTTCTCGGCATTTTTGGGAATGTCGATCCGGCTTTCGTTGATCGACGCTTCCTCACCGGGCTTGAGGCGCATCTTGTCCGCCTTCGTCGTCCAGCTGAACACCAGCCGGTTCTGCCGGTCGCGCAACTGGACCAGCACCGGCGGCACGGGCAGCGTCTGCGCGCTGCTGTTCACGATCCGCGCACCGAACGCGAAATATTCCTCGCCCGTAGGCAGTTTGCGCCGCTCGGCAGGCTTGGACAGGTAGAAAAGCAGGTCGGGATCGCCCTCTTCGGGGAAAAGGCCCATCGACACCATCCATCCGGGCGGCCCGAAATAGCTGAGCGCACCCGCAGCGCTCCCGACGACGACAAAGAACGCCACGGCCGCATAGGTCAGCAGCTTCAGCCGATTGCGGCGCGGCTTTGCCTGCGGATCGGCGGGAAAGGTCCAGTCTTCTTCGTCCGCAAGAGCGGGCGCGCCAGCGTAGATATCGTCGAACCGATGGTCGCGCGGCGGCGCGGGGGCTTCGGCGACAACGGGCGCGTTGGCGGGCGGATCCTCGGCGGGGGACGCCGCTTGCGCCGCGACCGGTTCCTCGACCGGGGCGGGCGGCGGTGGCGGGATCGCCGGCTCGGGTGGCGGCGGAGCGGGTTCGGGCGGCGGCGGCGCTGCGGGCGCGAGGGCCGCCTGCGCGACGGTTTCGCGGTCCGGCAGCACGGCAGGCTCCTGAAACCAGCTATGCTTGCAGGAGGCGCAGCGGACCTGGCGGCCGTTCGCACCGACGGCGCTGTCCGGCACGACATAACGCGTCGCGCAATTGGGGCACACCAGGATCATGACGCTTCATAGGCATGGCAGGGACTCGCGCGCAAGCGGCAAGAAGAGGCGCGCGACTCGCGCGATTGCGCGGGTGGGCTTTACGGCAGGCGGGCGGCTGTGCCATGGCTTGTCTCTCTGGGAGCCAGGGAGCGCCGCCGCGCGCAATTTCACGCCATGTCCGCCATCGTCCAGTTCGAAAATGTGGGGCTGCGCTACGGTCTGGACAGTGAGATCCTGTCGGACGTCAGCTTTTCGCTGGCCAGCGGCGGCTTCTATTTCCTGACCGGGTCGTCGGGCGCGGGCAAGACCTCGCTGCTCAAACTTCTCTACCTCGCCCAGCGGCCCAGCCGCGGCGTCATCCGCCTGTTCGGGGAGGATGTGGTGACGCTGCCCAGACAGCGGCTTCCCGGCTTTCGCCGTCGCATCGGCGTCGTCTTCCAGGATTTCCGCCTCGTCCCCCATCTGTCCGCCTACGACAATATCGCCCTGCCGCTGCGCGTTGCCGGAATGGCGGAAAGCGAGGTGGCGGCGCCGGTTGCGGAAATGCTCGACTGGGTGGGGCTCGGCGACCGGGGGCAGGCGCGTCCGGCGACGCTGTCGGGCGGGGAGCAGCAGCGCGTGGCTATCGCCCGCGCGGTCATCGGGCGGCCCGAAATCCTGGTCGCGGACGAACCGACCGGCAACGTCGACGCCGACATGGCGCGCCGCCTCCTGACGCTGTTCGAAGCGCTCAACCGCCTCGGCACCACGCTGGTCGTGGCGACCCACGACCTGCCGCTGATCGCGCAGGTGGAGGGCGCGCAGATGATGCGGCTCGACCGGGGGCGGCTCGCCGATCCCACCGGCATGTTGCGCTATCCCCCGCGTCCGCAGGACCGGCACGGATGATCCCGCGTGCCCAGAGAAAGGCAGCGGCGCTCGCCCGACGCCGGCTGCTGCCCGAAGGCCGGGTGGCAGGCCCGATGCCGTGGATCATCGCGATCATGATGTTCCTCACCGTCCTGTCCGCCGCCGCCGGGATCGGCCTCGGCGCGGCGGTCCGGGCCTTGAGCGCCGACCTTGCCGGGCGCGCCAGCGTCCAGGTGGTGGAGGCCGATCCGCAGGCGCGCGCTGCGCTGGCGGAACGAGCGCTGCGAGCCCTGCGCGCCTCACGCGCGGTGCGCAGCGCGACGCCGGTCGACGCAGCGATACTGGCCGACCAGTTGCGCCCCTGGCTCGGCGATGCGGCGACCAGCGGGGAACTGCCGGTGCCCGCGCTCATCGACGTGACGCTGACACCCGGCGATGCCGCCGCGAAGGTGGCGGCCCTGCGCCGCTCGCTTCGGGCATTGTCGCCCGCGCTGCGGATCGATCCGCACGCGGCGTTCCTCGCGCCATTGGCCGGGTTGCTCGGCGCGCTCGGCTGGCTGGCGCTGGGGGTCGTCCTGCTGATGGCGCTGGCGACGGGCGCGGTGGTGGTGCTTGCGGCGCGCGGCGCGCATGACAGCCATCGCGGCACCATCGACGTATTGCATCTCATGGGGTCGACCGACGTGCAGATCGCGCGTCTGTTCCAGCGGCGCATCGGCCTCGACGCCCTGCTCGGCAGCGCGCTGGGCTTCGCGTTCGCGGTGCTCGTCATCCTGCTGATCGGCCTGCGCCTGACGGCGGCGGGGTCCGACCTGCTCGCCACCGTGCGGATCGGGCCTGCGGACTGGATCGTCCTCGCGCTGCTTCCGGTCGCGGGTGTCGCGCTGGCGACGCTGACCGCGCGCTGGACCGTCCTGCGCGCGCTGGGGCGGATGCTGTGATCGTCCGCTTCGCCGCGCTCGTCCTGCTCGCCTGGATGCTGGGTTTCGCCTGGTTCGCGATCCTGCTGCCGCAACCGCTCGACGGGCGGGAGACCGACGCGATCGTCGTGCTGACCGGCGGGGCGGGGCGGATCGACCGGGGCCTTGCCCTGATGGAGGAAGGCGCGGCCAAGCGAATGCTGATTTCCGGCGTCGACCGCGCCGTTCGCCCGTCCGAACTCGCCGTGCAATATAAGACGCCCGAAACGCTGTTCGCCTGCTGCATCACGCTGGGCCGCGAAGCCATCGACACCCGCTCCAACGGGATCGAGACCGCGCGCTGGCTCGAACGCCGGGGCTATCGAACCGTGCGCCTCATCACCACCGACTGGCACATGCGCCGGGCCGCGCTCGAACTGCGTCAGGCGCTGCCCGCGCGGATCAGCATCGTCTATGACGCCGTGCCGAGCCGCCCCAGCCTCACCATGCTGCTGCGGGAATATAACAAATATCTGCTGCGGCGTTTCGCCGCGCTGATCGGCATTTGAAAGGCCCGGTCGTGACGGCGCTTCGTTCTCTCCTCTTCATGCTGGTCTTCTATCCCGGCAGCCTGATCTTCGTGCTGGCCGCGATGTTCGCGGGCATGTTCCGCGCGGAGGCGGTGCCGGTCGTCGCCACGGCATGGAGCCGTTTCCATCGCCGCTGCACCCGCTGGATATTGGGACAGAAAGTGGTGATCGAAGGCGATCTTCCGATCGGTCCCTACCTCTACATCTGCAAGCATGAATCGATGTTCGAGACGATCGACATGCTGTGCCTGTTCGACAAACCTGCCATCGGCGCGAAGCGCGAGCTGTTCGACATTCCGCTGTGGGGCGATATCGCGCGCCGCTATGGCCTCATCCCCATCGAGCGTAGCGCGGGTGCCAGCGCCCTGCGCGTGCTGCGTGCCGCCGCGCGGGAAGCGACGGCCAAGGGCAAGGCGATCTGCCTGTTCCCCGAAGGCACGCGCGTGCCCCATGGGGAGCGGCCGCCGCTCAAGTCGGGTTTTGCCGGGCTCTACGGTCTGCTGGGCCTGCCTGTGGTGCCAATCGCCATCGACAGCGGGCGCGTGTCGCCGCGCGGACGCTTTCTCAAGCGGCCCGGTATCATCACCTACAAGGTCGGCGAGATGATCCCCCCCGGCCTCGACCGCAAGGACGTGGAAGCGAAAGTGCACGCCGCCATCAACGCGCTCAATTAGTCAGTGCGCGCGCCCGAAATCGGGCTTGGCGTCGTCCTGTCCCTGTTCGATGATCGAGCGGCGGATCGCGCGGGTGCGGGTGAAGAGGTTGAACAGCGCGTCCCCGTCGTTCCAGCGGATCGCCCGCTGAAGCGCGGACAGATCTTCCGAAAAGCGCTGGAGCATTTCCAGCACCGCATCCTTGTTCGCCAGGAACACGTCGCGCCACATCGTCGGATCGGACGCGGCGATCCGCGTAAAGTCGCGAAAGCCGCCCGCGGAATATTTGATGACCTCGCTCTGCGTCACATCCTCCAGATCGCTGGCCGTCCCGACGATGGTGTAGGCGATGAGGTGGGGGAGGTGGCTCGTGACCGCCAGCACCAGGTCATGGTGGGCCGGTTCCATCGTCTCGACCTGCGCGCCCAGACGCCGCCACAGTTCGGCCACGCGTTCGACGGCGGCGGGGTCCGCTCCGGCGGGTGGGGTGACGATCGACCAGCGGCCCTTGAACAATGTGGCAAAGCCGGCTTCCGGCCCGCTATTTTCCGTCCCCGCGACCGGGTGTGCGGGGATGACGACATGGTCGGGCAGCGCGCGTTTCAGCTGGGCGAGCACGTCTGCCTTGCACGACCCGACGTCGCTGACGATGCAGTCTGCGGGCAGGTCGTCGGCGATTTCCGCCGCCGCCGCGCCCATCGCGCGCACCGGCACGCACAGGATGACGAGGTCGGCGTCCGTCACCGCCGCGCCCGCCGTGTCGGTGACGTCGTCGGCCAGGTCGATCCGCCGCGCGATGTCCCGCACCGCCGGGTCGGCGTCATGGCCCGTCACCCGCACCGTCGGCATCTCCGCTCGAATGGCGCGGCACAGCGAAGAGCCGATGAGGCCCAGGCCGACGATCGTGATGCGGGAAAAGGGCAGCATCGCGTTCAGGCGGCCTCCGCCATGGCGCGCAGCCTGGCCGCGACGGCGCGGGTCTGCTCTTCGGTGCCGATGGTGATGCGCAGGCCGTTGGGCAGACCCTGTCCCGGCAGCCAGCGCGTGGCATAGCCTTCGTCCCACAGGCCCTTCATCGCCGCTTCCGCGCTCAGCGCCCCTTCGAACAGGATGAGGAGGAAGTTGGTGCGGCTGGGCACCGCGCGCAGGCCGTGATTGGATAGCGCGGCGATTTCGCCCGCCAGCCATTCGCGCCACTGGCGGTTGTGCGCCCGGCTCTTGTCTACCCACGCCGTGTCCGCGATGGCGGCAATGGCGGCGGCCTGTCCCGCCGTCGTCACGTTGAAGGGCGCGCGGATGCGGTGGAGGATGTCGATCACCTCCGCACTGCCATAGCCCCAGCCGATCCGTTCGGCGGCAAGGCCGTAGATTTTGGAGAAGGTGCGGGTGACAAGGACGTTCGACGCGGTCTTCGCCAGTTCCAGCCCGCCATCGTCCTCCCCGGCCTCCAGATATTCGGCATAGGCCTGGTCGAGGACGAACAGGATGTCGGGACGCAGGCCCGCGTGCAGCCGGGCGATCTCGGCGCGCGGGGTCATCGTGCCGGTCGGGTTGTTGGGGTTGGCGAGGAAGACGACCTTCGTGCGATCCGTCACGCTGGCGAGCAGCGCGTCCACATCGGTCGCATAGTCGCGGTCGGGCGCCACCACCGGCGTCGCTCCCACGCGCCGCGCGGCGATGTCGTAGACCGAAAAGCCGTAGCGAACGTACAGCACCTCGTCCCCCGGCCCGGCATAGGCGCTGGCGGCGAGATGCAACAGCTCGTCCGATCCGGTGCCGTAGATGATCCGTTCGGGATCCAGCCCGTGATGCGCACCGATCGCCTCGCGCAGCTTCGCCGCTGACGGATCGGGATAGGTGGCCATGTCCGCCGTCGCCGCCAGAAAGGCCGCGCGCGCGGCTTCGCCGGTGCCGAGGGGGTTCTCGTTGGCGCTGAGTTTGATGAGGGGGCGGCCATCGTCAGCCGCCGACTTGCCCGGCACATAAGCGGAGATGCCGAGAATCCAGTCCTTGGGAAGCGGTTTTGTCATGACGCGCGCTGTAGCGACTGAAGGTCGAAAGGCCAAGCCTACACCACCGGCGTCAGCAGCGGTTCTCCCGCGAAATGCGCGTCGAGATTGGCCAGGACGAGGTCGGCCATCGCCCGGCGGCTGTGGCGGGTCGCGCTGCCCTGATGGGGCTGGAGCACGACATGGTCCATCGTCAGCAGCGCGGGCGGCACATGCGGTTCGTGCGCGAACACGTCGAGGCCCGCACCCGCGATGCGGCGCTGCGCCAAGGCCGCGACCAGCGCGTCCTCGTCGATCACGCTGCCCCGGCTGATGTTGACGATAACCCCCTGCGGCCCCAGCGCGTCGAGCATGGCGGCATCGACCAGGCACGCCGCTTCCGGCCCGCCCGATGTCGCCACCATGACGATATCGCATTCCCGCGCGAAGGCGATCCGGTCTGCGATGTAGCGATAGGGCGCGCCGGGCGCTTCCCGGCGGTTGTGATAGACGATTTCGCCCGCCGCCGCTTCCAGCCGCGCGGCGATGGCGCGACCGATACGGCCCAGCCCCAATATCCCGATCCGCGATCCCGTCACGCGGCCCGACAATTGCGGCTTCTCGCCCCTCGCCCAGTCGCCCCGCCGCACCATCGCATCGTTGGCGACGATGTTGCGCACCGTCGCGTAAAGAAGCCCCACGGCAAGGTCGGCGGTATCGTCGGTCAGCACGTCGGGCGTGTTGGTGAGGCGGATGCCCTTCGCGCGGGCATGGTCGACATCGACCTTGTCATAGCCGACGGAAAACAGCGCGATCATCTCCAGCGCGGGAAGCGCGTCCATGACGGCGGCAGGCGCGCCCACCGATCCGAAGCTTATCAGCGCCCGTGCTCGCCGCGCCGCATCGGGCAACTCAGTCAGGTCGGCATCGGCAGCCACCGCATGGACGCAAAAGCGCTCTGCCAGTGCCGCATCGAGATAGGGGTTGAGCGGGCCATAGGCGACGACATCGGGGCGATCGGGATGGGTCATGCCCTTCGCTCTAGTCGCGTTGCCGCGCGCGCGCCAGATTGACAGGCGCGCGCGCGGGTCCTAGCCCCGCGGCCATATGGCCAGCCTTCCTTCCAGCGACGACAGCCGCTTCGGCCTGCGGCGGCAGGCACGCCTGCCCGGACCGCTTGCCCTGTCGAGCGGAGCGCGGCTGGGTCCGGTGGACATCGCCTACGAAACCTACGGGCGGATGAACGCGGACAAATCCAACGTCATCCTTCTCTGCCACGCGCTGACCGGCGACCAGTATGTGGCGTCCGAACATCCCGTCACGGGAAAGCCCGGCTGGTGGTGGCGCATGGTGGGGGAGGGCAAGCCCATCGATCCCGCGCGCCATTTCATTGTCTGCTCCAACGTCATCGGCAGCTGCCTGGGGTCGTCCGGCCCCGCCAGCATCGATCCGGCGACTGGCGAACCTTTCGCCATGCGGTTCCCGGTGCTCACCATCGCCGACATGGTGCGCGCGCAGGCGGCGCTGCTCGATCATCTGGGGGTGGATCGGCTGGCGGCGGTGATCGGCGGATCGATGGGGGGGATGCAGGCTCTGACGTGGCCGACGCTCTACCCCGACCGGGTGGAGCGCTGCGTCGTCATCGCCTCCACCGCCCGGCACAGCGCGCAGAACATCGCTTTCCACGAAGTGGGGCGGCAGGCGATCATGGCCGACCCCAACTGGCGCGGCGGCGATTATTACGCCGATGGACAGCCGCCGGTGGCGGGGCTGGCCGTGGCGCGGATGGCAGCGCACATCACCTATCTGTCCGAAGCGGGCCTGACCGAAAAATTCGGGCGGCGTCTTCAGGGGCGCGACGCCAAGACATTCGGCTTCGACGCCGATTTCCAGGTCGAATCCTATCTGCGGCATCAGGGGTTGAGCTTCACCGACCGCTTCGACGCCAATTCCTATCTCTATATCACCCGCGCGATGGACTATTACGATATTGCAGAGGATCATGGCGGCAGCCTGGCCAAGGCGTTCACGGCGACGAAGGCGCGCTTTTGCCTCGTCAGCTTCGACACCGACTGGCTCTACCCCACCGCCGAATCGCGGATCATCGTCCACGCGCTCAACGCCAGCGGCGCGCAGGCGAGTTTCGTCGAACTGTCGAGCCCGTTCGGCCACGATGCCTTCCTTTTGGAAAGCCCGGAATTGAATCGGGTCGTGGACGGCTTCCTCAAGGGCGGACGGGCATGAGCGGCGCGCTGCGCCCGGACCTTTCCCTCATCGCGCGGACCGTGCGGCCGGGCGCGCGGGTGCTGGACGTCGGATGCGGCGACGGTGCGCTCATGGCGGCGCTGCGCGACAATGCGGGGGCGGACGCGCGCGGGCTGGAGATCGACGGGTCCAATGTCGCTGCCGCCGTGGCGCGCGGTCTGTCGGTGGTGCAGGGCGACGCCGACACCGACCTTGCCTATTATCCCGACGCAAGCTTCGACTATGCGATCCTGAGCCAGACGCTCCAGACGACGCGCCGGCCCGACCTCGTGGTCGAGGAACTGCTGCGTATCGGGGCGCAGGCGTTCGTATCCTTTCCCAATTTCGCGCACTGGCGCGGGCGGCTGTCATTGATGTGGGGCGGGCGGATGCCGGTAACGCGCCTGCTGCCCGACACATGGTACGACACGCTCAACATCCACCATGTGACGGTCGACGATTTCCGCGCGCTGGTGAAGGAACGGGGCTGGCATATCGACGGCCAGTGGTTTTTGAAGGGCGACAGGGAAACGACCCACGCCAATGCGAACCTGTTTGCCGAACATGCGGTGTTCCTGCTGCGGCGGTAGCGCCTCAGGCCAGCGCCTTCACCCGGTCTCCGATCACGCGCAGTTCCTCGACGAAGCGCGCGCGCTCCTCCGCCCGCTTCGCTTCGTCAGGCAGGCGCAGCAGATAGCTCGGGTGCACCGTCACCCATCCTTCCGCGCCATTTTCCAACGCGATGGCGTTCCCGCGCGTGCGACCGATCGTCACCGCCTTGCCCAGCATGGCGCGTGCCGCCGAAGCGCCCAGCGCGACGATCACGCGCGGGCGGATCAGGTCGATCTCCTGCCCCAGCCACCAGCGGCACGCCTGGATTTCGCCTGCGTCCGGGGACTGGTGCAACCGGCGCTTGCCTTGCCGGACGAACTTGAAATGCTTGACCGCGTTGGTGACATAGGCGCGCGAACGATCCACGCCCGCCTCGCCCAGCGCCCGATCGAACAGCTGCCCGGCGGGGCCGACGAAAGGGCGTCCCGCCATATCCTCCTGGTCGCCCGGCTGTTCGCCGATAAAGAGCAGCGGCGCGTCGAGCGGCCCTTCGCCGAACACGGTCTGCGTCGCATCGCGGTGCAGGTCGCATCGGGTGCACCCCATCGCCGCTTCGCGGATGCCAGCCCATATGGTCGCGGCATTGCCCTGCCTCTTTTGCGGCTTTTCGGGCAGCGGCGCGGTCGCGATCATGGCAGCCTCTCGCGCCTGCGCCCCGGCGATAAGGTCGGGGATAAGCGCGGCCTCGGGCAGGTTGCGCCAGTATTTCTTGGGCATTTCGGACAGCATCGCCCCGGTCTTGAGGCGGGCGGGGTTGAAGATCGCGGCATAATAGCCTTTCCACAAGGCTTCGACCGGATCGCCGTCGGGCGCGTCGGCGCGGCTCGCCCCCGGCCCTTCGGTCAGCGTCTCGCCGTCCCAATGAATGCTGATGGCCGGTGTCAGGATCGACCAGCGCATGGTGGCGAAGCGGCGTAGGAAGAATCCGGCGTTCGCGCGCACGATATGATGGTCCGGTTCGAACCAGGCGACGAAGCGGGTGTCGCCATCCTCTTCGACTTCGCGGAAACGGACGAAGGCGCGCATCTTGTGGATATCGCGTCGCACCGCCTTGGCCAGCCCATCGACCCGGCGCAGGAGCGGATCGGCTTTATCCTCCATCGTACCGGGTTTGTCGCGCACCCGGACGAGGAGGGCATAGAGCAAGGCGAACCGCTCGGGATCGCTATGGAGGATCGCTTTTTCAGCCAAATCGACAAAGGCGCGCGGAACGGAAAAGGCCGCGCGCAACGGCTCCGGGGGGAGCGGCTGGGCATAGAATAGCTCGCCGGGCGACGCCCCGTCGTCCCATGCAACATCGGCTGGGTCTACCCCCGCCGTTGCCAGACGCCGCGCCGCTGCCCGCCAACCGTCGAAATCGTCGGGGGCGGGCAGAGCGACACGATACATCGGGGTGAAGGTGAGCGCGGGTGAGGATCAGTCCTCGGCCTGCGCCCGCTCCAACTCGTCCGGCTTGCGCTCCGCGAACTTCTCGCCCAGCGCCTTTTCTTCCTTGTCGGACAGATCCTTGGCGGCGTCGGGGAACATCTCTTCCTCTTCCTCCTCGATATGATGGAGGTAGCGCTTCTTCAACTGGGCAAAGGTCTTGCGCCATTCGTCGCCGTTGAATTTCTGGTCTTCCATCTCCTCCAGATAATCCTCGATCTCCTTATGCTCGGACACGCTGTGCTGGGCGTCCTCACGCAGATCGGGCTTGGCGAGCATGGTGGCGTAAAGCGTTTCTTCCTCGGCGGCGGCGTGGGCCTTCACCTCCACCTTGAACTGGTCGAACAGCTTTTCCAGCCGGTCGGCATCGTCCTTCGCCTCGTCCATCTTGGCGAAAAGCTGGCGGTGCTGGTCGTGGTCCTGCTTCAGGCGGTCGAAAATGCTGGCATCGGCCATGGTGTTTCTCCTCGGGGGTTTGGAGAGAAGAACGACCGCCGACGCTTTTGGGTCCGGGACTACCCGAAGAGGAAGCGATAGATGATCGCCACCGGAATCCACAGCAGCGCGCCGATCAGGCTGGCCGCCCACAGCTGCACCAGGTCGCGGCGGAACCGCAGGGCAAGGCCGCTCTGCGACAGGCCACCCTGCTCCAGCATCTGCCAGCGATGCTCCAGCGCACGCGCGGCGAGCGCATAGCCGCCGATGGCGACGATGACGCCCAGATGCAGGACCAGCGATCCTCCCATCTTCGCGACGATGCCGATTTGCAGCAGGCAGAAGACCACCAGCGCCGCAGCGAGATGCGTGCTGATCCGTTTGGCGAAGCCTTTACGCGCCTGCGTGCGGTTGCCAAATACGGTCGCCAAGACCCATGCTCCTCCGAAAATCCCGTCGACGCGCAGAATTCCACGAGTCGGCGTGCCGATCAACCCTTATGTGAACAGGTCGAGCTGCTGCGCGGGGGCAACCAGATGCGATTTGAGGTCGATACGGTCGATCAGGGCCAACGGTCGCCAGTCGGCCGCGATCAGGAACGGGCGCAATTTCTTGATCGACGTGGTCAGCCGCGCGACATCGTCGAGCCGCAGCCGCCGGTGTCGCCGGCTCATCAGGATGCGGTTCACCGCCTTGACGCCCAGACCCGGCACCCGAAGCAGCGCTTCGCGCGGCGCGCGGTTCACGTCCACTGGGAACGCGGCGCGGTGGTTGAGCGCCCAGGCAAGCTTGGGATCGATGTCGAGCGGCAGGCACCCCGTCGCCCGATCCGTCGCCGCCGCGATCTCGCCCGCGTCATAGCCATAGAAGCGGATCATCCAGTCGGACTGGTAAAGCCGGTGTTCCCGCATCAGCGGCGGGCGCTTGAGCGGCAGCACCGCGCTGGGGGAAGGGATGGGGGAAAAGGCGCTGTAATAGACGCGGCGCAACTTGTGCCGGTCATAGAGGCTGCTCGCCCGCGCGATGATCGCGCGGTCGTCGGCGGCGTCGGCCCCCACGATCATCTGCGTCGACTGGCCCGCAGGCGCGAAGCGCGGCGCGCTGCGATATTTGCGTCGTGCGTCCGACTTGTCCTCGATCTCGCCCTTCAATTGCCCCATCGCGCCTTCGATCCGCCCGCCGTCCTTTTCCGGGGCCAGCCGCTTCAGACCCGCATCGGTCGGCAGCTCGACGTTGATGGACAGGCGGTCGGCATAGAGGCCCGCCAGATTCAGCAACTGCGGATCAGCGTCGGGAATGGTTTTAAGGTGGATATAGCCTCGAAAATCATGGTCCTCGCGCAGCGACCGTGCGACTTCGACCAATTGCTCCATCGTATAGTCGGAAGACTTGATGATGCCCGATGAAAGGAACAGCCCCTCGATATAGTTGCGGCGATAGAAGCTGAGCGTCAGATCGACGACTTCCTGCGCGGTGAAGCGCGCGCGGCGCACGTCGCTCGACCGCCGGTTGATGCAGTAATGGCAGTCGAAGATGCAGCTGTTGGTCAGCAGGATCTTCAGCAGGGAAATACATCGCCCGTCCGGGGCATAGGCATGGCATATGCCCATGCCCTCGGTCGATCCGATCCCCTTGCCGCCCCGGCTGTCCCGCTTGCTCGTCCCCGACGATGCGCAGGACGCGTCATATTTGGCGGCGTCCGCCAGGATTTCGAGTTTCTGCCGGGTGGAAAGCTGCGCCATGCGTTCACGATAGGTTCTCGTCCTCGCCCTGTCCACAATCTCGATCAACATTGCCCCTACGAACAGGGGCGGCGCTTGCCTTGGCGGGCGGGGGCGTTCATCACGCGGCGATGACATGGCAATTCTGGATCGACCGCGGCGGCACCTTCACAGATGTGGTGGCGCGCGACCCCGATGGGCGGCTGCACACCGCCAAGCTGCTGTCGAGCGACCCGGAACGCTACGCCGACGCAGC
The DNA here is from genome assembly GCF_003248505.1 of Sphingobium sp. Classification (GTDB taxonomy): domain Bacteria; phylum Pseudomonadota; class Alphaproteobacteria; order Sphingomonadales; family Sphingomonadaceae; genus Sphingobium. The sequence continues at coordinate 204,076 of NZ_QFOA01000001.1, forward strand.
GGTGGAGGCGGTGCGGCGGCTGACCGGCGCGGCGGACGGCGCGATCCCGCCCTGTTCGCTGCGCATCGGCACCACCATCGCCACCAACGCGCTGCTGGAGCGCAAGGGCGAGCCGACCCTGCTCGCGATCACGCGTGGTTTTCGCGACGCCATTCGCATCGGCACGCAGGAACGGCCGGACCTGTTCGCCCGCGCCATCGACGTGCCCCCGCCGCTTCATGCCGACGTGGTCGAGATCGACGAGCGGATCATGGCCGACGGCACGGTACGCGTGGCGCTGGACGAGGCGGGGGCGCGCGCCGCGCTCCGCGCCGCGTTCGACCGGGGGTTACGGGCGGTCGCCATCGTGCTGATGCACAGCTACCGCCATCCCGCCCATGAACGGCGGCTGGGTGCCATCGCGGCGGAGATCGGCTTCACGCAGATCAGCATGAGCCACGATGTCGCCCCGCTCATCAAGCTGGTCGGGCGCGGGGACACGACGCTGGCCGACGCCAATCTTTCGCCCGTCCTGCGTGCCTATGTCGACGGGCTGGAGGAAGCGCTGGGCGGCGGCGCCGACATGCTCTTCATGCAGTCGAGCGGCGGCCTCATCGGCGGCTCGCTGTTCCGGGGCAAGGATGCGGTGCTCTCCGGCCCGGCGGGCGGGATCGTCGGCCTCGCCCGCACCGCACGGCAGGCGGGCTTCGATTATGTCATCGGCTTCGACATGGGCGGCACCTCGACCGATGTGTCCCATTATGCCGGGCGCTACGAGCGCGACAATGAGGCGCGGGTGGCGGGCGTGCGGCTGCGCGCGCCGATGATGCGCATCCATACCATCGCGGCGGGCGGCGGCTCTGTCTGCACGTTCGAAGATGGGCGGTTCCGCGTCGGTCCGGAAAGCGCGGGCGCGGTGCCCGGCCCCGCCTGCTACCGGCGCGGCGGGCCGCTCACCATCACCGATTGCAACCTGATGCTGGGCAAGATCCAGCCCGATGTCTTTCCCAGCCTGTTCGGCCCACATGGCGACCAGCCGCTCGACCGCGCCGCCGTGGAAGCGCGGTTTGCCGAATTGTGTGCGCAGGTGGAGGCGCAGACGGGCCGGCCCATCGCGCCATGGGCGGCGGCGGAGGGTTTCATCGCCGTCGCGGTCGCCAGCATGGCCAATGCAATCAAGCGCATCTCGGTCGCACGCGGGCATGACGTGGCACGCTATACGCTGGCGAGCTTCGGCGGAGCGGGCGGGCAACATGCCTGCCTCGTCGCCGACGCGCTCGGCATGGACCGGGTGATGATCCATCCGCTGGGCGGGGTGCTGTCCGCCTATGGCATGGGCCTGGCCGACCGGCGCGCGGTGCGCGAGCGGACGCTGGCGCTGCCGCTCGACGCGACCGACGATCTCGCCCGCGCGGTCGAGGCGCTTTCGGTGCAGGTGCGCGCGGACCTTCCCGACGCCGACCGGGTCGAGGTGCTGCTGCAACTGCGCCATGAGGGCACCGACAGCCTGTTCGACGTGCCGCTTTCCGACATCGCATCCATGCGCGCCGATTTTCTGGCGCAGCATCGCGCTCGCTTTGGGTTCGACGGGCAGGGGCGCATCCTCATCGACATGGCGCGGGTGGAGGCCATCGCCGAAACGGATGAGGACATGACCGGCCTCGTCGCCATCGCGGCGGAGGCCGCGCCGCCGCGCGCGACGGTGAAAATCGCGGGCGCGCCGGCCCCGCTTTACGACCGCTCTGGCCTTGGCCCCGACAGCCGGATCGACGGTCCCGCTCTGATCGTCGACGCGGTGTCCACCACCGTGGTCGAACCGGGCTGGCGCGCGCGGCTCGACAGCCACGGCAACCTCATCCTCGACCGCCATCTTCCCCGGGAGCGCCCGCATGGGCAAGCGGTGGGGGCAGGCGCGGTCGATCCCGTCCGGCTCGAAGTGATGGGCGGCCTTTTCATGGCCATCGCGGAGGAAATGGGCGCGGCGCTTCAGCACAGCGCGTCTTCGGTCAACATCCGCGAGCGGCTGGACTTTTCCTGCGCGCTGTTCGACGCGGGCGGCCATCTGGTCGCCAACGCGCCGCATATGCCGGTGCATCTGGGCAGCATGGGCGAGAGCATCCGCGCCATCCTGCGGCGGCGCGGACCGGGCGCGGACGGCCTTCCGCTCGACGGGCGCGGCATGAAGCCGGGCGATGTCTACGCGCTCAACGCGCCCTATGACGGCGGTACGCACCTTCCCGACATCACCGTCGTCATGCCCGTCTTCGTCGGGAAGGATGCGCCCGCCTTCTACGTCGCGGCGCGCGGGCATCACGCCGATGTCGGCGGCATCACGCCCGGCTCCATGCCCCCCGGCAGCACCAGCGTGGAGCAGGAGGGCGTCCTGCTCGACAACTGGCTGCTGGTGGAGGAAGGCCGCCTGCGCGAAGCCGAAACGCGTGCGCTGTTCGCGTCCGGCCCTTTCCCTGCGCGCAATGTCGACCAGAATATCGCCGACCTCGCCGCCCAGATCGCCGCCTGCGCCAAGGGCGCGAGCGAGCTGCGGCGCATCGGCGATAATTACGGCATCGAAACTATATCGGCTTATATGGGCCATGTGCAGGACCAGGCGGAAGCCGCCGTTCGCCGCCTTATCGGCACGCTGCGCGAAGGGCAGTTCACCTATGCGATGGATAACGGTTCAGCTGTCCACGTCGCTGTCTCGATCGATCGCGAAGCCCGCGCCGCGACGATCGATTTCACCGGCACGTCGGATCAGCAGCCCGACAATTTCAATGCCCCCGCCTCCATCGTTCGTGCCGCCGTGCTCTATGTCGTGCGCACCCTGATCGACGAAGCCGTGCCGATGAACGACGGTTGCCTCAAACCGGTCACCATCCTCGTGCCTGAAGGATCGATGTTGCGCCCCCGTCATCCCGCCGCCGTGGTCGCGGGCAATGTGGAAACGAGCCAGGTGGTGACGGATGCGCTGTTCGGCGCGCTGGGCGTCATGGCGGGCGCGCAGGGGACCATGAACAATTTCACTTTCGGCAATGCGCGCCATCAATATTATGAGACGATTGCAGGCGGAGCGGGGGCTGGCCCCGACTTCGACGGGGCCAGCGTCGTTCAGACGCACATGACCAACAGCCGCCTTACCGATCCCGAAATCCTCGAAACCCGCTTCCCCGTCCTGCTGGAATCCTTTTCGGTCAGGGCCGGGTCGGGGGGCGCGGGGCGGCATCGCGGCGGCGACGGCGCGATACGGCGCATCCGCTTTCTGGAAGACATGACGGCCGGCATTCTCTCCAACCGGCGTATCGTTCCGCCCTTCGGCCTGGACGGCGGTCGGCCCGGCGCACCCGGTCGCAACCGGGTGGAGCGTGCCGACGGCCGGATGGAGCATCTTGGCCCCACCGCCACCGCCGATCTTCAGGCCGGGGACGCCTTCGTCATCGAAACGCCCGGCGGCGGCGGCTTCGGAGTGCCTTCCTAATTCCTCCAGCTGGGGTCGATCCGGTCGATGGTCCGCACCATCGCCTGGAAATCCGGCACGCCCGGCCCGACCGGCAGTTGCACCCCTGCAAGGTCGCGCTGGTGCACGGCGATGACTTCGGGCGGAATGTCGACCGGCGTCCCCGCCGCGCCCGCCGCCACCTGAATCTCGCAGGCACGCTGGAGCAGCCAGTGCTTGAGGAAGGCTTCGGGGATGCTCGACGCCATGACCAGCGTTCCATGGTTGCGCAGCAGCATCACGCGCTTCGCCCCCAGGTTGGCGATGAGGCGCTCGCCTTCTTCGGGCCGGATCGTCACCCCCTCGAAATCATGATGTGCGATCTGCCCGATGAAAGCGGCGGCATAGAAGCTGATCGGGCGCAACCCCTCGGCGCAGGCGCTCACCGCCATGCCTGCGGTCGTGTGCGTATGGATGATGCAATGCGCGTCGGGCAGCCGTCGGTGGAAGACGCTGTGCTGGGTAAAGCCCGCGCGATTGACGGGGTGGGGGCTGCCGTCCAGAACATGGCCGTCGATGTCGATCTTGACGAGGTTAGACGCCGTCACCTCGGCATAGGTCAGGCCGAACGGATTGATGAGGAAGGCGTGGTCCTCACCCGGCACGCGCAGCGTGATGTGGTTGTAGATGAGTTCCGACCAGCCCATATGGTCGAAGATGCGGTAGCAGGCGGCAAGCTGCTGGCGCGCCTCCCATTCGGCAACGCTGATGTCGGCATGTGTGGCGGCGGTGGCCATGGCGATCCTCTCCTTATCTATGGGCGTACTATGCCACGATGCACGGTTAAGTCGAGAATGCGGCCTTGGGGGTTGAATTTGCAGGGGACCGCTGGTAGGGCGCGCCGCACATGGCGCAGGGTGACCTGCGACGACTCACTGGCTTTGCTATTCGGTCGGCCCGTCGGGAAGGATGTTGGTATCCCGGCGAACCGCCCGTTTTCGATTGGAGATTGACGGACTTATGCAGATCATCGTTCGCGACAACAATGTCGACCAGGCTCTTCGCGCGCTCAAGAAGAAGCTGCAGCGCGAGGGCGTGTATCGCGAAATGAAGCTGCGTCGTCATTACGAGAAGCCGTCGGAAAAGCGCGCCCGCGAAAAGGCCGCTGCCGTTCGCCGCGCCCGCAAGATGGAGCGCAAGCGCGCCGAGCGTGACGGCGTCCGTTAAGACGCTGTTCTGACGCAAGCGGCGCACCTGCCGCTTGCGTTTCGCCTGATCCCAGCCCCTTCATCGCGAGCACACCCCATGTCCACGACGGCCGTTCCCCTTCGTCCCATCGCCAAGGGTTCGCTGACCCGCCTGTGGATCGGCGTGGCGCTGGTCGCGCTGGCAGCGGGCGGTCTCGCCTGGGCGGGGCAGCAGGGGGTGGAGCCGTCGCCGGCCGCTTTCCTGATTCAGAACGCGCGCGCTTCGGGTGTGATCACCACCGAATCGGGCCTTCAGTACAAGGTGCTGGAGGAAGGAACGGGGGCCAGCCCGACGACGTCGGATATCGCCTTGGTCGGCTATAAGGGCACGCTGCTCGACGGTACCGTCTTCGACGAAAATCCGCAGGCCCCGATGCCGGTCGACGGCGTGGTCCCCGGTTTCTCCGAGGGACTTCAAAAGATGAAGAAGGGCGGCAAGTATCGCCTCTGGATTCCTGCGGCGCTGGGCTATGGCGATCGGGCCGCCGGTCCGATCCCCGCCGGGTCGGTGCTGGTGTTCGACGTGACCCTGCACGACTTCCGGTCCAAGGCGGAACTCATAAAGCTCCAGCAGCAAATGCAGCAGCAGGGCATGGCGCCGCCGCCGGGCAACTGATCGGCAAAGCCGTCGGATCGAAAAAAAGGGGCCGCGTCGACGGCCCCTTTTTCATGCCTTTTCAGTCTTGATCGTCCGGCGAAGAAGCGAAGGTCAGTGCGTCGGCGGAGCCCAGCTTTTCCTCCCCCGCGAACAACCGGTCCAGCCGCGCTTTCACGTCACGGCGGAAACCGACGGTTGCGACCGACCGGGGTGCCGATACTTCGATGTCGCACGCGATGGCTGTCTTGATCCGCTCGATCGCCGATTCGTCCAGAATGCCAGCGCGGCGCAGTTCCTGACATAGTTGCAGCAGGCCGGCCGCCGTCGCATGGGCACGCAGGCCCACATTCGCCATGTCGAAATGCAGTTTCTTTTCCCGATCCAGCCCGATTGCCATTTCTCTACGTCGCTCCTCTCGTCTTTTTTCCGGTTTACCACAAAGCGCGCGGCACTCCATCCCGTTCCGTCGCATGGCGGCAGCGCGACCATGCAACGGATGGTCAGGCCTTGATCACGCCTGAAATCTTTGCGCGATGCTCGGCGTCGAGCGCGCGGGAGCGTTCCTCCAGATAGACCTTGATCATAGCCACCAGCGGGTCGGCAAGGAACAGGCCGAGGATGCCGAACAAGGCACCCATTAGAATCTGTGCCGCCAATACCAGTGCGGGCGCAAGGTCCACGGCCCGGCGCGCCACCATCGGCACGATCAGATACCCATCGACGATCTGCACGGCGAGATACACGCCGACCGCATAGAGGCCCGTGTTCGTGCCGCCGGAAAAACCCACCAGCACGATGAGCGCGCCCGAGACGATAGCGCCGATATTGGGCAGGAAGGCGAGCAGTCCCGTGAGGATGCCGAGCAGTCCGGCCATCGGCACACCGCCCGCCCACAGCAGCAGCCAGGTCCCGATCCCCTCCACGGCCATGCCGATCAGCCGACCGAACATGAGGCGGCGAAGCGTCCAGCCCATCTTGTCGGCGATTCGATAGAAATGCGTGCGACGGTCCATGGGCATCATCCAGGCGATGCCGCGTTCGTAGAGTTTGGGTTCGATGGCGATGAAGATCGCCAGGACCAGCATCATGACACCGGCGGTGATCGCGCCGACCGCCGTTCCCACCGCCCTTGTGACTCGGCCGACGCTCCCGAGGGCCTGTTGCGCCAGGCCCTTGAGGTCGCTTGGCGTGGCGGTGATTCCCAGTTGCTGCAACCACCCGCCGATCCGCGCGACCTGCGTTTCGACGATGGTTCGCATCGCCTGCGCCTGGGCTGCCAGACTCGATCCGGTGAGATAGAAAGTGTAGGCGAGGAAGAGCAGCGCACCGACCAGCACGATGGTCAGCCGCCATCCCCGCGAAATCGGCAGCACCCGGCCCAGCAGCCGCGCACCCCCGTCCATCATCGTCGCCAGCACCAGCGCGCCCAGGATCAGCAGCAGGGGTTGCACCAGCACTACGACCAGCGCGATGGCGACCGCGATGGCGAACCACACGCCCGCGCGCTTCATTTCATGCTGGGCGAGCGGGCTGCGAAGGTCGCTCGGGCCCGGCTCCTCGACATGGCTTGGCGTGTCGGTCATGGCAGCCCCCTCTTGCGTCGGTCGACGATTATTTCGGCGGGGTAACGCTCTCCGGGCGCAGGCTGTTCCCGGCACGACCGCTGCGGAAGGCATGGAGCCAACTCATGGGATTCCATGTCGCATCGCCGTCCAGGCTGAAGGTGATTAACTCCGCCCTGCCGCCGATGGCTTCCCAGGGCACCGGTCCGCCAAGGCCGTTTTCATCCAGCGGGGCGCGGCTGTCTGCACTGTTGTCGCGGTTATCGCCCATCAGGAACACGTGGTCGGCAGGCACGCGCACCGGCCCGTACCAGTCGAGCGCGCTCGGCCCGGTATCGATGATGGTGTAGCTTTTACCGTTGGGCAGAATTTCCTGCCGCACGGGCAATTCGCACCAGCTTTTGCCCGACGCATCCGTCACCAGCGCGCCGGGGAACTGGATCGGCGGGCAGGGTGCGTTGCCGTCGACCGGAATGCGCAGCGGCTTCAGCATCCGCTGGCGCACCGGCATACCGTTTAGGATCACCTGACCGCCGCGCACCTCGACGATATCGCCGGGCAGGCCGATGACCCGTTTTATATAATCTTCCCGCCGGTTCTGCGGCGACACGATGACGACATCGCCTCGTTCGGGCAGCCGGCCGAGCAAACGACCTTTCAGGAAAGGCAGCGGATGGAAGCTGGGCGATACATAGGACCAGCCATAGGGGAATTTACTCACGACCAGCCGGTCGCCGGTGAGCAGCACCGGCATCATCGATTCGGACGGGATGTAAAAGGGTTTCGCGACGAAGCTGTGGAACGCCAGCACGGCAAGGATGAGAAGCGTGATGCTGCGCACCTCATGCCACCAGTTGATCCGCTTCCCGTCCGGGTTGGCCTCATGCCCGACGGCGGCGGGCGGATTTTCAGGCTGGTCGATGGCCGTCACGGGCGCGCTTTCTTCTGGAGGACGCGGGTCGCTCAAAGCGGCAGCGCCTCGATGATGACGAAGGCCTGTGCCCATGGATGATCGTCGGTGAGCGTCAGGTGAACGACTGCCTTATGCCCCGGCGGGACCATCGCGTCGAGCCGGGCCTTCGCCCCGCCCGTGAGGTTCAGCGTGGGCGCACCGGAAGCGGCGTTGACGACGCCGATATCCTTCATGAAAACGCCCGCCTTGAAGCCGGTGCCGACCGCCTTGGAGAATGCCTCCTTCGCCGCGAATCGCTTGGCGAGCGTCCCCGCGCGCGTCAGCGGTCGGCGCGCCGCCTTGGCCTGTTCGACGGGCGTGAAGACACGCTGGATGAAGCGGTCGCCGAACCGGTCGAGCGAATTCTGGATCCGCTCGATATTGCAAAGGTCGGACCCCAGCCCGACGATCAACGGGCAAGGTCCATCTGCCGCCGCATCTCGCGGATGCTCGATTCCAAACCGCCGAAGATCGCTTCGCCGATCAGGAAATGGCCGATATTGAGCTCGGCGATCTGCGGAATGGCGGCGATCGGCGCGACATTGTCGAAGGTGAGGCCGTGGCCCGCATGGGGTTCGATGCCGTTCTTGGTGGCGAGCGCTGCGGCATCGGCAATGCGGCGCAGTTCGGCGGCTCGAGCCGATCCGTCGAGATGCGCGTAGGCCCCGGTATGAAATTCCACCACCGGCGCGCCCAGGCGCATCGCCGCTTCGATCTGCGCGGCATCCGGTTCGATGAAAAGGCTGACGCGGATACCCGCATCGCCCAGCGCCGCGACGATGGGCCGCAGCGCGTCGATATGGCCGGCGGCGTCGAGGCCGCCCTCGGTCGTGCGTTCCTCCCGCTTTTCCGGCACGATGCACGCGGCGTGAGGCTTGTGCCGCAACGCGATGTCCAGCATCTCGCGGGTCGCCGCCATCTCCAGGTTCAGCGGAACGTCGAGCGCCGCCATCAGCATCGCGATATCCTCGTCGCGGATGTGGCGGCGATCCTCCCGCAGGTGCGCGGTGATGCCGTCGGCCCCCGCCTTGACCGCCAGCAGCGCCGCTTTCACCGGGTCGGGATGGGTGCCCCCGCGCGCGTTGCGAATGGTGGCGACATGGTCGATGTTGACCCCGAGGCGCAATGGCGTGCCCATGGCCCTATTGCTTCCGGCTGCCCGGCTTGGTGGCCGGGATCGCGGCGAGTTCGGGCGGCACGGCATCCGCTTCGTAAACCGGGAAATTGATCGAGACGAGGGGGTAGAAGGGAACGCCCAGGTCGACTTCGCCTGCAGACCGGTCGACCAGTGCGGCTTCGGCGACGACGATCCCGCCCTCCTTTTCCACCGCTTCGATCGCCTGGCGGGACGAAAGGCCGGTCGTCACGACATCCTCCACCATCAATACCTTCTGCCCCGGTGCAATAGCAAAGCCACGACGCAGTTCGAACACGCCTTCGGGACGTTCGAGGAACACCGCGTCCTTGCCCAGCGCCCGTCCGACTTCATGGCCGATGATGAGACCGCCCATCGCGGGCGACACGACCATGTCGATGTCCTGCCGCAATTCGCGGGGCAGCTTCTGGACGATCGCGCGGGCAAGGCGCCCTGCGCGTTCCGCATTCATAAGGACGCGCGCGCATTGCAGGTAATTGGCGCTGCGCCGCCCCGACGAGAGGATGAAATGCCCTTCGAGCAGCGCCCCTGCCGCCCGGAATTCCGCCAATACGTCCTCGTCAGTCATGCCGCCTGTCATCCATGCCGGGCAGGGCAGCGATGTCGCTGCCTCGCCGCTTGAAAATCCCCATGGCGTGCGGCCCTTCGCCCGCCATGATTGCGCCCCTGTGCGCGGAACTGCCGAATAGGCGGCGTGGACATGCGTTGCAACAGCGAAGAAAATCTGCTCCATCAATGCTTGAGGCATGGGAAAAGCGTGCCTATAAGCCGCGGCAGAACCGTACGGGCGAGGGACCAATACGCACTCAGGTGTGTCTTCGTTGCAGCGGCGCCAAGGGGTTAGGGGTACGAAGACGCTATGAACAAGGTGAAATCGCTCGTTCTTGCGGGGTTATTGGCCTTCGCACCCGCGCTGGGACTGCATGGCGCGGCGTTTGCGCAGGGCAATGAATCCGCCACCGCCGGTGCGGCGCTGGCGACGCCCGTGGACGCCGATCCCAAATCCTCCGATCCGGGAGCGCCTGCCGATTCGGCGGATGCCAACGTCGCAAACGCGAGCGCTGCGGCGCCCGTCGCAAAGGTTGCCGCCCCGCCGCGCATGAAGCCGACCGAAGGCATCGGCATGCCGCGTCCGGGCGAAATCACCCTCCAGGAACAGTTCAGTCCCACCGGCCACACCGCCCGCTGGCTGCATGACAAGATGCTGGTGCCGATCATCACCATCATCTCGCTCTTCGTGCTGGGTCTCATGCTTTATGTCATGGTCCGCTTTCGCCGCAGCGCCAATCCGGTGCCGTCGAAGACCTCGCACAACACGCTGATCGAAGTGCTTTGGACGGTCGTTCCGGTCATCATCCTGCTGGCGATCGCTGTGCCCTCGATCGGCCTGCTCGCCGACCAGTACAAGCCCGCGCCCAAGGATGCGCTGACCGTCAAGGTCACCGGCTATCAGTGGTATTGGGGTTATGAATATCCCGACGACGGCGTGCCGGAGTTCGTGTCGAACCTGCTGCCCGAAGACAAGGCAAAGGCGAATGGCGAGCCCTATCTGCTCGCACCCGACAATCGCCTCGTGCTGCCGGTCGGTCGTCCGATCAAGCTCATCATCACCGGCGCGGACGTGATCCACAGCTTCGCCGTGCCCTCGCTCTGGCTCAAGATGGATGCCGTGCCGGGCCGTCTCAACGAAAAGAGCGTGCTGATCGAAAAGCCGGGTGTCTATTACGGACAATGTTCGGAGCTGTGCGGCGCGCGTCACGCCTTCATGCCGATCGCCATCGAGGCGCTGCCGCCCGCGCAATTCGACCAGTGGCTGCTCTCGCAGGGCGGCACCGTGAAAGCGCAGCCCAAGACCGCCGAAGCCGCGCCCGCCGGCGCGCCGGCCAAGATCTGATCCAGGGGTAGGAAGCCATGACCACCATCACAGCCGATCATCACGGCGGAGCGCCTGATCACGGGGCGCACGATCATCATGATGCCGATCACAAGCCGGCCTTCTTCCAGCGCTGGTTCATGTCCACCAACCATAAGGACATCGGCACGCTCTACCTGATCTTTGCGATCATGGCGGGGCTGATTGGCGGTGCGATTTCCGGCCTGATGCGGGCAGAACTGGCGCAGCCTGGCATCCAGTATCTCCACACCTGGGCACAATATATGGACGGCCCGGAGGCGACTCTGGACCAGGCCTATCATCTCTGGAACGTGCTCATCACCGCGCACGGTCTCATCATGGTCTTCTTCATGGTAATGCCCGCGATCATCGGCGGCTTCGGCAACTGGTTCGTGCCTATCATGATCGGTGCGCCGGACATGGCCTTCCCGCGCATGAACAACATCAGCTTCTGGTTGCTGATCCCGGCCTTCCTGCTGCTGCTCGGCTCCAGCTTCGTGCCTGGCGGCACAGGCAACGGCGCCGGCACGGGATGGACCGTCTACGCGCCGCTTTCGACCAGCGGTTCGGCAGGCCCGGCGGTCGACATGGCGATCCTGTCGCTGCACATCGCGGGCGCATCCTCGATCCTGGGTGCGATCAACTTCATCACCACCATCCTCAACATGCGTGCGCCGGGCATGACCCTGCACAAGATGCCGCTGTTCGTATGGTCGGTGCTGGTGACCGCATTCCTGCTGCTGCTGGCGCTGCCGGTTCTGGCCGCCGCCATCACCATGCTGCTGACCGACCGCAATTTCGGCACCACCTTCTACGACGCGGCAGGCGGCGGCGATCCCGAACTCTATCAGCATCTGTTCTGGTTCTTCGGCCATCCCGAAGTCTACATCATGATCCTGCCGGGCTTCGGCATCGTCAGCCAGATCGTTTCGACCTTCAGCCGCAAGCCGGTGTTCGGCTATCTCGGCATGGCCTACGCGATGGTGGCGATCGGCGTCGTCGGCTTCGTCGTTTGGGCGCACCACATGTTCACGACCGGCATGAGCGTCAACGTGAAGATGTATTTCACTGCGGCCACCATGGTCATCGCGGTGCCCACAGGGATCAAGATCTTCTCGTGGATCGCAACCATCTGGGGCGGGTCGATCAGCTTCAAGACGCCGATGGTGTGGGCGCTGGGCTTCATCTTCCTTTTCACCGTGGGCGGCGTCACCGGCGTCGTTCTGGCGAACGGCGGCGTCGACGACGTGTTGCACGACACCTATTATGTCGTCGCGCATTTCCACTACGTCCTGTCGCTGGGTGCGGTGTTTTCTCTTTTCGCGGGCTTCTACTACTGGTTTCCGAAGATGTCGGGCCGCATGTACAACGAGTTTCTCGGCCACCTGCATTTCTGGGTGTTCTTCGTGGGCGTGAACCTGCTGTTCTTCCCGATGCACTTCCTGGGACTTTCGGGCATGCCGCGTCGCTACCCGGACTATCCGGAAGCCTTCGCCTACTGGAACAAGGTCGCCTCCTTCGGCTATGAGATCATGGCCGCCGGTGTGCTTATCTTCCTGGTGAACGTCATCTGGTCGCTGGTCGCGGGCCGCAAGGCGGAAGGCAATCCCTGGGGAGAGGGCGCGACGACGCTGGAGTGGACTCTGCCCAGTCCGCCGCCGTTCCACCAGTTCGAGACCCTTCCGGTCGTCGAATGAGAAATGAGGATGCCCGGATCGTCCGGGCATCCGCGCAATCGCGCAGCGGTCGGAGGGGGCCAGTTGCTCGATCGCTACAATCGGCCGGCGCGCTCGCGCGAGGCCGGCTGATATGATGAGGACACCATGGCCAGTTCGCCGATCCTGCCTGCCGCGATGCTGACGGAAACCCGCGCCGCGCCCATGCCCGCGCACTGGCGTGACTTCGTCGCGTTGACCAAGCCGCGGGTGATGACGCTGGTCGTCTTCACAGGGCTATGCGGACTGCTGGCGGCGCCCGGTAGCATTCACCCGGTCCTGGCCTTCACCGCGATCCTCTGCATCGCGCTTGGCGCGGGCGCGGCCGCCGCGCTCAATCAATGGTGGGAAGCCGATCTCGACGCGAAGATGAAGCGTACCGCCGCGCGCCCGCTTCCCGCCGGGCGGATGGAGCGACAGGCGGCGCTGCATTTCGGCGTCGGTTTGTCTTTCTTCTCGGTCATCCTGATGGGGATGGCGACCAACTGGCTTGCCGCCGGTGTGCTGGCCGTCTCGATCCTGTTCTACGTCATCGTCTACACCATCTGGCTCAAGCCGCGCACCGCGCAGAACATCGTGATCGGCGGCGCGGCGGGGGCCTTTCCGCCGGTAATCGGCTGGGCGGCGGTGACCGGCGACGTCAGCGCGCTTCCCGTCTCGCTCTTCATGCTGATCTTTTTCTGGACGCCGCCGCATTTCTGGGCGCTCGCGCTGTTTGTGAAGACGGATTACGCCGCCGCCGGAATCCCGATGCTGCCGGTCGTTTCGGGTGAGGTCGCAACGCGTCGCCAAATCTGGTTCTACACCGCGATCATGGCGGTGGCCGCGCTTGCGCCGGTGGTGCTGGGCCTGACGGGCGTCATCTATGGCACGGCTGCGTTGTTGGGAACGGCGCTGTTCGCCGTCTTCGCCTTTCAGGTCTATCGTCGCCGCGAAAGCGATCCTGCGCGGATGGGCCCGGAAAAGCGTCTGTTCAAATATTCGATCCTCTATCTTTTCCTCTTGTTCGGGGCAGTGGTCGCCGACCGCTGGCTACTGGCATGACGCCGGAGGAACAGCAGCAGATCCGCGCCCGGCAGAAAAGCCGCGCGATCGTCACAGGCTTGCTGCTCGGCTTTCTCGTCATCCTCTTCTTCGCCATCACCCTGGCCAAGATCGGTGCGAGCCACGCGATCTGATGGCCAGTCTTCCGCCGTCCCCCTTCGACCGCGACCGTCGCAACCGCCGCACGATGATGGCGGCCGCGACGGTGGGGCTCGGCATGCTGGCACTGGGTTTCGCGTCGGTGCCGCTCTACCGCATATTTTGCGAACAGACAGGGTTCGGCGGCACCACGCAGCGGGCCGAAGCCGCGACGCAGGTCAAGGTCGCGACCGGCCACAGCATGTCGATCCGGTTCGATTCGAACATCGCGCCCGGCATGCCGTGGCAGTTCCATCCCGAACGGCCGACCCAGACCGTCACGGTCGGGGCGAAAACCATGGCGATCTTCATCGCGAAGAACATGTCCGACCGGCCCGTGACGGGAACCGCCGCGTTCAACGTCACGCCGCTTCAGGCCGGCGCCTATTTCACCAAGATCCAGTGTTTCTGTTTTACCCAGCAGACGCTGCAACCGGGGCAGGAAGTGCGGATGCCCGTCCTTTATTATGTCGATCCCAAAATTTTGGACGACCCGGACAACAGGGACACGCAACAGATCACGCTCAGCTACACTTTCTATCCTGTTGAGCCGGATAAGAAGGCAAGCTAAGCACGCACGATAACAGGAGCAGGGAAGACCAGGTCATGGCAGGCGCAAAGACCCACGATTATCATATTCTCCCGCCCAGCATCTGGCCGATGTTCGGTTCGATGTCGGCGTTGGTGATGGCGTTTGGCGCGATCATGTACATGCATCCCGACGCCATGGGGCCGGGCGGCGGCTGGGTCTTCCTGATCGGCGTCGCGGGTGTGTTGTTCACCATGTACAGCTGGTGGGGCAACGTCATCGCCGAAGCCCATGCCGGCGATCACACGCCGGTGGTGCAGTTGCATCTGCGCTACGGCATGATCCTGTTCATCGCATCCGAAGTCATGTTCTTCGTCGGCTGGTTCTGGGCCTTCTTCGATTTCTCCCTGTTTCCCAGTGCGCTGCCTCCCATCGACGGCCTGTTCCCGTCCAAGGGGATAGAGGTCATGAATGCGTTCGAGCTGCCGCTGCTCAACACGCTGATCCTGCTTTGCTCCGGCACGACGGTGACCTGGGCGCACCACGCGCTGATCCACGGCGACCGTGACGGCCTTATCAGGGGTCTGTGGTGCACCGTGCTGCTGGGCGCATTGTTCAGCAGCATCCAGGCCTACGAATACGCCCACGCACCGTTCCCCTTCGGCGGCAGCCCCTACAGTTCGGCCTTCTACATGGCGACCGGCTTCCATGGGTTCCACGTACTGGTCGGCACGATCTTCCTGATCGTCAACCTCGTGCGCGCCTACAAGGGGCACTTCACGCCGCGTCAGCATTTCGGTTTCGAAGCGGCGGCATGGTACTGGCACTTCGTCGACGTGGTGTGGCTGTTCCTCTTCGTCGCCATCTATGTCTGGGGTGGCTGGGGCGCGGAAATCCACGCCGGTTGATCGCCTTTCGCGCATCCTCTTTGCAAACGGTCGGCGCAGCGATGCTCCGGCCGTTTTCTTTTGGGGCGGCGCAAGCTAGGACACAGGGATGAGCGCCACTCGCAAACCCGTGCCCATCCTCGCCACCATCGTCGTCCTGTGCGCGATCGCGATCATGATCGGCCTTGGCGTGTGGCAGTTGCAGCGCCGCGGGGAAAAGGCGCACGCGCTTGCGCTGGCGGCGTCCAATCCCGCCAATCCCGCCATCGCCTTCCCCCGCATGCCGCCGGTCGATCCAGCCATCCTGTTCCGCCCGTCCTCGGTCAACTGCCTGAACGTGGTGGAGTGGCAGGTGGAAGCGGGCCGGGCGGCGGACGGTTCGACCGGCTACCGGCACATCGCCCATTGCGCGACAGGGGCGGAGGGGCCGGGCGTGCTGGTGGCGATCGGCGTCGGCCAGAAGCCCGACGACAAACCTCAATGGACCGGCGGGCTGGTCCAGGGCTGGATCAGCGAAGAGCCCGATCATCGCGCGCTGCTGACACGCCTTATCGGGAAGGCGCCGCCGCTTAGGCCAATGTTGATCGCTTCGAGCGCGCCATCGGGCCTCAAGCCGCTCGCGCCACCCAGCGTCGCCGATATCCCCAACAATCATCTGGCCTATGCGGTCCAGTGGTTCTTCTTCGCTGCCGTCGCGGCCGTCATCTATGTCCTGGCGCTGCGGCGTCGGAATATCTCCGCTGTCGGTCCGATAAAGCCTTAATTGCTTGCCCATGGCGGTGGCGGGCGTTACCGCGCTTGCCCATCATGCAGTATCAGAGCACCAGGGGGAGCGCGCCGACGCTCGGGTTTGAGGATGTGACGCTGGCGGGGCTGGCGTCCGATGGCGGCTTGTATCTGCCGACCCGATGGCCCGCTTTCACACTCGACCAGATCCACGCGCTGAACGGCCTTTCCTATGTGGAAACGGCTGTGCGGGTGATGGCTCCCTTCGTCGAAGGCGCGCTGGGCGAAGACGAATTGCGCGAGCTTTGCACGGCTGCCTATGGGCGTTTCAGCCATGGCGCGGTGACGCCGCTGGTGCAGCTCGACCATCAACACTGGCTGCTCGAACTGTTTCACGGGCCGACGCTGGCGTTCAAGGATGTGGCGCTGCAACTGCTCGGCCAGTTGTTCGAACGGTTCCTCTCGCGCCGGGACGATCATCTCACCATCGTCGGCGCGACATCGGGCGATACCGGTTCGGCGGCGATCGACGCGGTGGCGGGCCGGGCCAAGATCGACATCTTCATGCTCCATCCCGAAGGCCGCGTATCGGATGTGCAACGTCGCCAGATGACGACGGTGCGCGCGCCAAACGTCTATAATATCGCGATCGACGGCAGCTTCGACGATGCGCAGGCGCTGGTGAAGGCGATGTTCAACGATGCGGACTTTTCCCGCCGTTTCAACCTGTCGGCGGTGAACAGCATCAACTGGGCGCGGCTGATGGCGCAGGTCGTCTATTATTTCTACGCCGCCGTGCGGCTGGGCGCGCCGGACCGGCCTGTCGCCTTTTCTGTGCCGACCGGCAATTTCGGCGATGTCTTTGCGGGCTATGTCGCAGCCAAGATGGGCTTGCCTGTCGCACGGCTGATCGTTGCGACCAACGTCAACGACATTCTTCATCGCGCCCTGTCCGACGGCGACTACAGCCAGGGCAAGGTGGTGGCGACCGCGACCCCCAGCATGGACATTCAGGTCAGCTCCAATTTCGAGCGATTGCTGTTCGACGCCGGCGGGCGTGACGGAACGGCGCTGGCGGATCAGATGCGCGGGTTCGAAACCAGCCGTGCCATGCGCCTCACCAATGCGCAGCGGGAGGGGGCGGCGCATCTCTTCGCATCGGCGCGAGTGGATGCGGACGGCATGACGATGGCGATGCGGTGGGCCTATGATGCGGCGGCGCAGGTGATCGACCCGCACAGCGCCATCGGCCTCGCTGCGGCGCGCGAGGCGCAGATCGACGCGACGATCCCGGTCGTCACACTGGCCACCGCGCACCCCGCCAAGTTCCGCGATGCGGTCGAGCGTGCCATCGGCATCCGGCCCCCGGTCCCCGGGCGGGTCGGCGATCTGTTCGCCCGCGAGGAAAGCTATGCCAAGCTGCCCGGCACGTTCGAAGCGGTGACGGCCTATGTCGCCGAACGCGCGACCCCGCGCGGCTGAGGGCGGCGTTGGAACTGAAAACCCTCATCGGCGAACCGTGGGCGGACTATGGCCTGCTCGATTCGGGCAACGGTCGCAAGCTGGAGCGCTATGGCCGCTACCGCTTCATCCGCCCCGAACCGCAGGCGATGTGGCAGCCCGCGACGCAGAACTGGCGCGCTGCCGCCGAATTCATTCCGGGATCGGACGAAGACGGCGGCGGTCGCTGGTTTTATGAGGAACCGGTGCCTGCCGATGGCTGGCCGCTCCACTGGCGGGAAGTCACTTTTCAGTCCAGCTGCACCCCGTTCCGTCACCTCGGCTTCTTTCCTGACATGGCACCCGTCTGGGACGACCTGCGCGCCGCCATCGCCGACAAGCCCGATGCGGAGGTGATGAACCTCTTCGGCTATACCGGCGTCGGTACGCTGGCGCTTTCGGCGGGCGGGGCGCGGATGGTCCATGTCGACGCGTCGAAAAAGTCGGTGGCGCAGGCCCGGGCCAACGCCGCGCTTTCCGGCATGGAGGACAGGCCCGTCCGCTGGATCGTCGAGGACGCCGTCAAGTTCGTCGCGCGCGAAGGGCGTCGCGGTCGGCGCTATGACGGCATCCTGCTCGACCCGCCCAAATATGGGCGCGGCCCCGATGGCGAAGTCTGGCGGCTGGAGGAGGATCTACCCGGCCTTATCGCGCACTGCCGCGCGTTGCTGGATGCCGATAGCCGTTTCCTGTTCCTGACCGTCTATGCGGTTCGCATGTCGGCACTCGCAATCGGCGAATTGCTGCGTCAGGCGTTTGCGGACCTGCCCGGCACCGTCGAAGCCGGAGAACTGGCGGTGCGTGAAGAAGCGCGCGGCATCGCGCTGCCTACCGCCATCTGGGCACGCTGGAAACGCTGATCGGTCAGGTCATCGTCAGGTAGATTTCGGCTTCGATCACCCAGGCACCCCCTGCGAGCCGCCATTTGGCGCTATAATCGCCCGACGCCTGCACCGCCCCGTCCATGACGCCCTGCCAGTGCCCATGCTCCAGCGCGATCGGTTCGACAGCTGAGGCAACGACGGTGTCGGGGGTGCGCGTATAGACCATGCGATCCTTCGCCGCGAACTCGCGCTTCCAGGCCATCAACTGTGCCTTGCGCCCGGCGATGACGGCGCTGTCCGTGCCCGTCACCATGACAACGTCCTGCGCGAGGAGCGGCCCGATGGCTGCCAGGTCGCCCCGTGCCAGGGCCGCGTTAAAGGCCGCGCGCGCCATGCGGATGGCGATATCCGCCGATGCTGCCATCGCTGCGAACGCCTATCCGCAACGGGCCGAGACGATGGTCATCCTCTCGTCATAGCTGACGGTCAGCCGGTCGGGCCGATAGTCCATCGTCATGGCCATGCCGGGACCGCCCCAGCGCAGCGTCCGCGCGCCCGAAGCCTTCAACAGCGCGGCGCCGGTCTCGGCGCTGGCCTTCTGTCCGACGAAACCGTCCAGCCCACCGTTGCGGCAGGGGCCTTCGACGGCGGCGGGCGGCGTTGCCGGGCCTTTGCCCGCCACGCATCCTGCCGAAGCCAGCAGGCATCCGATCGCCATCGTTCCGCGCATCGCCGCTCTCCTCATTCGGTGCGCGTCATTTTCAGGCGCCCGTTCTTTACCGCGAACGCCATACGCCCCTCCACCAGGTCGACGGCATCCCGCCCGAACTGTTCGTAGCGCCAGCCCTCCAGGATCGACAGCCCCTCCCGCACACCTGCCGCCAGCGCGTCGATATCGTCGGTGCGCGCGATCAGCCGCGCGGCAACGTTGATGTCGCGCGAGCGGATCTTGAGCAGCAGTTTCAGAAGATCGGCGACCAGCGCGCCGTCTTTGCCCAGGCCGGGGCGTCGTGGCTCGCGATCGGGCATCTCGTCCCGGTCGAGGGGCTGGTGCCGCGCCAGCGCGTTCATCAGCCGCGCGCCGATATCGTTGGTCTTCCACGTGGCGGACAGGCCGCGCACCTTGCCAAGGTCTTCCTGGCTGCGGGGCGGATGGCTGGCGATGTCCGCCAACGTCTCGTCCTTGACGATGCGACCGCGCGGCAGGTTCTTGTCCTGCGCTTCGACTTCCCGCCACGCGGCAAGCGCCTTCAGCCGACCGAGCACATCGGGCTTCTTGCTCGCGATGCGCACGCGCTGCCATGCCTGCTGCGGGTCGTTTTCGTAATTGGACGGATCGCTGATCCGTTCCATTTCCTGATCCAGCCAGTCGCCGCGGCCCGTTTTTCGCAACTCGTCCAGCATCTTGGGGAAAATCTGGATGAGGTAGGTGACATCGCCGATGGCATAGTCGATCTGCCGCTTGTCGAGCGGCCGGCGGGCCCAGTCGGTGAAGCGCGCGCCCTTGTCGAGCTGCACGCCCATCCATGCGTCGACCAGATTGCCGTAGCCGATCTGCTCGCCCAGCCCCAGCGCCATCGCGGCGATCTGGGTATCGAACATCGGGTGGGGCGTCCGTCCGGTCAGGTTATGGACGATCTCGATATCCTGACCGCCCGCGTGGAAGACCTTGAGCACATCCTCATTGTCGACCAGCAGGTCGAGCAGGGGCTTCATGTCGAGACCCGGTGCCTTGGGATCGATCGCCGCCGCCTCATTCGGGTCAGCGACCTGTACGAGGCACAGTTCGGGCCAGTAGCTGTTCTCGCGCATGAACTCTGTGTCGACGGCGATATAGGGCGACTTGGCGATGCGCGCGCAGAAATCGGAAAGCGTCTTGCTGTCTGTAATCAGCGGATGGATTTGCATATGGTCTTCGATCTTATTATGGGCTGGCCCGCTCCCCGGCGGGCTCGTCGAAACGTCGACAGACGGGCCATAGCGGGGCTGCGCCAATTTGTCATTTCCGTAAAACGTCCACGAAAGACCAAAACGCCATGCATCCCTATCGCACCCACACCTGCGGCGTCCTGACCAGCGCGGACGTCGGGAACGCGGTCCGCGTATCGGGCTGGGTGCATCGCAAGCGCGATCATGGCGGCGTGCTGTTCGTCGATCTGCGCGATCATTACGGCATCACGCAGATCGTGGCGAAGGCGGACAGCGAGCCGCTCAAGACGCTGGAAACCTTGCGACTGGAGTCGGTCGTGACGATCGAGGGCCAGGTCGTCGCCCGCGCGCCCGAGGCGATCAATCCGCGGATGCCGACCGGCGAGATCGAAATCGTGGCGGACCGCGTGACCGTGCTGTCCACCGCCGCCGAACTGCCGCTCCCGGTCGCTGGCGAACAGGAATATCCCGAGGATATCCGCCTGCGTTACCGCTTCCTCGACCTGCGGCGCGAAACGCTGCACGCGAACATCGTGAAGCGCACGCAGATCATCCGCGACATCCGCCGCCGGATGGAGGACACAGGTTTCACCGAATATTCGACGCCGATCCTGACAGCTTCCAGCCCGGAAGGCGCGCGCGACTTTCTGGTGCCCAGCCGCATCCACGCGGGCAAGTTCTACGCCCTGCCGCAGGCCCCGCAACAGTATAAGCAGTTGCTGATGGTCGCGGGCTTCGACCGCTATTTCCAGATCGCACCCTGCTTCCGCGACGAGGATCCGCGCGCCGACCGCCTGCCCGGCGAATTCTACCAGCTCGATCTCGAAATGAGCTTCGTGACGCAGGAAGACGTGTGGAACACGATGGAGCCGGTCATCGCCCAGGTGTTCGAAGCGTTCGCAGAGGGCAAGCATGTCACGCCCGCAGGCAGCTTCCCGCGCATCCCCCATGCCGAAGCGATGCTGAAATATGGCAGCGACAAGCCCGATCTGCGCAACCCCATCCTGATCCAGGACGTAACCGATCATTTTCACGGCAGCGGCTTCGGCATCTTTGCCAGCCTTGTCGAAAGCGGCAGTGTCATCCGTGCGATCCCGGCACCCGGTGCAGGGGCCGGCAGCCGCAAATTCTTCGACGACATGAACGTCTGGGCGCGGGGCGAGGGCTATTCGGGCCTCGGTTACATCAACATCAAGGACGGCGTGCCGGGCGGCCCCATCGCCAAGAACCATGGCGAGGAAGCGACAGCCAAGCTCATCGCCGCGCTCGGCCTTGGCCCCAACGATGGCGTGTTCTTCGCGGCGGGTAAGGAAAGCCAGGCGGCAAAGCTTGCCGGGCTTGCACGCATCCGCGTGGGCGAACAGCTCGACCTCATCGACAAGGACCGGTTCGAGCTGTGCTGGATCGTCGACTTCCCATTCTACGAATATGACGAGGACGAAAAGAAGATCGATTTCGCGCACAACCCCTTCTCGATGCCGCAGGGCGGTCTGGAAGCGTTGAACGGCGGCGATCCGCTCTCGCTCAAGGCGTATCAGTACGACATGGTCTGCAACGGCTATGAGATCGCGTCGGGATCGATCCGCAACCAGTCGCCCGAAGCCATGGTCAAGGCGTTCGAACTTGTCGGCCTGAGCCAGTCCGATGTGGAGGAACGCTTCGGCGGCCTTTACCGCGCGTTCCAATATGGCGCGCCGCCGCATGGCGGGATGGCGGCGGGCGTCGACCGCATCGTGATGCTGCTGTGCGGCGCGCAGAACCTGCGGGAGATTACGCTGTTCCCGATGAACCAGCGTGCCGAAGACCTGCTGATGGGCGCGCCCAGCCAGCCCGAACTCAAGCAGCTGCGCGATCTTCACATCCGAGTCGTGGAGCCCCAGGCCAAGGCGTGAGTTTTTCCCTTTGCGCCAGGCGGGCCGCCGGTCCAGCATGGCGCAAAGGAAAAAAGGACGCGCGCCCATGACCATCGAACTTGCCGACTATGAAACCGGGGCGAAATACAAGGGCGACTATGACGCCGATCTCGCCGCGCTTCAGCAGCGGCTGGCGAAAATCCAGGTCGCCCACATTCTTCACGACAGGCGCAGTGTCGTCCTGCTGGAAGGATGGGGCGCGGCGGGAAAGGGCGGCATCATCAAACGGATGACCGCCGACTGGGACCCGCGCTATTATCAGGTCCATCCGATCTCCGCGCCTACCCCTATCGAGCGCGACCATCATTTCCTCTGGCGCTTCTGGACGCGCCTGCCTGCCGGGCGCAACATCGCGGTCTTCGACCGCAGCTGGTATGGCCGCGTGCTGGTGGAACGGGTGGAGGGCTTCTGTTCGAAAAAGGAATGGAAGCGCGCCTATGACGAGATCAACGCCTTCGAGCGGCAGCAGATCGAGGCCGGGACCAACATCGTCAAGCTGTTCGTCCACATCACGCAGGAAACGCAGGACGAACAACTCGCCCAGCGGCTCGACACGCCGTGGAAGCGCTGGAAGACCGGCGTGGACGACTATCGCAACCGCGCTCGCCGCGCCGACTATCTGGACGCGATGCACGCCATGTTCAGAAAGACCGACAGCAAGCGCGCGCCGTGGGACGTGATCGACAATAATCACCGCAAGGCGGGACGGATCGCCGCGCTGACAAAAGTTGCCGACAGGTTGGAAGCGGCGGTGCCTATGGACTTTCCGGCTGCCGATCCTGCGGTCGTCGACCTGGCCCGCAAAGCCTTCGACTATCGACCGGCCAAAGACTGAAAGCCGCAGAAAATGTGGGTTTGTCACGTAACTGTCATCAAATCCTAACTCCGCATTTACCATCGGGTGAGTAAGAGGGCGGCATGTTCGCAAACGCTCGCCCGCTCGGTCCCGACGATGCCCTTATGGCTGCGCCGCGTGGGAATCCCTGCCCCGCGGTGAAGCTCGGCCAGCCGCTCAGCGAGGCAGTGGACCGGTTCCAGCACGACCCCACGCTTCGCCTGCTGCCGGTGGTCGACGATGACGGGCGCCCTGCCGGGGCGATCTACGAACGCGACATGCGGCGCATCCTCTTCAACCCCTTCGGCCATGCCCTGCTGCGTAATCCCAGTTTCGGAGGTCGACTCGACGATCATGTGCGGCCCTGTCCCACGGTCGAGCGCACGGAGAGTATCGAAGCGCTCGTCGATCTCTATGCCGCGCAGGGTTCGGCGTGCGAGGGATTGATCGCGACTGACGCGGGCCGATACGCCGGAGTGCTGGGCAGCGCCGTGCTGCTGCGCCTGACCGCCGAGCGGGATGCGCGGGTCGCACTGGCACGCGCCGAGAGGGCCGAGCGGGTGACACGGGAAAGCGCGGACTTCCGGCAGGATATCGCATCGATGATTACCGGCATGGCGGCGATGGCGGACCAGCTCGCAACGCTCGCGACGCAGGCTGCGACGCGGGCGAACGATGACAATGCCGACAGCGCGGCCATGTCCGTGGCCGCCGCCCAGACCGCCGAACGCCTGATGCAATTATCGGCGGCGGGCGCGGACCTCGGTCAGCTGTTTCGCGCGATGGAGGGCGAAGCGCAGGACGCAGGCGTCGCCATCGCCGAAGCTGCCGAGCGTAGCCGGTCCGGCCTCCACCGCAGCCAGGCGCTTCGGACAGAAGCCGATCAGGTCGGCGAAGTCGTCGCTCTTATCGACAGCATAGCGCGCGCGACCAGCATGTTGGCCCTCAACGCGGGCATCGAGGCGGCTCGGGCGGGCGAGGCGGGCCGGGGCTTCGCCGTCGTCGCGACCGAAGTGCAGGCGCTGGCCCAGCAGACGCGCGATGCGGCGGCGGGTATCGGTGGGCGGATCGACCATATGCGCGCGGTCATCGCCGATGTGGCCGAAGGACAGGCGCACATGACCGCAACGATGACCCGCGCCGACCGGCTGTCCGCCGCCGTGTTCGAAGCGGTACGGCGGCAAGGGGCCTTCAGTCGCTCGATTGCCGAAAATGTGGCGGAGGCGGGGGCCGCCAGCACGCATATCCGCGCGGGCGCGGCGCAGATCAGCGACAATGCGCAGGCCCGCATCGCCACCGCGCGCGACATGCGCGATGTCGCCGATCAGCTGGCAGGCGAAGCGCGCCGCCTGGAACATCGCGCGGGCGGCTTCATTGCGGCGATGCGCGCGGCCTGACCAGCCTCGCGATTCTTTGCTGGCGTCCCGCTGCAACCGCGCTAGGCTGGCGCACCATAAGACAAGGAGAGGACGCCATGCTCGTGATGTTCGTCGGCACCGACCGGACCCAGACCGCGATCAATCCCGCCCAGGTCACTTTCGTCACGCAGGTCAATGACGGCACCCGCATCCGCTTCGGCGAAGGGCGCAGCGTCACCGTGACCGAACCGATCGACGCGGTGTTCGAAAGCCTCAATCGCGCTCTGCGCCCGCACGAATAGCCCTCAGTCGGGGTAGGCGATCGCCATGACCTCATAATCCTTTTCGCCCGCGGGCAGACGGACGCGACGCAGGTCGCCCACGGTCGCGCCTCGCAGCGCGCGGGCGATGGGCGATCCCCATCCGATGCGCCCGGCATCGACATCGGTTTCGTCATTGCCGACGATGGTCAGCGTGCGTGACGCGTCATCCTCGTCGACGATGGTGACCGTCGCGCCGAAATAGACCCGGCTGCGATCCGGTTGCTGCCGGGGATCGACGACCTTGGCGTCCTTCATCTTCTTCGACAGGCGCTTCAATTGCCCGTCGATCTCCCGCATCCGCTTGCGACCGTAGAGATAGTCGCCATTTTCGCTCCGGTCGCCATTGCCCGCGGCCCAGCTGACGACCTCTACGATCCGGGGCCGTTCCACGCCCAGCAGATGGTCATATTCCGCACGCAGTTTCGCAAAGCCTTCGGGCGTGATGTAGTTGGGATGGGGGACGGTCATTCCCGTCCCCTATCGCGCTTTCACCCCGGCGTCGACTTGCCCAGATAGCGGCTGAGCACGGCGTTCGTGCCCCGGAATTTGGCGCGTTCCGGGTTCATCGCTTCATAGACGACCGCATTCTCCAGCACCCGCTGGACATAGTTACGCGTTTCGAAGATCGGGATATTTTCGATCCAGCGCAGCATGTCCGTGCCCGGCAGGCGCGGGTCGCCATTGGCGGCGATCCACTTGTTCACGTTGCCCGGCCCGGCATTGTAGGCAGCCACCGCCAGCGGATAGCTGCCGCCATAATAATCGAGCATCCGCTGGAAATAGGCCGATCCCAGCATGATGTTGTAACTCGGCTCGTTCAGCGAAGCGGGGTTGTAGCTCATTCCCAGCTTACCCGCCTGCTCGCGCGCGGTCCCGGGCATCAGCTGCATCAGACCGCGCGCGCCTGCATGGCTGACGATCTGCTTGTCGAACTGGCTTTCCTGCCGTGCGATCGCATGGACCATCGTCCAGTTATACTGCGCTTCGGATGGCACGGGCACGCGCGGGAAGGCGCTTTCCCCATAGCCTGTAAGGCCGCTCGACACCGCGCGGCGGCCCACCATCACGCCCATGTCCGGGCGGCCCAGGCTTTGCGCCAGTTCGACGGCGAGATAATGATCGGCGTCGCTGTCGGCATTGCCTGCAATGGCGCGCGCGAACTTGCTCTGTTCCTCCCAATAGCCCATCTGCCCCAGCGCTCTGGCCGCGCGCACGACGGACCGGCCCTCGAACGCGGCGCGTTCCGAAGCGGAGATCGGCACGGCGCGCTCGACTGTGGAGGGAGCAGGAATGGGTCGCCCCAGCCGTTCGAGCGCGAGTTGGCCGTAAAACTGGTCGGGATAAGCGCCCGCCTGCGCAAAATAGCTGTTCGCGCTGGCCGCATCGCCCGCCTGGAGCGCGGCTCGTCCGGCCCAATAATAGCCCTTCGATCGGACTTGCGGCGATTGGCCGCCGGTGGCGTAGCGGCGGAACATCGTCACCGCGTCGGTCGGGCGGTTAAGATTGTAGAAAGCGGTGCTGCCCGCCAGCCAGGCGAGGCTGGTATAATCGTCGCGCACGCCGATCGGCTGGCTCGACATGTCCGTGCCCGGAGCGACGGCATCGTCGATCTTGCTCGCGATCCCGTAGGCGAAGCTCCACTGGCTGTCGTTGGCCGACGCGCGCGCCTGCCCCAGCAGAACTTCGTAGAATTTCTCGGCATTGGCGGGGCGATAGGCCGCCGCCGGGCGGTTCGCCAGATATTGGCGCGCCCCGATCCAGTTGCCGGTGTCGCGCAGCCACATGGCCTTGTCCGCGACATAGCCTGCGTCGCTCGCGCCGATGGGATCGGTCGTCGGGATCAGTGCGGCAGCCTCGGGCGCTCTGCGGCGAAAGGCGATCCGCGCCTGGAACACCGGCTGGCGCGCGGGACTGACATAGGGGATCATACGCGTCGCGCCCGCCACATCGTTGGCCCACAGCAGCGCGTCCGCCCGTTGCTCATGGTCGGCGACGGAGAAACCGGTGCCGAACAGGGACAGGAGCCGCGCTTCGTCCGTGGGCGACAGCGTGCCGCCGATCCAGGCATTGCGCGCCGCGACCCGCGCCTCGCCCATGCGTCCCATCTGCATCAGCGCGACGGCGTTGCGCGCATGGCCGGTCGCCGTGCGCGCGGGATAGCGGGCGAAGAAGGCGACGACCTGCGCCGGATCGAAGCTGTCGGGATTGATCCCGGTTTCGGCCAGCCGCCGCATCCGGTCCTCGCCCGGCCAGCCGGGATTGGCGACGAGGAAGCTGGAATAGGCCGAAAAGCCCAGGCCATCGCTCTGCTGCAGCGCGCGCCACTGGTTGATGGTGCCGACGATCCCTGCGTCCTGCGCCATGCCGATGCGGCCTTGCGCCTGTTGCCAGGGGGAAGGGCCGCTGTTCTGCGCAGGCAAAGGCTGGACCATCGCCCCGCCCGTGGAGCCATATTCCGGCGGAATGCGCTGCACGGTTTCGGTCTGGGCGCCGGCTCCGGCGGTCATGAGCAGAAGAGCAATAATAGGCATGCGTATCAGGTAACTTTCGACATGGGATGAGGCGCGCATGCTGGACATTATCCCCATTGCATCCTTATCAGGCCTTGAATGACGCGCTATAGCGCCCCGCTTGGCCGATCATGCCTTCTCCGCCCGGAGAATTGAAGGAGTAAATTGATGTTTTCCGGCTCGATTCCGGCTCTGGTGACCCCGTTTCGCGACGGCCGGGTGGACGAGGCGGCATTTCGCGCCTTCGTGGACTGGCAGATCGCCGAGGGGTCCAGCGCGCTGGTGCCCTGCGGGACCACCGGTGAAAGCGCGACGATGACGGTGGAGGAGCATAACCGCGTCATCGCCATCTGCGTCGACCAGGCGGCTGGCCGAGTGCCGGTGATCGCGGGTTGCGGGTCCAACGACACGCGCATCGCCCTTGAACATATGTACGCGGCGCAGGCGGCGGGTGCGGACGCGGCGCTGGTGGTGGCGCCTTATTACAACAAGCCCAACCAGGACGGCGTGTACCGCCACTTCGCCTATCTCGCCGAACGTTGCGACCTGCCCATCGTGCTTTACAATGTGCCCAGCCGCACCATTACCGATATCGGCGTGCCGGTGATCCATCGCCTGTCGGAAGAGTTCCAATCCGTGGTCGGTATCAAGGATGCCACCGGAAATCTGGGGCGCGTCACCGCGCAGCGGCTCGCCTGCCGCTCCGATTTCTGCCAATTGTCGGGGAATGACGAAACGGCGCTGGGGTTCAACGCGATGGGCGGCAGGGGGTGCATTTCCGTCACCGCCAACGTCGCGCCACGTCTGTGCGCCGATTTTCAGGCAGCGTCCGCGCGGCGCGACTGGGATGCCGCGCTGGCGCTACAGGACAGGCTTTACCCTCTCCACGACGCCTTGTTCAGCGATTCTTCACCGGGCCCTGTCAAATATGCGCTTACCCGGGTCCGACCCGACATGCCTGACGAGGTCCGCCTGCCCATCACCTGGCCGTCGGAATCGAGCCGGGCGGCGGTCGACCGGGCGCTGGAGATCGCGGGTCTCGTCTGATCGGGCTGTTTTTCGGGGTCGCCTGTCCCCATATGGTGAAGTGAGTAGTTAGACAGTCATGGCCCGCCCCCGTCCCGAAACCTTCGACAAGAAAAAGATCGTCGCCGAAAACCGGCGCGCGAAGTTCGAATATTTCCTGGAGGATGTGTTCGAAGCCGGGATCGCGCTGCAAGGGACGGAGGTCAAGTCGCTGCGCTTTGGCGAAGGCAACATCGCCGAAAGCTATGCCGAGGTGAAGGGGAACCAGGTGTGGCTGGTCAACAGCAACATTCCCGAATTCAGCCACGGCAATCGTTTCAACCATGAGCCCAAGCGTCCGCGCAAACTGTTGCTGCACGAGCGCGAGATCGCGCGGATGCACGGCGCGGTGGAGCGCAAGGGCATGACGCTGGTGCCGCTGGCGATCTATTTCAACAGCCGGGGCCGCGCGAAAGTGGAACTCGCGCTCGCCAAGGGCAAGAAGACCCACGACAAGCGTGAGACGATCAAGGAACGCGACTGGAAGCGGGATCAACAGCGCATCATGAAGGCCCACGGCTGATGAGCAGGCTGACCCGCTGGTGGCATGCCAACTGCCCGACCCGCGAGTCGCTTGAGCAAAGCCGGGTTCTCGCGCCTGTCGCGCACCGTGTCCTCGAACCCTCGCTCTGGCGCTTCACGCGCCGTTCGGTGCCACGCGGGGTTGCACTGGGCCTGTTCGTCGGAATTTTCCTGCTGATACCCGGCGTCCAGATGGCGGGCGCGGCGCTCCTGGCCTTGCCTTTTCGCGCGAACATCCCGGTTGCCGCCGCGATGACCTTTCTTTCCAATCCGGCCACGACGCCGCTCATCCTCATGGCCTCCGTGTGGCTCGGCAACTGGATGCTGGGGCGCAGCGCAGACGCCTCCGGCTTCATGGCGCTTGTCGACGGCCATGCCAGCGTCGGCCAGTGGACCAGCTGGCTTTTGTCGGAAGCGGCGCCTGCGATGCTGCTGGGCCTGTTCCTCATTTCGGTCGTTTCGGCGATTGTCGGCTATTTCGTCGCCGACTGGTTCTGGCGGCACCGCATGGGCCGCAAATGGCAAGCGCGCAAATTGAGGATTGGCAAGGTCCATCAAAGCAGCGCATTGGGGAAAGCGGGCGTCTGAACATCGGCGCGGTCCGGGTCCGGGTGGTTGCAAGGCTATGGGTTTGAAACGGGGTGAAGAAGCCTGGGCGGTCGCGCCGCGATCCCGCTGGGCGCTGCCGCTGCTGATCGTGGCGGCGTTGGCTTCGGCGGGCCTGGTCTTCTACGCTGCGGGCAGCTTGCCGCTTGCCGCCGGTTTCGGCGCGACGATCCTGACCGCAGCCGCTCTGATGATGTGGTATCGGCATCTCTTTCCCGCCGCAGAGCTGTCGTCCGAAGCCACGCCCGACTGGACCGTCGCCCGTGCGGCAGCGGACGCATCCAATATGGCGATCGCCGTCACCGACCGCACCGGTCGGCTGGTTTGCGCCAGCGACCTCTATGGCGAATGGTTTCCCGGCTATCCCGCCCCGCCCGGCGTCACCGCCGACCACAGCTTGACCGAAGCGCTATCCGCTGTCGCTCGCGCCGCATGGCGCGACGGCGAGGCCGTGCATGAAGGAATGGTGCAGGGCGCGCTCCGCCTCGACGTGGAAGCGGCGCGCACCGGGCGGACGGAAGATTATATCCTCTGGCGCTTCACCCCCGTCCGCCAGCCCAGCGCCCTCGACGACGTCAACCGCTTCCTGACTGGGGAGGCGGGCCGCCAACTGGGCGAAGCGGGCATCATGGCGGCGATGATCGGCGGGGAAGGGCGTATCCGGGCGGCGAACGGCGCATTCCTGCTGCGCGCCGCGGGCCGCATCGACGCAAACATCACCGGTCGCGATTTCGCCGCCCAGATGCGCGTCGACGACAAGGGCCGCCTGTTTCTGGCGCGCGAGGAGCAGGGCGGCCTGCCGCTGCGCCTGCTTCAGGTGCCGCTCAAGCGCGCGGCCCAGCCCAACGGGATGCAATCGTCGGCGCAGGACGGTCCGATGCTCCTGCTCCTGATCGACGAGCCGGGCGGCGGTGGGGGCACGTCCGCCCTGTCCTACATCGAAACGCTGCTGTCGCTGCTGCCCTTCGGTCTCGCCATGGCCGACCGCGACGGGCGCATCCTCTTCGTCAACAACGCCTTCGCTCGCGCCGCCGGGATCAAGCCGGGGGAAAAGCCCAGCTATCCCGGCGATCTCGTCGTGCGGGAAGACCAGGCGGCGGTCGCCGACGCGGTGCGCCGCTTTGCCGTGGGGCCGCAGATGTCGGGCGACATCGCCGTGCGCATGCGCGACAATCCCGACGATCCCATCGCTCTTAGCCTTGCGGGCGTGCGCGGACTTGGCGAAGCGGCGGTGCTGCTGTCGCTCAAGGACAACAGCGAGGAAAGCAAGCTCAAGCGGCAGGTGGCGCAGGCCACGAAGATGCAGGCGATCGGCCAGTTGGCGGGCGGCGTCGCCCATGATTTCAACAACATCCTGACCGCTATCATAGGCCATTGCGACCTGATGCTGATGCGCCATACGCCGGGCGACAGCGACTATGACGATATCCAGCAGGTCAAATCCAACAGCAATCGCGCCGCCGGGCTGACGCGCCAGCTGCTTGCTTTTTCCCGCCAGCAGACGCTCCGCCCGCAGACGCTCCAGCTGCCCGATATCGTGGCCGACGTCTCCAACCTGTTGAAGCGCCTGTTGGGCGAGAATGTACGGTTGGAAGTCACGCATGGCCGCAATCTCGGCCCGGTACGCGCAGACCCCGGCCAGTTGGAGCAGGTGATCGTCAACCTTGCGGTCAACGCTCGCGACGCGATGCCCGAAGGCGGCACGCTCAACATCCAGACCTATGCCGTCCCCGCCGTCAGGGTGCGCGAAATGCGCCAGCAGATTCTGCCAGCCGGGGACTATACCGCTTTGCGCGTCTCCGACACGGGCCTCGGCATTCCGCCGGATATCCTCGCTAAAATCTTCGAGCCCTTCTTCACGACCAAGGAACTGGGAAAGGGCACGGGCCTCGGCCTCTCCACCGTCTACGGCATCGTCAAGCAATCGGGCGGATATATCTTCGCCGAATCCGAATTGGGGCGCGGCGCGAGCTTCGTCATCTACCTGCCCGTCTATACCGGGGGCGATGCCGAAGCGCCTGTCGCCGCCCCCACACCGCCGCGCCGGGCGGAAACATGGGGCACCGGCACCATATTGCTGGTGGAGGATGAGGACATGGTGCGCGCCGTCGCCGAACGCGCGCTGACGCGGCAGGGATATACGGTGCTGACCGCCAACGACGGCGAACAGGGGCTTGAAGTGCTGCATGGCGGGGGGACTATCGACCTCCTCATCTCGGACGTGGTCATGCCCAACATGGACGGCCCGTCGATGGTGGCGCGGGCGCGGCAGACGCATCCCCACCTTCCCGTGCTCTTCATGTCCGGCTATGCCGAGGAGCAGTTGCGCAAATCGATCGACATCGCCAATGTCGCTTTCCTGCCCAAGCCCTTCTCCGTCAGCCAGCTGGCGGAGGCGGCGCGCGATGCGATGGGGGCGGTCACCGTCGCTGAATAGGACAGCTTCTTGCCGTCGCGCAGCCATGGGCACTCGCCAAGCGCCCTGCGATCCGCTAGCGATTCGTTCGGTTAATCAAGGAAATTACACGGTATGTCGGACGGCAAGAGCATTTTGATCGTCGAGGACGAAGCGATGATCGGCATGATGCTGGAAGATTATCTCGACGCGCTCGGCTATCGCCTCCACGGTCTTGCGGCCACTGTCGAGGAAGCCTGCGCCCAGGCGCGCGAGGGCGGGTTCGACGCGGCGCTGATCGACTGTAACCTTCAAGGCGAGAAAAGCTGGCCCGTCGCCGATATCCTCGCTGAAAAAGCCATCCCCTTCGTATTCGCCACAGGGGGCATGGCGGACGATCTGCCCGCCAGCCATGCCGGTCGCCCGACGCTTGCCAAGCCTTTCACCATCGGGGCGGTGGAACGGGCCCTGGACAAGGTTCTCAGCCAATAAGCGCCCGGGAAGAGGGGATAATAGGAAATTTCCGTTCCCCTCTTGTTCCAGTAGAACAAAAAGGATACATCATCGGTACGACACGGCGACTCGCACGCTCGCCCGACATAAGGACCGACCGATGACAGCACTGCTCTCACTCATCGATTCCAAGAAGACGGGAAACATGGACAGACAGAAAGCATTGGACGCGGCCTTGGCGCAGATCGACCGCGCCTTCGGCAAGGGCAGCGCGATGAAGCTGGGCAGTCGCGACAAGATGGAGATCGAGGCGATCTCCACCGGATCGCTCGGCCTCGACATTGCGCTCGGCATCGGCGGCCTGCCCAAGGGGCGGATCATCGAAGTCTATGGACCGGAAAGCTCGGGGAAGACGACGCTGGCGCTGCATGCCATCGCCGAAGCGCAGAAGAATGGCGGCACGGCGGCCTTCGTGGACGCCGAACATGCGCTCGATCCCGTCTATGCCAAGAAACTGGGCGTCGATATCGACGAACTGATCGTGTCTCAGCCCGATACGGGCGAGCAGGCGCTGGAGATCGTGGACACGCTCGTGCGGTCCAACGCTATCGACGTGCTGGTGATCGACTCGGTCGCGGCGCTTGTGCCCCGTGCCGAAATCGAGGGCGAGATGGGCGACAGCCATGTCGGCCTGCAGGCCCGCCTCATGTCGCAGGCTCTGCGTAAGCTGACCGGCTCGATCTCCCGCTCCAAGTGCATGGTGATCTTCATCAACCAGGTGCGCATGAAGATCGGCGTCATGTATGGCAATCCGGAAACGACGACGGGCGGCAACGCGCTTAAATTCTACGCTTCGGTCCGCCTCGACATTCGCCGCACCGGCCAGATCAAGGATCGCGACGATATCGTAGGCAACACCACCCGCGTGAAGGTGGTCAAGAACAAGGTGGCCCCGCCCTTTAAGCAGGTCGAATTCGACATCATGTATGGCGAGGGCATTTCCAAGATCGGTGAACTACTCGACATCGGCGTGAAGGCCGGAATCGTCGAAAAGTCCGGTGCGTGGTTCTCCTATGACTCGGTCCGCATCGGCCAGGGCCGCGAAAATTCCAAAAATTTCCTGCGCGAGCATCCCGAAATGGCGGAAAAGCTCGAAAAGGCGATTCGCGGCAAGACCGAAGAAGTCGCCGAAGGCATGATGGCCGGACCCGATGCGGAGGACGCCGGCGAATAAGTCCCGGTCTCCTTGCCGGACGGATCACCCGGCAAGGAATGGGGCCTTCGCTCGCCTGCCGCATCACGACCCCGAAAAGGCCCGCCGCGCTCCCGTGCGCAGCGGGCCTTTTACCGATCATGCCTCCCTTCGCAACGACGATGTGGGCGGCGGCGCTATAGAAAATGACGTGAAACTATCGCAGGCTGACGGCCTTTGCGTTTGCTCGCTTGCCAGCAGCTTGCTGCCGCCCGAAGCTGCTCATCTGGCCGATTCGGCCTTCCTCTGACATCCGGACCATTGCCCCATGCGCGTCGCCATCGAAGCGATCCTCGACTATGATTTCGCCGAGCAGACCGAGGTGTTGCTCGCCGTGGAGGCGGCGGCTCTTCCCGACCAGCGCATCGTCGAGCAGACCCATGTCATCGACAATGCCGGGCCGCTCACCAACAAGTTCGGCGGAAATGGCATCGGTCGCCGCACATGGACTCGCACGGGCGTCGGACGAATGGTGAGCCGCTACAACGCGATCGTCGATGTCGAACGATCCGCTATCGACCTCTTGCGCCTGTCGCGCAGCTCGCTGCCCAGCTTGCCGGAGGACGTGCTGCCCTTCATCTGGCCCAGCCGCTACTGCGAGGCGGACCGTTTCGTCAGTTTCGTGTGCAGCCATTTCGGCAATCTCGACGGTGGACCGCTGGTGCAGGCGTTGGTCGACTGGGTTCGCGAAAACCTCGTTTACGTGCCGGGCAGCTCCACCATCAGCACGACCGCTGCCGATACGTTCGTCGCGCAGCAGGGCGTCTGTCGCGACTACGCTCATCTGACCGCCGCGCTCATCCGTTCGCGCGATATCCCGGCACGGCTTGCGTCCGTCTACGCGCTCGACCTGTCGCCGCCAGATTTCCATGCGGTGGTCGAAGTCTGGCTCGACGGAGCCTGGCACATTGTCGACGCGACCGGTCTAGCGCCGGTGGAATCGATGGTCCGCATCGCGGTGGGGCGCGACGCTACCGATATCGCTTTCATGACGGCATTCGGCAATGCGACGATGAACGCGCAATCGATCACTGTCACCCGCGCCTGAACCGTCGCTCCTTCGGCCTCAATAATCCTTCGAATAGCGCAGGTTTGCCGACGATCCGGCATTCGTCCCCGTCTTCGACAGCAGGCTGAGCGTCCGCGACAGCGCGATTTCCAGCTGCGTCGCGGTAAAGCCGCGCGAATCGGTCACCACCTCCACATAGATGTTGTTGGAGATATGCTGGCCCACTGCCAGTGACGTACCGCGTCCGGTCGCTTCGTCCCCGCTGACGATGCCGATGCGGTCGATGCCTGACGCACCCTGCAATTTGCCCATCGGATTGAGCCCGCCGCCCCCGCCGCGCAAGCCGTTCAGCGCCGCTGCGAGCTGTACCGCCTGAAGCGGCGAAAGGTTGGCGACATTGTCGCCGAACAGGATGCGTGACAGGATTTCGTCCTGCGGCAGCGTCGGCGTGGAAATGAAGCTGATATCGGGCTGCTGCGCGCTGCCCGCGACGCGAATGCCCGCCGTCACGCTATCGATCCGCGTCGTGGCTTCGATGTTCAGCGTCGGATTGGTCATCGGCCCGTTGAAGTTGATGACGCCCTCGTCCAGATTGAACTGATGGCCCGAGAAGCTGTAGCGCCCGCGCAGCACCTCAAGTCGGCCCGTGACGCGCGGCGCGGCGGTGGTGCCGGTGACGCGCATGTCGGTCTTCCATTCCGAATCCAGCCCCATGCCGGTCACGTAGATTTCGTTGTCCGCACGCACCCGGATGTCGAGCTTCCACACGGCAGGCGCGGCGGCGGCCTGGCGGGAGGCGGTGCGGGCCGCTAGCGGATCGTCGACATCGCCCTTGCGCCGGATGCCAGTAAGCTGGCGAATTTCGGTGCCGCCCTGCCACGCCACGCGATAGCGGGTTTCCGGCAAACGCAGATCGCCCTTGATGAGCCCGCCGTTCGCCGCGCTGTTGGTGATGGATAGCGTACCGCTCACCACGCTGGTGATCGCTTCGCTGCGCGCCAACCGTGCGCGATCCAGCTTGGCCGAAATGTCGATGGGGAAGCCGCTTGCCGCAGCCAGCCCGACCGTGCCCGATGCTTGCACGGTGCCGTCCCCGGCACGCCCGGAAAAATTGCGGATTTCCAAACGATCGTTGGTGAAGCGTCCGTCGAGCAGCATCTGCGTCACTCGCGTGCCGAACGTTTCGTTATCGTAAGTCAGCGCATTGGCGCGAACGAGGCCGTTGAGCTGCGGCGCATTCAGCCGCCCGCCGAAGTCCGCCGCTATGGCGATGCCGCCGCGCAGTTGCTGGTCGGCAAGGCCGGCGAAGGAGAAGGGCACGTCCGCCGGTCCGGAATAGCGGATGCCTCCGCTCAACGGTGCGTTCTGCAAGCGTTGCGTCCAGCCTGCGCCTTCGCCCGGAGGCGCCAGCGTCGCCACGAACCGCCCGAGCGTCGCATTGCCACGGCGGATCAGGCCGCGCAGGTCGCCACCTGCCGAAGACAGCTTGCCCTCAATCGCCATCGAGACGGGGTTGGATACCGCCGTCAGACTGGACCGGCGGAAATCGGAGATAGCGATGCGGGTGGTCGCCGTCGGGAAGGCGCTTCCCTGCTGCGTATAGTCGAGGCTGCCCGTCGCCCGCCCGGTGATGCCGAGGCCGGGCGCGGCGATGTTGGCTATCGCAAGATCGAAATCCTTGAACCGCGCCTGCACCGCCGTCGTGCCGCCGAAACGCCCGGCAAGGTCGACCTTGCCCTGCGGCAACACCAGCGTCGCAGGTTCCAGCCGATAGCCGCCCTGTTCGATCCGGACGATCGCAGGCTGCGCCAGGCGAAAACCGATATTGGCGGCGCTCCCCTGCAATGCCACGGCATAGAGGTCTGGGCGTAGCGCCGCGTTGGCGGCGATGGAGAAGGGCACGCCGCTCGATCCGTCTGCAACCAACTGCGCGCGCCCGCGTCCGCCGCGATAGTCGATCCGCCCGCGCGCCTTGCGCACGACATAATCGCCATAAGCGGCATTCGCGATCTGCGCGTCGGCGCGGATTTGCGGCTGTTCGGTCAGCAGCACCGATGCGGTGACGATTGCACGACCGATGACGATGTCCGCCTCACCCGGCAGCTTCGCGTTGCTGGCGGTGGCATTAACGTCGACGCCCTGCACCTTGCCCGCTGCCGCAAGCCGGACCTGACCCGTAATGCCCGATCCGTTCATGGCGAGCTGGCCTGTGAACGGCCCGGCGGCACTCTGCTGAATGCGACCGTTCATGTCTACGCCGGCAAAGCGCGCTTTCGTCACGTCGATCGTCAGGGGGCCGTTGGCGGTGCGAATCAGCACATTGGCGAAGAAGGGGCCATAGGGCGAGCCGCCTGTCGCTTCCAACCGATAACCTGCCGCTTCTCCGTTCAGCTTCGCAACGACATCGTTAAGCTGCACACCGACATTGGGCCGCGCCGCGCGCAGCACGGCCTGCGGGCGCTCCATCGTGCCGCGCACCGTCAGCGCGAGCGGACCATATTGTTTGGAAGACGCGGTCGCATCGAAGGCGATGCGTCCATCCGTATCGTAGCTGCCCGATCCCGAACGGATCGTGAAATTGGGCGCCGCACCTTTCAACCCGGTCAGCGTGAACTTGCCTTCGGGCGTCATGCCGATTCGCCCGCTGGCAACGGCATTGCCGCCGAGGAAATCGCGGACGGACGCATTCTCCCATCGCGCCGTGCGCACGCCGAACCGCCCGGCAAGGCCGAAGCCGCCGCGCGGCCCCGGCACCAGTTCGACGTCGGTGTTGAGGTTGACGATACCGACCCCGTCGATCTTATAGTCGTTGACCCGGCCCTTGAGCGCACCGCGATAAATGGCCTTATCAAGGTCGGCGAGGACGATGGCGGTGGCATCCACCCGGTCGCTGTCGATCTTCAGATTGTCGCTGATGAGCTTGCCGCTGGCATAGGCGAAATCGCCCTTTACGCGCAGCCGGGTGAGCAGGCCGCCGGCCGCCGCGTTGAGGCCGGTGACCCGGCTCGCGGTCGCATTCACCGGGATGCGGATGCGGTCGCTGTCGATCACCGCGCGTCCGCTGGCCTTCAAATTCTCGATGCCCGTCGCATCGAACGCCAGCGCCTTTGCCGTGATATCATAGTCGATGAAGGGCGTGGCCATCGGCCCGTCCAGGGTCACGGACGCCCGCACATCGCGCCCGCGCACCTTATCCATGATCGCACCGGGCGTCAGGAGCGCGACGTTGATCCGCAGCGCGCTGAATTGACTTTTGCCAAGGTCGATCAGGCCCTGCGCATCGGCCGCCAGCGCGGGAGAGCGCAGCGTGCCCTTGAGGTTGACGCGTCGTTCGTTGAGCCCGGCGAGGAGATCGACATCGAGCTGCGGCGCTGTGAGTCGATCGACCGTCCCCGCAAACACCAGCCCCGGACGCAGCGGCCCCTTGACTGCGAAATTGCCGTTGCGTGCGGCCAGCGACAGGTTGGCGAGTTCGCCCTTGGGGCTGGTCGCGATCAGCTTCCCGTTCCACGCCTGCCACGTTCCCCGCCCGTCCAGCGTCGCGGTCACCCCATCGGTCAGCCCCGACATCGCGGCGATGACGCCGCCCTTGGGCGCAGTCAGCGTGCCGCTCATCGCCAGGCGATTCTGCGCGGGCACAGCGTCGAGCTTCGCCTGCAAGCGATCGCCGCTGTCGACGATGGCGCTGGCCGACAATTGCGCGCGTCCGTCGGCGATATGGGTGGTGCCGTCGATGGCAATCTCGCGCTTCTGCCCGATCACCGGGCGCGCCAGTACGAAGCGGGCGATCTTCAACCTGTCCACATCGATGTCCAGGTCGGGCAGGATCGGCGCGTTGGGATCGGTCGGGGTCTGGTTGAACTGCGGACTGCGCGCCAGCACGATCAGGGGGCTTTCGAGCAGGCTGACGGACAGATGGTTGTTGGCATAGCGGAAAGGCTTCCACACGACATGGACGCGGGGCGACACGGCGAACACGCCCTTGGGATCGCGCAGCACGAGGTCGTGGATCACCATGTCGCTGTAGATCGACCCGTCGATCCGCCCGACTTCGATCTTCATGCCCGACTCCAGCTGGAGCGCGGCGATCTGCCCGATCAGGAAGCGCTTGCCCGGCTGGGTATTGAGGCCGAGCAGCATGACGCCCACCAGCAGCACCAATCCTATGACCGCACCTGCGATCCCGATGGCTATCTTCTGCCACAGCGGACGCTTTTCGCGCGCCGTCACGACCTCTGCGGGGGGAGGGGTATCGTCCTGCGCCATCAGAAGGCCTGTCCTATGCCGATATAGACGGCGAATTTGGATTCGCCCGGCTGCCGGTCGATCGGCATGGCGATATCGGCGCGGAATGGGCCGAAATTGGTATAGAAGCGCCCGCCGATGCCCACGCCATACCGCATGTCGCTGAATTTGGGGGTCTGGCTGTCATAGACCTGCCCCGCATCGACGAAGGCCACCACGCCGTAATTGCCGAAACGATAACGTCCTTCGACCGCGAATTCGTTGACCGACCGGCCGCCGATCGGATCGTTTTTGGCGTCCTTGGGGCCAAGTTCCTGGAAGCCGAAGCCGCGCACCGATCCGCCGCCGCCCGCATAGATGCGCCGCGAAGGCGCTACGTCGTCGCGCGACACGCCGCTGATGGTGCCCAGTCGCGTGCGCCCGGCGATGACGATGCCGTCGCTCACCGGGAAATAGCCGCTCAGGTCGAACGTCGCGCGCAGATAGGGAGAAAAATTGCCCTGCAACGATCCTTCCGGTTCGGCGCGCAGGTTGGCGCGGAACCCTTTGGTCGGGTTCAGCAGGTCGTTGGACCGGTCGTAGCCGATCTGGAGCGGCAGCCCGGCGATCAGGTAGGTACGCCGCACCTTGTCCGCCGTCGCCGGATCGATCACCACTTGCTCGTTGGTGCCCAGGATTTCCGCGCCGTAGCTGTAGGTCCATCGTTTCTGGAAGATCGGCGTCGACTGGCGCGACCAGCCGATGTTCACACCGGCGGTAAAGGCTTCATAGGCATTGTAATTCTGGTGGTTGAGCGTGATGCCGGTCTGGAACGTGCGGTCTCGCTTACCGGCATTCGACCGGCGGAAGGTGCCTGACACGCCCTGTTCCTGTGTGCCGATTACCGCGCCCGCGATCAGCGCGCCTTCGGGCGGGAAGAGATTGCGGTGCGTCCAGGTGCCTTCCGCCCGGAAACCCTGCCCGGTGCCATAGCCCGCCTCGCCCGCCAGCGTGCGCGGCGGTCCCGCTTCCTGATCGACCATCAGGTCGACATATTCGGTCCCGTCCGGTCCAGGCTCACCGGTCCGCACCGGCTCCACGCCGACGCTGGAAAACAGCCCGGTCGCCACCAGCGCCTTGCGCAGGTCGTCCACCTTGCGGCTGTCGTAAAGTTCGCCGGGCTTGTAGCGCCGGATGACTTCCATATGGTCCGCGCCGAACGCCTGCTTCTCGCCGCGCGTTGCGATGGCGCGGAAGGACGCACGCGGCCCGACTTCGACGGGAAGGGTATAGTCGCCGGTAACGGTCGCGGGATCGAGCAGGATGTCGCGCTGTCCCACCTTGGCGAAAGGATAGCCGTTTTCCGGCAGCTTGACGCCGATATTGGCTTCCGCACTCTCAACGTTGGCGGCAACGATATAGTCGCCGGTCTTGAGCGGAAGGCTGTCCCGCACCAGCGTCGGCGGCACGGTAGGCGCGGCGGCGATGACGATATTGCCGATCTTGTACCGCTTGCCGGGCGTCACCGTGACAACGGCTTTGAGCGTGCCGTCCCCGGCTTGATGGAGCCCGGCGATCGCGGTCGCGTCGTAATAGCCCTCCGAATAGAGCAGCCGCACGGCGAGCTTCTCGTCCTCGTCGGCGCGCGCTTGTACCATCGCAGCGGTTTCGGCCCGGCCCTTTCCGTCGATCAGGGCGGATTCGGCGCGGAATTCGTCCTCCAGCTCCGTCTTGCCGAACCCCTCTACGCTGGTGGCATAGCGGACTTCGGGCAGTTTTTCGGCAGGATCTTCACCCAACATGCTGTTGTCCGGGACGGTGACGCTGCCCAGCGGTTGCAGCGGCTGCGCCAGTTCCCGTTCCTCGACCGGCTCGATCGGCGGTGGCAACGTGGCAGGCGCGGCGGAGGGCTGCTGCGGCATCTGCCGGTCGATCCAGTTGTCCATGGACGGAAGGGGCGCTCCGGCATCCGTCCCCTCGACTTTGGGCAGGCGTGCGTCGAACTGGTCGTCTGGAAGGATCGGCTCTTCGGCCTCGCCAGCCGGCGCGGTGGCGGGGGGAGGCGTCTGCGCCATCAGGGGAAAAGGCGACGCGCTAATCAGGAAAAGGGCCATCATGCGGCGGACATGATATGCCGGTCGTCCCATCGTCACGCTGCTTGACCCCCTTCGTGCCGTGCTCATTGTCTATATCCGGCGAAGAAGCAATACGCACAACGGGTTGCCACGGTTCCGCCTGCGACATGATTCCCCGCGCTTCCATCCCGACTCGCGGAGGGGTAGAGCGGGGGGATGACCTTTGCTCTCAACATTTCCCGGTCCATCGCGGGGCAGCCCTGGCGCTGGCGCGGCGGGGCCGCCGATGGCCGCGATTCTGCCTATCTGCCCGACGATCTGGTGACGCAGCTGCTGATGGCGCGGGGGTGCGCGCGCGATGCGGTAGAGGCGCATCGCCATCCCACGATCCGCGCTTTCATGCCGGATCCCAGCCTCTTTCGCGACATGGACGCGGCGGCCGAGCGGCTTGCCGACGCGGTGCAGCGGAAGGAGCAGGTTCGCATCTTCGGCGACTATGACGTGGACGGCGCGACCAGTGCGGCGCTGCTCATCCGGTTGCTGCGCGATCTCGGCCTCGATGCCAAGCCCTACATCCCCGACCGCCTGATGGAAGGCTACGGTCCCTCGGGCGAAGCGTTGGTGCGGCTGGCGGGGGAGGGCGCGACCCTCATCGTAACGGTGGATTGCGGCGCGCAGGCGTTCGAGGCGCTCGGCATGGCAAAGGCGGTGGGCGTCGATGTCGTGGTGGTCGATCATCACAAATGCGCAACCGAACTTCCCGAAGGCTTCGCCCTCGTCAACCCCAACCGCCTCGACGGGCATCCCGACGCGGCGCGCCACGGTCATCTGGCGGCGGT